>JBBKXK010000019.1:0-42630 GCA_037969435.1 Vicingaceae bacterium
TCTTTTTTAATGAATTGTACTGTTCTTCAAACTTTGTAAGCTTGAAACTAATTTTATGAATTAAGTCTTCACCTCTGTAAACAGCAAACTTAACATACGTATTTCCCACATCTACAATAAGATTCATAAGCATTTTCTATATTTTACCAAAAAAAAAATAAAATAACCCGTATAATTAGTTTTTATTGCACTTATATTTCATTAGAAAATAAAACCGTAAATGACGCTATGCTTTGATTTTATAATTCATCTAAGCTCAATATAATTCAAATTAATTATGGCTCATTTTAATGATTGTTTGGTAATGCAAATTTATAAAATCAAATTTTACAAATTTCCTTTTGTGAATAATAAAAATGAGTATATATTTGCATCCGCTTAATTAAGCAATTGGTGCCTTAGCTCAGTTGGTAGAGCAAAGGACTGAAAATCCTTGTGTCCCTGGTTCGATTCCTGGAGGCACCACTTACCGAAGGCCTTGAACAGTATATGTTCGAGGCTTTTTTGGTTTTTAGCCCAAAATTAAAAGTGGACTTTTTTTAAAAACAAAGTGGACTTTTTGACCATTAGCCCAACCTACACCCCTTTATTTTCGGATAGATTTTATTAGAAAATATATACCGCCAATCCATGTGTCCTATCAATAATGAGGCATTGTCATGAACATTAGTTTAACGAGTGCAAAATGAATAAAAATAATCAGAAGTGACACTTATTTCGATAGGTGTGACAGAATAAATCATATCTACATAACATAAAACAGCCTATGTAACAAGACATGGGGTTTCTATTTTTTAAAATTATCCAATAAAGGCTGTTCAAGCAAAATTCCTCATCTCTAAAATACTCAGTTTGTTACCCAAAAGTTATAACTAATTTGAGAGAACCAAATTTAATATAATTAGCAATCAACTGATTAAATACTTTAGTAGAAACAACCCATATTAAATGTGTGAATTATGTAATTCTTCTTTCTAACTATATAACACGCCAGGCAATTAAAGTTCGCACTTTTGAATAGTAATTGAAATTCATTACTCAAAATAATGATTTTAGTCGATTTGCAAGCATAAAATATTCCTAGAATATCTACAGTTGATAATGAATTTGCAACTATTCTTAATACGGAAAAATAAAGATGTTGTAATCTGTAAATCATGCGAAAGCAGCTCAAAGTATTATAACAAACTATGACCTGGTTTGTCTTATAATAGAGGCTCAGAAAGAAGAATATCAAGAAAAGAAAAAGCTTATTAATAGCTAATTATTTATTCATAATCAAATCTAAAAAATTATGTCAAACACAATAGTACCAAACGAAAAAGAAAAGCCAAATGATTCTATGACAAAATCCAATAAAATGATGAAGGGTCTTGTTTACAATGGACCTGGAAAAATTGAATGGAAAGAAATAGCTAAACCAAGCATTGAAAAATCAACAGACGCATTAGTCAAAATTCTAAAAACCACCATCTGTGGTACTGATTTGGGAATATTACACGGTAAAACTCCGAGCTGTAACCCAGGAACCACATTGGGACATGAAGGTATTGGCATAATAGAAGAGGTGGGTACTTCCGTAAGGAATTTTAAGAAGGGAGATCATGTAATTATTTCATGTATAACTGCTGATGGTTCTTGTGAATATTGTAAAAAACAAATGTATAGTCACTGTGAAGATGGGGGTTGGATATTAGGTCACCTTATCAATGGAACTCAAGCAGAGTATACGAGAATTCCGCATGCAGACAATAGCCTTTATGCAGTTCCAGAAGGAATTGACGAAGAAGCATTAGTTATGTTAAGTGATATACTACCTACTGGCCATGAAATTGGTGTGATTAACGGTTGTGTAAAACCAGGTGATACAATTGCTATTATAGGAGCTGGACCAATTGGAATGTCAGCCTTACTTACCGCACAATTCTATTCTCCTGCAAAAATATATATGATTGATCTAGATGAAAATCGTTTAAAACTAGCTAAGAAACTAGGTGCTACTCATACCATTAATTCTGGTGAAGAAGATGCAGTCAAAAAAATCATGTCAGAAACAAAAGATGGAGTAGATGTGGCCATAGAGGCAGTAGGAGCTTCTGCTACATTCGATATTTGCCAGCATATTGTTAGACCAGGAGGACATGTTGCCAATATTGGTGTACATGGCCATAGTGTAGACCTCCAAATTCAAGAGTTGTGGATTCAAAACATCACCATTACGATGGGACTGGTAAATACTAATACTACCCCTATGCTTTTAAAAACTGTACAATCAGGAAAAATTAAACCAGAAGAATTAATCACTCATCATTTTAGATTAGATGAAATAATTAATGCCTACGAAGTTTTTGCTAATGCCGCAGAAGAAAAAGCATTGAAAATAATCCTAACTAACTAAGATACAAAAATGAAAAGAATAGCAATATTAGGAGCAGGTACAGGGGGAACTACGAAGCAGAGGAAATGATTAAGCCAACAGTAGACAAATAAACTAAACACAAATGATTCTAAATAATAATGTTTGATTTAAATAAAATACCATCCCAAAAAGGAAAAATTGCTGTAGTAACAGGAGCAAATAGTGGGCTTGGATATGAAACAACTGTTGTTCTTGCTCAAAAAGGGTTTAAGGTTATAATGGCTTGTAGAAACAAAAGAAAAGCAGAAAAAGCAAAGGAACAAATAATTAAAAAAATCTTGAATGCAAATTTAGTGATAATGGAATTAGACTTAGCTAAACTTTCATCTGTTAGTTCATTTGCAAAGTTATTTGATTCAACTTTCGGAAAATTAGACCTACTTATAATTAATGCAGGGATTATGGTTCCTCCTTTTTCAAAAACAGCCGATGGGTTTGAAAGCCAAATGGGGATTAATTACTTCTCTCATTTTTTACTTACAGGTTTATTGCTGCCACAATTAAATAAAGGAGAAAACCCTAGGATAGTGTCTTTAGGCAGTAACGCTCATCTAAAAGCAATAATAGATTTTGATAATTTAAATAGTGAAAAAGAATATTCAAAAATGGGAGCTTACAGACAAAGTAAGTTGTCTTGCTTAATGTTTTCCTATGAATTACAAAGAAAACTGAAAAAAAAAGGAAGCTGTATCATAGCTGTGGCAGCTCATCCAGGAGTTTCAAATACAAATATAGGACAGTATCTACCTAAAATTGCTAAAATTATAGCTCCATTATTTATTCCCTTTTTCACTCACGCTCAAGACAAAGCTGCTCTACCAATTCTTCAAGGAGCATTAGGGTTAAATGTAAAAGGAGGTGACTATTATGGTCCAATTGGTTTTAGGAACATGAAAGGAAAGCCTGGGAAAGTAAACTCTAACAAAATTTCACATAATAAAACAATAGCAGCTAAATTATGGAGAGTATCCGAAGAACTGACGAATTTTTCCTATAACTTTTAAAGTTAAATCCATTAAAAAGTTTGAGTAGAACAACAATAAAACACTTATTGATACACCCTAGTGGTCGGATTAAAGAATCTGTAATTATTCCAATTATTATTAATTAAATAAGTTATGAAATATTTCAATTCAAAAAAAATTACGGGAACAACAGTAACCGCTGTACGGTCAAAAGTTGAAGATGCTTTGCAAGCTGAAGGGTTTGGTGTGTTAACTGAAATTGATATTCAAGCCGTCATGAAGAAAAAATTGGATAAGGATTATTTGCCTCATCTTATTTTAGGGACATGTAATCCTGTTTTTGCAGATAAAGTACTTTCTGTAGACCAAAATATCAGTTTGATGCTACCCTGCAATGTAACTATTCGAGAAATGGAAAATCAAGAGGTAGAAGTGGCCATAATTAATCCTTTAGAAGCGATGAAGATCATTAAAAATAAGGTTATTGAAGATTATGCTAAAGAGGTAAATGAAAAATTAAATCGTGTTTTAAAAAACATTTAATCAGGATTATAAAACAATCCTTTAAATAGAAAAACAATGGAATCGTACTATTACAATGTAGATGTAAATTGGGAAAACAGTCGAAAAGGCATTATATGTTCTCCCGAGTTGAATAAGAAAAATGGCGTTTGTATTGAAGTAGCCACTCCTCCAGAGTTTCCTAAAGGGATTGCAGGGGTTTGGTCGCCAGAACATTTGTTTGTGGCAGCTATTAGTGGTTGTTTAATGACGACATTTTTGGCTATTGCTGATAATTCTACACTAGAATTTACAAGTTTTAACTGCCAAGCTAAAGGAAAGCTGGAAATGGTAGAAGGTAAATTATTGATGAGCGAAATTCTACTTCAACCTACTGTTGTTATTCATAATGAGAAATATAGAGATAAAGCCACGCGTATTTTAAAAAAAGCTGAAAATGCTTGTTTAATATCAAATTCTGTTAAGTCAAAAATCAGTATGGAATTAACTATTCTGGTGGAACCTCTTTTAATCGAAAGCAAATGAAAAAACAACTAACTAGGTTAGTAGGAATTCTTATCTGTATCATGGTAACTAACATCGGATATGGGCAATCGATCTATAAAATCATAGAAACTAAAGGTTTTGATATAAAGTTATCAGGTACTTCTACTTTACATGATTGGGAAATGGATGCTCTATCTACTACTGGTGAAGCTAAGTTTATGCTTAAATCAGGAAGTGATGATCTTGTTTCGATAAAATCTCTTTCCTTCTCTTTACATGTAAAGGATTTAAAAAGTGATAGTGAAGGGCTTAACAAAAATGCTTATAAGGCATTAAAATCGGATAAATATAAAAACATACATTATCAACTAACTTCTTCAATAATATCATCTCAAAATGATGGTTACCTGATTAAATCAAATGGCAAGCTCACAATTGCAGGAATTACTAAAGACATTGAAATGTTAGCTTATTGCGAAATCAATGATGATGGATCAATAACTTTCATAGGTTCACATAAACTTAATATGACAGATTACAATGTAGAGCCCCCTTCATTTATGTTTGGGGCAATGAAAACAGGTGATGCAATTACATTAAACTTTAAAGTGGTTTACAAAAAATAAAGAGCCATAGGGCTATTACAATCAAATAAATAAAAGAAATGAGAAAAATTTTACTACTATCACTTTGTGTCTTTTCAATTGTTTTGAAAGCACAACAACCCAACCTTCAATATTTTAGCCCCAACGACAAACAGGGGCTTAATAACTTTGAAACATCTAAAGTAGACAGCGTTAATTTTGAGGGTGTTAAAGTTAGAGTTGGTGGCGATTTCGCTATGCAGTTTCAATCGGTAAATCAACGAAATGATTTAGGTAACTTGGTTGAATTGGGTACAAATTTCAACTTGCCTGCAGCCAATTTAAATTTAGATGTTCAATTAATTGATGGTCTCCGCATGCATCTTAGAACCTACCTCTCATCAAGGCACCACAATGAAACTTGGATTAAAGGAGGGCATATTCAAATAGACAAACTTGATTTTATCAATTCGGGGTTTTTAGAAGGATTTATGAATTATACCACAATTACTGTTGGTCTCGATGAATTTAACTATGGTGATGCCCACTTTCGTAGATCAGACAATGCCCGAGCAATTTTTAATCCTTTTGTAGGAAATTATATTATGGATGCTTTTTCTACTGAAGCATTTGGCGAAGTTACACTTCAAAAAAATGGCTGGCTTACAGTTATTGGAGTTACCAATGGCAAACTAAATCAAAGCGTAGTGCTTAATGATCAAAGCGAAAATCAACCTTCTTTTTATGGTAAAATAGGCTTTGATAAACAATTGAACAATAATCTGAGAGTGCGGTTGACCGGGTCTGTTTATACTAATCAGGGGACAAGCACAGGTACATGGCTTTACGGGGGAGATCGAACAGGCGCTAGGTATTATAATATATTAGAAACACAACCAGACTCACTTGGCAACAGCCAAGGAGGAGCATTTGATGGTAGATACAATGCACGATTTACCAAACTCACAGCAGTTCAAGTTAATCCTTTTATAAAATTTAAAGGATTTGAACTTTTTGGAATATACGAATTAGCCTCTGGAAATAATGAATTTACCCAACCAGTTACCGATAGAGAAGGATCATTTACCCAACTAGCTGCAGAACTAATTTATCGTTTCGGAACAGAAGAAAAATTTTACGTGGCAAGCAGGTACAATACAGTGCAAGGCAAGGCTCGTGAAAGTGCAACAGAAGATTTAGAAATTAGCCGATTAAATATTGGCGGGGGTTGGTTTATTTCAAAAAATATTTTAGTAAAAGTTGAATACGTAAATCAACAATATACTGGAGGTGCTTGGACTGGAAGATTTGCAGGAGCGAAATTCGATGGCTTTAATATAGAAGCAGCTATTAGCTTCTAATAAATATAACTTGACAGATTTAACGTTTATAATTATTTGTGCCCTTCTCTCAGGATCCACTATTTTCTTGGGAGGCATCCTATCACATTATTTTGGAATTCACGTTAAAAAAGGGATTATAAAAGCGGAAATTATTCATATTTCTATTGCTTTTGGTGGAGGTGTTTTGATAGCTTCTGTTGGATTAATATTAGTTCCTGAAGGAATGAAATTGCTCTCCTTAATACCTATTCTAATTTGCTTTGCAGCAGGAACTATTGCTTTCTTTTTTATTGATCAATTCATGGAAAAGAGAAGTGGATCAATAGCTCAGTTACTTAGTATGCTCTCGGATTTTATCCCTCAAGCTATTGCAATGGGCGCAGTATTTTCCACAAACCCAAAACTAGGGATGTTGTTGGCGATGATTATCGGCATTCAAAATTTACCTGAATCATTTAACGCATACATGGATTTGAAAACCAACTACTCTTCTCAAAAATCTTTACTTATTCTTTTTCTATTAAGTTTTTCTGGAGTAATAGCAGCCTTGATTGGTTATTACATATTAGCAGATATGCCAATGACTGTTGGAGCTCTTATGCTATTTTCAGCTGGTGGATTGATTTACTTGATCTTTCAGGATATTGCACCGATGTCTAAATTAAAAAAGAATTGGATACCAGCATTTGGAGCTAGTTTAGGTTTTCTTGTGGGAGTGATTGGGGTGAAAGTTTTAGGGTAAACAATACCATCCTATATAAAAGTTATATTTCATTTATTTGAATAATTCTAAAAAGAAGTAGTTATGAAAGCATCCGATTTGTTTATAAAAGCATTAGAAAATGAAGGAGTAGAATATATTTTTGGAATTCCTGGTGAAGAGAATTTAGATTTTCTAGATTCGATGAAAAATTCCAAAATTAAATTGGTGTTGACTCGTCACGAACAGGGAGCAGGTTTTATGGCTGCAACTTATGGCCGATTAACGGGAAAACCCGGTGTATGTTTGGCAACACTTGGCCCAGGAGCAACTAATTTTACAACACCAGCAGCTTATGCTCAATTAGGGGCAATGCCTATGATGATGATTACCGGTCAAAAACCGATTAAAAAATCAAAACAAGGGCGTTTTCAAATTGTGGACATTGTGGAGTTGATGAAGCCCATCACAAAATATACACGACAAATTGTAAACGGAAACAACATCGGGTCTATGGTTAGAGAAGCCTATCGTTTATCTATAGAAGAAAGACCAGGAACAGTTCATTTAGAATTGCCTGAAGATATTGCTGCAGAAGAATGTGACGATAAAATTTTTGAAGTAGTTGGACACAGAAGACCTGATGCCAATGAAATGGCAATACAAGAGGCAGTAGAGATGATAGAAAAGGCAAAAATGCCTTTATTGTTAATTGGAGCTGGAGCGAATAGAAAAAGAACAAGTCGAGCATTAAAAGCATTTATTGAAAAAACAGGAATTCCATTTTTTAATACCCAAATGGGTAAAGGAGTTGTTGATGAACGGCATCCAAAATTTTTAGGAACAGCAGCACTTTCTGCAGATGATTTCTTGCACTGTGCCATCAATAGAGCAGATTTAATTATAAATGTTGGACATGATGTAATTGAAAAACCGCCATTTTTTATGAAAGAAGGTGGAACTAAAGTAATTCATGTTAACTTTTTCCCTGCTCAGGTAGATGAAGTATATTTTCCACAGTTAAATGTAATTGGAGACATTGCTTCCTCAGTAATTCATTTAGCAAAACATATTAATGATTGTTCTAATTGGGACTTATCATATTTCGGAAGAATTAAGTCTGAGGTAGAAAAACATTTAACAAAGTATTCAGAAGATCATCGTTTTCCTATTTTACCACAACGTCTAGTTCATTTAGTGAGAGAAGAATTACCTGATGACGGCATTGTAACTTTAGATAATGGTATTTATAAAATTTGGTTTGCAAGAAATTATAAATGCTACCAACCTAATACCTTGTTGTTAGATAATGCCTTAGCAAGCATGGGAGCAGGATTACCTTCAGCAATGTTAGCAAAGCTGATTAACCCAAACAAAAAAGTAATATCTGTTTGTGGGGATGGCGGTTTTATGATGAATTCTCAAGAGCTGGAAACTGCCGTTCGTTTGGGATTAAATATGGTCGTTATCATATTAAATGATAGTTCTTACGGAATGATTAAATGGAAGCAAAAAGGAATGGGGTTTGACAACTTTGGATTGGATTATAAAAACCCTGATTTTGTAAAATATGCTGAAAGCTATGGAGCAATCGGACATCGACCAACATCGGATGATAATTTTCAAGAAGTTTTATCAAAATGCTTAACTATTGATGGTCTACATGTAATTGATTTAGCAGTAGATTATTCCTTAAATCACTCTATTTTAAATGTATTGTTAAAAGAAAAAACATGCATTCTATAAAACTAAAATTATGTTAAAAGTACTCTCTCCATACGATCAAAGTAACAGTTCTAAAAACATCCTACTTAATTATGTTCTTCAATTTTTTGTAAGGAATATGCATCTAGTTCGTCTATCCTTTAAAATACTTAAGCTCATTTAGTCAATTGATAGACAATTTAAAAATTTAATAATCCATTAATTTGATAAATACAACAGAAGAAGAAATTTATGAAAAGTAAGAATGTAAAATTTAGAAACGATACGGGACATGAACTTGCTGCTCGACTTGAATTCCCAGAAGGTGAGATAATAGGGTATGCATTGTTTGCTCATTGTTTTACCTGTAATAAAAATTTAACTGCAGTTAAAAATATTGGTAGAGCACTAAACGCCTGTGGAATTGCTGTTTTACGATTCGATTTTACTGGATTAGGTGAAAGCGAAGGAGAATTTGAAAACACTAATTTTTCTTCGAATGTCGAAGACTTAATTTCAGCAGCAAAATATCTAGAAGAAAATTATTCTGCTCCTACTATTTTAATTGGACATTCATTGGGAGGAGCTGCTGTTATTTTTGCTGCTCATAAAATACTTAGTGTGAAAGCTGTAGCAACTATTGGAGCACCTTCAAGCCCTCAACATGTTTCACACTTGTTTAAATCTGGAATAGATGAAATTAACGAAAAAGGAGAAGCTACATTATTAATTGGTGGAAGAGAATTTAGTATTCAGAAACAGTTTTTAGATGACATCAATGAAAAAAACATGGATGAAACAGTTCGGAATCTTAAAAAGCCAATATTAGTAATGCATTCACCACAAGACACAACTGTAGGTATAGAGAATGCTGCTCAAATTTACCAAGCAGCATGGCATCCTAAAAGTTTTATATCACTTGATGGGGCAGATCATTTACTGTCGAATAAAAAGGACTCTACTTATGTAGGAAAAATGATTGCCAATTGGGCAGAACGGTATATTTAAAATTAAAAATACAATATGAAAGTAAGAGGTACATTTATCATCATATCAATAATGTCTGTAACAACAATTGCAATAATTGCTATGTACTGGACACCTATATTATTGAGTTTAGTAGTTGTTGGACCAATTGTAATTATTGGTTATGCCGATATTTTGCAGAAAAAACATACGATAAAAAAGAACTTTCCTGTAATTGGTAATATCAGGTATATATTGGAAAAAATTAGACCAGAAATAATGCAATATTTTGTAGAAACTGATACTGAAGGGACACCTATTAACCGTCAATTTCGTTCATTAATTTATCAAAGAGCAAAAAAAACAAATGATACTACTCCTTTTGGTACACGTATGGATGTTTACAGAACTGGTTATGAATGGATGGATCACTCTATGTATGCTACAAAAAAAGAAAATATTGACCCTCATCCTAGAGTTACCGTTGGAGGATCTGATTGTAAAAAACCTTATTCCGCAAGTTTGTTAAATATTTCAGCAATGAGTTACGGTTCACTAGGCAAAAATGCTGTATTGGCATTAAATAAAGGTGCTAAAATTGGAGGGTTTGCACACAATACAGGAGAAGGTTCTATTAGTCCTTTTCATCTAGAACCGGGTGGCGATTTAATTTGGCAAATAGGAACAGCATATTTTGGATGTAGAACACATGATGGCAATTTTTGTGAAGATACTTTTGCTAAAAAAGCAATATTGGAGAATGTTAAAATGATAGAAATAAAGCTTTCTCAAGGAGCAAAACCTGGCCATGGTGGAATTTTACCTGCTGCAAAAAATACGGAAGAAATTGCAAAAATTAGGGATGTAAAGCCCTTTACAGATGTTCATTCTCCTCCAAGCCATACAAGCTTTTCTTCTGCAGAAGGCTTAATGGCATTTGTAAAATTACTAAGAGAAAAATCAGGTGGAAAACCCATAGGGTTTAAATTATGTGTTGGTAAAAAAGAAGAGTTTGTAGAAATATGTAAGGCAATGATTTCAACTGGAATTAAACCAGATTTTATTACGGTTGATGGTGGTGAAGGTGGAACAGGAGCTGCACCTGTAGAATTTTCGAACTCCTTGGGAATGCCGTTAAGAGATGGGTTAGCTTTTGTAGTAGATATTTTGAATGGCTATGACTTAAAAAAAGATATAAAAATAATTGCGTCAGGTAAAGTTTTTACTGGCTTTCATGTTGCTAGAGTTATCGCATTGGGGGCAGATATGGCGAATAGCGCTAGAGCTATGATGTTAGCTGTAGGTTGTATTCAGGCTTTACAATGTAATCAGAACACTTGCCCAACTGGAGTTGCTACTCAAGATAAATCGTTAATAAAAGGATTAAACGTTGAAGATAAATCGAGAAGAGTAGCTAATTTTCATCACGAAACGTTACACAGTTTTGCCGAGCTTATTGCTGCTGCTGGTGTACAAAAACCTACTGATTTAGAACGCAAACATATCAATAGAAGAGTAAGTATGAATTCAGTATTAAGGTATGATGAAATATTTCCGGATGTGAAACAAGGTCTATTGACGTAGTAAAGGACCGAACAACTAATAAGCTATAAAGTAAATGATATTGATTTGCTTTCTACTCTTTCGGTAAGTGAAAAAGAAATAGAATATCAAATGGAATTAAATCATGATTCAAATTATTCATTATTCAATAAACTTGATCTAAATAAACCACGAAACATTACTATGAATTATGCAAACTTCAATCATTTTGGATTAAGTGGTGGTCTCCTTTGGAATCCTTAGTTAATGACTTTTTGAAAAAAACTTCCCAGCCAAACCAAGTAAAAACAATAATATACTCTATGCCTATTAACCATAGGTTTTCACTATAAATACTTGTTGCATAAGCTGAGTAACTTAAAATTACTGCCCAACTCCAAACTTGCACGTATTTATAGCTAGTGAAAACACCTAATAAAACTAATGTTGCAATGTACCAAGGATGTACAGTTGTACTCAAAAAGAAATAGCTAGTTAAACTTAAAATCATAGCTGATAAAATTTCGTTTGTAGTAATATTCCTTCTAAAAAAAGTAATACCTAACACAACTATTAGCACTATTATTGGAATTGCTTTCCCAATTATCGCAATCTGATTGTAACCACTAATTTTAAACCCGATAGACCTAACAACATAATAAATACTGGCATTAAATTCAAAATTCTGAAACCATAAACCAATGGTTTGAGCATAATTATTAATAAATACTTGATTTAAAAAGGGAACAAATAACAAAATGGTTACTCCAATTATTATGCTATAAAAAACAATTAAGTTTTTAATTTTAAACCGTTGATAAAACAAGGGTAAGAAAAGCAACGGTATTAACTTCACAGAAATTGATAAGGCCAATAAAACTGAAGCCCATTTCCATTTCTCTGTATGTAACAAATAAATACTCCAAACTAAAAAGAATAGCATTAGCGATTCAAAATGAAGATTACCTGTAAGTTCAATAATAATAAAAGGATTGAGTAAATACAAAAATATAGTTGAAATAGGGAGCTTAAGTTTTTCTAATAATTTTTTTCCAAAATAAAGAATACCTATATCTGCTAAAATAAGTTGTAATCTCATAATGACTATACTTCCAAGAATATTGGTAGGAAAAATGTTAGAAACAATAAAACTGAGCTGATTAATGGGAGGATAGTTGGTGAAGTGGCTACCATTTAATTGTCCCATTCCTTGATATAATTGTTTTGCTTCTGCAACGGGATAAATTCCTTTTGAGATAAATGATTCGGGAGTATATAAATAGGGATTAAACCCTTTTAAAATCATTCTGCCATCCCAAATAAATCTATAAAAATCTTGTGAAAGGTTTGGTGTTGCAACAATAAATATTAATCGGAAAAGAATTGCAATTATAGCTAATAAGGTGAAATTGTTTTTTTGAAAAGTATAGATACCCCAAAATAGAATAAACAAAATAGTATATAGACCAAACACCTCAAAATAACTACTTCTTATCGTTTGATAAGCGAATAAATAATAACAGATTATACTTAGTCCAGTAAGAATAGAAAAAGTATAATAATTTGTTGATTTAATATTGCTTAACCCTAGCATTTTTTTTATTTACGACTGAATATAGAGTTAAAAAAAACATACGCAAACCCTGCAAATAACATTAAATGGAAAGGAAACATTCCAAAGTCGAATCCAATAGGTTTTACAATAAATGCGCTATACAAACCAAATCCAAAATAAAGCATTAACAACCCTTCAATTACCATATTAAAAGAAAGACTATTCATAATATACTTATTGCCTTTCCATTTATCACTAACCGAATTAATATTAAACTTAGGTGTCCTAATAAAATCACTTTTCTTACCAAAATGCCCCTCTAAAACAGCTATTGTATTATTCCAAGAAAAACCCATAGCGATTGAAAAGAAAATAAGAAACTTTGGAATGAAAGATATAAAGTTTTTAAATCCACCACCATAGAGTTCTTTAAAAGCAATCCAATAACAAAAGAAAAACATTAAGGTACTACTTAAAAAGAAAGCCATTAGATAGAACATAAATTTAAATTTTGGATAAATTTCTTCGATATATAAAATAGGCACACTTAATATAGCTACAATTAAAATAGTTAAGAACATGGTGCTATTTAATAAATGGAATGTTCCGTGCCATTTTGTTTTAGTTGATATATTTTTTGATGTAAATACTTTTTTAATCATTTTTTGGAAATTTTCAGCGCCCCCTTTATTCCACCTAAATTGTTGAGAGCGAGCAGCACTTATTACAACTGGGAGTTCAGCAGGCGTAACAACATCTTCAAGGTAATGAAATTTCCACTTTTTTAACTGAGCACGGTAACTTAAATCCAAGTCTTCTGTAAGCGTATCTCCTTGCCAGTTACCGGCATCTATTATACATGATTTACGCCAAACACCAGCAGTTCCATTAAAATTAATAAAGTGATTTTGGCTATTTCTACCAACTTGTTCTAAGGTGAAATGTAAATCAAGTGCAAAAGCTTGAACTTTTGTAAGGATAGAATAATCTTTATTTATATGTCCCCAACGTGTTTGAACAACACCAATCTGTTTGTCTATAAAATAAGGTAAAGTAAGTTTTAACCAATCTTTTTGAGGTAGAAAATCTGCATCAAAAATGGCAATAAATTCTCCTTTAGCAACCTCCAGTCCTTCCTTTAATGCTCCAGCCTTAAAATTGGTTCTAATTGTTCTAGTGATATGTTTAATATCTAAACCTTTTTTTTGTAATTCTTCTATCTGTTTTTTAGTATCATGAATGCTTTCATCTGTTGAATCATCCAACACTTGTATTTCTAATTTGTCTTTAGGATAATCAATTTCAGCAATATTTGTTAACAAACGCTCCATTACATACATTTCGTTATATACTGGAAGTTGAATGGTTACAAAGGGAAGTTCCTTAAAATCAGATAAACTTGGCTTAGATTGGTTTTTTACACTCTTTTTATGCTTTAGATAATTAAATAAAAGATTAATTTGTGCTATAGCATAAAAAAAGATAAGCAATAGTGCTATTGTATATATTATGATGATGATGACAGCTAATACCATATTTATTTAAAACTATATTTAAAAATCCAACCTAAAATTTTAACTCCTGCAAACACACTTCCTTTTACTGTTCCTGAAACTTTAGACACACCTATTCTATTTCTATATTTTACAGGTATCTCTATATAATTTAGCTTTTGTTTTAAAGCTTTTAATTGCATTTCAACAGTCCATCCATAGGTTTTATCTTCCATTTTAAGGTCTAATAATTTATCATATTTAATGGCTCTAAAAGGGCCTAAATCTGTAAATCTAGAACGAAAAAATAGCTTCATTAAGAACGTTGCTAACCAATTCCCGAAAATTTGTTGTGGTGTCATTGATCCCTTTTCTCTCAATTCTTTATTTCTAGCTCCAATAACAAAATCAAAATTATTATTAAAAATTGGTGCTATAATTTCTGTAAGTTGCTCAGGGTAATCGGAATAATCTCCATCTAAAAACACTATAATTTCTGGTTGTTCTTTTTGTTGAGCAATGTAATCCATACCTTTTAAACAGGCGTAGCCATAACCCGCTCTTTTCTCTAATAAAACAGTTGCACCAGCTTTAGAGGCTTCATTACCTGTATTGTCGTTCGAATTATTATTTACTACAATAACTTCAGCTACAAACTCTGGAATATCTTTTACAACTTTTGAGATAGAGTCTTGCTCATTATAAGCAGGAATAATTACTTTAATGATTGAAGGCATAAAAATTATAGCTGATTAACTGTAGGGTTGTCTTTTATAAATGAAAGATAGTTACTCCATTCTTTAGTTTTCACATCATTTATATAATGCATGGCTTTAACTGATTTTCCATTGGAATAAATGATACAATAACCATTTTTTTGATCATTTACATATTGACATTTGAAAGAAATTTGTCCATTTTTATAAAAACTCCACCAGTTATTCATTTTCCCATTTAAGAAATGGCCCTCTTTTATTTTAGCACCTTTATCATCGTAGTAAAACCAGTAGTCCTGTTCTTTATTGTTTAGGAAATGACCTTCCCTCTCTAGTTTACCATTAGGGAGATTGAATTTCCAATATCCATTCATTGCATTATTTGATAACCATCCATGAGATTTAACTGGCCCATGATCGTAATAATTAAATTTGTAGTTTTTTTCTACACTTGAAAATGAACTACTTAAACTCCAAATAAAAATTATATTTATTATTAAATATTTGCTATTAAGACACATTCCTTTCATTCATCATTTTAATTAAATCAATGTCATTTCCTAAAGGTATATCTACTGATTTTATTCTTCCTTCTTCTGATCCATTTTCTAATTTCAATACTCCTCTTGGACATACTGCAGCACAAACACCACAACCTACGCAACTTGCCCTAATAATATTTTCTCCTTTTTGGGCATAAGCTCTAACATCAATACCTTGTTCACAATAAGTTGAGCAATTTCCACAGGATATACATTGCCCTCCATTTGTTGTAATTCTAAATCGAGATTTAAACCGTTGAATTAGTCCCATATAAGCGGCTAATGGACAGCCAAACCTACACCAAGTTCTATTCCCAAAAACAGGATAAAACCCAGTTCCAATCACGCCAGAAAATATAGAGCCAATTAAAAATCCATAATAATATTCTACATCTTTAGTTTTAATGCCAAGTAAACTATCTGCTCCACTAAAAAAAGAATAAAGTGTAAAAACAGTCATTAACAGAGCAAAAACTAAAACTCCATGAATTAACCAACGTTCAAGTTTCCATGCTACCATTTTTTTACTTGATAATTGTCGGTAAGGGTCTCCTAAGGTTTCAGCTAAGCCACCACAACCACAAACCCAAGAGCAATACCATCTTTTGCCAAAAAAATACACAAATACTGGTACAATAACTAGTGTTAATGCTATTCCCCATACCAACATAAAAACACCTATATTGCCACTAGCCATCAGGCTATTAATATTCCAATCAAAAAAGAAATCATAATCTAATGGAAATGCATTTTTAAAATCAAAATAAGGTTGATTAAATCGTACTAAAATTTCAGGAATTAAAAATGCAAAGACTAATTGGAAAAATAATACAGAGGAAGTCCTTACGATTTGATATTTATTATGTCTATATTTAATGTACATCCTTACTGCCATAACAGTCATTACTGTGCAGTATAAAAATCCATACAAAAACCATTGACTGGCCAAGTTTCCACTAATAGCTGAACTGATTGGGTCAAGTATATAAGTCCAATTAACTACATAGTCAGGCTTGAAATAAAGTAAAACATAAAAAGAAACTAAGTAAATAAAAGCAAGAATACCTATCCAACCTCTATTAGTTGCTGCACTCTGATAAATACCATTATTTTTAATTCCTGGTTTACCTAACAAAATAACATTAGGCAGTATAAATAATAATGAGCCCAAAATACCGAGCCCAAAAGTTAACCACCAAAAAAGACCTTTATTTTCAGTAACAACCCCTGTTCCTGATGATTTTATAAGCTCATAAGATAAATTATGTGGTTTATCCCAAATTACTTTATCCCATTCTTGATTTTGTTTATGGATGGTGTTAGCGTTTTCTAAACTATTAATTATAGTTGACGAAAATGTAAATTGACTATTAAATTTTTTATCTACAACATTATTATTTATATCATTTATAAATAACTCACTTTTAATTCCCTTATTCACTAAAAGTGAGTTAAAGGTATCTTCTGATAGTTGATATTTCCCAATAAAAAGTAAAGAAGTAAAAACCCCCAGTGCAATTAGAAAAAGTACTAACCCTATTGTTTTAATTCCTTTCATTTGTTTATTCATTTAAATTCCAATTATAATCAAGGTAATTTACTTTTGCATTTTCTTTTGCTTTAGTTGTCGAGTATTTATTAATAAAACCTACAACCCCTCCAACATTATCAAAATCAGTTTTGTACCAATCAAAAATCTGACTTACGTTAACATTTTCTGCATCTATTTTATTTTTAGATGTGTCATTCACCCATTTATTGGCTAGAGACTTTAGTTGAGCATATAGTTTTTCAGGTACAAATGCTTCGTTAAGCAAGTTAGGACAAGAAACTGCTGCACAATTAAAAGCTACATGAACCAAAGGCTCCTTATATTTTGGGCGAACAATTACATTTTCAATATCGTTTAAAGAATAAGTTTTATCTCCAGAAACAATAAATTTTTTATCCCAAGGCTTTCCATTTTCTAATTTAGTAATACTACTAATTGGATAATTAGTAGCAATTAAATAAACAGTGGATGCATTGTATAAATTAAACCAATAAGCTAATGTTTCATTTTTACTCCAACTAGTTTTCACAGGGTTTGATGCTAAATAATTAATGTATTTTTTTAACTCAGCTAAATCATTTTTAAATCCATTATAATTTACTTTTCCATTTGATGAAACATACTTTTTTGTTAGTCCATCCCATATTTGATGAGACGGTTTAACATCTTCTTCTTTTTCAGGAATAGTCTCTTCAATTGTAATCTCAGAAGATGTGGTTGGTTCCTTTTGTTTAGGGTTATCTTTTTTTACTGCTCCCATTTTTACGTTAGCTTTAGGTAATTCACCTAACTCTCCCTTTGTATTATTAGCAACTATTTCTGAATTAGATTCTTCTTTACTCACATCATCTAATATTAATGGGCTTTCTTTTGCAGCAACAACTTTCTCATTTAAAGATTCGGTTACAACCTTGGTGTCTGGATTCTTACTCTGGCATGAAAACATGAGCATTAGTGATGTCGCAAATAGCAGTTCTTTCATTTTAATAAGTTTTAAGAGAAAAATCGAGCTAGATTTTTCTTTTTTAATTGAATATTGGTTTGATTTTCATGATTGAATCTTGTTATAATATCCTTTTCATGAAGTTTGTAAAACTCTGTATCAAAATTCGCATTGGCTAAATTTTCCATAACATATTCAACCGATCTATTTTCAGTTAATACAGTATCAAAAAACTCGTGACGCATTCTAATTCCAAAGGTATTTATACCATGAAACTTGTTCGTGTCTTTATGATAAGAAATGGTGATACAAATATGTTTTTTAGCATGTTTCCAATGAAAGTGTTTTTCATTTTCTTTAGGTTCACTCCATACCCAACCATAAGTTTGATATTCTATATCTAAAAATTTAGCAGAGTTAAACCAATGTCCTGGTTTGTATTCAATTTTATTACCACAAATGGTTTGAGCAACTGTTTCGCCCATCATTCTTCCTGTATACCAAACAGCCTCAATGGGTCTACGATCTCCAATAGCTTCGTGTTGCTCTGCACAATCGCCAATGGCATAAATATCAGCAATGTTAGTTTCTAAAAATCGATTTACTTTTACTCCTTTCCCTATAGTAATTCCTGAGTCTGCTAAAAAGCCTATATTTGGAGTAACACCAGCTGTTAACCCTACAACATTACATAATATTTCTTCACCAGTTTCTTCAATTATTACCGATTTCACTTTACCATTCTTATCAGCTTTTATTTCTTTTAAGTTGGTATTTAATCGTAAATCGATATGATGCTCTGTAATGTGTTTGTTTATTATTTCAGACTCAGCTAGAGGAAGTACTTTATTCCAAAACGATTCTTCTCTTACTAAAAAAGTAACAGGAATATCTCTACTTCTGAGCATTTCTGCTAATTCAATTCCTATTAACCCTCCACCAACAATTATTGCTCTTTTACAAATTTGATTATTTGGTGCATGGTTCTCTAAATTTTCTAAATCTTGTTTGTCATACATGCCCATAACCCCATCTAAATCCTCACCTTTCCAGCCAAATTTATTAGGTTTTGAGCCTGTTGCAATAATTAGCTTATCGTAACTCATACTTTCTTTATTAGAAAATACAAGTGTTTTATTTATTGAATCAATGGTATCTACTAAACCTTTTTTTAATTCGATTTTATTTTTTTTCCAAAACCAAGGCTCGTATGGTTCTGTATGTTCGAATTTCATGTGTCCCATGTAAACATACATTAAGGCCGTTCGTGAAAAGAAATAATCTGTTTCAGCGGAGATAATTGTAATTTTTTTATCAGAGAGTTTTCGAATATGACGAGCAGCAGTAACTCCCGATATTCCATTACCTATTATTACGATGTGTTCTTTATCCATTTTACATATCTAACTTTAAATTTAGACGATAAAACATCCAAATCCTTACATTTTTTCTTTTAAAATTTACATCCAAATTATATTTAACAAACTACAATTAACTTTTAGATTTTCCTAATGGATAAATCTCTTGATGTACAAAGTCTTTAGGAAAATTTTCATCTCCATCAAAACCAAGTTCTATATCCCTACCATCGTACGGAATATGATTGGTATTAAATAGATAGTCCCAAATACTTAACGAAATACCAAAATTTGCTCCTAGTCTAAACTCAGAGGGTAATTCTTTTGCATGATGCCAAATGTGCATCTTAGGATTGTTAAACACATATTTTAAAATACCATAATCCCAACCTATATTAGCATGATTTAAATGACCTATTGTAATAGATAAAAAATGAACAATGGCTACATCTTGCGCATTAAATCCACCAATAATAGCCAAAGGAATATATAATAAAGATTTGTATACTACAGGTTCCATCCAATGGTAGCGTAAATGTGCAGCAAACCCCATTTGTTTTACTGAGTGATGTACTTTATGAAAGTTCCATAGAAATGAAAACCGATGTAATAACCTATGAGTATTCCATTGCACGAAATCAGAAACAATAAAGAAAATTAATAAACCAACACCTTTTGGAAGTTCGTTTACATCAAAAAGCTGAAAGTTGCTAATACTCATACCAACCTGACCTAAAATATCATTAAAAAATTGAGCTACAACATTAGTTAGAGCTATTAAAATAATTAGATTTAGTAGAAAGAAATTAAAAAACATATAAAAAGTATCTAACCAAAAATCTTTTCGAAATAAAGCTTGATTTTTCCGCCAAGGAAATAAAATTTCTAAAATAAATACTCCTATAGAAATAATAATTAAACCATAGAAATAGTTGTCCCAAGAGTTTTTGAGCAATACTTCATTTTTTAAGTAATTCCAATAACCTGAATAGGAATTAGCAATTATTTCGATGTAAGTATTCATATTTTAAGGTATATGTTTAAACTTACTGCAAGCCCGAGAGGTACATTATTGTTATTAAACCCACCAAAAGTGGATAAGTTGGTTCCAAATTTATCCTTTATAAATTCATAGTTCATTTTCAATCCAAAGCCATTGAAGGTTTGCCTATCCAAATAAACAAGCGATTGTTCATTATCATTAACGAATGCATTTTCTTTTGAAATAATATTACGAGCATCTAAAACTAAAATAAGGTGTGCCTTAGGCACAAAATTATAACCCACTTCTGTAACTATTTTTAGATAATCAGAATAATCATTGTCCATATAACCATAACCAATATTAAAAAAATAATAAAATTTCCCTTTAGAAGAGCCTAAACTAGTATAAGTTAATATTGTATTCGCATTAAAATCGGTACTTAAACCTGTATTTAAATCATACTTACTGAAGTTAGCGGAATAACTTACCCCTCCGCTCCATTTCCATTTTTTATCAGAGATCTTGTATTTTAGCCCAATTGTTGGATTACTTACACCATTAAAACTATTGTTGCTACTTTCATTTTTTATAAAAAAAGTTTTATAAGGTAAAATAGTTTGTACTTCTAATTTGTTTGTAATACCATATTCACCATAGAATTGAGGTGTTATATCAGTAATTTGTTTATTAAGAGTTACTGTTTGATTATCGACTATTGCTCTACTTATATATAAAAATGAACTTCCTGTTTGTAAGTAAGCATGACCTTTTTCTCTAGTCCAAGGGCTTTGTGCACCTAATTTTAAAAATTGAGTTAACAGTGCTGTTAAAACGATAAAATATTTTAAGTTCTTTTTGTATATCATTGAAGTCCTAATTCATTTCTAAAGTTAGCATCTTCTACTTTATTTTTTGTCCAATAATCTAATTTAATTCTTTTTAACTTAGTGGCTTTTGTAGTTAATATCTCAGCTTTTTCTCCCCAACCGCTCACATAAATTTCTTCCCACCCTTCAATTGAATATGGAAATGCATTTTTATAATGTATAGATAATGTTCTTTTCAATTCTGGGTAATAAATGGTGTAATCAATATTATCCTGTACAACTGTTTTTTTAATTTCAACATCATACGCTTTTAAATCTTTATGCATTAAACGAGTATAAAAAACAGATGGAATTAATTTTTGTTTTCCTACAGGAAGTAAATCAGGGTTCGTTCTAATTTTAGACCATAACTCATCTTCAAGCATGTTTTGTTCGAGTTTAAATTCTTTATCTCCGTCACTTTCAAAATAGGAATAAGATTTAATGTCCCACTTATCTTTTTTATTGTTGATTTGGATAAAAACCTGCCCACACCATTCTTGAACTGAAGTGGTAGATTTTAACAAAGGCATATTTAAGTTAGATAAAGGTAAAAAAGTGGAACTTAACATGGAGTAAGGGTAAATTCCAGTAGTAAATTTCTTTTCAAAATTTAATTTAAGCACTGATTCATCATTAGCAGAAGGCTTGTCGGATTTCACTTGTTTTTCTTTAGAAAAGGGTTCAGTAACAAAAATCATGACCGAATTTCCTTTATGAATTTCACCATAACGTGCTTGCTCTAATTGAAATGAAGTAATCTCAGCTTCACCATTAAACCAATAATTATTAAATTCTTTTGTAGTTTTTTCAACCGCTAAAGTATTGTTTTGATTGGATACAAAACCACATGAAAAAATTACAGTAACTACGATTAAAGTTTTAAGAGCAAGGAATCTAGATATATTCATAATAATAAATTTTAATTAACAACACCCTCCGCCATTATAATGAAAGGTTGATTCACTTATAAAAATGTCTTTTTTATTTAATGACGCTAAAGCTTTTGCCGTTTTATCGCAAACAGCTAATGGTTGATTTTTCAACAAAATGTGACCTTTATCATCATCAAATTGTAATTCTTTTCCAAAATAAATTGCGGCTTTACCTGTAAATACACAAGGTCCATCTGCTGGCATTGGGTCTTTTATAGCACATACTTCTATGCTCTCAATATAAATTAACTCATCGGTTGGATAGTTTTCTGGATCGAGAATTCGATAAGGTCTTCTTCCTCGAATTTCAATGGTTCCAAAACCGACATCAGTTAGGGCTTTTATATATTCGGCAATAGGAATACTGCCACTCAAACACAAGGCTCGCAAATGTTCATCATTTCTCAGTGTTTCATTCATTGGTTGCTCGCATGTTGGATCACTCATCACCAACCTTCCGTATGGCTTTAAAACTCGATACATTTCATTTAACGCTTTTGTCAAATCTTCGGTTTTGAATATATTAAACAAACAATTTTGGGCTGCTACATCAATGCTTTCATCTTCAATAGGAAGATTTAAAGCATCTCCCTTTTTTAATTCCACAAAATCACTTTTAAACCAAGCGTTTTGCTTTTCTGCTTCTATAAAATTTTTGCGAGAAGCTTCTATCATTTCATCCACCACATCAACACCAATTACCCCTCCTTTTTGTCGAGAGAAATAGGCGAATTGCAATAATTCCATTCCTCCACCAACCCCAACATAAAGCACTTTAGGGTTGTTAACTAAATCTTGTGCCGAAATAGTGCTACCACAACCATAGTTCATTTCTTGCATTATGGTTGGAATTTCTAACCCTGGGAATTTCCATATGGGTGTAGTGGTACAACAAAGACCAACATCTGGGGTTAATGCCGCATCTTTATAAACGTTTTTTGTAGTTTCTAAATAGCTCATATTATTTTAATTTTTTTTACTCAATTATATTTTATCTACTAATTTTAGCAATGAAGGATAATTTATTAAATCTTTATATTCATCAATATCATTTAATGTTTTAAGTAAATGTATTTTTTTATCTGACAATTCATTTAGTGTAATGTTTAATAGTTCTTTTGTACTCCAGGGTTTATTTTCAAAAATTATAGAATGCATTTTTTTCATTCCTACGAGATAATAACCTCCATCCTCTGCAGGACCAAAAACAATGTCATTTTTTTGAAGAGATTTGAATCCTTCTTGAATAATTGAAGATGAAATATCAGGTAAATCAGAGCCTATTAACAAAACCTTTTTATACCCATATTCAAATCCGTTATTTATAGCATTTTGCATTTTTACGCCCAAATTTTCACCTTCTTGTACAAATTTCTCAAACCCTAACCATTTGGTTTTAATAACAACATCAGAAAAATAAATATGTATGTCACAGTTTTTAATTTCTTGAGTAGCATCTTCGGTAATTTTCACTAGTTCTTTATACACGAAAAAAGCTTTATCATTTCCTATCGTTTTTGCTAATCGTGTTTTCACTTTTCCTAATATTATATTTTTTACAAATACAATGAGTAAATTTTTATTTACCATAAACCACTTCTGCTTTAGTTAACCATTTACCCCAATTTTTATCATATCCATGAACCTGTTTTGTTGGTTTATTTTCTGAAGATACTACTTCATAACTTTGGTTTGACCATTGAAAAATACCTCCATATAAATTATAAATTGTGTATCCTTTTTTTTGAAGTTGTTCAGCAATTTTTTCGCTTCTATATCCAATGGAACAATAAATTACTATCGGTTTTTCTTTGGATAAATACTGAGTTGTTTTAGAAATATTAAAATTATCATACCCAACAAAAATTGCATTTTTAAGGTGACTAACCTCAAACTCTTGTTTCTCTCTAGCATCCAAAATAGAAAATTCATTAAAATTCTCATTTAAAGAATCAACAGAAATCAAAGGAACTGTTTTAGTAATTTGCTCATCCAACACTTTCTTAAAAGCATTACTTTGAGAAAACATCATTTGTGATAATAATATGAATAGAATTGATATAAATTTCATAGATGTAATAGACGTTAAAAAAATAAATACTGACAAATTATGCTACAACTCCTTGGCAGCTACTACCTGAACCAGCAGTACACCCATAGCAGTGTTGAGAAATAATTATTTCTCTATTTTGTAAAGCTGTTTCGTTGTATGCTGATATATGTTGCACTTTTGAAGCCACTTTCAAGTCAAGCATTTGATTAAAATCACAGTCATATAAAAAGCCGTCCCAACTAACAGAAATGGTATTGGTACACATTACATTTGCTACAGCACTTGGATTAAATGCTTCTACTAACGCAAACATATAGTCTTCATAATTCTCTGAAACAATTAAATAATCTAAAAACCTGCTAATAGGTAAATTAGTAATGGCAAACAGGTTATTAAATTCGATGTTGAAATCTCTTTTTAATGCTTTTTTAAAATCTGCTTGTAGAGCACTTTGATTTCCTGGTAAAAAAGCTCCTGATGGATTGTATACTAAATCTAAAATTAAACCACTGTCTTCTTTTCCATAACCAACAGCATTTAATTCTTCTAATGCTTTAATTGATTGATCAAAAACTCCGCTACCCCTTTGTCTATCAGTCATTCCTTTGGTATAATGAGGCATAGAAGAAATCACATGTATATTATGTTTCTTAAAAAAATGTGGCAAATCGTAAAACTTAGGATTCGAACGGATAATGGTTAAATTAGATCGAACAATAAAATCTTTTACTCCAATTTTTGCAGCTTCCTCGACAAACCATCTAAAATTTGGATTCATCTCTGGAGCACCTCCAGTTAAATCTAAGGTGTGAGCGGCAGTGTTTTTAATTACTTCCAAACATTGTTGCATGGTCTCTTTTGTCATTATTTCTTTACGATCTGGTCCGGCATCTACATGACAATGAGCACAAACTTGGTTACACATATAACCAACATTAATTTGAAGTATTTCTATATTTTTAGGACGAAGTGGAAATTGTTTATGTGTTTTAAGTTTTTCAGAAAAAGTAATCAAACTACCATTAGCAAAAATGCCATTAGAAAGATAGTTTAATTGTTCTTTAGGATCCGAAAGGTTGTTGTTCCTCGCATGTAATGATTTTGTAGCCATAAATTTACATCGAAAGTTTTTTATGTTTATTCATCATTTGTACCCCATGAACCAAGGTAGCTCCACTTTGAATTGCTGCACCAACATGAACAGCTTCCATCATTTCTTCTTTAGTAATTCCTCTTTGCAAGCCGTCCTTAGTGTAAGCATCAATACAATACGGGCAATGAATTACGTGTGATACAGCTAAAGCAATTAGTGATTTTTCTCGTGCTGATAACGCTCCTTCCTCGAAAACTTTACCATAGTATTCAAAAAACTTATTTCCTAGTTCTTCACTCCATTCGGTTATCTCACCAAATTTTCTTAAGTCTTCTTGATTGTAATAAGTGTCTGACATATTTTGAAAGCTTTTAAAATATAAAATTACCGAACTTAAAGGATAAATTAGTTGGGCAATTAACAATTCGGATAAACTGTATATTTGATGACATTACATATTTAAATAAATAATGTTATTTGTTCTTTAATGAAATTTATTTTTAGCTTTAAAATAAGCAATATGAGTAAAATGAATTTATCAATCCTACTTGTTAGTCTAACTTGTTTATTGGTTAGTTGTAGTGATACAGATAATAATAAGATAGTTAAAAAGGTTTCAGTACCAATTGGTGAACAAAACGAAAAAGTTAAACGTGAGTTTCCTAATGCTTTAGATAACGGTAAAAGGTTCTGTCGCATTAATCTAACTTGACTCTAAAATTAGTTAATTATACTTCTATTTATGCAGCCAATGAGACAAATGTTTTGTAAACTGTTGACTTAGAACCTTCAATCTGATTCTTCCTTATTATACTCACAACCTCTATTCCAGATAACGTCCTCTGGGCTGATTCGAACTCCTTAAACCCCGTAGTTATTCCAATTCTTCGTTTTATACTTCGATGGTCTTGCTCAACTATATTGTTGAGGTACTTACATTGCCTTATCTTGATTTTCTTTATTGAAGTAGCCCTCTTATTTACAGACCAGACAGCCATTTTATTCGTTCCGCTCTTGTCAATATTTACCACTCTTGGTCTTCCATTGTTTCCAATGGCTTTATTAAAAAACTTCTGTGCTGACATCTTTTGCCGTCTCTTGGTTAGTAAGAAATCAACTGTGTTTCCCTCTTTATCTACTGCTCTATATAAGAATCTATCTTCCCCTCCTACTTTGATATAGGTTTCATCCATTCTCCAGCTGTCACCAACTTGGAACTTCCTTTTATGCATATTCTTTTCAATTGCTGGAGCAAACTTAAATACCCAACGTTGGATGGTGGAATGGTCAACATCTACTCCACGTATCTGCATCAACTCTTCTATATCTCTGTAGCTTAATGTAAATCTTAACTTGAAATAAACTGCTTGTAGAATGATTGCTCGTGGATACCTGTGATGCTTAAACATAGTTGCTGCTTTTAGACAGCGAAATTATGTATCTTTATGTTTTAACTAATTAATGCGACAGAACCCTCTTAAAATAATGTTAACCATTTTAAATTAATATCGCTCATATAATAATTACAATTAATGGCACTTATTGTTTAAGCTATTTTTTAATTGGTTGAATTATATATCTTTGTTGTTAGATATTAATAAGCCAGATATTTTGTTTAAAGATTTGAGATCCTTTTCCAAAAAAGAGTTCGACATCTGTCCCATCTGGTGTACAAAAAATTATTTAATGGAAGAAGATTATTACAGCAACCTAAAACAAAAATTAGAAGATAATGGAAGTTGGCCTCAACCCTATTTATTTAAGTTTATTATTCCTGCTGACAATCAAAAATTAGCACAAGTGGAAGCTCTTTTTGGGGCTGAAGCACAAGTAACCACTAGACAATCTAAAACAAATAAATTCATTAGCATTTCGGCAAAAGAAGTAATGTTATCTGCAGATGAAGTAATTAAAGTTTATAAAAAAGCTGGTAACATTAAAGGTATAATGTCCTTATAAAATAGAAAAGGGACGAATAAATTCGCCCCTAATCACACACCTAACTTACACTAAAAAAGCTTCGTTAATTACTTTTATATTTTGGAGATTGTGCTGGTCTATTATTTATATTGCCTTTTTGTATTGTTATTTTAAAATTTAACTCCCCATCCGATTTTTCTATAACTAAAGGTTCATTTTCATTCATTTTCCAATCTTCCCGATGCTCATGAAAACCATTTGGATCACAAATCAACATTAAATAATTATCTAACCCATCATACCCCGGTTGTCCATGATTACCTCCTACACCACCTCTATTAATCCAAACTTCATAAGTTCCATACCAATAATCTTGTTGATTAATAAAATATTCAAAATCATATACTCCTGGACGAGTTAAATAATACTCTCCTAAAATTGGGTTATAAGGAATTGATGAATTATTATCCCAATAACTATATGGAGCATGACGTTCATAATCAATTCCAAAATAAGCTTGACCATCTCTACCTCTAGGGCCAGGAGTATTATCGACTACAATACAACTAGTAAAAAATAAAGGGATTATTATTACGAGTATTAATTTGAACTTTTTCATAACTTACTGTTTTGATTTCAGTCCATAATTTCAAAAGTTATGCCAAACAAAAATCTAATCTATTTTGTAAAGTTTCACAGATTTATAACAAGTTCTTAAACTTGAATTTTTATTAATTATATTTGATACTTAAATACTAATTATGAAAAAAATATTACTATCACTTATATTATTGGGTTCAACTGCTGTTTTATTTAGTCAAACTGCTACCTTAACATCAAACTTAAGCCAAAAATTAACTAATGGAAATAACTCCGATTATTTTAAAGTTAACATCGTATTATCTTCTCAAGTAAATCACATAGTGCTTAATGAAGAAATGAAACAAAACAAAACTTCTGTTTCAGAAAGAGCAAAAAGAGTAATGAGAGAATCTATGACTTTGGCAACACAGAGTCAAACTCCTATCATTAATCTGTTAAATAAAAACAGCAATAAAGTATCCTCATTTAAGAGTTTTTGGATCATTAATATGATGACGATAGAAGCTACAAAAGATATAATACTTCAATTAGCAAATATGCCTGAAGTAGATTATATAGAAGAATTTGACCATTATACAGGCAAACCTATTGAAGTAATAAAAAGTACAACAACTACTCAAAAATCTGTTGGAGGTATAGAGCCAGGTTTAGCAGCGATTAAAGCTCCTGCATTATGGGCAATGGGTTACACTGGTAAAGCAAGAAAATATTACAGTATAGATACTGGTGTTTGGAAAGATCATCCTGCCATTTCAGGTGCTTGGTTAGGAAATTACCAACCTTTAACTCAGGCATGGCATGCTATTGATTCTCCAATACCTATTGACAAAGGAAATGCACATGGAACCCATACCGCTGGAACAGTCTTAGGATTAGAAAAAGCAACTAATGATACGATTGGAGTAGCATTTAATGCTTACTTTATGGCTTCAGATCCTATTGTTACCAATCTTGCTAACATTAAACCATTACCAGAATACATTGATGTTTTTGAATTTGCCTTAAATCCTGATGGAGATACAAATACAACCGATGACATTCCTGATGCGATTAATAATTCTTGGGGAATTAGTGGTCAAAGTGGTGATACATCAATTTGCTCAAGTTATGTAACTCAAATGTTTGATGCAATTGAAGCTGCTGGTATTGCTAATGTATTTTCTGCAGGTAATAGTGGCCCTAATGATACAACAATAGGAAAACCACAATATGTTAGTACAGGTTTGGTAAACACATTTACTGTTGGTGCTGTTGATGGTGCTAATGCAACTTTTCCAATTGCTGGTTTTTCAAGTCATGGACCTACAGCATGTCCAGTAACTGGACCTCTACAAATAAAACCAGAAGTTGTAGCTCCAGGTATAAATGTTAGGTCAGCAGTAGCTAATAATAATTATGCTTCTTATAACGGTACTTCAATGGCTGGTCCACATGCAACAGGCGCTGTTCTTTTACTAAAAGAAGCCTTTCCAAATGCTACAGGAGAAGAAATTTTATTGGCTTTGTATAACTCTGCGATTGATCTTGGTGTTGCAGGAGAAGATAATACTTATGGAAGAGGAATGATAGATGTTTTAGCAGCCTTCAACCTTCTTAGTTTAACTTATACTCCTACCCCTCCAAATCAATTTAAATACGATATATTAATAAGTGAAATTACTAACCCTTCTGATGAAATTGTATGTGATCAAAATGTAACAGCTACTGTTCTAATTGAAAATAAAGGAGATAGTGCTATTTCTAATGCTAATATTATTTATCAATTAAATAATGAGACAGCTGCAAATTTAAACTGGGTTGGGATATTATTACCTGGTGACACTACATCTGTTTACCTGCCTACAATTACTGCTAATGGTTTTGGCAATTATGAATTAAAAGTAAAAATAGAAATAGATACTTTAAAAAAGGAATGTGATTATATTAACAACCAAAGAGTAGCCCGATTTAACATTAGAGAATTGTACAGTATTTTACCGTATAAAGAAGATTTTGAAATGATGCGTATAGATAGTTCCGAATGGATTATAAATAATCCTGATGGAGAATTAACATGGGATACCGCTAGCACCTCTGGTTTACCATATGGTTATTACTCTGCAAGCATGGATTTTGGAAATTATACCAAATCTGGTGAAACAGATGATTTAATTTCTACAAGAATCTCATTACCAAATGATGACTCATTATATTTAAGATTTGATGTTGCTTATCAAATGAAACATGTTGTTTTAGCTGACTCTTTATTCGTTTATATTTCTACTGACTGTGCAAATACATTTACCGAAATATACAAAAAAGGAGGTACTAGTTTAGAAACACATGATACTTTAATGTCTCCTTTTTACGCAACTCAACCACACCATTGGAGAACTGATTATGTTGATATAACTACTTATGCAGGTAATGATATTATTTTAAAGTTTAAATCTTTTAATAGAAGAGGAAACAACTTATACTTAGATAATATATGGGTTTATGAAGGTGTTGAACCTCTTAGTGTGGTAGAAAATAAAATCAATCCTTTGTCAATTTATCCAAATCCAACACAAAACAATATTACTATTGATTTAGGTAATAATGATATTAAGAATTCAACATTAATACTTGTCGATTTATTAGGGAAATATGTATCTAAAACTAATGTATCTCAACGATTAAATAAAATCGATATGAGTAACTTGAGTAATGGAATTTACTTTATAAAATTTTCTAATAAGAATGGAAGTGTTACTGAGAAAATTATCAAAAGATAATGAAGCAATTATTATTAATACTATGTCTACTCTTTTCTACTTTTGGATTTTCTCAAAACAGAAATCTATCAAATGGAGTTGTATTTGATGGTGAACCATACTTAACAGTTAACCCAAATAATTCTCAGCATCTTGTAGTTGCTTGGATGGGTTGGAAATTAAACAACCTTATTGTTATTAAAACTAGAACTAGCTTTGATGCAGGTGCAACTTGGAGTAATACAACTAACATCCCTCATACTGTAACAGGTTACCAATCAGCAGATCCATCCCTAGCTTTTGATAATAATGGAAATTTATTTTTATGTTATATTGATTATAAGCCTAATCCTGCAGCTGGAGCAGTTTATGTAGTGAAATCTACTGATGGTGGTTTAAATTGGGGATCTCCAATTGAAGTTATCAATGTAAATTCTGATGGAACACAACAGCCTGTAGATAGACCTTGGATGGTTATTGATAATTCAGGAGGAATCAATGATGGAAATATTTATGTAACCACCATGAATCCGAATGTATTTGGTCCTGTTACCCCTCCTTATAATCCTTACTTTATAAAGTCTACCAATTCTGGTACTAGTTTTAACCCTTGGAGATATTTGGATACCACGAATTGGAAAGCGGGAAGCTCGATACCTCAACCAATGCCAACACCTTGTGTTTCTGCCAACGGAACATTTCATGCAATATATCCTAGCTTAGTTTTTACACAATCACCACCAGCACAATACATTGTTGCTTCATCAACTTCTGCTGGAAGCACATTTAATTACAATACCGTTTTGGCTATTGTTAATGGAAATAATGATACTTTACCAAAAAAAGGATATCATCTATTATCTAACCCAGCTAATGCTAATCACCTAGTTTTAGCTTATCCAAATTTTGATAATGGAGATATTGATGTTTATATAGTAGAAAGTTTAAATGCAGGTACGACATGGGGAACACCTATCAGAATTAATGATGATCCGATTGCAAATAATAGAATGCAAGATTTAATATGGGCTGATTTTGATACAGATGGTGATTTAATTGTAACGTGGAGAGATAGAAGAAACTCAAATGATTCAACTTATACAGTAAGTTCCGAAATTTTCGGATCCATTCGTTGTAAAGATTCTTCAAATTTTTCTTCAAACTTTGTTATTACAGATTCAAGTATTTCATACAATAATATATTGGCACAAAGTGGTAATGATTTTATGAATGTTAATTTAATTAATGATACTCTTTATGCAGTTTGGGGTGACACAAGAAATAATTACCTAAATATTTGGTTTCAACAAAAAGATGTGAAAACTGGAGCAACCTATATTAAAGATTTGGCAAACAATACCTTTCCAATTCAGATTTATCCTAATCCAGCTAAAGATATACTAAATATTAATTTTGGTGAAAACTTATTAGATAATGCTGAATTAGAAATTATCAATATTTTAGGTGAATCTATTCTAACACAAAAAGTTAACCAACAAAAAATTGAACTAAATGTTTCTAATTTAAAATCAGGAAATTATTTATTGAAATTTAGCAACTCTGAGGGGAATCAAACCCTAAAAATTATCAAAAAGTAATTATTCTATTCTACTAAAAAACCGTTCCCAACGATATCTACTCATTGTACTTGGATTTTTATTAATTGACATTAGTATTGAATGTGCTTTCCCTACAATATGGCTTTCAGGTAGAAAACCCCAAAAACGAGAGTCTGAACTGTTGTGTCTATTATCTCCCATCATAAAATAATAATCCATTTTAAAAGTATAGTCAATCACTGTATCACCATTAATAATAAATTTATTTCCAATTTGTTCTAATTCATTTTCTTCATACTTTTCTATTATTCGTTGGTATAAATAAATATTATTAGAATCTAACACTACTGTTTCTCCTTTTTTAGGAATTGATAAGGGTCCATAAAAATCTATATTCCAAGGGTAGTTGTTATTAAACGGAAAAATATAATCTGCATAAATATCTTTAGTAATGTTTAATGGAGTTACGCTTATAATATAATTTAAAGCCAACAAAGCTTCTTTTGATGAGTCTGATAATGTTAATTGCCAATGATTTTCACCACTCAATCTACCACCATCTGTAATGTTATACTTTAATAAAGTGTCATTATTTAACTCGATAGCAGATTTAACTTTATAATTAAAACACACTTCTTTAGGAAATGCTATCGCTTCGTTATTAATTATTACTTTTTTATTATTAATTGAAATAATATCCCCTGGTAAACCAATACATCTTTTAATATAAAAAGAACGATGATCTATTGGAGCATCCTCATCCATTGGATAATTAAAAACTACTACATCATTTCGCTCTATTTGAGAACTAAACAATCGAATGTATGGAAACTCAATAAAGTCTAAATAAGCTTTATATTCTGAGTTTAAAGGCATTTTTTGATGACTTAGCGGAAAAGTAATTGGAGTAATTGGTAAGCGAATTCCATAACTCATTTTATTAACGAAAATTAAATCGCCTGGCAACAATGTTTTTTCCATAGATGTACTTGGAATAACATACACCCAAAAGAAAAAGGCTTTTACAACAATAACCGTTAATAAAGCAAATAATAATGCTTTTAACCATTGTTTAATATGGACTTTAAGTTTTTTCATTTATAAGATAACGTAAAACTTAAAGGTAAATGTTTATCATTAATCCACTAATGTAAATATTCTATCCCAACGAATACCTGTTCCAAATTCTGTATCCCATGATAACCAAACAAAAACTGCTTTACCCACAATGTGGTCTTCTGGAACAAAACCCCAATATCTCGAATCTTGAGAATTATGACGGTTATCACCCATCATCCAAAAATAATCCATCTGAAAAGTATATGAAGTTGCTACTTGCCCATTGATATAGATAGTTTCACCTTCAACTCTTAAATCGTTGTTCTCGTAATTTTTAATAATCCTTCTGTATAAGGGAAGTGTTTGTGTAGTTAATTTAACTGTAGCTCCTTTTTTAGGAATTAAAATTGGACCAAAATTATCTACTGTCCAATCATACTGAGAGTCATTTGGAAATATATTTAAGTACTTATCCTTTTCACCTTCTTTTTTATCTATTTTTTTCTCAATGGAAACAATATTTGCTAATTCTGATAATTTATTTTTTGCTTCATTGGTCATAGTTAAATCATATTCAACTCCATCATTAGGGTTCCAATGTTTATACATAAGTGGGCTACCATCACCATCTAGAATAGTATTTCCATTTTCATCAACATAAGGTTCTTCTCTAAACTCAAAACTTAATTCTTTTTTTAATAGATATTCTTTTGTTAAAGGATAATCTTTTGTGATCACTTTATAATTAAATTGAGCATTTTCATCAAAATACCCCTCTTCATCATTAATCATTAGTTTTGCATCAACAATCTCTAACTTATCTCCTGGCAAGCCAACACAACGCTTGATATAATTTTCTTTTTTATCTACTGGTCTAGATTTAATTGTAAATTTTTTGTGGACTAATTTTCTCGCTTCATCATCTGATAAATTCAACTGTATTTTATGATTTCTAAGAACTTGTTCATAAATTGAAGCTTGTTGCTCAATAATTACTGTATCTCCAGCAGGAAAATTAAAGACAACACAATCGTTACGTTCTACATCACTCATTTTAGGCAGTTTTGCATACGGAAACTTAATTGCCTCAGAATATGATTGATTTCCTCCTACTAATGGTACCCAATCAGGAAAGCTATGATGCGTAAAAGGGAAACTAATTGGTGTATTAGGTACTCTAGCACCATAAGCCATTTTGTTTACAAACAAGAAATCTCCAATAAGTAACTTTCTTTCCATAGATGATGTTGGGATAGTAAAAGCTTCCATGTAAAAACCTCTTATTAAAGTGGCTGCAATTACAGCAAACACAATCGCATCAGCCCATTCTCTTTTAAACGATTTTTTATACTTGGCAGCTTCCTCATAACCTATAAACTTTACATCTTCTTTAAACCCAATGTAAGGCAAATAAATACCTGCAAATACAACCCCTAAAAAATGTTCTTTAAAAGAGGTTTTACCTAACAACTTCATCAACTCCACAATAATCCCCATCCAAACAACAAAACCTAAAAATGGTATGTAATAAGTAATAATCCATAACCATGATTTTTTAACCATCTTAACAGCTAAATAAGTTCCATAAAAAGGAACTAAAGCCTTCCATCCTTCAACACCCATTTTTTCAAATATCTTATACAAACCAACTTGAGCTGCTAAAAAATATAAGATTGAAAGAATTACAAATGCGCTAATACTTATTTCCATAATCTAATTTTATTAATTGAAGAGAACATCTTCCATGGTAAAAATACCTTTTTTATCCTTAATATATTCAGCAGCCACAACAGCTCCCATAGCAAACCCTCTCCTATTATGAGCAGTATGTTTTATCTCAATATCATCAATTTCTGATGAATAATTTATTACATGCGTTCCAGGCACATTTTCCTCTCTATGAGCAATTACCGAAAGTTGATTTTTGCTATGAGCTTCACCCAATACCCAAACATCTTTTTTAAGCATTTTTTTCAAAACACCTTCAGCCAAAGTAATTGCTGTACCACTTGGTGCATCTAGCTTTTGTGTATGATGCGTTTCTTCAATATGTACATCATAAGCTGGTTGATTATTCATCATCTCAGCTAAATATTTGTTTAATTTAAAGAACAAGTTAACCCCAATACTACAGTTTGTTGCATACAATAATGAACCTTCATTTTGAGCTACTATTTCCCTCACTTCATCAAATTTATCGTACCACCCCGTTGTTCCTACAACAATAGGAGTGTTAGAATCAACACAAACAGTGATGTTATTTACAGCTAATTCTGGATTGGTAAACTCAATCGCAACATCCACATTTTTAAGGTTATCAAAATTAAAATCATGAGTGTTTTGAGAAGTTATTTTTAATGTAACCTGATGTCCTCTTTCTAAGGCAACACGCTCAATCTCCTTCCCCATTTTCCCGTATCCGATAATTGCTATTCTCATATTTTAAAAACTCAAATTAACTCTCTTTATTTTTAAACTCTTAAACTTTTACATTAGCGGTAAATGCTTCTGATAAGGGGTTAAAATTATAAATTAATCACCAATTTAAAACCGCTACTTACTTGATTATTATTTGTTAATTCAATACTTGGCTGTAAATTAAATGAAAGATTATCGTTTTTTGGGAAATCAAATAAATGAGCATCTACTGCTGCATCAACAATATTTAACACATAAAATAATCCTGCTACAATGTAGGACAAGTCTCTGTTTCGTTGATGAAATTCCATGTTTGCTTTTATGCCATCATCAGAAAGTCTTCCTACAAACTCATCAACTGTGTTTTCATCTCCATCAACTCTTTCGCCATAAGCAGTTTTAAACTTTTTAAAACTTTTATTATTTGAAAAAGCAAAATAAAGGGATGTACCAATTCCTGCATAAACGATAGGTACTTTCCAATATTTTTTATTGTAAACTTGTCCTAAACCAGGTAATGCAGTGCTAAACAATGTTGCTTTTGTTGGTGAATGGGGTTTTTCTATCTTAATGTTAAGTGTATCAGGTGTTGGTAATTGTGCAGAACAATTTGAACTATTAAAAAATACTACAAGTGTTAAAAATAAAATTGAAATAGTTTTCACAATAAAATTTTATAGTCCAAGTAACTCAACTATTCGCTCTAATTCTTTTTCTGATTTAAATGGAATTGAAATTTTTCCTTTTCCTTTAGTGTTACTTTGTAATTGTACTTCAGCTCCTAAAAACTCTGTTAATTCTTCTTGTATTCTTTGTTGGCTAAATGATAAATCAGGCTTACCACCTTTCTTTAATTTTAATTCCTGCTCTTTTTCTTTTTTACCCTTTACAACTTCCTCTATTTGTCTAACAGACAATCCTTCATTAATAATTCTACGAGCCAGTGTTACTTGCTTTTTTTCATCATCAATATTAATCAAAGCTCTAGCATGCCCCATACTAATATCTTTCGTTCTTATAGCCAATTGAATTTCAGCTGGCAATTTTAATAAACGTAAATAATTAGCAACTGTAGAACGTTTTTTTCCTACTCGCTCACTCAATTTTTCTTGAGTTAACTCACATTCTTCTATTAATTTTTGATAACTAAAAGCTACTTCAATAGCATCTAAATCTTGTCGTTGAATGTTTTCAACCAATGCCATCTCCAGCATTTCTTGGTCGTTTGCAATTCTAATAAAAGCAGGTATTTCTGTTAATCCAGCAATTTGAGAAGCTCTAAACCTTCTTTCACCAGATATTAATTGGTATTTACCATAACCTAATTTACGAACTGTAACTGGTTGTATTATTCCTAATTCTTTAATTGAATTTGAAAGCTCAACCAATGCTTCTTTTTCAAACTGTGTTCTGGGTTGAAATGGATTTGCCTCAATGTTTTCTATTAAAATAGATGAAACTGCTCCTACAATGTTTTCACTATCATTACCTCGTGAGCTAAGTGTTATATCTGTATCAGCATTTTGCAATAATGCTCCTAATCCTCTTCCTAATGCCGGTCTTTTACTCATTTTTAATCTTCTAAGGCAATAATTTTTTCTTCTTCAGACATTTTAGTTAATCCATTTTTCTGAAGTATTTCTCTTGCTAAATTAAGGTAGTTTATAGAACCTTTACAACTAGCATCGTGCATTATTATCGTTTCTCCATGACTAGGAGCTTCTCCTAATCTAGTATTTCTTTGAATGATAGTATCAAACATCATTGTTTGAAAATGCATTTTTACTTCATCAACCACATTGTTAGATAATCTTAATCGAGGATCAAACATTGTTAATAATAATCCTTCAATATCTAATTCAGGGTTTAATCTTGCTTGTACAATTTTAATAGTATTTAATAATTTACCCAATCCTTCTAATGCAAAATACTCACATTGAACAGGAATAATTACAGAATCTGCTGCAGTTAATGAGTTAATGGTAATTAATCCTAAAGATGGTGAACAATCAATAATTATAAAATCGTAATCATCTTTGATTCTTGCTAATGATGCACGCATCATTTTTTCTCTATTTGGTAAATTAATCAATTCAATTTCAGCACCCACTAAATCGATGTGTGCTGGAAGAATATCCATGTTTGGAGAATTGGTATGTAAAATAGCATCTGCGGGCTCAATTTCATTAATTAAACATTCGTAAATGCTTTTTTTAATGTTTCTAGGATCAAACCCTACCCCTGAAGTTGAGTTCGCTTGTGGATCAGCATCCACCAACAAAACTTTAAACTCTAAAACACCTAAAGCAGCTGCTAAGTTAATAGCTGTTGTTGTTTTTCCTACCCCACCTTTTTGATTCGATATTGCTATTATTTTACCCATATCTTTATATTATTATCGTTTGTCCTATTTCTAATAAAATTAACTCTTTCCCTTTTGCTGCAAACTTTCTTTTAGCCTCTTCTTTATCAATCTCTATGTATCCAAAAGTGTCATAATGTACCCCTATAATTTTATCACATTTTATAAAATCAGCAGCAATTATTGCATCATCAATACCCATCGTAAAGTTGTTTCCAATTGGTAAAACGGCAAAATCTAATTTTTCATATTCACCTATCAACTTCATATCCATATGTAAAGCAGTATCTCCAGCATAATAAAAACTAGCTTGTTTTGTCTTTATTATAAAACCTCCTGGATTTCCTCCATAAGCTCCATCTGGCATTACACTACCATGAACAGCATTTACATATTTTGCACTTCCAAAATCAAAATTCCAACTTCCACCATGATTCATTGGGTGGCCACCTACTATTCCTTTAGCCGAAAACCAAGAAACAATTTCAAAGTTGGAAATCAACTTTGCCCCTGTATTATTGGCAATTTTAACAACATCTGCAACATGATCTTCATGCCCATGCGAAATTAAAATATAATCAGCCTTGATTTTATTTACTTCTATATGACTTGCTTTATCGTTAGGCGAAATAAATGGATCAAACAACAAATGTTTGCCATCAGTTTCTACACAAAAACAAGCATGACCGTAAAAAGTAAATTTCATAAGCAATTTCTGTGTTACAAAGTAACCTAAAAGTAAGCTTAAAACAAGGGCAAGCAAAAGTAACTTACCAACTATTTTTTAACATTATTATGTTGATGGGTGGTTGATAATTATTTAACAAAATAATAAGGTACATCATTTGGATTTAAGATAAAAACTTCTAAATTTGTAATCATTACAATTTTATAATAATTTCAATTTATGGACTTTGTAAGTCACTTAACATCTAACAACATCAAACCATCTTTACAACGGATAAAGATATTTGAGTATTTGTATAAAAACGACCAACACCCTACTGTTGATAGAATTTATACAGATTTAGCACCTCATATTCCTACCCTATCTAAAACAACCGTTTACAATACGTTAAAGTTGTTTGTTGATAATGGAATTACTTCAACATTTACCATTGATGGTAATGAAGCAAGATATGATGCGATAATGGAAGAACATGCTCATTTTAAATGTAATGAATGTGGCAATGTTTACGATGTAGAGATTGAAGCGTTAAAGTTGAAATTTAGCAAATTGAATGATTTTCAAATAGACAATACTAATATCTATTTGAAAGGAAAATGTAATAAATGTTTAACAAATTAAAATTAAAAAAGAAATGGGCGTATTAGTCGGAAAAAAAGCTCCAAACTTTTCAGCATCAGCTGTAATTAATGGAGGAGAAATTGTAAATAACTTTACTTTAGAGCAGTTTAGAGGTAAATATGTTGTGTTATTCTTTTACCCAAAAGATTTCACTTTTGTTTGTCCAACTGAGTTGTTTGCTTTTCAAGAGAAATTAGCAGAATTCAAATCAAGAAATACTGAAGTTATTGCTGTATCAACAGATACTGAGCAATCTCATTGGGGATGGTTACAAATGACAAAAAATGCTGGAGGAATACAAGGTGTTACTTACCCTTTGGTTGCTGACACTAATAAAACAATCACTTTTAACTACGATTGTATGGTAGGTGATTACGATTGGAATGAAGATGGTGAAATGGAAGCTCATGGTGAATTAATTGCTTACAGAGGATTGTTTTTAATTGACAAAGAGGGAACTGTAAAACACCAATTGGTAAACGATTTACCTTTAGGTAGAAACGTTGACGAAGCAATTAGAATGGTTGATGCTTTACAATTTAACGAAGAGCATGGTGAAGCTTGTCCTGCTAACTGGAGCAAAGGAAAAGAGTCTTTAAAAACAACTCACGAAGGAATTGCTGAATATTTAACTAACAACTAAAATATCGTCATTGCGAGGAACGAAGCAATCTTTTAATGAGATTACTTCACTCGTTCCTTGTTCGTAATGACGGTTTATAATTAAACAACTAAAAACAAAAAAAATGGCTTTTGAATTACCTGCGTTACCATACGCACACAACGCATTGGAACCAAATATTGATGCGAGAACAATGGAAATACACCATGGAAAACATCATGCTGGATATACAACAAACTTAAATAATGCTATTGCTGGAACTGATTTAGAAGGAAAATCTATTGATGCTATTTTAGCTAACCTAGACATGAATAATATGGCTGTTAGAAATAACGGTGGTGGTTATTTTAATCATGATTTATTTTGGAAAGTTATGACACCAAATGGTGGTGGAAACCCAACTGGAGCAATTGCAGGTGCAATTGATGCTGCTTTTGGAAGTTACGAAGGTTTTAAAGATGCTTTTGCTAAAGCTGCTGCAACAAGATTTGGTTCTGGTTGGGCTTGGCTTTGTGTAAAAGATGGTAAATTAGAAATTTGTTCTACAGCTAACCAAGACAATCCTTTAATGCCAGGAATTGGTTGTGGAGGAAAACCTGTTTTAGGATTAGATGTTTGGGAACATGCTTACTACTTAAACTACCAAAACAGAAGACCAGATTACATAAATGCATTTTTTAATGTAATAAACTGGGATGAAGTAAACGCTAGATTTAACGGATAATATAAATTCCTTTATAATTAAAAAAGCCGCTGAAAATCAGCGGCTTTTTTAATACATTTACCTATCAAAAAAATTATCTACATATTATTTATCCTAATAACTCTAAAAGGATTTTCGCAAGATGTTAATCCAATAGATTCTTTACAAACAGAGGTTAACAACTCAAAAAATGATTCTGTTAGGTTTCAGTTGTTTATCACACTTTCTGATTTATACTCCTATCAAAACATAGATTCTGCAATTTTTTATGCAAAAAAATCAAAAACTATAGCTATTAAATTAAAGAACTATAAATTAATCGCACAAGCTAACCTTGAATTAGGTTGGAATTATTATAGTTTAGGAGATTATCAAGAATCCTTAACATATTATTTTCAAGCTCTCAGACAATACAAAAAAATTAATGATGAAATAGGGCAAGCAAAAGTAAAAGGAAACCTTGGTTCAGTATATAGAGATATGGGCGATTATAAACTATCTCTTAAATATAATTTTGAATACCTAAATTTTGTAATCGATAAAAACAACAAACCTTCAATGGCTGTTGGATATGGCAACATTGGTTTGGTATATCATACTTTAAAAGATTTTGAAAAAGCTGAAAAATACATTAACAAATCAATAGAATTATATCTAGAACTTAAAAACGAAGCGGGACTTTCTCGAAACTATGGAAATTTAGGGAATATTTATGAGCAGAAAAACAACAATGAAAAAGCCTTAATCTATTACAATAAGGCTTTAGAGATTGACACTAGGTTAGAAAACAAACTTGGCGTTGCAAGACATCTTGGAAACATTGGCTTGGTTTATAAAAAGATAAATGAAAACGACAAAGCAATTTCATTTATATCAGAAGCACTTTCGATTGATACTGAACTTGGAAACAAAACAGGAATTGTGAGGCACTTAACTGGAATAGGTAATGTTTTTATCTCCAAAAAAGAATTCGATAAAGCAAAAATATATCTTAAAAGAGGACATGAAATAGCGATTGAAATTCAAAACCCAGTTTTAATTATGGAATCAGAAAGTATTTTAAGTGATTTATATAGGTCATTAAATGATTATAAAGAAGCCTTTAAACATTACAGAACATACAACCTTATAAAAGATAGTCTAATCAATGAAGAAAACACAAAAATTTCACTTCAAAAAGATTTTCAGTTAGAAACTGAAAAAAAGAACATTAAAGATAGTATTGAACATGCTAAAGCTCAAGAAATAAAAGATATAAAAATTGCCAATCAACAAACTGAAATAAAAGCAAAAAGAAATCAGCAATACTTTTTGTTTGGAGGTATAGCTTTAATATTAATTTTTACGGGCTTTTTATTTAATCGATTTAGAATTACCAAACAACAAAAAGTAATTATTGAGGAAAAAAATCATGAAATTCTAGATTCAATTATCTACGCTAAAAGGATACAAAATGCCATACTTCCATCAAACAAAACTGTAGCCCAACATTTAAAAGATAGTTTTATACTTTATAAACCAAAGGACATTGTTGCGGGAGATTTTTATTGGTTAGAACAAAAAGGGGATGCTATTTTATTCGCAGCAGCCGATTGCACAGGCCACGGAGTTCCTGGAGCAATGGTAAGTGTAGTTTGCAACAACGGATTAAATCGAAGTGTAAGAGAATATGGTTTGACAGATCCAGGTGAAATTTTAGATAAAACTCGTGAAATAGTTATTCAAGAATTTGAGAAAAGTGAAGAAGATGTAAAGGATGGAATGGACATCGCTTTATGCGTTTTAGAAGGCAACCTATTAAAATATGCAGGTGCTCATAATCCCCTATGGATAATACGTTCCACCCGTCATTCCGCACTTGATACGGAATCCCCTAATGAACAGTTTGCGGGTCAAGCCCGCAATGACGATTATGAATTGCTAGAAATAAAAGCTAATAAACAACCCATTGGTCAATTTGACAATCCAGCACCTTATACAACACACTCTATAGAGCTTCAAAAAGGAGACAGCATCTA
>JBBKXK010000020.1:0-228404 GCA_037969435.1 Vicingaceae bacterium
ATGTGCCAGTTGCTAGTGGTGTATACTTAATACATGTTAAAGTACCGGATGTTGGTGAAAGAACTCTGAAATGGTTCGGTGTTATGAAACCTACTGACCTTAACGGATTTTAAAATTGATTATAGAAGAAGTTGGAAGATATAAGTTTTCCAACTTCTATTTATTCCTAACTATAAAACTTACAACATGAAAAAATTACTACTACTATCATTAATAAGCCTAACTGTAAATAGTTTTGGTCAAAATAATACTCCAATTGCAATTCACGACACTTTGTATATTAACTTTAATGATTCTGCGATTTTAAATTCTCCTGGCTCTGCTAATTTATATCTTAATGATAGCGATCTTGATAATGACAACTTATTTATAGATACAGCTATTTATAATGGCCAAGGAAGTTTTATTTTTAAAACCCTTATCACTTCATCTACCACCTCCTTTATAAGAATAGTTTATAAACCACCTTTTAATTTTGTAGGCATAGACAGTGCTATTTATATTTTAAAAGATAATGGTATTCCTGTAAAATATGATACTGCAACTATTTATTTTTATGTAAAACACCAAGAATTTGAATTTTTAGATTTAAACAACATAAACGCAAGGCTAGGTTTGTATAGTTTATTTCAAGACCAAGCAAACAGTATTGGTGGGTTTGAAGCACCAAAAGGAGATACTACCTCAACTATATTTGCGGCAAACTTATGGTTGTCCGGGAAAAATTTAGATTCTGCTTATGCCAATTGTGAAACTTTTGGAAATTTAATGGCTTCTTATAACTCTTTTACTAGTTTTTATTCTAGAACAGGACCTATCATGGACTCTATCTATTATCCAAAACACCCAAAAAGCTATGACTACAAATGGGACAGGCTATGGAAAATAAATGCTTGGGATATCGATGACCACATTAACAATTGGAACACAACAGGTTATCAGGCTATAGAAGTTATAGAAAATTGGCCAGCACATGGCGATATTACTAAAGGTCAAGCTTATTACCTAGCCCCTTTTATAGATAATAACAATGATGGCTTTTACAACCCTTATGATGGAGATTATCCTAAAATAAAAGGGCAACAAGCTATTTATAACATTTACAATGATATTAGATGGCAAGCCAATACAGATAAACCAATGAAAAGCGAGGTACATTATATGGCTTATGCATATAATTGTCCTTCAGATTCAGCAATAAACAATACAATTTTTTTAGATTACACCATATATAACCGCTCTAATTTAACTTACGATAGCACTTATGTAGGTTTTTGGGCTGATTTTGACATTGGTGGAAGCACAGACGATTTTGTTGGTTGTGATGTAAATAGAAGTACATTTTATGCCATGAACGGAGATAATGCTGATGAAGGGGGAAATGGTGTTAAAGGTTTTGGAAATTATCCTCCAGCACAAGGCGTTACCTTTTTAAAAGGAGCCAAACAAGATGATGATGGTATTGCTAATAATTTTGGAATTAATAACAACGAAACTATTAACGGCTTAGGTTTTAGTGATGCCATAATTGATAACGAATATTGGGGGATGGAACATTTTATGTCTTATAATATTGGTAATGGTCAACATATTGGAGATGGAGATCCAACTATCCATTCTCAATATTATAATTATTTAAAAGGTTTTTGGCGAGACAATACCCAAATGGTTTATGGCGGGAATGGACATATAGGTGGTGGTGGAACTATTCCAGCAAAATATATTTACCCAAATAATTCTGATTCTTATTTATATGGAACTTATGGTATAACCCCTTCTCCTAGTAATTGGTCAGAAACATCAAACGTAAATTTTCCAGGAGACAGAAGAGGGTTAGGTTCTACAGGTCCTTTTACTTTTCAACCTGGAGAAAAGATAGAATTAACTTTAGCCTTTGTTTTTGGTAGAGATTACCAAAATACAGGAGCACAAGCAGGTGTTGTTGTTATGCAAGAGCGTGTTGATTCTATTAGAAGTTATTATTTGAATGATTTTACCAATACCGCTTGTGGATTAGCTCTAAGTATAGATAAAAATGAGCTTGAAGATAATATACTAACTATTTATCCAAACCCTTTTAACAACCAAATAACCATTAATTATGAGTTGAAAAATTCGCAAGCACAGCTAAAAGTGTTTAATGGTGTTGGCAAGTTGGTAAAAGAGGTTGTTTTAAAAAACAACCAAACAACTATTGATTTAAGTCAACAAGCCAATGGTATTTATTTTATACAGCTAACTGATGGGAAAAATAGGTTAACTAAAAAAGTAGTAAAACAATAAAAAATTAATTTGTCATACTGAGTTTATCGAAGTATAAGACAAATTAATGCTCAATTAAGATTACCTTATTTTATCTAACAGCTTTTTAGCCATATCAATATCATACAAATCCTCAATTAAAGCATCTTCTCTTGGAGATGCTTTAATTATTTTATTTAAGATAATTTTAGCCTCTTCATCTCTTTTTACTTCAGTTAAATATTCTGCATAGTAATAAAGGTTTGACACTGATTTTGGATTTACTGCCAATGCTTTTTTCAAATAATCTTCTGCTACTTTTTTATCAGGCCAAGTTAAAAATAAAGGTATGTAGGGCACTTTATAATTAATTACTCCTAATAATTTGTATGCTGAACCATCATTAAAATTGGAATCTATTTTTAAGAGTTTCTCTGCTTGGATTTTTACTTTATCCGCCAACCCATTTTTTGCCGATGTTATAATTCCTTGAGCTTCTCCATACTTGCTCATATTAGCGATATACCATAATAATATAGCAGGGTTTTCAGGATATTTTTCAACGGCTTGTTTGCCTAAAGTTTGTCCAATAAGATAATTCGCTTTTTGTTCTTCTTTCGTTTTCACAACGAAAGCACCTTTAAAATAATAGCTTAACAATAAGTAATCATAGGCTTTTTCGTTATCCGCCTGAATGGTTAAAGCTTTTTTTAAATGCGCAATAGCCAAGGTTATGTTGGCAGAATCTACTTTTAGATTTTCATGTTTTTCGGCTCTTTTATCGAAAAATGCAATGCCTTTTTCTAAATCAGTTTGAGCGTTGCATTGTGCAACGCTCATCCCGAACAAACCTATTATTACTAAACTAAAAAACTTACTCATTAATTTATCCTTCTATTTTCTTCCCTCTTAATCTAAACTTAAAACGTTCTATTAATAAAAATAATACAGGAACAATTATTAGGGTTAAGAAGGTAGCAACAAACAAACCATAAATAACTGTCCATGCTAAAGGACCCCAAAAAATCACATTATCTCCCCCAAAATAGATGTTAGCATCAAACTCACTTACTAACGTGTAAAAGTTTATATTTAACCCAATAGCTAACGGAATTAACCCTAAAATAGTAGTGATTGCTGTTAAAAGAACTGGTCTTAAACGTGCTTTTCCTCCTTTTACTATTATTTCAAGTAATGTATTGTCATCAACAAATTGGTCTTTTTTCAATCCTAATCTTTCTTTTGCTCTATCGATTAGTAATTGGGTATAATCCAAAAGTACAACACCGTTATTTACTACAATTCCCGCTAACGAGATTATTCCCATCATGGTCATCATAATAACAAAAGGCTTCCCTGTAATAATTAATCCACCAAATACCCCAATTAAACTTAGAAATACAGCTAACATAATAATTACTGGTTTTGATATCGAGTTAAATTGAAAGATTAATATTAAAAAGATTAATAAAATACCAGTAAAAAATGCGCCCATTAAAAATGTCATTTGTTTATTCTGCTCTTCAATTTGCCCTGTATAATCTATATTAACAGCTGTTGGTTTCTCTGTGAAGTTTTTCATCTCTTCTTGAATTTGAGCCACAATTGCCCCTGCATCAGTATACCCTGGAGTTAATGCAGAATAAACTGTAACCACTCTTTTTGAATTTTTGTGTTTAATAGAACTAAACCCTGAATTATTTTTTTGTTTCGCAATCGATGAAACAGGGATACTCTTTATTTTACCTGTTGCATCTCTAAACGTAATCTCCTGATCAAAAAGTGCGCTAGTGCTATACTTATCCTCTATGTTAAAACGAACATTAATATCATAATCATCTCCATCATGTTTAAACACACCTGCTTTTGCCCCAAATAAAGAGTTTCTTAATTGCTGGCCAACTTTAGCCGTATTTACCCCAAGTTCTCCTGCTTTTTTACGATCAATTTCTACCTGCATACTTGGTTTAGACTTATTTACATCTATTTTTAATTCATCAATCCCAGCTATATTTTTAGCATTAATAAAGTCTTTCATTTTTTCCGCAGTAACTATTAACTCTGAGTAATCTTTTCCATCTAACTCTATGTTAATGGGATATCCAGCTGGAGGTCCCGCAGCTTCTTTCTCTACAGAAATAGCAACCCCAGGATAAATATCTTTTAAAGCTTCTTGTATTTTTTTCTGTAAATCTTTACTGTCAGCGCCTCTTCTATATTTATATTCTCGCATAGAGGCTGTAACCTTTCCTTTATGAGGCATTTCGGCAGCAGATCCTCCATCAGTTTGAGGGTTTCCTGCTCCTTCTCCTACTTGAGAAACTGCTCCTTCAACTAAAAAGTTATAATCCCCATCCATGTATTCTTTAGAATTTAGAATAGCATAAACTCTTTCTTCAATGTCTAAAGTCATTTTATTTGTTTTCTCAATATCTGTTCCTTGTGGATACTCGATGTAAACAATAATTTGGTTAGGAGTATTGTCTGGAAAAAATTCAATTTTTGTTCGTTGGCTTCCAATAGAAGCTCCAAACCCCATAAAAGCAAGAACCAACAATAAAAAAGTGCTTGTTATAATAAGTTGAGGCCTCCATCCTTTTAATGCTTTTCTTAATATGTTTTCATACCCTCTTTCCCACCGAACTAGAATTTTTGTTTGAAAATAATTTGCCATTTTTCTTAATCCAAGTCGATATACCCACAACATAATAGCAGTAAAAATCATAATCGTACCAAAAGCACGATTGTCTCCACCAAAAATCATGATAAGAATCCCTATTCCACCAACAATAGATGTTAATCTTATGATTTTTTTCAACGGCATTTCTTTATCTTCAATGGTCATAAATTGAGATACCAATACTGAATTAAAGAAAACTGCAACTATTAATGAAGAGCCTAATACTACAGAGAGTGTAATCGGAAAATATATCATAAACTGCCCCATCATTCCTGGCCATAAACCTAAAGGGACAAATGCTGCAACAGTTGTTGCTGTAGAAATAATTATTGGATAAGCAATTTCTCCAATCCCCATTTTTGCAGCTTTAAACCTACTCATCCCTTCCTCACTCATCAATCGATAAACATTTTCAACAACAACAATTCCATTATCCACCAACATTCCGAGCCCCATAATTAACCCAAATAAAATCATTGTGTTCATAGTGTAGCCTAGTTTTTCTAATATCATTAATGACATTAACATAGACATTGGTATAGCAAAGCCTACAAAAAGCGCATTTTTAAACCCTAAAAAGAACATTAAAACTCCAACCACCAATATAATTCCGAAAATGATATTGTTAACTAAATCATCAACTTGACCGATTGTTTTAGATGATTGATCATTAGCTATCGTCACACTTAGGTCTGTAGGGAAAATATTTTCTTTCGCATCAGCAACAATGGCTTCAATTTTTTCGGCAGCAGCCACCATGTTTTTACCTGCACGTTTTTTTACATCCAACATCACTACTTTATCTCCAAATTCACGAGCATAAGTTGTTCTTTCTTTTTCTTTAAAATAAACATCCGCAACATTTCCCAAATAAATTGGATTTCCATTTTCAGCCTTTACTACAAAGTTTTTTAATTCCTCAGGGTTTTCTATTTCACCTAAAATTCTAATAGTTCTTCTTTGTCCGCTTGTTATTAAATTCCCGGCCGACATGGTTAAGTTTCCACCATTAATAGTATTAATAATGTCATCAAAACTTACTTGAGCTGCCATCATTTTATAAACGTCAACAGCTACCTCAACCTCTTTGTTTTGAGCACCTCTAATGTCCGCTTGTTTAATTTCAGGTAAGTCCTCTATTTTGTCTTCCAGGTACTCTGCAAATTCTTTTAATTTTTCAGACGTATAATCTCCAGAAACATTAATATTTAATATTGGCATTTCTTCTGACATACTTAATTCAAAAGCATTTGGTGCCACTTTAGCTCCATTAAAAGTTGGCCAATCTTCACTTGCAGTTTCGGAATCAATATTGTCTTTTACTTTTTGTTTGGCTTCTTCAACAGAAATATTTTCATCAAACTCAACAATTACCATAGAATAATCTTCTTGAGATGTTGATGTTATTTTTACTACATTACTAACTGTTTTTAATCTATCCTCTAGAGGGTCTGTAATTAACTTTTCAATGTCTTCAGCAGTATTTCCAGGATACAAAGAGCTAACATAAATTTTAGTTTCTTTTATTTCCGGAAAACTCTCTCGAGGCATACTAAAATAGGCTGATATACCTAATATTAGAATAATAGCCATTGCCACATACATCGTAGTTTTGTTGTTTATTGCCCACGATGAAAGGCCAAATTCTTTATCTGTTTTATTTTTGCTCATTTCAGTTTCGTAAAATAATTATTTTGATATCTTAACTTCTTGGCCTTCTTTTACACTTCTTGCCCCTTCATTTACTATCTCATCACCATCACTTAGTCCTGTTATAACTTCAATAACATCGCCACCTGTTTTACCTGTTGTAATAAATACTTTTTTTGCAACACCAGTATCTTTTTTCTTGTCGGTAATCGCATACACGTATTGTAATCCTTCTGCATCTTCTGAAATAATACTTTGAGGAATCATCAATGCTTTTTCATTGGTGTAATCATTAATTCTAAGTTTGGCAGTTAAGTTTGGCTTTAATACTTTGTCTGTGTTAGGTAATTCAACCTCAACCTTAAATGTTCTGTTGGCAGGGTTAATAAAATTACTGGCTTGACGAATCTTAGTATAGATTGTTTTTCCTAAAACAGGAATTTCTACTTCAACTGTTTTGTTTTGAGTAACATTAGCAATATGTCTTTCTGAAACCATTGTTTCAATATACATATCATCTAAATTTACTATTCTCATTAATTGAGTAGCTCCAGGACTAACCAAACTACCTTTTTCAGTCATTACATCATCAATAATTCCAGAAAAAGGGGCTTTTATAATTGTTTTTTCTAATTGCTCTTTTAATTGAGCTACCGCTTTTGTTAATGCCTCGAAGTTTGTTTTAGCTTGTAAATATTGCATTTCACTACCAATCTTATCTTTCCACAATCTACTTTGTCTTTCAAAAGAGGTTTTTGCCAGCTCTAATTGAACTTCTTGTTGTGAAAGTTGTTGAGACAATCCACCATCATCAATCCTAGCTAATACTTGTCCTTTTTGAACAGATTGTCCTTCGGTTACTAAAACATCTTTTAAAATTCCTGAATATTCTGGAAATAACACCAATAAATTTTTAGTGCTAACATTTCCCTGAATTTCTATAAAATGATTAAACGTATCTTGAGTAACCTTGTAACTTGTAATTAGTGGTATTTTTTTATGATCATCAAGCTCAGCTATTCTAGCATCCAATACTGATAATTGTTCTGAAATTTCTGTTTGTTTAGCAACAACCCCATGTCTAAACGCTCTAATTTCTTCAAGGTTATTTGATGCAACAACATCGCTAATATTTGGCTCCTTTCCTCCGCCACAAGCAACTAATGTTAATGAAGCGATTGAGATAATTAATAATTTTTTCATTTTAATATAGTTAAGTTCTTTTTCTTAATATTTTTAATTTGTTCCTAAAGCTTTGTTTAGGTTAGATTTTGCATTAAATAAATCCAACAATGCTTTAATGTATTTTCCTTCTGTTTCTAAATATTGATTTTGTGTTTGAGACAATTCTAAGCTTGATAAAATCCCTTCATTGTATTTTTTTATGGCTTTGTTGTTTATCTTTTCCGCAATAGCTAACCCTTCTTTTTGGTTGTTATAAATGCTCAATGCAGAAGTGTATTCCGATTGACTTTCCTCTGCCTTTAATAATAAACTTTGTTCTACTTGCTTACTTGTTGTTTGTGCTTTTTGATATTCAATTTTTGCTTGACTAGTTTTGGCTAATCGAGAACCTCCTGCAATAATTGGTAATTTCAAGGATACTCCCCAAAGTGTTTGTGGATAATATTTTCCCCCACTAAAAGCATCAAAATCATTACTCATGTTTGTTTGCGAATGATTGAAAAAAGCAGCTATTGTTGGTGCAAAAGCAAATTTTTCTTTGCTCCAACTTAATTTCATTAACTCTTCATTGGTTTTAATTAATTGAAAATCTATATGATTATTAAAATCGAATTTGGTTGTAAATGCATTTTCTGCATCTTTAAATACTAAAAGGCTTTCTATGTTATCAGATAACATTAAATCGTTTTTTATCTCATACCCTATTTGAAATTTTAAAAGGTTTTTGGAAATCAGTATTTGTCTTTCGGATGTAGCTAAAGAACTATTTAAATCGTTTAAGGCTAATTTTAATTGATCAACATTATCTTCATCAATTAATCCTTCATTATAAACTCTAGTTGTTTGCTCTAATAAATTTTGTGTAGTTGTTAAAACTTCTCCTAAAATCTTTTTATTCTCTTCTGCTACCAATACCAAGTAATATGCTTGAGCAACCGCTTCTTTAACCTCTATCGTTGATTTTGCAACATTTTGTTCAGCAAATTCTTTGTAAGTTTTAGATGCTTTTAATCCTACAATGTATGAGCCATCAAACAGTAATTGGCTTGCAGAAATTGTAGCAGAATTATTATAATCCGTACCAAATTTTAATTCAGCAAATTCATCTGCTGCCGCATTCGGGTTAAAAGCATTTGCAGGAATCAAACTGGTTGGTAAATCAATAAAATTTTGAAACTTTGCTTCAAAATCAACATGAGGGAGGCCAATACCTGTAGTCTCCCAAACTTTTTTCTTTGCAATTAACAAATCGTTTTCTGCATTTACTTTTTCATAATTATGCTCTAAAGCATAAGTTTGTGCTTGTTCTAGCGAAAAATTTTGGATTTCTTGAGCAACAACAAAACCTCCAATATTGATAAATGCCAGTATTAAACTTAATTTTTTCATTTTATTATTAATTATTATCAATGTCTGCGTTTAATTTTTCTTTTAAATAAAGCCTTCCTTTTTCACTAGCGATTCCTCTAATATGGTAACGAGCTATTTCTCTATGCAAGGTTTGAAAATCATGTTTTGGAGGATTCATTGGGTCGGGATTAAATAGTTGGCTAGTCATAGCAATATAACTATTAGCTATCACTTCAGGAATTAGATTGTTTCTGTAAAGGCCTTCTTTAACCCCTAGCTCCATATTATCTTTTACCATATTAAAAATAAATTCCTTTTTATGGGCATCCATAATTTTAAATGCTTCAGGATAATACCTTTCTATATCATACATAACAGAAGGTTGTACATTTTGTACTTTTTCACTTACTCTTTTATTTATATCTAATAAAATATCAATTGCGTTACCCTTTTGCTCTTGAACATCACAAAGAATACATTGTTCATCACTTATCGCTAGTTGTACACATTTGTTAACTAATTCTTTTTTATCAGAAACAAATTGATAAAGTGTTTTTTTAGATATTCCTAATTGTCTAGCAATATCATCCATGGTTAAGCTTTTTATGCCATATCGCATAAAAATCTCTGTTACATTAATGATAAATTGAGTTTGTTTGTCCATATAAATTTTATTTCGGGGCAAAAATAATAAACTTTTTGTGTGTTGGAAACATTTTTTGTCTAAAATGTTTCCAAAAAAAATAAAAAATTAGTCTAAACAACTATTTTTATCGATAAATTTTGGAAATTATCGGTTGATTAAACCTTACTCAATTCTGGCAACTGAATATTTAAAACCTCTATGTGGTAGTTTTTAAGTTCTTTTAATGCTGTTTCGGAATTAGTTATTACTTCGTTAAAAAGTTCGCTGTAATACTCAATACCTCCTAATAAATTACTTTTAAAAGAATTTAATCTTTTAAGCGCTTTTCCATTAATCTCGTCTGTAAGCTCATTTAGCTCTTTTTTGAAATAATCAACATACATTCCAAGCTCTTTAACAAACATATGTGGACGATAAGTATCATTTAACAAATTAGTTCTTCCATAAATATGATCAACCATTTGTCGCAGTGTTGCTATTTTAGAAAAATATGCCATGTTCGGCCCAGGACAAACTGCAACACCTTCTCCATCAGGTTTTGTAAGAATATCATAAGCTAAGTAAGCAGATATTACTAATCCTGTACAAAGACATGTTTTTTCTGTTATTTTATTATAAGCGGTTTGAAATTCTACTGCTGGTAAATTTTTACTCTCTAATTCTTTTATTTTAAGCTTTTGATATTGTTTTGATGACAAACAAATAGGCTCTTTAGTAAACTCTGTATTAAATAGCTTTAGATATTGTCTTGGACACGAACTGCCAGGGTTACCAGCATCAATTGCTTTTTGTTTTAAAACATCTTTACTATTTCCTCTTAAAGTGTTAAAAGGAACACCTATTGGAGATGTTGCGCTTAAATAAAGGTCTTTTTCTTCCGCTTTTTGAAGTAAGCTTTGTGTTTCTTTGTCAACATTTACAGCTTCAGGAACCAATAAAAATGGAGTTGCCCAACCAACTGAATCAACTTGATAATTGTCAATTAAGAATTGATGTTCTTTATTTGTTCCAACCCCACCTTGATAGGTAACTTGAAATGGAAGAGGTGTTTTTGGAACTGGTTTCCCCAAGCCTACTAATGCCTTTTCTAATACTTCACGAACACTTTCTATTAATTCTTGTCGATAATTTTTAAAATCTTCTAATATTGGTCCTGCTAAAATTCCATCAGTGGCAAAAGCATGTCCACCACAGTTTAACCCAGATTCAATTCTATACTCACTAACCCAAATTCCTTTTTTTGCTAAAAACTTTCCTTGTACTAAAGCAGAGCGATAATCACTAACTTTTAAAATGATTTTTTTATCTAAAAAAGCTTCTTTATTTGGGTAAAAATTGTCAAAATGTGATATATAACTATATAGTCTCGGATTTAATCCTGCCGATAAAACTAGCCCTGAATTAAGTTTGCTTTTTGCATAACCCCTTAATCCTGAGTGAGCATCATTATGAATATGAGGCAATTCATTCCCTTCTTTATCATAATGTTGCCTATCTAACTTGGTCATTATATTAACCTCAATTTCACCTGGTTTCATTTTGGATTTAAGGTCTTCTGTAAGAAAATCTCCTTCTTTTAACAATAAGAAAGTTTTCTTTAATGCTGATGTATCTGGAAGTAAATCAAAATATTTGCATAAATCGTTACCTTCTTTTTTAGGTAATTCTTTTAACTTTTTAAATTTATCCGACACAATATCATGAACTAAATCAAGGTAAGCCGTTATTCTTTTAGCTCTACAATCTTCCTCTTTTCTTCCAATTTCAGTATAAGCTAATCCTAATTGATTAGAATAATAAGCTCTTAAACGTTCTGCTAACAAATCATCCCCAATAGACATTACAGATGAGACTCCTAAATGAGCTATCTTTATTGGCGTATCAACAGTAAAGCTAACACCCATTACTGGAATGTGGAAAGTATGAGTGTCTATCATCTCCTTTTTTGCAGGTATCTAAAAATATCGGTTGCAAATATAAGTAACTTAAATGGTTATTTATAATGGCTTCTGATATTAAATAAATTAGTAATCTTAACACAATGACACATTTATAATTGTTTTTTAGTATATTTTTCCACTATTAAATTAGCTAATTAGTATATTTGGCAAATAAAAGTTAGCGTAATTATGAAAAAAGTACTTATTGGAGTTGTTTTTAGTTCATTGATAATATTAACATCTTGTGGTGGTGGAGAAAACTCGTCTACCTCTACAGAAACTGAAAAAACAGGAGGTAATGATGGTCGTTTAGATTTTGCTATTTCTGAAAAATACCAATCTTTAGATCCTATTAAAGTAACAGATGTAGCTTCATTTCATATTGCAAGTCAAATCTATGAATCTCTTCTTCGTTTTGATGATAAAACACTTTCATTACAGCCAATGCTAGCTGAAACTTGGACAATTGGTGAAAACAACCTTATACATACATTTAAATTAAAAAAAGGTGTTTTTTTTCATGATAATGATTGTTTTAAAGATGGAAAAGGAAGAGAAATTAACGCGAATGATCTTGTTTATTCATTTAAAAGAATTTATTCTGATAAAACAGCTGATTATGCTTATAGCCTATTTAAAGACAAAATAGTTGGAGCTGAAGATTTTAGAAATAATGGTGGTGAAATAGCTGGGCTAAAAGCATTAGACGATTACACAGTTGAATTCACTTTGGTTAAACCATCTTCTAACTTTTTAGGTCTTTTAGCTACTGTTGCTACTGCTATAGTGCCTAAAGAAGCTATTGAAACGAATTCAATTGTGGGGACTGGTCCATTTACTTATGACAAAGCAAATGACACTAAAGATGCAATTGTATTGTTTAAAAATAAAAACTACCACCTTTCTGACAATCAAGATGTAAAACTACCTTATCTAGATGCTGTTGCTTATAATTATGTTAAGTCTGGACAAGAAAAACTAGACTTATTTATGGCAAAAAAGCTTGATATAATTACTGAGCTGCCTTCAGAGTCAATAAAAGAAATAGTAGAATCTCAAATTGCTGACTTTCAAGATAAGCCTGTAAAATATATTTTAGGAAGATATCCACAAATTTCCACATCATACATAAGCATAAACACTTCTATTAAACCTTTTGATAACATTAAAGTACGTAAAGCAATAAGTATGGCTATTAACAAAAAAAGGATTGTTGATGATGTTTTAAAAGGTGAAGCTTATGCTCCTGCTGAGCATGGCATAGTTCCTCCTGCTTTAAAAGATTATGATTATTCTTCAATAGTTGGTCTGGAGTATAATGTAAACAAAGCCAAACAACTTCTTGCTGATGCAGGATATCCTAACGGCAAAGGGTTTCCAACAATTACTCTAACCACAAGTAAAAGTAATTCTTCTGTTAGAGTAGGCTTAGAAATTCAAAAACAATTGTTAGCCAATTTAAATATTAATGTTGAAATATCTTCAATGCCATCAGCTGAAAAAACAGAAATGAATACTCGGTCTAAAACTGCGTTATCATTAAATGGTTGGTTAGCTGAATTTCCAGACCCCGTTACTTTTCTATCATTATTTTATGGTGCTAACTTACCTGCATCAAACCAAGAAGCCTCATTCCCTAACGAATCTCGATTTAAAAATGCTGAGTTTGATAAACTTTATGAGGAATCATTAATTACAATTGATAATCAAAAGCGTTATGAGCTTTGTTTAATGGCAGACCAAATAATTGCAACCAACGCTCCTGTTGTCCCTTTATGGTATCATGAAAACTACTTATTAATACAGTCTAATATTCAAAATTACAACCCGAACGTAATGAATATACAATATTTAACCCATGTTAAATTAGTAGATTTAAAGCCTGAGGAAAAGACTGCAGACAAACACTAAGTTATTTTCTCTTTGTTCAATAATTAATAATCATTTACTCCTATATTTTTAGGATTAATAACGATATTTGTCGCTTATAAATTCCTTTAGGAATAATGATTTATGTGGTTTAAATTCTCTCGAATAATATTAAGAAACCGTTTACTGATACTAATTGTATTGGGAGGAATTACTGTGTTTATGGGCTACCGAACACAGTTTGTTCATATGAGTTATCATTTAGCTCAAATGCTTCCAAAATCAGATGACACTTATAAAGAATATCAACACTTTAAAGAAACTTTTGGTAAAGATGGAAGCATGGTTGTTGTTGGAGTTAATGATAAAAAGCTTTTTGACCTTGATAACTTTAATGCATGGTACGACTTAACTTATAACATAAAAAACCTAAAAGTTGATTTCGTTAAGAATAAAAAAGACACGGTTGTTAATGGTATTACTGAAGCTATTTCTATAGCAAATGCTTTTACGCTTAAAAAAAATTCCAAAAAAAAACAGTTTGATATTGAGCAAATTGTAAAGAAAAAACCAACCACCCAAATAGAATTAGATAGTTTAATTACCGAAATACACAACCACCCTTTTTATGAAGGTTATCTTTTTAAAGACTCTTCTTCTATTTCCTTAATCGCTATTACTGTTGATACAACTGTCCTCGATTCAAAATTTAGAGATGATTTATTCGAAAAAATTGATGCTGAAGTAATTGCTTTTCACGAAAAAACAGGTATTAAAGTTCATAAGTCAGGGCTACCCTACATTCGTGCAAACTCTACTACCAAAGTAAAAGATGAAATTCAGATTTTCTTAGCGCTATCTGTACTAATAACTTCATTAATCCTTTATTTATTTTTTAGATCGTTTAAAGCCACTCTATACTCTATGCTAGTTGTCTGTATTGGGGTAGTATGGTCTATTGGTATTCAGTCATTATTTGGTTATGAAATAACTATTTTAACAGGGTTAATTCCCCCTCTTATTGTTGTTATTGGTATTCCTAACTGTGTTTTCCTCTTAAACAAATACCATTCAGAATATAAAAATCATGGTAACAAAATAAAAGCACTGTCCAGAGTTGTGCAAAAAACAGGCAATGCTATATTTTTAACTAATACAACAACTGCATTAGGATTTGCCACATTTATTTCTACAAAAAGCTCTATCTTAATTGAGTTTGGAGTACTCGCTGCTATAGATATTTTTGTGGTATTTATTTTATCTATTCTTATCATCCCAATAATTTTCAGCTTTTTAAAAGAACCTAAAGAAAAACACACCAAACATTTAGAAAATAAATTAATGTTGAAAGTCGTAGATTATTTACAAGTGATAGTTAAAGGTCACAGAAGAGCTATCTATGCTGTAACTATTATAGTTGTTGTAACAAGCCTTTATGGTATTTCATTAATGACCACCACGGGAAACATTATAGATGATTTGCCAAAACATGACCCTATTGTTCAAGACTTACTATTTTTTGAAAAACACTTTACTGGCGTTATGCCCTTTGAGGTTCTGATAGATACCAAAAAGAAAAATGGTGTTTTTGCGGATAATGGAAAAACACTATACAAAATACAAAAACTACAAAAAGAAATATCTTCTCATAAAGAATTTTCAAAACCAATGTCTATTGTAGAAGGTATAAAATTTAGTTACCAAGCCTATAAAAATGGAAAATCAAAATTTTATATTTTACCTCCTGCCACAGAACTTAAAAAGCTTAAAAATTATGCGCAAAACGATGAGCGTAAAACAAAATTTTCTGCATTTATAGATAAAAACAATCAAGTAACCCGTGTAAGTTTTCAAATGGCAGATATCGGTACTAAAGAAATGGATGTGCTTTTAGATAAAATTAAACCAAAAATTGATGAAATATTTTCTCCAAAAGACTATAACATAACTCTTACAGGAACAAGTGTTACCTTTTTAAAAGGAACTAATTATTTGGTAGAGAACCTATTAACAAGTTTAATTTTAGCAATTATTCTTATTGCATCTTTAATGTCTATTTTATTCTCTTCCGTAAGAATGGTCTTGGTTTCTTTAACCCCAAACCTATTACCACTTTTAACTACAGCTGGATTAATGGGCTTTTTAGGGATTCCGATTAAACCTTCTACCATATTAATTTTTAGTATAGCTTTTGGTATTTCAGTGGATGATACCATCCATTTTTTAGCAAAATATAGACAAGAACTTAAAAAACATAAGTGGAACATTAAAGAATCCGTACATGTTGCAATTAGAGAGACTGGGCCTAGTATGATATATACATCAACCATTTTATTCTTTGGGTTTGGTGTATTCACAGTTTCTAGTTTTGGAGGAACCATTGCCCTCGGAACTTTAATTTCTCTTACTCTATTGTTTGCCGTGTTGGCCGATTTACTTTTATTGCCTTCCTTACTGTTGTCCTTAGATAAAGCTATCACAACCAAAGCTTTTAAAAGAGAACCTCTAATAGAGATTATTGACGAAGAAGAAGATATTGATTTAGATGAATTAGAAGTAAAGCCTATTGAACATCAAAAATTAGATTAAACATTATGAAAGGAATTGTTTTGGCCGGAGGCTCTGGCACTCGTTTACATCCACTAACATTAGCAGTAAGTAAGCAGTTAATGCCTATTTATGATAAACCAATGATATATTATCCTATCTCCATTTTAATGAGATCAGGAATTAAAGAGATTTTAATTATTACAACCCCTGAAGATAACGCTAGTTTTAAGAAATTACTAGGCAATGGTTCTCAGTTTGGTTGTAAATTTAGTTATGAAATACAAGCCGTTCCAAACGGTTTAGCTCAAGCATTTGTTATAGGAGAAAAATTTATTGGAAATGATAGTGTTGCCTTAATTTTAGGGGATAATATCTTTTATGGGACTGGGTTAGATGATTTGTTAGAAGAAAATATAAACCCATCTGGAGGTGTAGTTTTTGCTTATCATGTTTCAGACCCAGAAAGATATGGTGTTGTTGAATTTGATGAAAACAAAAAGGCAATCTCTATAGAAGAAAAACCAATTAAACCAAAATCACATTATGCAGTGCCTGGTTTATATTTTTATGATAATAATGTTGTAGAAATAGCTAAAACATTAAAACCAAGTTCTCGTGGTGAATATGAAATAACTGATGTTAATAGTGCTTACTTAAAAAGAGGTCAGCTTAAAGTTGGTATTTTAGATAGAGGAACTGCTTGGTTAGATACAGGAACACACAATTCGTTAATGCAAGCATCTCAATTTGTACAGGTAATTGAAGAAAGGCAGGGTTTAAAAGTAGGCTGTTTAGAAGAAATTGCATTTGAAAAAGGTTTTATTACCAAACAACAATTAATTAAATTAGCAGAGCCTTTGGTTAAAAGTGGTTACGGAACTTATCTAATGCAAATAGCAAATGAAAGATAAAGTCAAAATTTTAGTGACAGGTGGAGCTGGTTTTGTAGGAAGTGGACTTGTTGAAGAATTGATAAAAGACAAAAACAATAATATTGTTGTAGTCGATAACCTTCAAACAGGTTCTAAATCAAAACTACCAATAGCTACACAGAATAATTTAAAATTTATACAATGTAATGTAAATTCTGAAGAAGAGATTACTAGCGTTTTTCATACTTTTTCATTTGATTATGTTTTTCATTATGCCGCCATGGTTGGTGTTCAAAGAACATTAAATAATCCTGTTAAAGTTTTAGAAGATATCAATGGAATTAAAAACATTCTTAAACTTTCTAAAAATACTGGTGTAAAAAGAGTCATCTATTCTTCTTCTTCCGAAGTTTATGGTGAGCCTGTTGAGTTTCCACAACATGAAGAAACAACTCCATTAAACTCAAGACTGCCTTATGCGATTGTTAAAAACGTTGGCGAAGCATTTTTAAAATCTTACAGTCAAGAATATGGCCTAGACTACACTATTTTTAGATTTTTTAACACTTATGGTCCAAAACAAAGTAAAGATTTTGTTATCTCTAAATTTATTAATGCTGCCCTTAATAATGAAGACATCACAATTTATGGTGAAGGGCAGCAAACTCGAACTTTTTGTTTCATAGAAAACAATGTGAAAGCTTGTGTGAAAGCAGTCTTTAGTGAAGATGGAAAAAATAAAACCATTAATATTGGGAACAATATTGAAACTAGTATTTTAGAATTAGCAAACTTGATTATTAAGCTAACCAACTCTAGATCTCAAATTATACATTTACCGCCTTTGCCTGATGGGGATATGACTAGAAGAAATCCTGACATTACAATCATGAAAAGTTTATTAACTACCGATTTAATTTCATTGGAACAAGGTTTAAAAAAAGTCCTTAAAAATACTTCTTTCATTGTGTGATTTTTATGAATAAAATTATACAATACATAGCATTAGTAGAGGAGGCCCTAAAAAAAACGGTAACCACTAAAAAACCAGCAGAACTTTACGATCCTATAATTTACACGCTAAACTTAGGCGGAAAAAGAATTAGACCTGCATTATTACTATTGGCAAACGATTTATTTGATGGTAAAACAGAAAATGCGCTTAATTCGGCATTAGCAATTGAGATATTTCACAACTTTACCTTAGTACATGATGATATTATGGACGATGCGCCATTAAGAAGGGGGCAAAAAACAGTTTATAAAAAATGGAATACCAATATTGCTATCCTTACGGGTGATGTAATGTTAATCCAAGCAATACAATTATTAAGTATAGACAATAAAGAAACACTTTCTGAAGTCTTAACTATTTTTAATACTACCGCTATTGAAGTTTGTGAAGGACAGCAATTCGATATGAATTACGAAACCCTAAACAATATTTCGATTGACGATTACCTAAAAATGATAGAGCTAAAAACTGCTGTATTATTAGGTGCAAGCTTAAAAATAGGTGCTGTTTTGGCAGGTGCAAGCAAAGAAAATGCGAATCACATTTACGAGTTTGGAAAAAATTTAGGCATTGCATTTCAGTTGATGGACGATGTTTTAGACTTATATGGTGACCCTGAAAAATTTGGTAAACGTATTGGTGGGGATGTAATCGCGAATAAAAAAACTTATCTGTTATTAAAAGCACAAGAAATAGCTTTAGGGAAGGCTAAAAAAGATTTAGATTTTTGCTTAAGCTCTACTGCTTTAAAAGACGATGCAAAAGTTGAAAAAATAAAAAGCATTTTTAATGAACTAAACATTAAAAAATTGGCAATTGATGAAATGAATTTATTTTACAATACTGCTCTTTTAAATTTAGACAGTATTGATGCTCCCAAAGAAAAGAAACAAGTGTTTGAGAATTTTGCTAAGACATTAATGAATAGGGAGAATTGAATTATCAAAAACACATATTTGTTTGTATAAACCAGCGAGCAGAAGGTGCTCCAAGAATTTGTTGTGGCGAAGAAAACGGCATAGCAATCGTTGCTCGTTTTAAAGCCTTAATAATGGAGCATAAACTAAAAATGACCGTTCGTGCACAACGAGCAAGTTGTTTTGATTGGTGCGAAAAAGGCCCAATTGTAACAGTTTACCCTAAAGGAATTATTTATGGCGGTGTTACCCCTGAAAACGTTGATGAAATTTTTGAGAGTCATGTTTTAAACAACATTCCCGTTGAACGATTATTAGTAAATTTTTCTAAAAAATGAGCCAACACATCCCATCGCTAAGTGAATTAAGTCCATATTACGAACGAACGGATTTGTTAGAAAAAGTAGTAGAACAAATTAAAAAAGATTTCAACTGGTTTAGCTTCAAAATTACCTTTAACAACAAAGAAGAATCTGCATACAGTGAATTATTTAACCAAATTTTACCATTGGTTGATGAACTATTAAATGATAACTACCCAAAGCTTTTAGCAATGCTTTATCGCATAGATATTGATGAAGATTTCTTAAATAAAAAGCTAAAAGAAAGTGCCCAAGCAGATACTGATGAAGTAATTGCAGACCTTATTATCAAAAGAGAATTACAAAAAGTAATTATAAGAGAAATTTATAGTTCTAATTTAGAATGAGTAAAGGCGCTTAAAACCTCTTATTAAACAATACCGACCGAAATAAAACTCGTTGTTGCAGGTGTCAGCCAAAAAAACTAATTTACATTTTAATTTTACACCTCAATTTGAAAAATTTACGAAATAGTATTATGTTGCTTTTATGCTTTCTCCAGCTTTTGGTGATTGCTCAACAACCTTCTTTCGAAAATTTAAAAGCTGCTGACGATCCTTATTTACAATTTAATGATGTAACAGAGTTTGGTAAAAAAGTCCTTTTTGTTACCAATAATGGGATTTATCAATACAACAATCAAAAAATTGTAGCCCTAATAATTAAAGAAAACTTAGCTCGTTTTATTAAGGTTGATAATCAACTGTTTGTTTGGTCTATTTATGGAGAATTATTTGAATTTAAAAACAAAAAACTAACGGCATTACCCTTTAACAATCTATTGACTAAACGATTATCTAATAAAATAATAAACAGTGTTATTTACAACGATAGTACCTTTTGGATAAGTACAGTTGTTGGTGGTGGTATCATTAAAATTGACCAAAAAAACGAGGCCCTAAAAACATTAGAAATAGAAGCAACATATCCTTATTATGTTGCTCAATATGGCAAACAACTAATTTCAGGAAATAACGCTAACCCAACAAAAAAAGAATTGGCAATTGGGTTTGAAAATCCTTTTTATATTCCCTTAGCCGAAGAGTTAAGTTTTTCTAAAACAAATGTGCTCTCCTTAAAAGATGGCTCTTACATTTTTACTCGCCAATACGAAGCAATTAGGTTTAGCAAAACAAAAATTATTAACCGTGTATTTGTAGAAAAAAACATTGAAGCTATTTACCAAAGTACCGATGGAAAAGTGTGGTTTACATTAAACAATGGCGGTACCATTTGTTTTAATGATGGCAATTTCAATACAAGTAATTCTATTCGATATTTAGGAAATAAAACCGTTATTTCTATTTATGAAGATAAACAGGGCAACATGTGGTTTGGAACTTCAGGAAACGGAATATACTTACTCAAAAATCCAATTAAATTAGAATACAACTCCCCTAAAATTTTCTCTTCTACCAACAATAAAACAGAACAAATTAAAAGTGTTTCAATAATTGCTGCTCTTCCAATTATTGATGAAAACTCTAGAATTATAAGAACTGACATTTTAAAAAACGACAGTACTTCTCCTGTTGTTTTTATTAATAGCATTAAAATTAATGGAGTAGATACAACTACTTTAAACTATTATGAACTCGGCCACAACCAAAACAACATTGAAATTAACATTAGCGGTGTTTATAGCGGAAAATCAGAATTGCAATACAAATACATTTTAGAAGGAAAGGAAGCTGAATGGAACTACAGCACCAATACTAATGTTTATTATACTTCTCTTGCTCCAGGTAATTATACGTTTAAGGTTTTTACAATGAGTGATACTGGCATTTGGAGCAAGTTTCCTGCAGTAATTACGTTTAGCATTACTGCTCCTTTTTACAGTTCTTTATGGTTTGTTTCTTCTATTATTTTTTTAGTGATTGCCATTGTTTTAAGTATCGTTTTTATCATTAATAGAAAAGCTCAATTAAAAGATAAAGCCTTAGAGGAGGAAAAAAGAAAAGTGTTAATTTCTGAACTCCATGCTTTACGCTCCCAAATGGATCCTCATTTTATTTTTAATACATTGAGTTCTATTCAAAGTTTTATTACAACTAACAGTAGCAAAGATGCAGTAAGTTACCTTTCTAAGTTTTCTAAACTAATGCGAGGAACATTAGAAAACACCAAAAAACAAAAAATAGCAATAAAAGATGAAATTGAGATGTTGGAGCTTTACATGGATTTAGAAAAATTAAGACTCAACAACAAGTTTACTTATCAAATTATTGTTGACGAAAATATTGATACTCAGTTTGAAGAAATTCCACCTATGCTCATTCAGCCCTATGTAGAAAATGCTATTTGGCATGGGATGTCCCATAAAACAATTGATGGTTTAATTAAAATTTCATTTAAGCTCATCCATGAAAATTTATTAAAATGCGAAATTGAAGATGATGGTGTTGGAAGAAAAAAAGCTAGTGAACTCAGCAAAAAAAGAGAAAAAAATACTTCTTTAGGGATGAGCATTACCAAAGAACGATTAGAAATAATCAACTCATTAAAAGATAGTAAACTCAATATATCTATTATTGATTTAGAAGAAAATAACATCGCTAAAGGAACAAAAATTGAATTATTTATTCCCTTAGATTAAAAATAAGCTTATGTATAAAATTATAATTGTTGATGATGAAAAAGGCTGTAGAGATACTTTAGAAAGTTTCTTAAAAGATTTTTCTGAAATTAATGTTGTTGGAACGGCTAATTCTATTGCTCAAGCTCAAGAGTTAATAACTAACTTACAACCTCATTTGGTTTTTTTAGACATAGAAATGCCTGGAGGAAATGGTTTTGAACTATTAGAAAAAGCTAATCCTTTAAACTTTGACATTATTTTCACTACCGCTTTTGATCAATATGCTATTAAAGCTATTAAATATAGTGCGTTAGATTACCTTCTAAAACCAATTGATCCTGATGAATTAGCGAGTTCTATTAAGCGTTTTAGCTCTAAAAAACACGATCAAGATTTGATTAACAATAAATTTAAAACCTTATTGAACAATATTAGCGGAGAAGCTACCCACCAAAAAATTGCAATACCTGATGGCGAAGGGGTAAACTTTATTAAAATTAGTGATATAATTCGTTTTCAATCTGACGGAAGTTATACCTACATGCATATTTTAAATGCAAATAAACCTACCCTAATTTCTAAACCTATTGGTGATTATCAAGATATTTTAGCCAATGAAAATTTTATTAGAATACATCGTTCACACCTAATAAATTTAGAGCATGTTACCAAGTATGTTAAAGGAGATGGAAGTTATGCTGTAATGATTGATGGCTCTAAAGTAGAAGTTTCTCGAAGAAAAAAAGCAGAATTTACGGATGCATTGTCTGCCCTTTAGTTGCCTTCTTTTTAAAAAAAGCATTTAAAAAAATAGTCACTATTACAATGATGGTTCCTAAATAAAAACCATAAGACATTGTCTCCGTTTCTGGCCAAATAATTATTGCTAAAATAATCGAATAAATTGGCTCTAAATTAACAGACATAGTCACCGTATAAGGAGATATTTTTTTCATTACCTCAACACTTATAATAAAAGCAAAAGCCGTACAAAGCGTACCTAAAATTAGCAACCATTTAAAATCATCCATAGAAATAACAAACAAATTGAAATCTGCCTTTGTGGTAATTAATAAATATCCCGACACCAACACAAAAGCACTCAGTAACTCATAAAAAGAAATGGTTTTAGCTTTGGTTTCTTTAATTAAAATACCATTTAACACCGTAAACCAAGATGCCAATGCCGCAGAAAAAATACTCAAAGTCATTCCTATTAAATATTTAAACTCAAAACTGAAAATAAAGTACAACCCGAGTATAATTAAAATTCCAAAAATTAACTCGTAAGCTTTAATTTTTCTTTTAAAATAAAAAGGTTCAATTAAAGAGGTAAACAAAGTGCTACTGGAAAAACAGACCAGAGCTACTGAAACATTCGATTGCTTGATAGACTCAAAAAAAGTAATCCAATGTACCGCAATTATTAACCCAACTAACGATGTCTTTATTAATTGTTTTTTAGAAATTTTTAAAGAAAACCGCGTTGCTCCAAAAAAAATAAGCAACCCAATTAATGCTATTGCTAGCCTATACCAAACCAACAAATAAGAATCTACAGAAATTAATTTGCCTAAAACTCCTGTAAGCCCAAATATAAGTACTGTTATATGAAGCCAAATATGGTATTTATATTTTTCTAACATGAGCCGCCAAAAGTAAATCAAAAAGAGAAATAATTACTTTTTATTTTCAGAGATTATAGCACTCTTAAAAACAGATTTGTATTTTTGGTTAATATAAACCAATTGTTATGAAGAACATTACCCTATACCTTTTCCTTGTTATTACTTCATTGGTAATGTTTTCATGCGACAATAATAAAACTTATTACGAGCAACTAACAAACGATAAAGCAATTTATAGTCGGGTAAGTGATTTAAACAAGCCTATTGCTACTATAAGAAAAGAAGAAAAAGGAAAGTTAATTAACGAAGGGTTAGATAAGTTAAAATACGAATATACAATTGGAAATACCGATAGGTATATTATTACTTATTTATTTGACGAAAAAGGTTGTTATGAAATAGCTTTTGATGGTTATTTTGAAAAAGAACTGGATGCTCAAAATGTAGTAGATGGTGTTAAAACTGAAATGAATGCAACTCCTTTTGGAAATCCTGAAGAATCAAATAGTTTATACCGATGGAGGAACCCTGATAAATCAGTTTGGGTTGAATTAGATTACAAAGATACCTCAAGAGGAATTTTAGTGATTACTATTCAAGCAAACGAATAACTATTTATCGTCTTCTTCTTCCAGTTCAGTTACTCCTCCCGAAATAATAAATTTCATAATGTCTGTTGAGTTTCCATCAACAGGAGTTACACAATCTTTGGGAACAATAATTAAATTACCTGTAAGCGCATAAGAAAAGGGGATGTAAACTCCCACTTTATCTTTTGATATTCCCAGCTCTGTTAAATCTCTTTGAGTAATAAACCCCAAGCGCTCAACATTTCCTTCCATTTTTACTAAAACGGGCTCTGTAAAACGCTTTTTCTTACCAACAAAAGCCGCTATTAAATCTTTAACTGAAGTATATATTAACTTTATTAATGGTACTCTGTCTAATAATTTTTCTATATTAAAAATTTTGTTGGTGATAAATGTGCTTCCTAAAGCACCTATTAAAGTTATTCCTATCACTAAAATGATAAATCCTAAGCCTGGCACTTTAATAGGAATAATTCCATCTATTAAAACAATTGCTTCTACTACCACATAAATGGTTGCTGCAATTGGCAAGGTATAAAGTAACCCTTGCAAAAAATATCCTAGAAATTTTTTCATTAAAAAATAATTTAGTGCTAAGTTAAGCTTTCCTGTTACTCCGTGTTTAAAAATTTCTTAAATTGTCCTTTAACTTTCTAATTATCCATTTGCCAAAGTCAGTTTTAATTCATTGATAAACTATCATTTATGAAAACTATCTTTTTGTTATCCCTTTCTTTTATTTGCCTATTTTCATCAGGGCAATCTAAAAAATCTATTCTAAAAGATATTAATAATTTTAAATACCAAACGCATAGCTCCGCACTTTTCCCTACTTCTACAGATACTTTAAAATGGATAGTTTATGATTATTGTGAAAGAGAAAAGTATGAGTTTTTGAAAGAAGACAATGGTTATTTAGAATTTTCAAAAAAAATTTATGTTCCACATACCAAAAACCAATTGATTGAAAGTTATGTTTACATTGATATTTTACCTCGTGGCTTATTAAAATTAATTAAAATAGATACAAAAGAAGTTGTGCATGAAAAACCATTCATAATTGATGGCAAGCAAATCAACAAAAATACCATTACCCATGATTTTGATAAAAGAGAATTTTATGAATATGTGTTCAAGTATTTTAATAAAGACCCCCTAAAGTTACCCTCTGAATTATCCAACAAAATTGAAAAATACAATGCGAAACAAACTAAAGATGATAAAAAGTTAATTGCTGGAAGGGATTATTGATTTTTTAATTCTTCCTGTAATTTTTTAGTTAAGCTTTTTACTACTAAATCATAAGAATCATCTATCAATTGATAAATTAAAGCATCACTAGCATCTTCATTAACATAAACGGAGTTCCAGTGCACCTTGCTCATGTGGTAGCCTGGTTTTATTGCATTGTATTGCTCTCTTAATTCAATTGCTTTTTCTGGATTACATTTTAGATTGATAAAGTCAAAATTATCAACCGTTATTAAGGCAAACATTTTATTCATTACCTTAAAAACAAGCGTTTTTTCATCAAAAGGAAAACCCTCTGTTACTCCTTTTTTTGTAATGCAATAATTACGAAATTCTTCTATATTCATTATCAATTGTTTTACTTCGACAAGCTCAGTATGACAATTATTTCTTGTAATTATAAGGCAAAACTTTAGAGTATTTATCTTTAGAAATAACAATCATAGAGTGCATGTTTCTAATTTGTTCGATTGGTGATAATTTTTCTTTTACTAAGGCGTCAAAAGCAGCAATATCTTTCACCACTATTTTCAACAAATAATCTGCTTGCCCCGTTACATTGTAGCACTCCATTATCTCGTCAATTTTATTAATTTGTTCAATAAAATTAAAAATGGCATTATCTCTTTGTCTGATTAATGAAATCTGCATAAAAGCACATAGCCCTAATTCTAGCTTAGATTCCTCTACTAAAGCATGGTAACTATGAATAAAACCATTATTTTCTAATTTTTTTACTCGTTCTAATGTTGGAGCTGGAGATAGCCCAATATCTTTAGATAGTTGTAGGTTGGTAATCTTACCGTTCTCTTGTAATCTTTTTAAAATTTTTAAATCAATTTCGTCTAATCTCATTTGGGCTGTTTTAAAATTATCTTTTAACAAATCAAAAATAACAAAATTAAAATTGGAAATTATCGCTTATAATTAAAAATTAAACCAACAATTGATACAGTGTTGGTTTGCTAGGAGATGCATCATTTTCAAAACTTGCTATTTGAAATTGTAAGACATAAAACCCATCTTCTACCTCATTCGCAACATAAATTAATTCGGTAATGGTTCTCTCTGTTTGTGGGTTTTTAGGGTAATCCCAAAATATGTGGTGAGCAATTAATTCTCCTCCATCTTCTTCTCTGTCCACCGAAGGAGTATCAATTAACAAATGTTTTACTCCATTATCTACTAAATATTGCATGGCTTTATCCTGCAAATAAGTTGGGTTGGTAGCTGAATATTGTTTTTCTAGTTTGTTCTCATTATTTGGTAAAGTTCTTATTACAATCGCATCAGCATCGTTGTTTTTCCAACACTTTTCAACCTGCTCTAAAGTAATAATGGTATCTCCATTAATGTTCTCAGGAGTAATTGTTACCACTTTTGCTAAATATGTAAATTGCTTTAAACATTGGTTAATGGTATATGCCTCTTTACTTATATGACCAACACATTCGGTGTGTGTTCCATGTCCATGTGGATTAAAAAAAATGTTTCTAAAATTAACTGCCCCACCCAAGTTAACATCTCCAACAAAACCATTTTCCATAACTGGAGTAAACTCTGGCGGATTAACATACCATGCTGTCACATTATTTTTAGTTCCTCGCAAAGGCATTGAAATATCTAATGGTTTTGATAAGTCTATTTTAAAAATGGAATTTCTATGTTCTATCGTTGTTTTCATTTTTTTAGTATTGAATAGATAGGATAAAAATAAACAATATTAAGACTGATAAAATGATTGAAAATAATCCACCATAAATGAATTCTCTTTTCTTTTTAATTATACCAAAAACAATTAACGCTACCCAAATTACATGAATCCAATTGTAATTTACAACAAATAAAAATGCATAATAAATCGCTGAGGAAACTGCGGACAAAACACCTAGCCCCTCTATCTCTATGGGAAGCAAAATCCTAAACCCTAAATAATACAGCAATGTTAATGCTATATTAATTATCAATATTTTATACCTCTTTTTCATTCTATATAAAACAAATCTGAAGAAATTTTATCTGCAATAAAAATCCCTTCTTGGGTTAATGTTATTTTATTGTTTTCGGTTTGAAGATAAGAAGTGTTTAAATAGTTGGCTAATTCATTGTTAAAATGAGTGTTAATCTCTTTATTAAAATTAGCTGTAATAAAATCCTTTTCTATACCCCAAATCGTTCTTAATCGAGTCAACACATATTCATTATAAGCTGTTTTTTCGTCAATTAATTCCTCTTCAGAAAAAGGTTCGTTGTTTTGGATAGCTTTAATATAACTGTTGTTATTTGAAATGTTCCAGCTTCTTAACATCCCCCTTTCTCCCCCTTCAAAGGAGGAATTTCTTAGAAAGGAATGTGCAGATGGTCCAAAGCCCAAATACGCTATCCCTTTCCAATAATTACTATTGTGTTGAGAGTAAAAACCTTCTTTCCCAAAATTAGATACCTCGTACTGAGTTAACCCGATACTTTTTGTAAACCCCATTAAGTATTTAAATTGCTCTATTGCTTCTTCGTCTGATGGTAATTGTGTTTGGTTGGTTTTAACCTGATGATGCAAAGCAGTATTTGGTTCAACTGTTAACGTATAGGCTGACAAATGCGGAACAGCTAATTGTTCAATTTTAGCTAAATTTTGTTCCCATTTTTTAGTAGTTAAAGTTGGTGTGTTGTATATTAAATCTATGGTAATATTATCAAAACCAACATCTTGACTCATTAAAATGCTTGTTTCTGCTTGCTTTGCATTGTGTGCTCGATTAAAAAAAGTTAAATCTTCATCAAAAAAAGATTGAGTGCCAATACTTAATCGGTTAACTCCAACTTGTTTTAACTCTTTTAGTTTTTTTAGTGTTAAATCATCAGGATTGCATTCAAATGTAAACTCTATGTTTTTGGCAATTTTATAGTTTTTATAAAGTTCTCCAACTATCAAATTCAAATCATCAATAGACAATAAGCTGGGTGTTCCACCTCCAAAATAAATGGTATTTATTTCTGAATTAATCAACTCCTTTTTTTGCTCAATTTCTTTAACAAGAGCATTAACTAAGTCTGTTTTATGTTTTAAGGAAGTTGAAAAATGAAAATCGCAATAACTACAAGCTTGCTTACAAAAAGGGATATGGATGTAAATTCCGGACATAGTTAATGGGTGAAGGAGTGAATGATTTAATAAAAAATAAATTCATTCATTCTAACATTATATCATTCATTTATTGAGTACAATTCTAAACGTTGTTCCAGTTGCGTCAGATTGCTTTACAAATACTTTTCCGGAATGGTAGTTTTCTATAATTCTTTTCACCAAAGAAAGTCCTAAGCCCCAACCTCTTTGTTTAGTTGTAAAACCTGGTTCAAAAATAGTTTTTTGTTTAGCTCTTGGAATTCCTACTCCGGTATCCGTAATATCTATGTAAACAAATTGAAATTGATCTGTAATGAAAATAGAAATATCACCTTCCCCTTTCATCGCATCTACCGCATTTTTAATGATATTTTCCAACACCCAGCTAAGCAATGATGGATTTAACTTTGCTTTTATGTCTAAATCGTTTTGAGAAGCAAGCGTAATGTTCACTTTTTTAGAAATTCTCACTTTTAAATATCCTATTGTTTCAGTAATTACATTGTTTACGCTCTCCTGTTCCAATGTTGGTACTGAACCTATTTTAGAGAATCTTTCTGTAATCATTTCTAAACGAGTAATGTCTTTCGACAACTCATCTATTGTGCTTTCATCAACATCTTTTAGCTTTAAATATTCTACCCAAGCCATAAGCGAAGATAGTGGTGTGCCTAATTGATGAGCAGTTTCTTTAGCCATACCTACCCAAACTTGATTTTGTTCTACTTTACGAGAAGTGCTAAACAAATAGTAAGAAATCAACAAGAACAACCCTATAATAATAATTTGGAAATAAGGGTAGTATTTTAGTTGTTGTAATAACTTAGAGTCTTTATAAAAAATATAGTTAACTGATTGATTATTAATATTGATAGCTATTGGTTCGTTTTGTAAACGCATTTCATCAATTGTTGCCAATAAAAAATCTTGACCAACCCCTGTTTTACCACCTTCTAAATTTCCATATTCTATCACATTTAACTGTGTGCTATCAGTATAAATTACAGGTACAGAAGCTGAATTAATAACTATTTCGGAAATAAATGATTGTATTAAATTATCTAACACATCTTTTAGTTCAGAAAATATTTTAGAGTCTTTATAATATAGTTTTTGCTTAAATGTATAGCCTGGAATGTGATAAATTAAATCAATAGGCTCTTTGTTGTTGCTCTTCATTAACGCTAACTGCTCTTTTAAATACTCACTAGTATCTGTGCCTGCAGTTAAATCGAAATTTCGCCAATTAACAATGTTTTCATCTTTATCAATTACAATTACCGGAATGGTTGTGTTTCTAGAAAGAATGTCTAAATAAAAAGTTAAATCGTTATTGTTGTTAGATGTAGCTGCACGCTTGTTCGCTTCTGCCCAAAGCTCAATTTTATTACGCTCATCATCCGATATTTTTTGAAATAACTCTCCGGTATAATTAACTAATGATGCTTTTTTTTGAATGGCTTCTGCCCATAGCTGAACTTTATTACGCTCTTCGTTAGCGATTTTTTTAACCAATACATTAGTGTACCAAAGCGATGCCGCAATTATTAATATTGCTGCTCCTGCTAAAAGCAGTTTCCATCGTTGTTTTTTGGAATAAATGTTCACTTCGGTAATTAAACGCTAATTTTTGGTGCTTTGTTTTATTGACGTGTGAAAGTAAACAATAGTTGTAAAAGGAACAGACAATCAGTAAATAAATTTGCTTTGTATCTTGTATTCCTTTATTTTAGTAAAACTATTGTCAGAATATTAACCTCAAAAAAAAATGAAACATCTTGTTATAATCTCCCTTTTATTTCTCCCACTTATTAGCTTTTCATTAAATAAAAAAGAATTATTAAAAGAAATTAATAGCTATAAGGCAGAACACATTAATAATACGACATTCATTAATAATAAAGATAGTTTAACAGCCATCATAAATCAACACTTTAAAAATCAAGAACTTTCTTTTTTAACCGAATCAGACTCGGGACTTGTTTTTTATAAAGCTTTAAGATGTAATGGCGAAAGTCAATTTATAGACGATGGAAATAAAAAAAATTCGAATAAACTTTATCGCCACCTCTATGTTACTATCTCTTTCATTGAAAAAAACAACCAGCTCTTGCTTAAAGTATCTGATTTTTTAAGCCCTAATTATATAGATGCTTTCTCATACAATCAAGCAGTTTTATCAGGTGGAACTACAGCTTTTAATGTTACTAATGCCCCCTTATATTGTTTTGACCATAACGGTAGATTTCAATTCAACCCTAATCAAATTAAAAAAGATGTTTACATTCATTTTTATGGAAATGTTATCCCTTTTACGAATGAATTGATTAGTAAAATTAAAACCTATAACTCCCAGCAAACTAAAGAAAATAAAAAACTAATTGCTGGTAAAGATTACTGATTAAAAACTCTAAACGTTTCTTGTTGGTTTGAGCTAACAACTTTAACAAAGTACATTCCTTGCTTTAAGTTATTTAGCGGTAATTGAAATTCATTTTGGTTGCTGTAAGTTGCTGTTTTTAGCCTTTTTCCTAATAAATCATAAACCAAAACAGTCATTTTTTTTTCGGTAGTATTTGATTTAAACTTAAAAACTTCTCCCGTATAAAAGCCTGTCCATTTACTATCAATTACTAATTCATTTACCCCAACATTTACAGGTATTGTTGCTTTTAAAACAATAGGTAAGTGGTCTGACATGTAGTACAACGCATCTATCACATTAGCAGGGGCAGCAATATTTGTTGGTGTTGCATTAATCGATTTGTTATAATGATTCCCATCATTTCCAACCGCTTTGTAAGAGTTAGCTAAATAAGTTAACCCTTTTGCTCCTGATAATAAATCATTATTAAAAAAAATGAAATCAAAACGGTCATCCATTCCTCCAAAAGAACCTCCATCACCAATAGTTCCAGACCTTGTGCTTTGTGTGTGGATTGCTGCAAATGATGAATTACTATTCCAAGCTCCCGGAGAAGAAATTGGGTCTAATAACTGAACGTTTCCTCCATTTAAAATGGTTCCGTAAGCAGCTTCGGTACTCGAATAGACATTAAAATCTCCGCCAACAAAAACGTTTTCAATGCTGGTTCTAGAATCCATGTAGTTTTTAAGTGTTACCGCTTCTTGATTTCTTTGTTGTTCATTAGCAGCGCCTGTACTTGCTTTTAAATGTGCCATGTAGCAATAAATAAAAACGGTGTCTGATAAGGCTGTCATATTTGGTGCTTTGTAATACAACACATACTCACTAATGTTTCTCAATGTTGTTGATATTTCATACTGGCTATACAAAACCAATTTATCCGAATTGTAATACAGCATATTATCTGTATCAGGCCCATTAAAATAAGTCGCTTTTTGGTAATAGGTTACGCTGCCCACATTTAGTGCGTCATTTAAAATTGTTGTTGCGCCTGAGCTAGAGGTCAACTCAGTTATCATAAAAATATCAGGCTGTATGTATTGAATAATCGGTTTTAATGTGTCTGCTTTGGAAGCATTAGAAATAGGGTAATTTAAAATGTTGTAGGATAAGACTGTTAGTGTGTCTTGTGCTTTGCTTTTGGTAAAAAAACTTAAGGCAATAAAAAATAATAAAACTCTCATTAATCGATTGGGCTTAGCTATTGAAATAAATTCAAAGTATGAATACTCTTTTATTTTTGCTCTTTTACTAAAAACAAATATACAGGAAAATGATCACTATAACCTCCAACATAAGCCCCACCAGCAAAAGTTCTATGTGGGTAACCTTTGTAGCTACCTGAATCATTTTTTAAAAATGATTTGCTGAAAATTACTGCCTTGTAATATTTGTAGGTAGAATAATCTTCATCTATTAATCCAGGTGAAACCAATATTTGATCAAACAAATTCCAAGCATCTCGGTAAGCTAGAGTCCCTATTCCTTTTTTGTAATAGGCTTCCCAAGGATTAAACATTTCATCAGCTTTTACTTCTTCTTTTTTACCATTCCCTTTTAGCCCTAGTTTTACACTTTTGTCGGTTGGGTCATCATTCAAATCTCCCATGTAAAATATTTTAGCATTTGGATCTAATGCGAGAATAGAATCAACAACCATTTTGCCCAATTTAGCAGCAGCCGCTCTTCTTGGAGCACTACGTTTTTCTCCTCCACTTCGAGATGGCCAGTGAGCAACCAAAACATGAATCATTTCATCGTTTAAATATCCGCTAACTAGCAATTGATCTCTTGTATAAAAGGTAGTATCAATATCCCTTAAAGAAATACTTCTACTCGAAACTACTTTAAAATATTTAGGGTTATAAAGTAATCCAACATCAATACCTCTTCTATCTGGTGATTCATAATGAACTACCTCGTAATTTCTATCTTTTAATTTTTCCGTTTTTGCTAAATCCTCTAAAACAGTTCTATTTTCAACCTCTGAAACACCTAATATTGCAGCTCCATCAGGAGTTACCTCAACACCTAATTCAGCAATAACTTTTGCCATATTATTTAATTTCTCATAATATAATTCAGAGGTCCAGTGATTTTTACCTTTAGGAGTAAATTCATCTTGTAAAATTTTGTCTGGATCTGGATCAACAATTGTATCAAATAGGTTTTCTAAATTATAAAACCCTACACAAGTAACTAAATAGTCTTTTTTGTCTTCTTGAGAAAAAGCAATTAACTGCGCTATCAACAAAAAATTAACAAGAAAGAACAAACGTTTTAAAAAATTCATATTTTATATTTTTGACAAAGTAACCAATTAAAGCAGGAAATATCGTGAGCGAACATTGAGTTAAATGAAATTAATTATTAAAAAATTATTAACAATTTAATGATTGCAAGGCTTTTATAAATTTTAAAGTTTATTTTTGCATTGTTATTTTTAAGACCTTTTTTGGTTTTTATTGTTTAATAAAGTGAACACCCTAAGAAGCCTTGCTCTTCTAACCGCTTTTATTTTTATATTTTTTTATATTAATAAATGAAACTATTACACGTATTAACAGCAAGCCTTTTATTTATAAGCATTTCTTTAAATGCTCAATCTGACTCTACGGCAACTGCTGCTAATGATAGCTCTTCAACAAAAGACACGCCAACTTTTACAACCTCTTTAGATGCTTTAGAAGATGATGCTCAAACACAAGATGTTTCTGGGTTATTACAATCATCAAAAGATGTATTTAATAACATTGCGGGATTTAACTTTAGTGCGGCTCGTTACAGAATTAGAGGGTATGATTCTGAAAATTTTACAGTAATGATGAATGGCTTAACGCTGAATGACCCTGAAAGTGGGAGAGCAATTTGGGCTTATTGGGGAGGATTAAATGACATTACTAGATACCAAGAAGCTAAAGGCGGGATTACAGCATCTCCCTATTCTTTTGGTGGGATTGGTGGTTACTCAAATATTAATGCACGAGCATCGTCTTTAAGACCAGGCTCTAAAGTTTCTTATGCTTATTCTAACAGATCTTATGCTCATAGAGCAATGTTAACTCACTCAACTGGAATGATGGGTAATGGGTTGGCTGTTACTATTTCTGCGTCAAAAAGATGGGCAGATGAAGGTTATGTGCCAGGAAGCTATTACAATGGTGGTAGTTATTTTGTTTCTTTAGAAAAGAAAATAAATGACAAGCACACCTTAGGGTTGGTTGGTTTTGGTGCTCCAACAGTGCAAGGTAAAAGAAGTATTTCTACTCAAGAAACTTATGATTTAACAGGCAACAATTATTATAATTCTTATGTTGGTTATCAAAATGGTGAACTTCGTAATTCTAGAATTAGAAACAACCACAAACCGATGGTCATGTTAAATCATTATTTTAAAATAAATGATAAAACTAATTTAAACTCTTCTGTTGGTTATAGTTTTGGCAAAAGCGGAAATACTCGTTTAAATTGGTATGATGCAGCAGATCCAAGACCAGATTATTACAAAAACTTACCTAGCTACTTCAGCAACCCTGGTGACGAAGCAATGTTTGATCAATTAACTGCTTTATGGCAGGCAAATGATCCTTCTACTACTCTTTTAGACTTTGACCAAATGTATTTTGCTAACGGAAAAAATCTTTACAGTCAAGTAAACGCTAACGGAACAGGTGAAACTATTACTGGCAATAGAGCAAAATACATTATTGAAGAAGCAAGAAACGATGTGTCTCACTTTACATTTAACAGTGTAATGAATCACAAAAAAAATGACAATTTAATGCTTACTGGAGGCTTAAATGTTAGCATCTATAAAAGTCAAAACTTTAAAGTAATTAATGATTTATTGGGGGCTGATTTTTGGGTAGATGTTGATCAATTTGCAGAAAGAGACTTTTCTGATGAATCTGTTGCCCAAAGTGACATTAATACTCCTAATCATATCATTAAAATGGGTGATCGTTTTGGATATGACTACGACATCAATATCAACACTTATAATGCTTTTGGACAGGTTGATGGTACTTCTGCTAAAATTGATTGGTTTGCAGCTTTAAATATTTCAAGTACTACTTTTTGGAGAACTGGTAAAATGCAAAACGGGTTATTCCCAGAAAACTCTTTAGGTGATTCTGAAAAACAAAATTTCATCAACTATGGAGTAAAATCTGGATTAGTCTATAAAATTACAGGAAGACATTTGTTAGCTATAAATGGAGCTTATTTAACTCGTGCCCCATTTACTCAGAATGCTTATGTATCTCCAAGAACAAGGGATCAAGTCGTTCCTGAATTAGTGAGTGAAAAAATTATGTCAGGAGACTTTAACTACATTGTTCGTTACCCAAAATTAAAAACTAGAGCAACGGTATTTTATACTGCTAACAAAGATAAAACTTGGTCAAGAAATTTTTACCATGATGAGTTAAACACTTATGTAAACTATATGATGACTGGTGTTGATCAATTATTTATGGGTGTTGAATTTGGTGCTGAAGTAAACATTACTTCAACCATAGTTGCAACAGGCGCTTTTTCTAAAGGGCAATATTTATACGATTCTAGACCAACAGCAACAATTGCTCAAGATAACTCAACAGAGTTGTTGGCTGAAAACAAAACAGTTTATTTTCAAAATTATAAAGTTGGTGGAATCCCTCAAACGGCTGGATCAATTGGTTTAAAATACAACTCACCAAAATATTGGTTTATTGGTGTTAACTTTAACTATTTTGCTGATATTTATTTAGATGCAAATCCTGATAGAAGAACAGAAGAAGCGTTATCGAAATATGTAACAACCGACCCTCAAGTCAATGATATTATAGATCAACAAAAATTAGATAATGATTATACCCTAAACTTGTTTGCAGGAAAATCATGGAGAATTAAAAATAAATACTATTTAAACATCAATTTAAACGTTAATAATTTATTAGACAATACTGATTTTGAAACTGGTGGTTTTGAGCAACTAAGATATGACAAAAGTAATGTCGACAAATTTCCACCAAAAATCGGATACATGATTGGAAGAACTTACTTTGCAATGGTTAGTTTCTCCTTTTAAAATACTTAAAATGAATAAAATGATATCAACAAAAACCCTTTTAGGAACAGCTTTATTAGCTACAACCTTATTATTTACTAGTTGTGAAAAAGATTTTGATTCTCCTCCAGTAAAAGAATTACCTATTGGCAATATTATTACTATTGCTGATTTAAGAGCAATGTGGGTAAATCAAGACATTAAAATAACTGATGATTTATCTGTTTTTGCTGTAATCACTATGGATGAGCGTTCTGGTAATATTTATAAAGAATCTTATTTACAAGATGAGACGGGAGCAATAGATTTAAGATTATTGTCTTCTGGCGGTTTATATGAAGGTGACTCTGTTCGTATTTACTTAAAGGGGACAGTTTTATCAAAATACAACCAAATGTTACAGTTAGATTCTGTAGATGTAGATAATAATGTAGTTAAACAAGCTACTCAACAAAATAGAACACCAGAGCTTTTAAGTAGTATTGCTCAAATAACTACAGCACACCAAGCTAAATTAATTCGTTTAGAAAACGTTCAATTTTCTTCAGCAGATTTAGGCCAAACTTATGCAGATGCAATTAATCAGCAATCGGTAAGTAGAATGTTACAAGATGCAAATGGAAATCAAATAATAGTAAGAACAAGTGGTTATGCTAATTTTGCTGGCGATACTGTTCCCAGCATGAATGGAACTTTTATTGGGGTGGTAAGTCAGTACAACAATGATTTACAGTTATTAATTAGAGATCCTAAAGAATTAGCTTTTGTTAACCCTAGAAATGTAATTAAAGATTTTGAAGATCAAAGTATTACTTCTGGTGGTTGGACAATACAAACTCCAGTTGGAAGTATTCCTTGGGGAGTTGCAACTTTTAGCAATAATACTTATGCAAACATGTCTAATTATGTTGCCCCAAGTAATTTTGCTGCGGAATCGTGGTTAATTTCTCCTTCTTATGACTTTAGCACATCAATTACACCAACACTTAAGTTTAAAAGTGCTTACAAATACACTGGCCCAACTTTAGAGGTGTTAATATCTACTGATTATGTTAGTGGTGCGCCATCTACAGGAACTTGGACTCCTTTATCAGCAACATTGTCTCCAGGAAACTTTACTTGGACTAATTCTGGCACGGTTAGTTTAGCAGCTTATCTACAACCAAACGTTCACATTGCTTATAAATATACTGGAACAGGAAGTTCAGGTAGTACTTGGGAAATTGATGACATTAATATTCAAAAATAAAACCTTAAACTAAAAATTTAAACTCTATAATTATGAAAAAAATCTTTACTCTTTTAACAGCTGCTTGTATTGGAAGTTTCGCTTTCGGGCAAGTTCTATTTCAAAGCAATTTAAGTTCTTGGGCTTTAGGAGACCCAACCGATTTTATGAATACTGCAAGAACAAGCATAACTTCCGCTAATGTTGTAGAACAAACCTCTGGAGCAACCTATGGAACAAAAATGGCTTCATTAGTTAATGCAACAAATAATCACACAAGATTTGTAACTGATGCTTTTACAGTAACTGCTGGACAAAGTTACTTAGTAGAAATGTGGGTTAGAGCAGCTAATTCAGGTGAGTTAAGAACAAATTATTACGATGTTACAAATAGTGCTTATGGAACATATAATCCATATATCAATGTTGCTTCAGCTTCTGCAGGAAATTTGGTTATGGTTTCTCAAATAGTTACTGTTCCTGTAACTTGCACCAGTGCCGAATTTATTTTATCATTACGAAACACTGACGCTTTAACAGCTTCTTCTGGGATAGGCATTATTTTAGATTCTATTGCTATTACATCAACAACTCCTCCGACAACAACTATTAAAAAGATTTACGACATTCAGTACACAACTGCCCCAAGTGGAGATTCTCCTGAGGTTGGTAATGTTGTTACTACTAAAGGTGTTATTACTGGAATAGTTAAAAATGGTCCAGACAGACACGCTTTCTTTATCCAAGATAGTGCTAAAGCATGGAACGGATTATATATTTACGAAAGAAATGATTCTACTTTAGTAATTGGTGATAGTGTGCAAGTAACAGGAACCGTTGCAGAATTTAACGGAACAACAGAATTAACTTTTGTTTCTAATATTACTAAACTAAATGCTGGAAACACTTTACCAACAGCTGTATTAAACACAACATTAAATGCCAACAATGAAGAATGGGAAGGCGTTTTGATTAATGTTGTTAACGCTCAGTGTGTTAATACAACAGGTGGTTTTGGTATTTGGGAAGTAAATGATGGTTCAGGTATTTTAAAAGCGGATGATGATATTTTCTTTTATCATCTTACTGCTGTAGTTGGAACAAATTATGATGTTAGAGGAATTGGTCATTATTCTTTTGGTGATTTCAAGATTTTACCTAGAGACTTTAATGACATCTCTTTATCAACTGGAATTAACGAATTAGAAAAAGTTACAGTTAATGTTTACCCAAACCCAGCAAACAATGTACTTAATTTCGAATTAAATATTTCGAATGCAACAGTTCAATTGTTTGATATTACAGGCAAAGCATTAAAAACAATTAATACAAATAAAAATATGTTTAGTGTTTCTTTAAATAACTTTAATAATGGAATTTACTTTTATTCTATTATGGATGCTGAGGGAAACAAAATAGCAACTAACAGGTTTATTGTTGCTAAGTAGTTTAGTTTAATTCACTAAAAAAGGCGAATCAATATGATTCGCCTTTTTTGTTTTCACAATAATTGTTTTATTAACACTAGGCAAAAATGTACTTTTGCAGGGAATGAGTAATTTCTATCAAATAGATTCTTTAAATGATAATAGCGAGGGGTTAGACTCTTTAGCTAAAGATACTTTTTACGGAATAAAAGAAGACCAATTTTTACCACATAGAAATGAAAATAAACTAACAACAGAACAACCAATAAAGAAAAAAGTTTTATTTAATGGCACAACTAGTAAAACAATTATTTACAGCTGGCAAAGCCTTTTATTATTATTAGCAATACTTTTTTTAGGGTTAACAAAAGCATTTGCCAACAATCGTTTTAAACAATCTTTAAGAGCATTATTAAACTATGGTGTTGCTCAAGAAATAAATAGAGAAGAAAAAGTATTTTTCCATAGAGGAAATATTTTATCCACAATTGTTTATTTCATTACGTTTTCTCTTTTTATTTATCACATCAAACAAGTGGTTAACACCACCGTTTTAGATGAAGATAATTTTTTGTTTTTTATTTTAATTTTCAGCTCCGTAATTTTTATTTATATCATAAAATTTCTGTTTTCTAAAATTCTTTTTTTTGTTTTTAATGAGTTTAATATAGCTAACGAATATATTTTTAATATCTCATTATATAATAACTTATTAGGTGTTTTACTTATTCCTGTTCTGTGTGTTGCTTATTTTACTTCCTATACATTTAATGATGTTCTGTATTATTTGTTTTTCCCGATTCTAAGTATTGTGTTTTTAATGAGGTTGGTAAGATTATTTGTTATCGGAAACTCAAAAGGAATTTCATATTTCTATATATTTTTGTACATTTGCAGCCTTGAAATTTTACCATTAGTCGTTTTGTATAGGATTTTCATCCATAAATAATACAATTTCGGCTAAAAAACAATGAAGGACAATGTTGAAAGTAAAGAGTGTTTTAGTATCTCAGCCAAAACCAGAGACGGAAAAGTCGCCTTATGCAGATTTGGCGGAAAATTGTAAAATTAAAATAGATTTCAGACCTTTTATTCATGTGGAAGGGGTTCCTGGAAAGGAATTTCGTTTGCAAAAAATAAACTTATTAGATTTTGATGCTGTAATTTTTACAAGTAGAAATGCAGTAGATCATTATTTTAGAGCAGCGGAAGAGTCACGAGTAAAAGTTCCGGATGATATGAAGTATTTTTGTATTTCTGAATCAACAGCTTTTTACTTGCAAAAGTATATTGTTTACCGTAAACGTAAAATATTCTTCGGTCAACAAACTTTTTTAGATTTAGTTACTATTATAAAAAAATATAAAGACTCTACGTTTTTATTACCTTGTTCTGATATTTTGCGTGCAGATATCCCTGCACTTTTGGAACAAAACAGCATTAACTACAAGCCTGCAACACTATACAGGACAGTTTGTAGTGATTTGTCGGATTTAAAAGATGTAAACTATGATGTTTTAGTGTTTTTTAGCCCTTCAGGAATAAAATCACTGTATCAAAATTTCCCTAAGTTTAAACAAAACGATACTAGAATCGCTGTTTTTGGACCTACTACAGCTAAAGCGGCAGAAGAAGCAGGGTTAATAATAAACATTGCGGCTCCACAGCCAGAATCACCCTCTATGACAAAAGCACTTGAGCTTTATATTAAAAAAGCCAACAAAAACGGAAAAAAATAAAAGAAGAGCAGGGTTTTAATCCTGCTTTTTTATTTTCCCCTTAAATCAAGTCTTTTACAATGTAAAATATCAATATTAAAGAACCCTTGATTTTTGGTTATATATTATTACATTTGCACCCTCATAATTTCACGTAAAATTTATATACATGAAGCTTTCAAAATTCAAATTTACACTACCTAACGAGTTATTGGCAGAAAGACCTGCAGAAGAAAGAGAAGACGCTAAGCTTATGGTTCTTCATAGAGCCACAGGAGAAATCGAACACCGTCATTTTAAAGATATTTTAGAGTATTTTGATGAAGGCGATTTATTGGTAATGAATGATACCAAAGTTTTTCCTGCAAGAATGTATGGAAACAAAGAAAAAACAGGGGCAAGAATTGAAGTATTCTTATTAAGAGAATTGAATAGAGAAAGTTTACTTTGGGATGTATTGGTTGATCCTGCTCGAAAAATTAGAATTGGAAACAAACTTTATTTTGGCGATGATGATTTAGTAGCTGAAGTAATTGATAATACTACCTCAAGAGGAAGAACACTTCGTTTTTTATTTGAAGGCCCTTATGAAGAGTTTAAAGCAATTATTGAAAAATTGGGAGAAACACCCATTCCAAAATACATTAACAGAGCTGTTGAACCAGAAGATGCTGAACGTTACCAAACAGTTTATGCAACACAAGAAGGAGCTGTAGCTGCTCCTACTGCAGGGTTACATTTCAGTAAACACTTGATGAAAAAATTTGAAATTAAAGGGATTGATTTTGCCTTTTTAACTTTGCATGTTGGGTTAGGCACTTTTAGGTCGGTAGAAGTAGAAGATCTTACTAAGCACAAAATGGATTCAGAAGAAATTCATATCAATGAATTATGTGTTGAAAAAGTTAACGATGCTAAAAGAAGAAAAAAACGAATTTGTTCGGTTGGAACAACTTCTATGAGAGTTATGGAATCATCTGTATCAACCGATGGTTTTTTAAAACCTTATGATGGTTGGACTAATAAATTTATTTTTCCTCCTTATGATTTCAGCTTGGCAAACTGTATGATTACTAATTTTCACACGCCAGAATCTACTTTATTAATGATGACTGCTGCTTTTGGTGGTTATGATTTAGTAATGAAAGCTTATAAATTAGCTATAAAAGAAAAATATCGTTTTTACACTTATGGTGATGCGATGCTTATCATATAATGAGTATAAGAAAAAGGAATATATTAACATTAAAACAAATTAAATGAAACTAGAAGACCTAAAGCTTTACCAAGAATGTCTAGATTTTGAACAAAAAATTTGGGACATCGTTAACCAATGGGAAGGATTTAATAAAGATGCAGTAGGAAAATCATTTTTACAATCAGCAGATGCAATTTCAGGAAACATTGCTGCAGGATACGGAAGATATAACTTTAAAGACAAAAAACATTATTGCTACATTTCTAGAGGTTACTTATTAAAAACCAAAGGATGGTTAATAAAATCTAAAGAAAGAGAATTGATTTCAGCTGAGCAATCAGAAGAATTATTAGAGTTTATCGAAAAAATACACCGAATGTTAAACGCTTACATTCGTTCAATAGGAAGACCTAAAGAAGGGGGTTACTCTAACAATAGAAGTTCTGATAATGAAGAAGATGAGCATAATGGAAATGCTACAAACACTTATGTTAAAGAAGAAAAAGACGGAAACTCTTTTACAGCTTCGGCTGATGAGTTTTTTAGTGCTGACGAATTAACTGCTAATGCATAAATATGCAATAATAGTTGCCGGAGGTAAAGGAGAACGAATGGGACAAGATATTCCCAAACAGTTTCTTAAAATCAAAGGCAAACCTATTTTAATGCATACCATAGAAAAGTTTAAAAGTACTTTTCAAGATATTGAAATCATTTTAGCTCTTCCCGAAAATCAATTAGATTATTGGGAAGAGCTTTGTATTTTACACCATTTCCCGCTTTCTCCTGAAAGAGTTGTAAAGGGCGGAAAAACACGTTTCGAATCTGTGCAAAACGCACTAAAATTAGTAACCGAAAAAGGAATTGTTGCCATACATGATGGTGTTAGACCTTTAGTAAGTAAAGAAACTATTCTTAACTGTTTTAAAACTGCCGAAGAAAAAGGCAATGCCATTCCTGTTATTGATGTAGTAGATTCGTTAAGACATGTATCGAAACAAGAAGGAATAAATAATGCAGTTGCGCGTAACTGTTATAAAGCGGTGCAAACACCACAATGCTTTTCCTCAGTATTACTTTTAAAAGCTTACGAGCAAGATTTCAATCCTTCTTTTACTGATGATGCCTCTGTAGTAGAAAAACTTGGAGAAACAATTTATTTAGTAGAAGGAAATACAGAGAACATTAAAATAACAACACAACAAGATTTGATGTTGGCTGAAAGCCTTATTCTTTAATTATTTTTCGATAAATCACTTCTTCCTCAAAGTGTATTTTAATAAAATAAACTCCCTTAGAAAGTTTGTCAAGATTAATTTCAACTTCTTTGGTTGTAAGTAATTTTTGCCCATTTAAATTAAACAACTCAATGTAATTAAACGGTTTGTCTGTTTTAACAAACACTTTATTGGCAGTTGGGTTTGGGTAAATTGTCGTGTTTTTATCTAAAAACAATTCATCTATACCAACAAAAACAGTATCACAAGAAAAAAAACCTGTATTATAGTAACCAATAACAGAATCTTCATAACACCTTAATGGCCCTCCAGTAGGATCGCAAAATCCAACAACAGGATATAAGGACTTCGCCCCTCCAATACCTTCTAGTAAAGAATCCCCAATTAAATATGAAGGAGAAGTCAGGTAAGAAATGAAAAATTGACTTAATAAATTAGCATTTATAATTTTAGGCTTTATTGAGTCTATTATATAAATCATTGAATCTTTAGGAGTCATGTAACAATAACCTATTTCTACAACAATAGTATCTCCAACGTTTGCCCCAAAATCATAAAGTAAACTAAACGTAGAGTCACATTTATTTAGTCGGTAAATTTTTTGCCCAACTTGTTTAACTAATTCATCAATACCATCTGCACAACCAATAAACCCTTCTAAAAACGTAAGAGTATCTCCATTAAAAATAGAGTCACCTTTAGACTCAATAGTAGTAAAAGAGAATGAAGCCGAACTGAATGAAGGTAAATGATAATGCCAAATTGCCCCTTTAGGGAAATAATTTTGACTTTGAGCCAACAAACTCACTAGTAAAATTATTAATATGCTGAATAAGTGTTTCATATCACTTATAAATATATAAAATAATTATTGATTTAAAGCCTCAATGCTCTTCTGAAGTTTTTCTAATTTATTATCGGTCTTCTTTATCGCTTTTTCGTTGCTTTTAATTTTAGATTTATTCTTGTCTATTTTCTTTTTTTTCTTTTCTATCGCCCCCGATAATTTTTCATTTTTCTTCATCAACTTTTCTCTTTTTTTACTAACCTTCTCAGTGCTTTTTCCCTTGTCTACACGCTTTATTAATTCTTCATTTTTCCCTTCTATTTCTTTTTGTTGCGTTTTTATAGCGGCATTGTTGTTTTTTAATTCTTGCTCTAACTCTTTAGTCTCTTTTTCTAATACCTCATTGTTTTTCATCAACTTTTCTTTGCTTGTAGTTAAGATAGATATTTGTTGGTTGAGTTTAATAATTTTTGGATTATCATTAATTGTTGTAGAATCAACAGTTTGAGCTATTGACCCTAATGATATTACTATAAAAACTATTAATAAGTTGATTTTTTTCATTGTTTTTAATTTAATGGATTGCAAAGTAACCCAATAAAATTAGCAATCAATCCTTTTAACTTCTGATTTATTGGTAAGTTGATTGTTTTTTATGTTCGTTATCAAATTCAACCCTGGTCTTTTTCCAACCTCTATAGAACCAAACATTTTATCCAGCCCTAAAAACGCTGCCCCATTTAATGTTGCCCATTTTAAGAGTGTGTTTGTAGAAATTTTTGCGTTGGCTTCAATTACTTTTAATTCATCCAACACAGACAAGCTCCAGTTTGAAGCTAAACTATCTGTGCCAATGGTGCATTTTTCGGTTAAAAACAACTCGAAGTTTGGTAATTTGTTTTCAATGTATAAATTGGCATTCGGACAAAAACACCAGTAAATATTCTCGCTATAATTATTCACAAAATGAATATCTGCTTGCTCAGTAAACGTATTATGTACCAACAAGATTTTTTTGTCGGGCGAAAATTCTGGCAAATACGATGGTAAAGAATTTTTACCTGTTGGCTTCCATTCTTTGATTGCCTCACTAAAACAACTCAATTGGTTAAACAAAGCTCCTGTTCCACTTTTAAACAATTCGTTTTCACTGGCTGTTTCTTGGTTATGAATTGTTAAAATTTTATCGTTTTCATTATTAACTAGTTGTTTAAGTTTTGGAGACATTGAATAAGGAGCATGTGCGCTAATTGAAATTGCTTTAGAATGGTGATATTCTTTTTTCAAAAGAGTTGCTTTTTCTATAATGTTTTCAGCATCTGAACCATTTAATCCAAAAACTTCTAAAAACGTATGGTATTTAATTTTAGAATGTTGTTTTTGCTTAAAAGTAGAGCCTCCATTACTAATATCTCCAACGGCAACAATTCCGTTTTGATACATCTCTTCATCAGCTTGTTTTATTGCCAACAACCTTTCTTCGTTAGTAAAACTATCTCTAATACTCATTAGTTCTCCAACAAACCCATGTAATTGAGTTTGTTCGGCTACCTTTCCTTTAAGATAAGAAAGCTCTAAATGGCAATGTGTATTTACAAACCCTGGACAAATAATTCCTTCATACTTTTCAACTGACTCCCAATTAATTTCATTTACCTCTGGATTTAAAACCGCTAAAATTTCTCCTTTACTATTAATCGTAACAACCCCATTTTTAATTGGTTCAGAAGTAATTGGGAAAATATAATCAGCTGAAATAAGTTTCATGGCTCAAAAATAATAAAATCATTGTCCATTTGAGTGCAAAGCGTATCGAGAACAAAATGAATTTATATCAAAAAATGTTTCTTGATACTAAATTCTTACAGAATTTCACTCGAATGGACACTTTTTGTTTTTCCTAATCTTATCTTTGCATACAAATGACAGAAAAACAAAATATAAGAGGATTAGAGTTGTCTGAATTAATTGATTTTTTTACTCAAAATGGAGATCAAGCATTTCGTGCAAAACAAGTCTATGAATGGTTATGGAAAAAACAAGCTGTTTCATTTGATATAATGACCAATCTTTCTGTTAAAACAAGAGATTTGTTAGAGGCTAATTTTGAAATTAAGGTAGTAACCATTGCCGAAAAACAAATTAGTTCCGACAGAACCATAAAAAATGCTTTCCGTTTACATGATGGAAAAATTACGGAAGGGGTTTTAATTCCTACTCCCCGAAGAATGACTGCTTGTATCTCTAGCCAAGTTGGTTGTAGTTTAACATGTAAGTTTTGTGCTACCGGAAAATTAGATCGATTAAGAAACATAGAGGCAGAAGAGATTTTTGATCAAGTCGCTTTAATCAAACAACAAGCTGAGGAACATTATCAAACACCATTAAGCAATATTGTTTATATGGGAATGGGTGAGCCTCTTCTTAACTATAAAAATGTTTTAAAATCTGTTGAGTTAATCACATCGCCTAATGGTTTAGGGATGTCGCCAAAGCGCATTACAGTTTCTACAGCAGGAATTGCAAAGTTGATTAAACAATTGGGTGATGATGATGTAAAATTTAACCTGGCCTTATCATTACATGCTGCAAATGATGCCAAACGAAGTGAAATAATGCCTATTAATGACTCTAATTCTTTAGAAGCACTATCAGAAGCATTGGCTTATTTTTATGAAAAAACAGGAACTCGAGTAACCTTTGAATACATTATTTTTAAAGATTTTAATGACAGTTTAGAAGATGCAAAAGAATTGGCAGAATTTTGTAAAGTTGTTCCTTGTAAAATAAACATTATCGAATACAATCCGATTGATGATGCTGAGTTTGAAAAAGCAGACAGCGAAAAAACTGACAAGTTTGCTGCTTTTTTAGAAAACACGTTTAATCTTATTGTGAATGTTCGTAGAAGTAGAGGGAAAGATATTGATGCTGCTTGTGGTCAATTAGCTAATAAGAATAAGGCAGCTGTATAATTTATATTCTCACACCTATGACGCAAACATCATCTACTTGCTCTTCATTACCTTTCCATTTAGTAAAAGTTTCTTGGAGTTTTTCTTGTTGTTCTTTCATTGGCAGATTAGCAATACCTATCAAAAAATCTTTAAAAGGTTTTAGTTTAAATTTTTTACCCTTTTCTCCTCCAAACTGATCCTGAAAACCATCTGTTAACGTATAAATTACATCTCCTTCTTCCGTTTTAAATTCTCCCCCAATAAAAGGGATAGAGTCATTATCGTGCTTGCCTATTGGCATTTTTTCTGGTTTAATTTCTAACAACTCTTTATTTCTAATTATCCAAATAGGATTTTGTGCAGCAGTATAACTAAACTTGTTTGTGATCTTATCAAAACTAATGATACTTGCATCCATTCCATCTTTACCGCCATCTGTACTCCCATCTTTTTTTAATCGTTCAATAATGGTTTTACGAGTATCATTAAATATTTCTGCCGGGTTGGTAATTCCTTTTTCTACTGCTTTTTCTATAGATGAGATGTTTAAAATACTCATAATTGCTCCTGGAACACCGTGGCCAGTGCTATCTGCATTAACCATTGCAAATTGATTGTTTGCGAGTTTCCCTGCCCAATAAAAATCGCCACTTACCACGTCTTTAGGTTGAAAAAACACAAAATATTCATTGAGATTTTCATCTAACAAATCTTCTGTTGCTAAAAAGCTTCGCTGTATACGTTCTGCATAATTAATACTATCTTTTATTTCTTTATGAGCCTCTTCAACAATGTCTCTTTGCTGCTCAATAACTATTTTTTGTTTTCGAGTAACACGCAAACGGTTAAATACAAAAAATAAAAATATCACGACTAACAACAATCCAACTCCAATACTTATTGAAATAATTCGTTGCTTTTTTTGTTCTTCTTGTTCTAGTGCTATTTGTTTATCGTGAGCAGCATCATCAATAGTTTTCTGCTTTTCGTACTCATATTTAGCTTGTTGTTGAGCTGTAGCTTTTTGTGTCGCTTCGTTATATATACTATCGCGCATTTGAATTTCTAAATTTCGCATGGCCAATGCTTCTTTATAATTACCTTTTTTTTGATAAACTTTACTCAATATATTAGCAGCATTTTTAATACTTACAGGATAATTTATTTCTTGAGCTATTTTAAGACTTTTTTGTCCATATATCAATGCTTTAGATAAGTCTGCTTGGTTATCATAACAAATCGCAAGATTATTATAACAAGTACCTATTCCTTCTTTATTGCCTATTTCTTGATATATTTCAAGACTTTTTTTTCCATATACCAATGATTCCTGGTAATCTCCTAAATTGTTGTAAATGGCTGCAATATTATTTAAACTAGAGGCCACTTCTTTTTGATCATTAATTTGTTTATTTATTTCAAGACTTTTGTTATAATACTCCAGAGCCTTAAGTAAGTCTCCTTGGAGGTCACAAATAACTCCAAGGTTGTTTAGGCTTTGAGCAACTCCATATTTATCGCCAATCTCTTCACGTATTTTAAGGCTTTTGTGGTAATACTCCTTAGCTTTAGAGGTATCTCCTTGATTGCTATATATAAACCCAATGTTATTTAAACCCATAGCTACCCCTGACTTATCACCTAATTCTTCATCCATTTCAAGGCTTTTGTGGAAATTCCCAAGGGCATTAGGGACATCTCCTTGTTGCATATAGATATAACCAATGTTATTAAGTGCGGCTGATAATGATGCTAATAAATTATTTTTAATTGTTTTATTTGGCTTTCCCTCCAATGCCTTTTCTGCAATTATTATTGCTTTTTCACATAATGGTTTTAAAGTGTCAATATTAGAAACATATAATATTTCTGATAAAGAAATATAAGCGCCAGCCAAAGAGGTGTCGTGGCTTTTAGCATTGGAAATAATTTTATTTAAGCTGTCTATATGGTGTTGTTCCTCTATGCTAAAGTTTTGGGCGTAACAAAGTTTATCTTTTGATAAACTCATGATTAGAATAAATAAAAATGGAAATAGCTTTTTCATTCAACTAAAATAATAAAATCATCCTCATTTTGAGCTATCCAAAAACAAAACTCTTACTTTTAAAGAATCATAAAATTATCATCCATGGCAACAGAAAAAAAACTCTTTTTACTAGATGCATTTGCATTAATTTACCGAGCATATTTTGGTTTTGGTAAAAACCACCGTTACAATTCTAAAGGTTTAAACACCTCAGCAATGTTGGGTTTTACCAACACGCTAATTGAGGTTTTAGAAAAACAAAAACCGACACATATTGCGGTTGTTTTTGATGCCCCTGGAGCTGTAAATAGAGTTGATGATTTTTCCGATTACAAAGCAGGCCGAGAAGCCATGCCTGAAGATATTAGAACAGCTATCCCTTACATAAAACAAATTTTAGACGCCTTTAATATCCCTATTTATTTAAAAGAAGGATATGAGGCAGACGATATCATTGGTACCATCGCTAAACAAGCTGAAAAAGAAGGTTACCAAACTTACATGATGACTCCTGATAAAGATTTTGGACAATTGGTTTCTGAAAATATTTTTATGTATAAACCTGCTGCTTATGGTAAGCCTGCCGAAGTTTTAGGGGTTAAAGAAGTTTGTGAAAAATTTGAAGTAGAAAACCCATTACAAGTTATTGATATTTTAGGATTGTGGGGAGATGCTGTAGATAATATTCCTGGAATACCTGGTATTGGTGAAAAAACGTCAAAAATCTTAATTGCAAAATACGGGAGTATTGAAAGCTTAATAGCCCATGCCCATGAACTAAAAGGGAAACAAAAAGAAAATGTTATCGAGTTTGCAGAGCAAGGGCTAATGTCTAAAAAATTAGCAACTATTATTTTAGATGTTCCCGTAGAATACGATTTTAAAGATTTTGAATTAGAAACGCCTGATGAAACTAAAATAACAGAACTATTTGCTGAGTTAGAATTTAGAAATTTAGCCAAACGAGTGTTAGGCAAAGAAATTCAAATACAAGCTGCACCGGTTCAGGTTGGTGGACAAATGGATTTATTTGGAAATGCTCAAGAAGCACCTGCTGAAGAAAAACCAATTGTATTAATGGAACAAAAAACCATAGAAAACACCACTCAGAAATACCATTTTGTAAATACTACCGAAAAAAGAGTTGACTTAATTAAAAATTTAGCTGCACAAAGTTCTTTTTGTTTTGATTCAGAAACAACAGGTTTAAATCCGTTCGAAGCAGAAATTGTTGGTTTATCATTTGCATATAAAGCTGGAGAAGCATTTTACGTTCCTTTTCCAGAAAACCAAACGGAGGCTCAAACTTTAATGAATGAATTTAAAACAATTTTCGAAAATGAGAAGATTGAAAAGGTTGGTCAAAACTTAAAGTATGATATAAATGTGTTGAGTACATACAATGTTGCTGTAAAAGGCAAATTGTTTGATACCATGATTGCTCATTATTTGATTCAACCTGATATGCGACATAACATGGATTTATTAGCTGAAGCATATTTGGGTTACAAGCCTGTTTCAATAGAAACATTAATTGGCAAAAAAGGAAAAAAACAATTAAGTATGCGGGATATCCCCCAAGAAAATATTGTGGATTATGCCTGTGAAGATGCAGATATTACACTTCAATTAAAGAATGAGTTTGAGCCTAAAATGAATGCAACACTCAAAAAATTAATGGATGACATTGAAACTCCTTTAATTCCTGTTTTAGCCGCAATGGAAAAAGAGGGTATTAAGTTGGATGTTGAAGCTTTAAGTAAATTTTCGGAAGAATTAGAACTCTTAATTGTTGAATTAACAAAAACTATAACTTCTTTAGCTGGCGAAGAATTTAACATAGATTCTCCGAAACAATTAGGTGAGATACTTTTTGAAAAAATGCAAATAGTAGAAAAAGCCAAAAAAACAAAAACTGGTCAGTATGCAACTGGGGAAGATGTACTTTCTAAATTAGCCAACAAACATGAAATTATACCGCAAATTTTAGAGTACAGAACATTAAAAAAATTAAAATCTACTTATGTAGATGCATTGCCAGAATTGGTAAATGTTAAGGATGGGAAAATACATACTAGCTATATGCAAACTGTTGCAGCTACCGGTCGTTTAAGTTCTAATAATCCCAACCTACAAAACATTCCTATTAGGAGTGAAAAAGGTAGAGAAATAAGAAAAGCATTTATTCCAAGAAATGATGATTATATTTTACTCGCAGCAGATTACTCACAAATAGAGTTAAGAATTATTGCAGCATTGAGTGAAGATGAAAACATGCAAGAAGCATTTGTAAAAGGAGAAGACATTCATACTGCAACTGCGGCTAAAGTATTTGGTGTAAAACCCGAAGAAGTTGATAGAGATATGAGAAGTAAAGCCAAAGCTGTTAATTTTGGAATTATTTATGGCGTTTCGGCATTTGGTTTATCTCAAAACCTAAACATTTCAAGAACAGAAGCGAAAGAAATTATCGATACTTACTTTGAGCAATATCCTAAACTAAAAGCTTACATGGATAATAATGTTGTGTTAGCTAAAGAGAATGGTTATGTAGAAACCATTATGCATCGTAGAAGAAATTTAAAAGACATCAACTCTAATAATGCAATAGTGCGTGGGCATGCAGAACGTAATGCCGTAAATGCACCAATACAAGGTTCTGCGGCTGATGTCATTAAAATTGCGATGATTAACATTCATCAAGAGTTTGAAAAACAACAATTCAAATCTAAAATGCTCTTACAAGTGCATGATGAATTAGTTTTTGATGTTTACAAACCCGAGTTAGAACAAATTAAAAAAGTAGTAAAAGATAAAATGGAAAATGCTGTTAAACTAATAGTTCCTCTAGAAGTAGAGATGAATGCTGCTGAAAATTGGTTGTTGGCACATTAATTTTTATATATTTGAATAACAAAACCATCCAATAAGATGAAAAAATATACTTTTATAATATTAGCCTCTAGTTTTTTAATGGCTTGTGGAGGAGATCCAGAGCCTGTTGAAGATAATACAATAACAGAAGCAATTGATGAGGTTTTAACGCCAGAAAGAGCAGAAAAAGCTCAACAAGTTTTTAGAACAGTTCCTTCTCCTATGGAAACCGCTTCTATTTTTGAAAACGCAGGTGCTAGCTTTAATGCTTCTGTTTTAAACCCAGTAGAAAATGTAAACAAATACTCCACAAATGTTCAAATGGCTATCAACTTTGGTATTTATGGAGCTGATTTAAGTTATGCTAATATATTCGACCAATCGCAAGCATCTATGCTTTACATGAATTGCTCTAAAAAAATGGCTGATGGATTAGGTGTTACTGCTGCTTTTAATGGAGAGACATTAGAGCGAATGGAAAAAAACATGAACAATAGAGATTCCTTAATGCTTATTATTAATGATGCTTTTTGGGTGGCTGATGGTTATTTAAAAGAAAATGGACAAGATAATTTATCTGCTTTAATAATTGCTGGCGGTTGGATTGAAGGGCTTTATTTGGGCGCACAATCTTTAAACAAAGAAAATCCTGATAAAGAATTAATGCAAAAAATTGCTGAGCAAAAACATTCTATTAACAACTTGTTGGCTTTATTGGGGACATACAATGATAAAGATGTGGCTAAAATGGCATTAAAATTAACAGATATAAAAACTGCTTTTGATAAAATTGAAGAAGAAGAGGCAGAAGCAACTGTTTCTGAAGAGGCAGTTCCAACTATTGGTGGTGGAAGCACCTTAAAGTATGAGCCAGCAACAATTTTAGAAATAGCAGCAACCGTAAAAAAAGTTAGAAATGAGCTTATTAAATAAAATAGCAACTATTAGCTTGGTAATTTTAGTGTCAACTCTTTTTTCAGTTGATGCTCAAGCTCAATGTAAGGGATTTACAAAAAAACATTGTTTACCTACGCTAAACCCATTTATACATAATGGGCAATTAACTAGTGCACAATTTAACCCTGGTGATTCTGCAGATGTTGAAATGACTTTTAATGCTGGGAAAGAATACCGTATTTTGGTTTGCTCACAAGACATGATTGGAAAAGTTCAGTTTAAAGTGTTAGACAAAACACGAAAAGTGCTTTATAAAAGTGATGAAAATACTGTTAATCCGTTTTGGGATTTTAAAGTAGCCAATACGCAACAATTAATTGTTCAGATAATTGTTCCTAAAGGTGAAGAAAAAAATTCAATTACAAGACTAACCCCAAGTGGTTGTGTCTCTTTATTGGTTGGCTTTAAGAAGTAATTTCTCCTCTTAACGATACTTGAAGTAATTTTTTAACCTCGGCATTTGGTAAACCAGCTCCCAACAAATACATTAGTTTAGTAACTGTGGCTTCAAAAGTCATGTCTTTACCACTAACAACGCCTATTTTTTCAAAAGCAGCACTTGTTTCGTATTTTCCTTGGCTCACACTTCCTCTCTCGCATTGACTAATATTTACAACAATGATGTCCTTTTTTATGGCTTCTATTAATAAGTCAATAAACCATATCTGAGTAGAACCATTTCCTGCGCCAAAACTTTCTAATACAATTGCTTTTAAATTAGGGATATTGATTACTGAAAAAATATATTGCTCCGTTATTCCAGGAAATAACTTTATAGTGGCTATATCTTGATTAAAATGCGGATTAACCTTAAGTTCTTTATTGTTTGCAAGATAAGTTTCTTTGGAATTAAACCTTAACGAAACCCCAGCTTGAGCCAATACTGGGTAATTTGGAGAAGTGAAAGCTTCAAAATCTTCCGCGTTAGATTTAGTTGCTCTGTTCCCTCTATACAAATCGTACTCAAAGTATATTGCCACTTCAGGCACTAATGCTTTTCCATTTTTATAAGTAGACGCCAATTCAATTGCTGTCAGTAAGTTTTCTTTAGCATCTGTTCTAACTTCACCAATAGGTAGTTGAGAACCAGTTAAAATAACAGGTTTGCTTAAGTTTTCTAATAAAAAACTTAATGCGGAAGCTGTATAAGCCATCGTATCAGAACCATGCAAAATCACAAATCCATCATGTGTATCATAATTGTTTTGAATAATTTTTGCCAAACGCAACCAGTTTTCAGGCTGCATATTAGAAGAATCTATTGGGGTTTCAAAAGATTCAACATTTAGTTGGTGAGCAAACTTTTTTATTTCTGGAATTTCTTTGATCAAAGAAGCGAAATCAAAAGCTTTTAAAGCCCCTGTTTCTTCATCTTTAACCATTCCTATGGTTCCGCCTGTATATATTAGTAGTATTGAACTCACCGAACAAATGTAATTTAAAATCCAAACACTTCCTTAGAATTTGCAGTAGTAATTTTTGCCACCTCATCAATACTTACACTATGCAAATCACTAATTCTATCAGCAATATTAACCAAATAACTACTTTCATTACGTTTTCCACGATAAGGCATTGGAGCTAAATAAGGCGAATCCGTTTCTAAAACCAAATGTTTTAAATCAATTTGTTCTACAACTTTATCTAACCCTGCATTTTTAAAAGTAACCACTCCGCCTATCCCTAATTTAAAACCACCATAGTTTATAATGTGATTCGCTTGCTGTAAATTTCCAGTAAAACAATGAAAAATTCCTCGCATTTTTTCATCATTCAATTCATCTAATATTTCAAAAATTTCATCAAAAGCATCTCTGCAATGAATTACAAAAGGCAGGTTTCTTTCTTTAGCCCAATTAATTTGAGTTCTAAAGGCGTCTTGCTGAATACTTAGTGTAGATTTATCCCAATACAAATCAATACCAATCTCACCAATAGCACAAAAATTACGTTTGTTTAGCCACTCTTCAGCTAAAGTTAATTCTTCTTTATAATTTTCCTTAACTGAGCAAGGGTGTAAACCTATCATTGCAAAACAATTATTAGAAAATTCTTTTTCTAAAGCCATCATTCCATCAATAGAACTACTATCGATATTAGGTAAAAACAAACGAGATATTCCTTTATCAATACAGTTTTGTATCATTTCCGTTCTATCCTCATCAAACTGAGATGAATAAAGGTGAGTGTGCGTATCTGTTAAAATCATTGCGCAAAAATAAGATATTAAGAAACAAGAAGAAGGAGCAGCTCTTAATCTTTTGTCTTCTGTCTTGTTATCTTTAATCTTTAAAGCATTATCTTTGTCGCCTTAATAAATAAAAAACAATGAGTCAGCAGTTATCAGAACAAGAATTAGTTAGAAGAGAGTCTTTAACAAAACTAAGAGTTTTGGGTATTAACCCTTATCCACAGGCATTATATCCTGTAAATGCTTTGTCTAAAGAAATTAAGGAAAATTATGTTGAGGGAAAAAAAGTAATAGTTGCTGGTCGATTAATGAGCAGAAGAATTCAAGGAAATGCATCGTTTGCAGAATTACAAGATAGTGAAGGAAAAGTTCAGGTTTATTTTAAGAGGGATGATGTTTGTGAGGGTGAAGATAAAACAATGTACAATGAAGTTTACAAGAAACTGTTACACATTGGTGATTTTATTGGTGTTGAGGGGGAGTTATTTAAAACTCAAGTTGGAGAAATAAGTGTACGGGTAAAAAAGTTTGAGTTGTTAAGCAAATCATTAAAACCGTTGCCGTTACCAAAAACAGATGCTGAAGGGAATGTGCATGATGCGTTTACAGATCCTGAAACGAGATATAGACAACGTTATGCTGACTTGGTGGTAAATCCACATGTAAAAGAAGTTTTTATTAAGCGAGCCAAATTAATGCATGCCATGCGTTCGTTTTTTGTGGAGAGAGGATATTATGAGGTGGAAACCCCAATATTACAGCCTATTCCTGGAGGAGCAGCTGCACGTCCATTTATTACACATCACAACTCGTTAGATGTGCCAATGTATTTAAGAATTGCTTGTGAGCTATATTTAAAAAAGACCTTGATTGGTGGGTTTGAGGGAGTGTTTGAATTTGCAAAAACATTTAGGAATGAAGGTATGGACAGAACGCATAATCCAGAGTTTTCGATGATGGAAATTTATGTAGCTTATAAAGACTACAACTGGATGATGGAGTTTACTGAGAAGTTGCTTGAGCATTGTGCAATTGCAGTAAACGGAACAACTGAAGCAATTTTTGGGAAGAATAAAATCAACTTTAAAGCTCCTTATAAGCGAGTAACGATGCGACAAGCGATTATCGATTTTACTCAATTCGATATTAAAGATAAAACGGAAGAAGAATTAGCTACTTGGTGTAAAGCAAATGGAATTGAGGTGGATGATACCATGGGGAAAGGAAAATTAATTGATGAAATTTTTGGAGAAAAATGTGAAGGAAATTACATTGATCCAACCTTTATAATTGATTACCCTAAAGAAATGTCTCCGCTATGTAAAGAACATAGGGACGACCCTAACTTAACAGAACGGTTTGAGTTAATGATTTGTGGCAAAGAATTGGCTAATGCTTATACTGAACTAAATGATCCGATAGACCAAAAAGAACGTTTTGAGTCTCAAATAGAATTAGCTAAAAGAGGTGATGATGAAGCTGGTGAATCCATTGATTATGACTTTTTAAGAGCATTAGAATATGGTATGCCACCAACATCAGGTTTAGGAATAGGTATTGATCGATTAATCATGTTCTTAACCAATAATGAATCTATTCAAGAAGTGGTGCTATTCCCACAAATGAAACCTGAGAAGAAAGCAGTTGAACTAAGTGATGCTGAAAAAACTATTTTACAGCACATAAAAAGCAATAACCAAATGGAATTAGGGGCTTTAAAAGTAGCTGCTGGATTAAGCGGTAAACAATGGGACAAAGGAATTAAAGGTTTAAATAAATTGGGGTTGATTAAAGTAGAGATAGAAGGCGAAAGTAAGGTTTGTGTGTTAAAAAAATAAATTCACATCCATGCGAAGGATAGTTAATATAATGTCGTCTAAATAAAAAAACACAATATTAACTTAACTAATTCGAATGAAAAAAACTACCTATTTAGCACTGTTAAGTGCCTTCTTTATCACCGCGATTATGCCGATAAATGCACAAACATTTGATGGATATGCTTTATACAATTCTCAAAACAGTAATACCACTTATTTAATTGATAAAAATGGAAGTATCGCTCATTCATGGTCATGTGCTATAGCTGGGAACTATACAGTACATTTAAAAGAGAATGGTAATTTAGTTAGAGGTGGGGTTTATTCTAGTAATCAGATGAATGGTGCTGCAGTTTCAGGTATTATTCAAGAATTAGATGCTAATGCTAATGTTGTATGGCAGTATATATATTCAACCTCAACACATGTTTCTCATCACGATTTTACTGTTCTTCCAAATGGAAATGTAATAATAACTGCATGGGAAGTAAAAACAGGAACACAGTTGCTTCAGGCAGGTTGGTCTGGAAGTACTTCTTCTAATAAGTGGCCAACACATTTTGTTGAATTACAACCTGATGGTGCTGGTAGCGCAACAATTGTTTGGGAATGGCACATCTGGGATCATATGATTCAAGATCATAATGCTACAAAAGATAATTTTGGCGTTGTTGCAAACAACCCACAGCTTATGGATATTAATGCGGTGGCTGGTAGTACTGGCCCAGGCCCAAGTGGGGGTGATTGGTTTCATGTAAATGGAATTGATTACAATCCAACTCTAGATCAATTGGTTTTTACCTCTAGATATGCAAGTGAATTTTTTATAATTGATCACAGCACAACTACCGCACAAGCAGCATCACACACTGGAGGAAACTCAGGTAAAGGTGGAGATTTTCTTTATCGTTATGGAAATGCTCCAAATTTTGGATCAACATCTCCACAAATTATTCCTGCAGCAGTTCATGATCCAAGATGGATTAAAGCTGGTAGACCAAACGCTGGATACATCCAGTTTTTTAACAATAATGGTGGTGGAAACAGCACATCTACTGTTGATGCAATTAATCCACCAGTATCTGGGAATACATATTCATCTTACACTACTCCAACTACTTATAATTGGAGGCACACTGCTAACGCATATTCATCAGGACAATCAGCACATGATAAAATGACCAACGGAAATACATTTGTAAGTGTTTCAAACGCTTATATGTATGAGGTTAACTCTTCTAATACTGTTGTTTGGCAATATAGTGCTGGTCCTGCAAAAGCTTTTAGATACGAATGTGATTATGCTGGTTTAGCGGCTTTATTAGGAAACGACCCTTGTGGATTAAGTACTAGTGTTCAAGAGTTTGCTAATATCAACATTAACATATTTCCAAACCCTTCAAATGGTATTGTAAATATTGTTGGATTATCTTCTATCGAGAGTTCATATAGTATTAATGTTTATGATATTTATGGAAAACAAGTATTGCAAACAAAAAACGAATCTAAAATAGACTTGTCTAATTATACTAATGGGGTATATATTATGCACATCATCAATGAAGATAGGCAAACTGTTGTTAAAAAAATAGACTTAATAAAATAAATTTCTATTGATGAGAAAGTATCTATTTATCCTTCTTGGTTTTTCTTTATTTATTGGAGAAAAGAACTTAAACGCACAAGTTAGCTTCTATTCGGTAGATTCCATTAGGGAAATTAAAATTTACTTTGCTGAGCCTAATTGGGACTATATATTAGATACGATGTATACATCTGGTTTTGAAAACCGTTTAGTGGCTACATCAATTAAAATTGATGGAACTCAGCTAGATAGTGTAGGTATAAGATACAAAGGCTATAGCTCGGTTAGTGTTAATCGAGTAAAAAATCCTTTTAATATTAAGTTAGATTATATAAAATCGAAACAAACATATAATGGTATAGACAAAATAAAATTGAGTAATGTTATTCAAGACCCTTCCTTTGTTAGAGAGGTTTTGTCTTATGAGATTGCTCGTAAATACATGCCTGCATCTAAAGCAAACTATGCCAATGTTTATATAAACGACACTCTTATTGGTCTTTACTCTAATGTAGAAGATGTTGGAGGTGAGTTCTTAGAAAACCATTATAATTCGTCTGATAATCCATTTTTTAAATGCAACCCTGATGTATTAGATCTGAATGGAGAAAATTCAAACCTGAGTAATACTCCAGGAAACGATAGTACTCAATATTATCCTTATTATTCACTTGAGTCGGATTACGGATGGTCAGATTTCTATAAGTTTATAGATACCCTTAATAATTATTCTGGAAACATAGAGAATTTATTGAATGTTGATAGAACTCTGTGGATGCATGCATTTAATTACTCTCTAATAAATTTTGATAGTTATGTAGGGTATGCCCAAAATTATTACATCTACAAAGATAATAATGGTCGTTTTAACCCTATTTTATGGGATTTGAATCAATCTTTTGCGAGTTACCGATTAGCAGATGCATCAATTCACTTCAGTGGCTTTAATATTTCCGAAGCTAAAAATATGGACCCCCTGCTTCATTACAATAATGTTTCTGTTTATCCTCGCCCATTAATGAGAAATTTATTTATAAATGATAGATACCGTAGAATGTATATTGCACACATGAGAACTATTATGGAAGAGAATTTTGCTAATCAAGATTATGCTACAAGAGCTCAATTTATGCAAACATTAATAGATACTGATGTTCAAAATGACACCAACAAATTTTATTCCTACTCAGATTTTACGAATAACTTAAACTCAACTGTTACCAATTTAGTTGATTATCCTGGAATTACCGATTTAATGAATGATCGAACAACGTATTTAAGCACTTATCCTGGCTTTCAGGGCGCTCCAGATATTACCAATATTAATTCAAGTCCAACTAGTATTTCTATTGGAGATAGTGTTTGGTTAACTGCAAAATGCACAAATGCCGATAGTGTTATTTTAGCTTACAGATTCAGCTCAACAAAGTTATTTAACAAAGTTGATATGTTTGATGATGGGTTACATAATGATGGCATTGCCGGAGATAGTATTTATGGTTATAAATTATTAAATGTTGGCCATACGGTTCAATATTATATTTATGCTGAAAATGATTCTGCAGGAAGGTTTTCTCCCGAAAGAGCTGCTTATGAATATCATGAGTTATTTGTAGAAGGAGATATTGTGTTGAATGAATTATGCGCTATAAATAATGGTCTTTGGTCCGATCCTCAAGGTCAATATGAAGATTGGATAGAGCTCTACAACAATTCATCTTCAACTATCTCTTTAAACGGATATTACCTATCGGATGAAAATACAAACCTTACTAAATGGATGTTCCCTAATGTTTCAATTCCTGCAAATGGTTATTTAATTGTTTGGACTGATAATGATGTTTTAGACGCTGGTTTGCATGCTGGCTTTAAATTATCAGCTACAGGAGAAGCGGTTTTTTTAAGTGATTCTTTAGGCAATTTAATTGATGAAATATCTTTTGGTGCACAAACAGCTGGACCAATAACTTATGGAAGATTCCCGAATGGAACAGGTCCATGGAGTTATATTAACTCATCGTTTAATTCAGAAAATCTTTACCCTTTAAGTGTAGAGCAAGTCTTAATCCCAGAAAAAAACAGCTTTATAATTTATCCAAATCCAGCTAAAGGAAATGTAAATATTAAAATTAATGAACCAGGAGAGTACCAAATTATCTTAAGAGATATAAATGGGAGAGAAATTGCAACGAAAAAAATTAATAACTCATCTTCAACTAGTGTAATTGATATTAATAACTATTCTAGTGGATTTTATTTAATTACAGTAACCAATAACGATTTCACATCAACTAAAAAATTTATAATAAACTAACCAAATGAAAAAAATCAAAATTTACCTGTTAAGTGTTTGTTTGATATTCACCACCTTAACTATTCAATCTCAAACATTTACAAACTATACAACTGTTGATGGTTTGCCAAATAACAATGTGCTTTGTTTAGCTCAAGATACAGCTGGAAACATGTGGTTTGGAACTCAAAATGGTATTGCAAAATTTGATGGTGTGAGCACATGGACAATATTTAACAAAACAACACATAGTACTTTAGCCGATAATAACATTACTGCTATTGCTGTAGATAGTGATAATAATATTTGGGTTGGAACCGATTTTGGTGTAAGTGTTTATGATGGTGTAAATTTTACTACCTACACTACTGTTAATGGTTTAGGAAATAATAGAATAAATCATATTGCTCAAGCAGCAAACGGAGATATATGGTTTGGAGATTTTTCTGGAGCAACTGTTTATGATGGCTTAACCTTTACTGCTTATGGTACAGGAGATGGATTGCCTTTTGGGGGTATTAAGTATGTAGATTTTGACTCTAATGGAGACGTTTATATGGCAAGTGGTTTGGGTGGAGTAGTTCAGTACAATGGACTTGCATTTACTATTTATAATACTGGTTTACAGAGTAATAATGTACGCTCCATAACTGTTGATGCTTCTGATAATAAATGGGTAGGAACTGCCAAAGGAATTTCAGTTTTAAATAGTAGTAATGCAGTAATTGATGCTCATACTATCATGTTGGTGCTTCCTCCACCAGATACTTTAAACCCTGTTGTGGATATAAAAATTAATTCTCAAGGAGATGTTTGGGCTGGAATATATGTAGATTATTTAGTTACAGAAGGTGGTGTAGCTGTAAATAGTGGCGGACCATCTTGGATAGATTATGACGTGAATGATGGTTTAGTGGGCCCTGTTATTAGAAGATTGACGATTGACCGGTCAGATAATGTATGGGTAGGAACTAGTTCTGGTCTTTCAAAAATATCTTTCCCAACAGGGATAGACAATAATTTAATTGCTTCAACTAATACTTTTACTGTTTTTCCAAATCCAGCAACAACTCAATTAAATATCTCTAACAATTTTAACATTCAAGAAGTTAGAATACTTGATTTAACAGGAAAAACGATTAAAACAATTTCTAAAAAAACAGAATTAATTAATGTTGAAGATTTAATTGATGGTGTTTACATTATAAGATTATTTAGTGATGAAGGTATTTTTACACAGAAATTTATAAAGCAATAAATTTATTTAGATTAATAGGGGTTAATAACTTCTATAATGGTTTGTTTTAAAATTTTATCGTAAACATATAATTCAATTTTTGGGATTTTTGGAAACCAAAAAGTTCCACCTGTAATATAAATATATATTCGTTTTACTTCAACGTAGTGATTATCAATCTTAGTAAATACTTTAAATTTATTGTCAGAGTCTTTTTTTAAAATGAAATCCCTTTTATTATATGATACAAAATGAAATTGAGCTAAAGAATCATTTTTAAAAGTATAATCCACACCATAGGCCCACTTTTGCTGGATCAATGTTAGTGGTTTAACCTTATTACCATCTGTCTTTTTTATCCAATAAATATTAATTGGCGTTTCATGATTTAACTCTCCTGAAGGAATAGTTTGAACGTCATAATAGATTTGATTGGCATCCTTACTTCTTTCAATTTTAAAAAGATTATCATCCGAATTAGTGTATTTATTGCTAAACGAAAACAAAAAAAAGCTGATTACAAAAATTAAAACGGTAGCTTTCATAAGAGTCTATTTAAATAAAAAGGTCTTTTATAAAAAGACCTTTTTATTTTTTTTAATATTCAGCGTTAACTGTTACTTCTACAGTATTTGCAATATTAGTAGACGGTTTGCCTTTCTCAAAAGCTACCTTGTAATCTGCCAACGTAATAGTAAATTTACTAACAACAAAAACTTTCCCACTTTTTACTGTTATAGTAGCTTTTTCTGTTGTTGGTTTGGTAATTCCATGTAATGTCATTTCTCCCTTAACAGAAACCTCATAAGTACCATCTTTTTTAAAGTTCACTCCATCCAAATTAGTAATACTTCCTTTTAATTTGGCTTTAGGATATTGTTTGGTATCTAAAAATTTTGGACTGTTATAGTGTTTTTGCATTAATGATTTTTCAAACTCAAAACTTTGCATAGGTACTGAAAAAACTACCACTCCCGTTTCAGTATCAATTGTTCCTATTGCTTTGTAATTATTTGCTTCAATATCTTCTGCAACAGTGTGAGAGTAAAATTTAATATGTGATTTTGAAGTTGTTAGTTTTTGTGCTTGTGCAGTAAATAAAATTGCTACAACTGCTACTAAAGTTAAAATTGTCTTTTTCATCTTTTCTAATTTTTAAGTTTATATTATTTTTATTTCGTGATTACATCACATTTTTCCATGATTACGTTTTCATACATTTCTAAATCTTCATCATAAGATGCTCCAGACCTTATAACTCCTTTTAATATTACTTTTTGACCTACAGATAAATTATCTGTAGATTTATTAGTTTCAGCAGTAAATGTGCAGCTTACACCAGCCTCTTGATCGTTTGATTTTAATAAGATTACTTTTTGATTATTAAAATCTTCGGTGATAGAAAAAATAGTTCCTTCAACTTCTAAAATTTTAGATTCTCCTTCAGCATCTAAATATTTATCATTTGCTGTTTTTGAATTACTCAAATACTCGTTTACGATATCTGTAGCTTTTAAAGTGTAATCTGATTCCGTTTCTTGAACATTACGATGAGGCATGTTAAATAAGTAAAGCATTGTACCGCCACCTATTAAAACACCAACTAGTGTAATAATTACAATTACTTTAAATCTTTTTTTGTTTTTAGAATTCATCCTTTCAATTTTTTAATTGTTTGAATGAATAGTCGGAGCTAAAACAAATTCCTTACAAAAAAAGTTTATTTTTTTTCAGATTCAGTATTTATTTTAGATATAATAGCGTCCTTAAGCTCTTTGTTTTCGGTAAGCTTAACATTGTTTTGATTGATGTTTTCTTTTTCAAAGAAACTATCCATTAAGTCGCTATTTGTTTTGTATGATTGACAAACTTTACATACAGAAAGGTGTAATTTGAGCTTAATTTTTTCAACCCAAGTAATTTTAGTTACTTTTTCTTTTTCAACCATTTCGGTTGCTTTGTTACATGTTAAACTAAGTAATCCCATAACCCTTTAATTGTTCCAGTTTTTTTCAACGCACATTTTCAGCTGTAATTTTGATCTATGAATAATCTGCCAATAATTAGACGTAGAAATATCAAATTCCTTACATATGTCTGCAGGATTTTTATCTAAACTGTACTTAGAAGTTATTACTTCCCCCCATCGATTTGGCAAAGCATTGGTGCACTTTTTTAACACCGAAATAAAATTAAGGTTATCAAGTAAATTCTCTGTCTCCCACAACTCATCCACAACTCTATCCTCCCAATTCCCTTTGCTATCAAACAGGCTGTTAGTTTGTTTTTCACTAGCTATTTCACTTTCTATAAAAATTTTCTGCTTACCATTTTTCCTATAAAAATCAACAATCTTATTGTTTAAAATAGAAAACAACCAAGTTTTAGCTTGATCTTTATTTTTAAGGTTCTCAACGGCATTAAAAGCGGCTAAAAATGTTTCTTGCACAATATCTTCTGCCGATTCTTTATTGTTAATCTTGTAATTTGCCCACGAATAAAGTTCATCAGAATACAAGTTTACCAAGTTAGTAATAAAGCTAGCTTTTTCCATTAATCAAACTTACGATAAAATTAGATTTACCTTAAAAAATAATAGCTCTATGTTGTGTAAATTAAAACTTAAAGAATAGCTATATTTGTGTATATGGAATTTGATAAAAAGATAGCGGTATTAGGTGGTGGTAGTTGGGCAACCGCAATTGTAAAAATTTTAACTGAAAATTTAGAAACCGTTAATTGGTGGATGAGAGATGAAGAATGTGCAAACCACATTATGAAATTTAAACACAACCCTCGCTATATACAATCTATACAATTTGATGTAAGCAAATTAAACATTAGCAGTAATTTACAAGAGATTGTTGATGATTCTGATATTTTAATCATTGCTATTCCTTCTCCTTATTTGGCAAAAGCTTTTGAAGAAGTTGAAGTTCATGGTATAGATAAAAAATTTATAATATCAGCCACAAAAGGAGTTGTACCTGCTGAAACTAATAGAATTCCTGCCCGGTTTTTCCATAAAGTTTTAAATGTTCCTTATGAGAAAATAGGAATGATAGCTGGCCCTTGTCATGCTGAAGAGGTGGCCTTAGAACGATTATCATATTTAACAATTGCTTGTGAAAATCAAGAAATTGCAGAATATGTTGCCAAAGCAATGGAGTGTAGATATATCCATACAACAACTTCTGATGATTTATTTGGAACAGAACTTTCTGCCATCTTAAAAAATGTTTATGCTGTGGCTAGTGGTATTTGTCATGGTTTAGGTTATGGAGATAACTTTCAGGCAGTATTAATTGCTGCAGCAACTCGTGAGACCAAAGCTTTTATAGATGCTGTACATCCTATTCATAGAGATGTAAACTCATCTGCTTATTTAGGAGATTTATTGGTTACAGCTTACTCACAATTTTCAAGAAATAGAAACTTTGGAAGTATGGTAGGTAAAGGGTATTCTGTTCGCTCTGCTCAAATAGAAATGAATATGGTTGCAGAAGGTTATTATGCTGCAAAAGGAATTCACGAAATCAACAAAAAATTTCAAGTAGATATCCCTATTGTTGAGGCGGTTTACAATATTTTATATGAAAAAATTTCTCCTATCATGGAGATGAGGTTGTTAGCAGGCAAACTCAGTTAAGCCACCAAAGGCTCTTCAACAGTAATTACTTCTTTTATTTCTGGAAGCACTTTTTTGATGGCTTCTTCAACGCCACCTTTTAAGGTCATTGGACTCATTGAACAAGACTTACAAGCTCCTAAAAATTTAACTTTTACTACTTGATCAGTATATTCAATCAACTCAATATCTCCACCATCATCATTTAAAAATGGGCGGATAGAATCTAAGGCTAGATTAATTTTGTTGAGGATATCTTCTTTGCTATTCTCCAAGTGAGTATTTTTATTTTAAGTGAAAATTACTAAAATTTTTAATTAGTAGAACATCCATTCATATTGGTTATTTCAACTTTTTTAGTTGGCGCTAATTTTTTGTTTCGCTTATCTACTTCTGCAATTACATTTTCAGCAAATTGGTTAAATGCTTTTGCTTGCAATGTTGTTTCTTGTAAAACAGCTGGTCTTCCCACATCTCCTGCTTCTCTAATGCTTTGTATTAATGGTATTTCCCCTAATAATGGAAGATTATTTTCTTCTGCTAAGTTTTTTAACCCTTCTTTACCAAAGATATAATACTTGTTATTTGGTAACTCTTCTGGAGTAAAATAAGCCATGTTTTCAATCATTCCTAAAACAGGAACGTTAATTTGTTCTAACTTAAACATCCCAATTGCCTTTCTTGCATCAATTAACGCCACTTTTTGAGGGGTACTTACAATAATTGCCCCTGTTACTGAAACTGTTTGTACTAACGAAAGATGGATGTCTCCCGTTCCTGGAGGTAAATCAATTAACATATAGTCCAACTCTCCCCAGTGAGCTTCAGTAAACAACTGAGACAAAGCTCTTGTTGCCATTGGACCTCTCCAAACAACAGCTTGGTCGGTATCTGCAAAAAAACCGATTGACAATAATTTAACCCCATAGCTTTCTACAGGCTTAATCATGTTTTTACCATTAACTTCAATTGGCATGGGTTTTTCATGTTCAACATTAAACATTAATGGCATTGATGGCCCATAAATATCAGCATCCACCAAACCAACTTTGTAGCCTTTATTTGCAAGCACTATGGCTAAGTTAGCTGTAACTGTAGATTTCCCTACACCTCCTTTACCTGAGGCAATGGCGATAATGTTTTTTACATTTGGCAGCACTTTGTTGCTTTTAGGTGTTTCCGGGGCTTTAGGAATAGGTGTTATGTTTGCTTCAACTTGAACAGTTTTTTTTAAAACTCTATTTAAATGTAATTCACAAGCCTCAATCACGCGTTTTTTATTGTGCATTGCCGGATTGTTTATTTGTAAGTCAAAACTTATTCTAGTTCCTTCTATTTGAATATTTGAAACTAAGTTTAATTCAATAATATCTTTTTTTAAGTCTGGCTCAACAACAAAACTTAATGCTTTTTTTATTTCATCTACACTAAAACTCATAATAAAATTATTTACACACAAAGATAAGCATATAACAGCTTACAATTAACCTCTTTTTAGGGAATTGCAAAATAGTACTCACTTAATATCCTTCTTGCGTTTACCTTCCTGTTTAGTTGGTCTCTTGGAAAGGTTGGATGCCCTAAATAATACTTTTCATTAACCCCATAAAATAAGCTGTCTGGTTTGTTGCTAAACAAATTATCTCCTAATGAAAAATAAGCCTTATTAGAAAGGGATAAGTTTATTAGTGTTGGAAAAATATCTTTGTGAGAACCAATTCTATTCTGATTAACAATTAAATTGTTTTGATATTTTTTTGGGATATACAAATAAAAAGGAACAATGTGATTGTCCTTTTCTTCTAAAGAAGAGTTGTTGATTGGAAACAAAGCGTAACTGTTATGATCACCAGTAACAGCAACAATAGTGTTGTCTGCATACTTAGATGCTTTTAATTTAGTTAAAAACCTACCTAAACAATCATTAGAATATTGGTACGCTTTAAAGTTTGCTTCTGCCAATTCTTTATTCGCAATAATTAAATTATTAATACTATCAGAAATTTTAATAGAATAAGGTTTATAGGTAAAGGGTAGTTCATAAGGAGTATGATTAGTAGTGGTTAACGCACAAATTAATTGGGGTTTGGTATTGTTTTGTTCGAGTTGATTAAAAATGTCATCAAACAAGTATTCATCATACACTCCCCAGGTATTTGTTTTAGCTTTACTATTGTTCTTCATGATTTTTGTTTGCCCATAAACCTTTTGAAAGTATTGATAAGATAAAAACTCTTCTAAGTTACGCCAACTAATTTTACCGCCAGAAACAAATGTTGTTTGATATCCCGCTTGTAAATATGGGTATGCTACTGATGATTTGAATGATTCAAAACGCCTATTTGTTCCTGAAATTACTGGGAAGTTTTTATTAATAAATATATGTTCTAAGCTATAAATCGTTCCTTGTGTACTAGATAGAAAATCCTTGAAAAGAATGTCTTCTTTTAAGTGGGGCTCTAAACTTCCTAATAAATTTAATTCCTTAGATTGAAAATTTAAATAGTATCCTCCAAAACTTTCCATTAAAATAAAAATAACATTTGGTGGATTTTCCGCTAAAAAACTATTAGTATCCGTTCTCTCAATAAGGTAATCTAGCTCATTTTCAGAAGGAAAATCCTCAACTCTTTTTCCTGAATAATCTGCTAATATTTCTTTTAGAGAAGAGTACCCTGTTTTTTCTAAAATCTCTGAACGATGAACAGTCTTTCCTGCTTTACTTCGTTCTTCAATCGCTTTTTCAAACGTATAAATACCGTTTAATGCCATTGTATTTATAAATCGATTTTCTGAAACTACAGCGTCTTCCAACTTTAATGGGAAAGTACCTATCGAGCCTCTAACGCCTAGTCCAAAGCCAATAATAATTAACAACATGAAGGCTAACCCTTTTATAGTGTTAACAGCTGTTTTTTCTTTTGTGCTATCGGCATATATTTTATTAATTATTTTATAAACCAAGTAGCCAAGAGCCAATACAGTAATAAACACAATTATTACTGGGTGATCTGACCACATAGAAGAAAGTACAGCCGAAGTGTCATCATCAATAAAACCAAAAGCCAATATATTTAAATGGCTTTGGAAATAAGTATAAAACTGATGGTCCACAATAATAAAAAAACACATCAAAAGATAAATACAAAGAAGGTAGCCTTTTGTAAATTTTGTAAGGATAGTTTTAACTTTTTGGTTCTTCAATAAGAATAAAAAATTGAGAGTGAAAACCAACGCAAGCAGGTAACAAAGTATTTGAGTATCATATCTAAACCCTTTAAAAAAAGCAATAAACACATCTCCGCTATACTCGGAAAAGGTTCCTGCTTCTGCAAAACGAATAAAATAGATTAGTCTAAAAACACTCAATAAAATAACCCCTAAAAAATATACTTTAAGAAGGTTAATATTTTGCTTAATGTAATGGTGCATTAAAAAGAGAGTTCAGTTGTTGGGTCCCAAAAAATATTTGAAAAATTTTGAATAGTATCATTTTTGACAGTAATACCCTCTTTATTTAATAGTCTTTCCATTTCATTAGGGTCAGAAAAGTGCATTTTTCCTGTTAATTGCCCATTGCGATTTACAACTCTATGGGCAGGGATGTCTGGTTTGTTATGCGCACTGTTCATTGCCCAACCAACCATACGGGCTCCACGAATTGCTCCTAAATATTTAGCAATAGCGCCATAACTGGTAACCCTCCCTTTAGGAATTTCTCGACAAACTTGGTAAACCAAATCAAAAAAATCTTTATTTTTTTCGGAAAGCTTCAAGCTTTAAAGTTAATTTTATTTTAGGCTTTTGAAACGTTATGCCATAAAAAAAGCTCCGAATATATTCGGAGCTTTTGTTTTAAAAATCTTAAAGAATAAATATTAAATTACTTTGACATTTACTGCGTTTAAACCTTTTCTACCTTCTTGTAATTCAAACTCAACGTTGTCTCCTTCGTTAACTTCATCAATTAACCCAGATACATGTACAAAGTACTCTTGTTTTGAATCATCTTCGATTACGAATCCAAATCCTTTAGATTCGTTAAAAAATTTTACTGTTCCTTTTTTCATTGTTAAAAATATTTTATAAAAAACAAATATAATGTAAATTCAATTCAACTAACAATTTTAACAAGATAATTTAAGTAAGCTGAAATTTTAAATAATGAATACTATGCCCTTTTGCAGAAAATAATTTCTCATAATAAGTCTTTATTGAAAGGATTTCTTGGGTTTTAGCATCTAACTTTTCTATTATTTCGCCATAAAGGTTAAAAGTGCTTTCCAATAAATTAAAATTACATCGCTCTATTTCTTCTAAAGTATATTTAAAAAATCCTTCGTGATCTGTTTTTAAATGTATAATCCCATTAGGCTTTAAAAATTTTCTGTATCGCTCAATAAACATTGGGGCGGTTAATCTTTTTCTTTCAAGCCTGTCTTTCGGTTGGGGATCAGGAAAAGTTATCCAAATCTCATCCACCTCTCCTTCTTCAAAGAAAGAATCTATAAAATCTATTCGAGTACGAATAAAATAAACATTGTTCATTTGGTTTTCAAAAGCAGTTTTAGCCCCACGCCAAATACGATTTCCTTTAATATCAACTCCAATAAAATTTTTATCCGAAAAATGAGCTCCCATCCCAACTGAATATTCGCCCTTTCCACAACCTAACTCTAAAACAATAGGGTTTTCATTTTTAAAAACTTCTGCACTCCATTTCCCTTTTAGTGGGTGTGCTTTTTTAAAAACTTCTTCCGTTTCTGGTTGAACAACATTGTTAAAAGTTAACATTTCGTTCCACTTTAGTAATTTACCTTTGCCCCCCATTTTTATTTTTTTTCAAAAATAAAAAAAGCTCACCACATAGATGAGCCTTTTAAATATTATATATAAATGTTTAATTAGTAATGAATTATCTTTTGAGTTATATTATTGCCTTTAGTTGTTTTTATTTGAATATAATAGATTCCTTTTGTTTGATTGATTTCTATGGTTTGAAAAGATTTGTTATTCCAATTGTAGGTATTTATTAATTGTCCGCTAACATTAAATAATTCAATACTAGAAACATTTTTTAGACCTTCTATATTTAGAGATGAGCTAACTGGATTTGGGTAAATTGAAAGTGCGTTTTCCTTATCCATATTATTACTCACATCTGTTGGAACTGATACAATAAATTGTCCCATCATTCCCATATCCTCGTGAGTTAACATGTGGCAATGATACATGAACGGAATGTTGTTGTCAGCAAAATCATTAAATTGAGCGATAAACCTAACATTCCCCATCCCGGCTGGAACTAAAACAACATCATTTAATCCTTGGAGTTCAGGGGGAGGAGGATTACCGTTTATATCTAAAATAAAGAATTGAACATCATGGATGTGAAACGGGTGTGATATTGGTGTTTGATTAGTTAATGACCATATTTCAATATTATTTAAAGGAATAGTATAATTGATTATACTCATATTAAATGATGCGTTATTAATCAAAAAAGGTCCAGTTAAATTCATCATACTTGTAGATGTAAAAGTTAAGTTACGAGTGATGTTTTCTGACCCTTCTAATAAAGGTGTAAAAACAGCTAATGTTGAAGGAATGGTTAAAACAGGACTGGATGTTTGTGCTACAATATTAATATCTAATAATTGATAATTATTACCATTTAATGGATTGCTTGTATAACCAACTAAAGAAGCTGTTTGACCAGGCCCCATTCCTGGCTGTGAAGCCCCATAAACACCATTAGGCAATTCTGAGGCATAACTCATTAATTGAATATTTTGTCCCAAATCGGATGTAAAATCAACCAAAATATCAACTCTTTGGCCTGGAGAAATTCTATACCTAGTTTTGTTTACCGGAGCTGTTAATAATCCTCCATCTGTTCCTATGATGCTAAAGGACCTATTGTCTGAGAACCCAATTTCATATAGTCTTTGAGAAGATCCATTTAAAACTCTTAATCGAACTACCTGAGCAGGCATATCTACTTGTGGATCTATAGTTCCATTTATCATTAAGGTAGTATCTAATTCCGTGTGAACCATAATTTGTCCTGCCCCATCAAACCCTTTTGTTTGCAGAACAATAGGAAATTCATCTACACTATAATTCATAGGTAAATTTAAGCTTGCCTCTTCTGTATCTCTAACTAAAATTAATCCTGCAATACCCTTAGAAACATGTTTATCTGTCTGCATGTGTAAATGTGGGTGATACCAATATGTACCTGCCTTATCCATTACTGTAAATTGTGGGTTCCAAGTTGTGCCTGGTAAAATAATACTGTGAGGCCCTCCATCATTTACTGGTGCCACATGCAGTCCATGCCAGTGAATAGTAGTAGTATCAGTAAGTTGATTGTTTACTGTTATGTTTACAAATGAATCTTTTTCTAAAATTAAAGTAGGTCCTAATAAATTACCATTTGCTCCCATTGTATTCGTTACAGTTGGAGGAAAAAATGTAGTTGTACCGTTTTGTAAGGTTAGATTTATTGAGCCTCCACTTAATGTTGAAGGGATATTTAATGGATTCTGAGCAACTGAAGTCGCACTGATTAATAAGAATATTGCAATAATTTTTTTCATACTAAAAGTAATTTATATTCAAATATACGTATTTAAGAATATGTACCAATAAAAAAATATTAAATCGTGCAGTTTTCTACACAGTTAAGGAGCTTAAATATATCTTTATCAACTAAAGAATATAACCTAGAATTACCATTTTTTTTAACTTTAATAAGTCCTGCATTTTTTAAAACCCTTAATTGACGAGATGCTTCTGGTTGAGGAATATTCAATGCCAGGTGTAATTCAGTAACAGTTAATTCTTTAGATTGAATTAATAAATCTACTAAAGCAATTCGCAGAGGATGCGCAACAGCCTTTAACACATCTGACATGTGCTCTAGCTTTTTAATATTGTATTTAGGCTTAGGCATAAATTAGTTTGATTCAAAATAAGTTGAATAACTGTTTAGCTTTTTTAAAATATTTTTTTGTAAAATCAAGGCTTCGTCTTCTGTTGCTACAAATTCTAATTGTTCGCACAGGTCTTTTAAAGGTAAAATATATAAATGAAGTTGGTCATGCTCTTCACCTTTCATATTACATGCGGCAAAAATATTGGACAATTCAATATTTAGTTTTTCGCCCATAGCTGCAAAATGAGAAAGCCTTCCATCTTCAACTTCTTTTGCCGTAATTTCCTTCATTTTTGCAATACCATTAGTGGTTTCAATATTTGCTATCCACTTTTTACCTTCATTTAACTGCAATTCTTTTTTAACTTCAACTGCAGGCTCAATGTTTAATGATTTAAACCACTCGACCAGTTCAGCTCTTTCTTCTGCGGTTAAATCAGCATCGCCATGTGTATATAAATAACTTTCTAAAGGCATTTCTCCTTTTTCTAATTCTTCCCAACATTCTTCTAGTTTGTGTTTTTTCTTTTTTAAATCATAAGTCCCCCAAGTAGAAAAATTTAAATGTTTTCTAGCATCATTAATATGGTCTTTTAACCACCATGATATTGGAGAAACATTACTATACCAAGGATATTTTGTTTCAAAAGAGTGACAATCATAACACGATGTTTTTAAGGTCTCCTTTATGTGCTGAGGTGGATTAATTTGAAACATAAAATCATCCTCAACAATTAGTTCTGGTGTAGTTTTATCAATTCTAAAAAATTGAATAATTACAATAATTGCAAATAAAACGAGTCCAATTTTTTTAATCATAACTTAATAGTTGAATAGTTCCTATTGGTCAAAATTAGCTAACTTTATCCTAATTTTTAAGTAATTATTTTTAATGGGAAGTCGAATTGTATATTATTTAGTGATTTTACCCATTTCTTACCTGCCTTTTTTTCTGTTATACCGACTGTCTGATTTTGCATTTTTTATGATGTATTATGTTGCTGGTTACCGTAAAAAAGTAGTCCTAATGAACATTAAAAACTCGTTTCCTGAAAAATCAGAAAAAGAGCAAAATAAAATTGCCAAACAGTTTTACCAACATTTTTGCGATTTAGTGTTAGAAGCATTAAAAGGCTTTACAATCTCCAAAAAAGAATTAAACAAACGTTTTGTAATGAAACAAAGTGGTGTAATTGATGCCCTTTATAAAAAAGGGAAAGATATTGTTTTTGTTGGTGGGCATTACAACAATTGGGAAATTTTAGCTTTAGGTATTGGTATGCAGTTAGACTATACAATTGTTGGTATATACAAACCTTTAAGTAATAAATATTTTAATGAAAAAATGCGTGTTTCCCGAGAGCGTTATGGACTAGTTTTATGCCCAATGAAACAGGTAAAAAAATATATGGAAAAGGATTTTGGGAAACCAAAAGGGCTTGTGTTTGCAATAGATCAAAGTCCTTCAAGTAAAAAAACAGCTTATTGGATGACCTTTTTAAACCAAGATACTGCTGTATTTTATGGTGCTGAAAAATATGCCAAAGAATACAATGTTCCAGTAGTTTATGCAGTAATAAACAAAATTAAAAGAGGACATTACGAAGCAACAGCTAAGTTAGTAACAGAATTTCCTAACGAAATGGCTTATGGTGAGATTGTTAAAACTGCCAATAACTTTTTAGAAGAAGACATTAGAAAAGCACCACAATATTGGTTGTGGACTCACCGCAGGTGGAAACATAAAAGAGATAACGCTGAGTAAGCAAAAAACCATATTGGTTTGTCCTTTAGATTGGGGATTAGGACATGCTACTCGCTGTGTTCCTTTAATTCATCAATTTTTAGAAGAGGGACATAACGTAATTATTGGTGCTGATAAAAATCCGTTAGCTTTTTTAAAACAAGAGTTTCCACAATTAAAAACGATTATAATACCCGGTTATGAGGTTGATTATGGTGAAAAAGGAAGCTCACTAAAATTATTTTACGAAAGTGTTAAATTTTACAACTTTATTAAAAAAGAAAAGCAATTTATTGATAAAATATTATCTGAACACCAAATTGATATGATTGTTTCTGATAACCGTTATGGCTTATATAGCGATAAGGTAAAATCAATTATAGTTACCCATCAACTTTACCCAAAAGCACCTGTTGGTGAAAAAATACTACACCAAAAAATAGAAAAATTACTCCTTAATTTTAATGAAGTTTGGATACCTGATGTTAAAGGCATAAATAATTTGTCGGGAGACTTGGCACACTTAAAACCTTTTAACCATCCTCATAAATTTATTGGTGCACTTTCTCGATTTTCATCATTGCGAGCAGAGCGAAGTAATCTTAATATTGAAGAAGAATTCGATATTTGCGCCATCATTTCTGGACCAGAACCTCAACGGACTATTTTTGAAAAGTTGATATTAGCTCAAATTAAAAAACACGATTTAAAAGCTGTTGTTGTAAGGGGGAACCCGAATAATTCCGTCATTGCGAGTCCGATGAGGAACGAATATCGGAAGAAGCAATCTGTTTTTAATGAGAATGAGATTGCTTCGTTATCGCGAAAAACTCTTCCTCGCAATGACGATAAGATTAAAATTTTTAACCACCTTGAAACAGCAGCACTTTATCAATACATCAAACAAAGTAAATGGGTTATTTGCCGTGCTGGTTATAGTAGCATTATAGATTTAGTTGCTTTAAACAAAAAAGCCATTTTAGTGCCTACTCCCGGGCAAACAGAACAAGAATATTTAACCGCATACCATTGTAAAAAGGGATTGTTTACCGTTCAGCAACAAGAAGGGTTAGATTTAGCATTTTTAAAATGAACTTTTTAGCTATATTTGGTTTAACAACAAGTTATGCGTAATTAATAAGACAGACGAAACTTAATGACAAACACAGAACTGTTTATAAGGAATATTGAAAGCTTTGGACACTCCCTTTCAGACTTTGATTTTTCAGAAGGTGCTTCAGACGAACAAATTGATGAAGTTGAAAAGTTCATTAAACGGACACTTCCTGACGATTTTAAATTGTTTCTTAAAAATATAAATGGGCAACACTCAGACAAATTATATCTTCTACCTGACCAAGCATTGCTTTTTTCTTGTGAAGAGATTATTACTGAATACAAAGGACTTACTGACTATTTTGAAGACACTATTGAGTTTTATAACAAGTATCAATATAATGATAAGATAAGACGCACTGTTTGGAGTGAATCCAGAGTTCCCTTTGCTGGTAGAGATGGTTATTATTTGTTTCTTGACTTTGATCCCGGACCAAACGGGACAGTTGGTCAAGTAATATTTTTAATCAATGAGTGCGACTTGGTTGTCTTGGCTTCCAGTTTTAAGGATTTTCTAAATTCGTATAATGAACATATGAAAAACAAAACTCTTCAAATACGGGAAATCTCAAACGGACAAGACAGTAATTATAGGTTGACAAATGACTCAGATTATCTTAATGGACAAGAATTCGCCAAACTATTCGGACAATGAAAACTACGCATAACATCAGTTTGGCAAAAAGGCGGGCTTAGTGCTTAATTCAAATTCGGTTCTTCAGCTACCTCACTAAGCTCAAATCGTTAAAATCTATTTTGTATTCCAGTTTTCTTACTTTATAATTTCTCAAAAACAAAGCCTTTATCTTTTAGTTTTTCGATAGCTTTTGGTAGCGCATATTTTAAATTTGGAGCTGCTTTTTCACTATCATGAAAAACAATAACAGAACCCGATTTGGTGTTTTTAAGTACGTTGTTTAAACATTTTTCGGGGCTAAGTTTTACATCAAAATCACCACTTAGTACATCCCACATAATTATTTTGTAATCTGTTACCAACTCTTTTATTTGGCTTTTTTTTATTCGCCCATAAGGAGGCCTAAAAAATTCTGAGTTCACCAGTTTTTGGCATTCGCTAATGTCGTTTAAATAATAATCATTTTCTGCATACCAGCCATTTACATGTGTGTTGGAGTGGTTGCCAACAGTATGCTCTTCATTGATTATGCGCTGATAAATTGCCGGTTGGGCTGTTACATTTTTACCCAAACAAAAAAAGGTAGCTTTAACATTGTATTCTTTTAACACATCCAACACCCATTCTGTTATTGCTGGGGTTGGTCCATCATCAAAGGTTAAAAAAATCTTATTCTCTTTATTAGGAATGTCCCAGATTAATCGGGAATAATATTTTTTAATTATTTCGGGCGATTTTACTAAAAACATTATTCAACATTCGCTTGGTCTGGACCAACTAAATTACTCACAATTCTTTCTGCAATTAATGGAAACTGGTCGTTAATAATTTTATCGATATCGTTTTGGTTAGATGAAAATCTTGATTTTATTGCTCCGCTACTAACTTCGTTTCCTGCAACATCAAAAATTGTGTAGTGCACTTTAATTTCGCGTAAATACTGTTCTTCCGAAGCTTGATAAACATCATTGGCTCCTCTTTTAATATCTAACTCATTAATAAATATATAATGCCCTGCATTGTATTTCGTTTGTAAACTTGGTAACAATTTATCGTTCGCCAAAGTTGTCTTCATATATTTTTCACGATTATCTACTTGCGAAACAACCTCTCCATTTCTAACTCCTGCTTCTATATACTCTTCTTCTTTTTCCTTTTTCTTAAACTTACCTATAAGCTTGTTAGCAGCTGTTTCTTTTTTTACAACTTCCTCTTGAGGTACAACCTCATATTTATAGCCTATAGAATTGTAAACATAAGCCAATTCTTTTATCGCTTCATCTGGTTCTATTGAATAAAAAGAAATAGGTGTGTAATATTTTTTTAGTGCGATGTAAATGTTTTGATCTAACGCAGCTCTAAATTTTGCTTTAATTTGATGAAATGTTAACTCGCTTTTTTGAGAGATATCTCTATCAATATCAGAGATGTACATTTTATTCTCAAAAGGGATAATTAAAACAGAATTTTTACTGCTCGTGTTAGGTTCTTCAATTTCGCCCGTTGTTGAGTTTTGAGCATAAGAACCAACTGTTCCAATACACGCAAGTATAATAAAAGCTAATTTTTTCATGAGGTTTGGTTTAAAACTGCTATTAGTAAAACTAAATGTTTTAAACCCTTACATAAAATTTAATGCTAAAGTTTGTGAACAGCAGTAAGTTAATTACCCAAACCACCTAACAACATCCATACCATTGGCATATAGCATAAATACAAGTAGTAATATCATTCCTGCAATTTGAGCGTACTCCATCACTTTTTCGTGTGGCTTACGACCAGTAACCATTTCATAGGTTAAAAACATTACATGCCCGCCATCTAAAGCTGGTATTGGTAATAAATTCATTACTGCTAACATTACAGAAATTAAAGCTGTCATTTCCCAAAATCGTTGCCAAATCCATTCTGGACCATAAATTTTAGCGATTGTTCCAAAGCCTCCTAATTGACTAACGCCTTCTTTAGAAAAGATTAATTTAAACTGATCAATATATCTTTTTAATACAGACCCCGTTTTAAAAAATCCTGCAGGAATTGATTCAAAAAATCCATACTCTTTAGTTTTAACGGTTAAATAATCTAATACAGAACCTCTTCCAACTCCTATGGTTCCTGTTTCAGAGGTTGTAACGTCTAATTGTTGTTCTTCATTATTACGAAGTATCGTTAGTTTTAATGTTTTATTTGGACTGTCTTTTAGTATTTGTGAAGACTGCATTACTCCAGAAATAGGTGTATTGTCTATAGCGATTAATTTATCTCCTTTAATCATTCCAGCTTTATCGGCTGGTTCTCCTGCTAAAACAGAATCTACGATAAACGGAAATTCCTCCGTAAACAATTCTTTTACTCCTGCCGCCAAAACAGTTTGGTCAAAATCTTCAGGAATAACTATATGAACATCATGGTTTGCTCTATTAACAGTAACATCCTTAATATCATCTAGCAATAATTTAACTCTAATTTCACCATAAGTTTCATCGCTTGTAATCGGAAGATTATCTAATGCTGTAATTTTATCTCCATGTTGAAACCCTAAGTCTATCATTAAAGAGTCACAATAAATTCCATAGCTAGCGTTTTCCGCAGGAATATATTTTTCTCCCCAGGTAAATAAAATCATTGCATATATGATAAATGCAACAATCACATTTACAATAACTCCACCCAACATAATGATTAATCGTTGCCATGTTGGTTTTGCTCTAAACTCCCAAGGTTGAGGTTCTTTTGCTAATTGCTCTTTATCCATGCTCTCATCAATCATTCCAGCAATTTTAACATAACCACCTAAAGGCAACCAACCAATACCGTACTCGGTATCTCCAATTTTCTTTTTTACAATTGAAAACCAAGGATTAAAAAATAAATAAAAGCTTTCTACTTTGGTTTTAAATGCTCTTGCAGCTATAAAGTGTCCAAATTCGTGAAGGATAACTAAGATAGATATTCCTAAAAGTAACTGTCCGCCTTGTATTAAATATTCCATGTATAAATTAAATAAGTGGCGAAGTTAATTATTTTTGAATAAGCGTGTTGGCAAACTTTCTGGTTTCTGAATCTGAAGCAACATAATCCTCATAGGTAGGCGTTTTAATAAACTTCATTTGCTCCATACATTGTTGGTTAATTTCTGCTATTTCTAAAAATTTAATTTTATCTTTTAAAAATGCATCCACAGCTATTTCGTTTGCAGCATTTAAAATACAGGCTAAATTTCCACCTTTTTCTAATGCCTGATAAGCTAACGATAAATTTAAGAAGGTTTGCCTGTCTGGCTGCTCAAAAGTTAATTGAGGGTAATCCATAAAGTTAAAACGAGGAGATTTAGATGTAAAACGATAAGGGAAGGAAAGGGCGTACTGAATTGGATGCTTCATATCGGGCAATCCCATTTGAGCTTTCATGCTACCATCCTCAAACTGAACCAATGAATGAACGATAGATTGAGGATGAACAATTACATCAATTTGTTCTGGTTTTAAATTAAACAACCATTTAGCTTCAATCACCTCTAATCCTTTATTCATTAATGTGGCTGAATCAATGGTGATTTTTGCTCCCATATCCCAATTAGGGTGTTTTAAAGCTTGCTCCTTTGTAATATTTAGTAAATCTTCTGTTTTCTTTCCTCTAAATGGTCCGCCCGAAGCAGTTAGGTATATTTTTTCAATTTTATTTTGAAACTCTCCCACCAAACATTGAAAAATTGCTGAATGCTCAGAGTCAACCGGGTAAATATGAACGTTATTCTCTCTTGCTAATTTGGTGATTAATTCCCCAGCAACTACTAAGGTTTCTTTATTGGCTAAAGCAATGGTTTTTTTTGCTTCTATTGCTTTTATTGTTGGTAGTAACCCAGCGTAGCCAACCAAAGCCGTTAACACAATATCTACTTCTTGCATTGTTGCTACTTGAGCTAAAGCATCTGCACCTGTAAAGGTTTTAATATCGTGTTCCCACAATGCTTCAGAAACTTTTTCAAATTTAGTTTCATCAACAATAACTACTGTGTTTGGTTTAAATTTAAGGGCTTGCTCAATTAATAAGTCCGCATTAGAATTCGCTGTTAAAACTTCTACTTCAAACTTATCAGCATGTTCTTCAATTACTTCTAATGTTTGAGTTCCTATAGAGCCAGTAGAGCCAAGTATTGCAATTTTTTTCTTTTCCAACACTTATTTTTTTCTTGATTTTGCCTTAATCTCATTCATTAATAAAGGCTTGGCTTGTGCGTAAGATTCAATGTGAATGTAGTTTCCGTTGCCTTTTTCAGCAATAGATTCCATTGATTTCACTGTTTTTTTCTCGTTTTTCACTCCTACCACAGAAATAGAAACTCCTCTCTCTAAATTTTCTTCCACATCTGCTAATATAGAGTTCTCGCTAGAAGTTACATTAAATGCTCCGTCTGTCGCAATAATCACCTGGTTATTACCGCCTTCGATAAAGTTAGCTCGAGCAACTTGGTAAGCTTTTTTTATTCCTTTAGCACCAGCTGTATATCCTCCAGCTGTTAAATCTTGTATCAATTGTGTGATTTCTGCTTTATTAGTTACATAATCTGAGCGCAAAACTACATCCGTTGATGAAGCATAGGTCACAATTGCCAATTTATCTATTGGCCTTAATCCGTTTAATAATTCAATCATTGATGCTTTTAATAAGTCCAACCTTCCTTGTTGTTTCATGGATACAGAAACATCTATACAAAACACAACATTGTTAGGCAAGTATAAATTTATGGGTAATTCCTTGGTTGAAATCGTATCTGCAACCTCAATCACAACAGGTTCTTCAACAAAAGTATCTACAACTACGATTAATTCCTCAGCTGTAGGCTCACCTAATTGAAACTCAATGAAATTATTTTTTTCGTTTACATAAAAATCTATCTCCTTTGTGCCATAACCTTTAGCATTTACCACAAAATAATAATTATCAAAATTTAAGTTTTGAGTTGTTTCACCTTTGTTGTTAGTTTCTAAATTTTTATAAACTAACCCATCCCAAATTATTTCTACTGAAGCGTCTTTAATCGGTTTTTTAGTGTTAATGTCTATAACTTTAATCACTAAATCTGATTTTAATTCAATTGGTTTTTTGTTGACACTAAAATCAGGGCACTCTAATTTTTCATCAATATCAAATGTTTTTGCATCACCCTCTAAAGTAAAAGTAATTGGTTCATTATTTACACTTATCCAAACAGGAATGTCTTTTTTAAATGCCCCTTTTTTCTTTGGTGTATATTTAATTCTAACGGTAACTGTACTATCTGGTAATATTTCTTTGTTTGAAAACTTAACATCTATCCCATAAGGCTCTTCTACTCTTAATATTTGAGCAGTTTTTGTTCCTGCATTGGTTAATGTAAAATCAAAATATTTTTTATCTTCTTTATTGATTTCTCCTAAATTATGAACAGATTGATTAAAAACTACTTGGGCAGAAAGATTGCCAAAAAACAACAGAATAATGATTGTAATAAGTAGTTTGTTCATGTTTGTTTTTAAGATTTTCATTAGAAAATCAAATTTGTTGCCAAAGTTACAATTTGTTTTTGCAAATAAGAGAACTATTTAATCTTTCAAATTCATTAAATCGATAGTTGCTTTAGAAAGTTCATCACCGATTTCGCCATAATGAGTAAAATAGTCTTTTTGACTTCTTTCAATAACTTTTAGTGCTTCTTCTTTTCCGTATATGTGAGTTATTTCTACTTTAGGAGATGCTTCTCCCGGAATTCCTTTATAAGTTAAAAAGTAATGTTTTAATCTATTTACAATTGAATCAGGACAATCACTAATGTCATTCCATTTTTCATAAACCTCATCACCTTTTAAAACGGCAATAATTTTATCATCTGCCTCACCACCATCTATCATTCTAAGCCCTCCAATAGGAATGGCTGGGACAATGATATTACCATGGGTAATATTTCTTTCGGTTAACACACAAATGTCTAAAGGATCTCCATCACCGATAATACCTGTTTTCCCTGTTTTTTGCATGCAAAATTCTGCTACATTTTCTGCACAATATGTTTGAGGCAAAAAACCATACAATGCAGGTACTATGTTAGAAAATTTTTGAGGTCTATCAACTTTAATGTATCCTGATGCTTTATCAATTTCATATTTTACAGAATCCGCAGGAGTCATTTCAATAAATGACATTACTTCTTTTGGAGCATTACTACCTAAATCTATACCATGCCAAGGATGTGATTGATAACGTAATCCTAATTTTTTATATAAATTCTTGAGAGCTTTTTCCATTTCTAATCAAATCTTCCCGCTAAAACACAAGTCTTTTTAAAGGTTTTTACATCTCCTTTCAAATCAAAAGCTTCAACGAAAATGATGTAAATACCTATTCTTCCTTTTTCGTTGGTATCGGAAGTTCCATCCCAGCTAAATGTCCCTTTAACTCCTAACAACTCATTTTCTAGTAATGTTCTTATCAATCTTCCTTTAGCATCATAAATAACGATGCTAGCAACATACCCTGCTTCCGGAAAATTATAAGAAATATTTAAAACATCATCTACACCATCGTTGTCTGGAGAAAAGCTTTCTGGGTCTAATGTTATTTCTCCACCATCATTGTTTGTTTTTTGATATTGAGAGTTTTCATATCCTGGTGTTGCAAAACCTACAGCCTCTGCTGCAGAATGCCAGTTAGTATTATCATTTGTCGGTCTATCATAATCAATTCGTTCTAATGAAACCCCATCAACACTGTTTAATAGTGCAAAGTGCATGTCCTCATCATAAGTAAAATTATCCACTACCATGTTTAAATTATTAATAAGGTAAACATCTCCTTTATCATTATTGTAAGTTGGTAAACTTGGAATTTGCAAAAATGCTGTTAAAACAGAACCCATATATTCTTGAGCAACATTTTGAGTATTCGTTGTTAGTGTGACAAATTCTCCAGGTAGTAATAGTTTTGGTTTATCTGTTATTAATTTATAGTTATCAATACTATCGTTTTCTAAGTTCGCTAAATTCCAGTTTTCTAAATTGATAAATTTATTAGAATTGTTATAAACTTCAACAAAATCAACACCTCCTGTGTAAGGGTTAAACAGTACTTCGTTAATTATTAAATCGCCTGCAAAACCTTGCTCTGGCAAAGCAAATATTGCTGTGTTATTTGTCCCAATAATGTTTCCAACACAATCAAAAGCTCCTGTTACAGTTACCGTATATTTTATTTGAAAAGTTAGCTTCGTACTCAAGTTTAATTGAACATTTTTAGTGTTTAACACTTGAATATTCCCAATAGTAATTCCATTGTCTATTATATAAGTTGCTGCCAACAAACTTGATGCTTCTATAATTTCATTAAATGTTAACACAACAGTTGAGTCATTTGTTGCGTTTGCTTCAACTACTAGAGGTAAAAGAACATCAGGATTAGTTCCAAATGCAGTGTTTTGTGTCCCTGGAGTGCCTCCAAACCATTTTGTAGAAGCTATCCAATTATCTGCCTCGCCACAAGGATTATTGGGGTCTATTAACTCTAAACTCCAACCTCCATCTTTCTTGTTTTCATCTCTATACCAACTATCAAAATAATGAACAGAATGAATAACATTAGTGTCCTTATCATACAAAGTAATTACATCTTCCGCATTGTTTAATGAAGGCAAAGCACTTACGGTGATTACCTTTCCAAAAGGGCTGAATTGATTTTCAAAATTATCATCGCAAACAATAACATGCTCCCCTGGTAAAATTTTCCCTGGAGCCAAAACATTTGCTGAACTTTGGTCTGACAACCAACAATTTGTTAAATCTATTACTTTATTGGTATTGTTATATAACTCTATATATTCTTCTGTTGGTAAGCCGATAGTTGGAGATGGGTCAGGATACAATTCATTAATTATCACCTCATACTTTAAAGGTGCTCGTCCTATTCCAAAATTAAAAGTGTTTGGATTCAATAAATTTCCAGAACAATCATTTGCACCAGTAATTATTAGTGTATAAACCGTTGATGAATCAAGTGCTGGAGAAACGTTAACCAAAACTTCCTTAAAATTATTATTTACCACAACACCCAAAACAGTAATTCCTCCAGTAATTGAATAAACAGCATTTGCTAAACTTGTGCTGTCCATGGTTTCGTTAAAAACAACATTTATTTGTGTTGGAGAATTAATAGCTAAAGAGCTGATTAATGGGTTTTGTGTGTCAGGAAGTGTATCAAAAACTGAGTTTTGAGCTCCTGGAGTTCCACCGTCAACATGATTAGAGGCAATCCAATTCAACGCATTAGAGCATGGGTGTTTTGGATTAATTAACTCCAACGTCCAACCACCATCATCTTTTACTGGGTCTTGATACCAAGAAATATTATATGAAACAATATCTATAACATTATTGTTATCATCTGTTAATGTTAAGCTATCTCCACCATTTGTTAAAGCGGTAAAAGAGCTTATCCCAATTACATCTCCATAAGGAGAATAAAGTGCTGTATCCCCAATATCACAAAGAATAACATAACTGTTTGGAGCCAACACATAATTTGGTAAATTTTTAACTGTTGTAGAATTAATAAATTTCCAATTGTTTAATACAAAAGCCGTATTGGAGTTATTATATAACTCCACAAACTCTTCTGTTGGCAACCCTTCTTGTGGTGTTGGATCTGCAAAAATTTCGTTAATTAAAACAGACTTAGCGCTTGGTGTTATTACAACAACATACATGAAAGGTTTAACAATGCTTGTAATGGCATTATTAGTAGTATCTTCAACATTAATAACAGTTAAATTATAAGGTTGTCCGTTTGTAAAAGCAGTAGCAAAAGTTAAGTGAACCAAAGAGCTATCTATTAAATCTCTATTCACAACACTTGGGGCTCCAATTCCAACATCAACACTATAATTAGTTAATGTTTGAGCAGTAATTAAATCAACAGGTTCATTAAAGTAAACATCTAAATTGGTTGAGTTTATTACAACAACCGAATCAATTAACGGAGCAGAAGTATCACCAACAATTGGTCCTACACTAAAATTATCGAAAAAATGATTGTTAATTGGACCTGCGGCCGAAGACTGAGTGATGGCTATTCCAAAAAAATTAGAAGTGCTATGTGAGTTGTCAAAAACAGTCCCAACATTTGTGTATGGTCCCAAAACCCCGTCATCATATTCTAAGGTCCAGTTATTGGTTATGTCTCTTGTAACCCTAACATTAAAAGGATTGTTGGTGCTACTATTTACACTTCCATCAGGACCGTCAATTAAAATAGTTGGTGTCCCTGAGACGATTTTATACAAAGAAACCTCATCTGTTGTTCCGCCAATTCTAACAAAATATCCATTATTTGGAGTCGTTACATTAGCAACGTCTGATGTTAAATAAACATCAACATAATTAGCTCCTGACGTAGCGAATTTAAGGTTGAAGTAAAAATTCCACTGTCCGTTTAACGCAAAAGTTGAAGGAGTACTTAAATAGTAAAATCCTGCACCAGGGCTTTGAGAGTTTAATTCATTTGTAGCTGCTGAAAATAATGCAACATCTCCACTCCAAACAGGATTTGCAGTAAAATCACCATCAACAAAATTATCTGTAAACTGAGCCGAAGCTATGTTGCTCATTACAAAAATTGAAAATAAAAGTAATCCCTTTTTAATCATGCAATAAAAATAATCATTTTTTGGGTTTTATAAAGCTTACAATTATTATCATAATATTATTAATGTAGTTAAGAATTTAACGATTGTTCTGTTTATTGAGTATTAACTCTATTTATCGTGTTTTTTTATTCTAATTTTACGCTCAATTACTATTAAAAGCTAAAAAATGAAAGTTGCCGTTGTTGGTGCTACCGGTATGGTAGGAAATGTTATGTTAAGAGTATTGGCTGAAAGAAATTTTCCAATAACTGAATTAATACCTGTTGCTTCTGAAAAATCAATAGGAAATAATATTGAATATAAAGGAAAAAACTATACCGTTGTTGGTCTTCAAGATGCTATAAATATGGCCCCAGATATAGCTATTTTTTCTGCTGGTGGTGATACTTCATTAGAATGGGCTCCAAAATTTGCAGCTGTTGGCACAACTGTTATTGATAATTCTTCAGCTTGGAGAATGAACCCAAACAACAAGTTAGTTGTTCCAGAAATTAATGCTCATGTATTAACTGCAAATGACAAGGTTATTGCAAACCCAAATTGTTCTACCATACAAATGGTTTTAGTAATGAACCCTTTGCACAAAAAATATAAAATTAAACGTGTAATTGTATCGACTTATCAATCTATTACAGGAACAGGAGTTAAAGCTGTTGAGCAATTAGAAAATGAAAGACAAGGTAAACAAGGTGAAATGGCTTATCATTATCCTATTGACAAAAACTGTATTCCGCAATGCGATGTTTTTACAGATAATGGTTACACCAAAGAAGAGTTAAAACTAATGAATGAACCTAAAAAAATAATGGGGGATGATAGCATTAAGCTAACTGCTACTGCTGTTCGAGTTCCTGTTGTGGGAGGCCATTCTGAAGCTGTAAACATTGAATTTGAAAATGATTTTGACTTGGCTGAAGTTCGTAAAATTTTACACGAAACAGATGGAATAACACTTCAAGATAATATTGATACAAACACTTATCCAATGCCTTTGTATGCGGCTGATAAAGATGATGTTTTTGTTGGAAGAATTAGAAGAGATGAATCACAGCCCAACACTTTAAATCTTTGGATAGTTACAGATAACCTCAGAAAAGGAGCAGCAACCAATGCTGTTCAGATTGCAGAATACTTAGTTAAAAATAAATTGGTTTAACAACAAAAATCCCGCTTTAAGCGGGATTTTAATATTAAATTGAAAGTTTATCGAATCAAGCTAAATGAGCCTTTCTTCAAATACTCAACATCATCCTCTCCTGTAGCTTTTATTATATAAAAATAAGTTCCATCAGGAGCTAAATCTCCAGAAGGTGTTTTTCCATCCCATCCACCATCTAAATCATTCCAACTATATAGTTTTTGTCCCCATCTGTTGTAAATTTCTCCTTCAATTGTTTTTAAGTTCAATTCTATCAGTTTAAACATATCATTACTACCATCTCCATTTGGCGTAAATACATTTGGAACTATAATTACAGATTCTTTTATTACTTCTATGGTAACGTAAGCTGTATCATAACAGAACCCATCCGTAACTATAAGCATTACTAAATAAGAGCCTTCGTTGTTATAAATATAGCTTGGTTCAAAAACAAAACTTGAATCTCCTGTTCCAAAATGCCATTCATAACTTATGGATGATCCTGTTGTGCTTGGGTTCCCAAAAAACACATTTAAAGGCAGTATTCCTGATGTTGGTGTTGCGTTTATTCCTGCAAACACACCTTTAACAATAATAATTATAGAGTCTAAATTGGTTGCACAACCACCTACTTCATTTACATAAAACACATAAGTTCCTGTATCGTTAACTGTTGGGTAAAACGGTGTTCCTGTCCCTATAACATTCGTTCCATTAGGATCGTCATACCAAGTTATTGTTCCTAAACCACTATTTGTTGCCGTAAGTACTATTGAGTCTCCTAAACAAATTAAACTTCCAGCCCCAGCAGTTAAATTGTTAGGGTTTACTGTTATTGTAAATGTAACGGGAATTCCATCACATCCATTGGCAGACGGTGTAACAGTTATTGTAGAAGTAATTGGTGTTGACCCACTATTTGTTGCTACAAAAACAGGGGTTGCTCCTGTTCCAGAAGCCCCTAAACCTATTCCAATATTGGAGTTTGTCCAAGTATATGTAGCTCCAGTCACATTGCTCGAAAAAATAAATGTTGGAACAGTATCTCCGCTACAGTAATTACCATTTGGTGGAACTGTTACTGTTGGTGTTGGATTTACCGTAATGGTATAATTTACCGGAAGCCCCTCACAACCATTTGCAGTTGGGGTAACTGTTATTGTTGCTGTAATTGGACTATTAGAAGTATTTGTTGCTATAAACAAAGGCGTATTTCCTGTTCCAGATGCAGCTAAACCAATAGCAGTATTTGAATTAGACCAAACATAAGTTGCTCCAACAGGATTACTTACAAAGTTACTTTGTGGAACAGTGTCTCCGTTGCAAAAAGTTAAGTTGTTTAAAACCATTGTTGGCAATGGGTTAACAACAATATCAATCGTATCTTCTAAAGCACATGTTCCTGTATCAGCGTAAATAATTTGATGTGTTCCTGCTCCCGCTGTTGTTGGATTAAATGTTCCATTTGCTGGATTAGTAATCCCTGTTCCTGACCATGTTCCTCCAACAGTAGAAGCTGTTAAATTTAAAGCGGTATCATTTACACAAAAAGGACCTGCAGGATTGATAATAGGTGCAGGAGGTGCATTTTGTAAAACAATGGTAACAGTATCTGAAACGGTTTCACAATTAGTATCTTTAACTGTAACAATATAGGTTCCTGCACATAAATTTGTAGCTGTTGGTGTTGTTTGAACAGGAACAGTGTTCCAAATATAAGTATATGGTGCTGTTCCTCCTGCAGGAGTAACAGTTGCTGTTCCGTCACAATTTCCGCAAGTTGCATCTGTAGTAACAGAAGAAGCTGTTAGTGTTGTAGGAGGTGGTGTTGTACAAACCACACAAGTTGTAGTTTGATAGTAAATTCCCATCATTACCCATAAATAACAATCTCCACCTGTTGGTGCAACTGTAAATGGTGATGTTGTTTGTCCAGAAGTGTAAGTCGTATTAGCTACGTCAAAATTCCAAAATGAATTTGGAAAAGTTCCTGCTGTTCCGTTTAAAGTACAAGTATGGCTTGCTGCAATGTTGTTTTGCATATCACTGTTTATCACAAATGCATTCCCATTGGTAGAATTATCACAAACATTTAGCCCTGTCATTGTTAAGTTTGTTGCTACAGTTGCAGCAGAAATAGCTCCATCAAAAATTCGAATTGTTCCTTCATAAGTTACAGTTGGATCAGTATAAATAATCATCAATGTTACCCCATCCATATTATTCCCAATTGGAGATGAAAAAGTATAATTACCATTTCCTGTAACAGCTCCAGTCACATCTGCTCTATAAGTTTCTGTACCTCCTGAACCCCAACATTTTGCGCCATGGTTCCCAACTCTAGCTCCAACCATTGGGTTACCGTTAAAGGTAAAATTAGGGTTGTTGATAGTTCCTCCTCCTGCCCACCAAATAAAGGCTTTTGAAATGTTACCACAAGGAGGAATTCCAGAAATAGTAAGAGTTGTTGGATATCCTGTTCCTGGCGCAGGAGTATAACGTGTAGTTGTCATAACAGATGCTTGCACATAATTTAATCCACAAGCAGAATTATCATAAACAAACCCTAAGGTTCCACTCCCATCTTCAGGTTGATTTTCTATAGAGTAACATGCTCCTCCTAAAATTGGATTATCACAGTCTAGTGTTGCTTGAGAAAAAGTTGGGACAGTGAATAATAAAGCTAAAAGTGGGGTAATTATTAATTTCATCTAATTGTTAATTTTATTTATAACTTGTTAAATATAAGACATTCTTAATAAAGATGAAAACATTTATTTTAAACTACTATTACTATATTCGTAATTCTTTTAACATTTTAACACTATGAATAAGTACCAAACACTTAAAGAATTAATTGCAATAGATTCGCCAACAGGCTACACTACTAATGCAAGTAAATACATTTTTGATTTATTAACAAGCTATGGTTATGCTCCAGAATATACGAACAAAGGAGCTGTTAAATGTGCTTTGGGACAAAACCCAACAGTTGCAATTGCTGGACATGTTGATACTTTAGGGGCTATTGTTTCTAAAATTAAGCCTAATGGTACCTTAGCTTTTTCCTTGTTAGGTGGCTTATCTTTAACTGGAGCTGAAGGAGAATATGTGAAAATTATCACTCACTCTGGGAAAACTTATACGGGGACAATTTTGCTAGACAACCCTTCTGTGCATGCAAATAACGAAAAAGAAAAAACTCAGCGTAGCATAAAAAGTATGCACATCAGAATTGATGTAGAGGTTTATACTGCTGAAGATGTAGAGAAATTAGGAATAAACGCAGGCGACATTATTTGTGTTGATGTAAAATATCAAGAGTTAGAAAGCGGTTATATTAAATCTCGTTTTTTAGATAATAAAGCTGGCTGTTATGTGCTGTTTGAAATAGCACGAAGATTAAAGGAGCAAGGAAAAGAAGCTCCTATCGAAATATTTTTTAGCAATTACGAAGAAGTTGGACATGGAGGAACTGTTGGTTACTCTGCTGGAATAGAAGAATTATTGGTGATAGACATGGGTGTGTTGGGTGATGATTGCCAAGGCAACGAAGTAAGTTGCTCTATATGTGCAAAAGATAGCTCTGGCCCTTATGATTATGGGTTCAGAAAAAGATTGGTTGATTTAGCTTCCAATAACAACATTCCTTATAAGGTTGATGTATATCCGCATTATGGATCAGATGGTTCTGCCGCTTTGCGTGCTGGCAACGATTTTAGAGTGGGCTTAATCGGAATGGGTGTTGCTGCATCTCATGGAACAGAACGTACACACATAAAAGGAATTGAAGCTACAATTCATTTATGTATGGCTTATATCAACACGTTATAATTAATCATTCAGTTTTAATACAGCTAAAAAGGCGGTAGGTGGAATTTCTACATTCCCTATTTGTTTCATCTTTTTCTTACCCTCTTTTTGCTTTTCTAATAATTTACGTTTACGAGAAATATCTCCACCATAACATTTAGCGGTAACATCTTTACGTAAAGCAGAAAGTGATTCACGAGCTATAATTTTAGCTCCAATTGCAGCTTGTATGGCAATGGCAAATTGTTGACGAGGAATTAACTCTCTCAGTTTTTTACAAATCTTTTTACCTAATTCGTATGCATTGTCTTTGTGGACTAATGCTGATAGAGCATCAACAATATCTCCGTTTAACATCATGTCCATCTTTACCAATTGAGAGGTTCTAAAGCCAATCGGGTGATAATCAAAAGAAGCATAACCTCTAGATATCGATTTTAATCGATCGTAAAAATCAAAAACAATTTCAGCTAATGGAACATTAAAGTTCAACTCAACTCTATCAGTTGTTAAATAAACTTGGTTGGTTAATTCTCCTCTTTTTTCGATACATAAACTCATTATTGCACCAACATAATCAGATTTTGTAATAACTGATGCTTTAATATAAGGCTCCTCAATTCTATCAACTCTACTCGGATCAGGGAAGTCTAACGGATTATTAATTATAATGGGCGTTTCTTTATCTTTAGTTAAGTAAGCTCGGTAAGAAACGTTAGGAACAGTTGTTATTACGGTCATATCAAATTCACGCTCTAAACGCTCTTGAATAATTTCCATGTGTAACATTCCTAAGAAACCACATCTAAAACCAAAACCTAAAGCTGCCGAAGATTCCGGTTCAAAAGTTAAAGAAGCATCATTTAACTGCAATTTTTCCATTGCATCTCTTAACTCTTCGTATTCATCCGTATCAACTGGATAAATTCCAGCAAACACCATTGGTTTTACATCCTCAAACCCTTGTATTGCTTTAGCTGGGTTTTCAACAGTTGTAATAGTATCTCCAACCTTTACCTCTTTCGCTATTTTTATTCCAGAAATAATATAACCAACATCTCCTGTTTTAATAACTTGTTTTGGAACTTGCTTCATTTTAAGCGTCCCAATTTCGTCAGCAAAGTATTCTTTATTGGTATTAATAAACTTTACTTTTTGTCCTTTTTTAATTTGCCCGTTTTTAACTTTAAAATAAGCGTTAATACCTCTATATGAATCAAAAACAGAATCAAAAATTAATGCTTGAAATGGTCCATCAGGATCTCCCTTAGGGGCAGGAACTCTATCAATAACTGCTTTTAAAATTTCATCTACTCCTTGTCCTGTTTTACCGCTTGCTGAAATAATATCTTCTCTATCACAACCTATTAAATCTACAATTTGGTCTTTTACCTCTTCTGGCATAGCACTTTGTAAATCCATTTTATTCATTACTGGAATAATTTCTAAATCGTGCTCTATTGCTAAATAAAGATTAGAAATTGTTTGTGCTTGAATTCCTTGTGTTGCGTCAACAATTAGTAAAGCTCCTTCACAAGAAGCTATTGATCGAGAAACTTCATATGAAAAATCAACATGCCCTGGAGTATCAATTAAGTTTAAAATATAATCTTCTCCTTCAAAAGTATAGTCCATCTGAATAGCATGACTCTTAATGGTGATGCCTCTCTCACGCTCAATATCCATGTCGTCAAGCGTTTGCTCTTGCATATCTCTTTCAGAAACTGTTCCTGTTATTTGCAATAACCTATCTGCCAAGGTGCTTTTACCATGGTCAATATGAGCAATAATACAAAAGTTTCTAATGTTTTTCATTGTAACGTAATAAGTATGCGAAATTACTTCTTTAACTCATGTGATACAATAACTATTTTTAATAGAAGTAATAAAAATTTTATTTCGTTTTAACCCAACTATCTCATACATTTGCAAATTAAATTTTACAAGCATCGCTTGTTTTTGATTATTTAATTAAAAAATGAAAGTAACAGAACATTTAGCAAAAGCAAAAAAAACTCTTTTTTCATTAGAGATTCTTCCTCCTTTAAAAGGAAAGGGAATACAGTCTATTTATGATGGAATAGACCCTTTGATGGAGTTTGGACCTTCATTTATCAATGTTACTTATCACCGAGAAGAGTTTGTTTACAAAAAACGAGAAAAAGGTTATTTAGAAAAAATTTCGATAAAAAAGCGCCCTGGAACTGTTGGTATTTGTGCTGCTATCGTTAATAAATATAAGGTAGATGCTGTCCCTCATATTATTTGTGGCGGATTTACCAAAGAAGAAACCGAAAACGCTCTTATTGACCTTAGTTTTTTAGGTATTGATAATGCTTTATTATTGCGTGGAGACCCGATTAAAACAGAATCCTCTTTTGTTGCTGAAGAAGATGGCCATAATTACGCTGTTGATTTAGTTAAACAAGTGGTTGGCTTAAACAAAGGGTTATATATGGATGAAGATTTACAAAATGCAAACCCTACTGATTTTTGTATTGGTGTAGCCGGTTACCCAGAAAAACATTTTGAAGCTCCTAACTTAAAAAACGATTTAAAGTTTTTAAAACAAAAAATTGATGCTGGTGCTGATTATATTGTAACCCAACTTTTTTACGACACTCAGAAATTTATAGATTTTGTAAATGAATGTAGAAAGGAAGGAATTAAAGTGCCAATTATCCCAGGAATTAAACCGATTTCTAACAAAGCTCAAGTCTTATCATTACCTAAATTTTTTCACATCGATTTGCCTGATGCATTAGTAGATGCTATTGAGAAATGTAAAAACGATGATGAAGTAAAACAAGTTGGTATTGATTGGGCTATCCAACAATCTAAAGATTTAATTGAGTTTGGTGTGCCGTGCATACATTATTACACTATGGGTAAATCGTTGTCGGTTAGAGAGGTAGTGAAGGCAGTTTTTTAGTTACCTTATCGCAATCATTTCGTTTAACAATGCTATCCCTTGCTCAATAGGGTATAACTTTGCATATAGTGTTTTGTCTTCCATTGTTTTTATTTGACTTGAAGGAATTATAATTATTTCCTTATTATCAATAATCGCCCACAAAACATTGTCTGCATTTTTAAAGTACTTTGGCTTATTATATAATGAAATTAGGGAGTTTTGGTTTAAATTAACAAGGTAGTAAGACGTGTTATTAATTGTTTTGTTTTTCCCATTTATTTCCACAATTATTTCTTCTATATCACCATTTGGATTAACTTTTGGTTGATCTACATTATAAATTCCAAAACCATTAATTTGAAATTGTCTTACTATTTCATATTGAGAAGACATCGCTGAATTATAGCTTATTATTTGGGATGTATATAAATCAAATTCGCTTTTCACCTCTTTTTTACTTTCTCTATCGTTAATCTGTTTATTATACTTTGCAATTGCACTGTTGTATTTTTCAGTCTTTATAACAGGTTTAACAAATACCGTGATAGATGTGTCTTCTTTAAAAAGCTCTAACTTATAATGTCCTTTTTTAATCTTTTTTATTTCTGCTTTATCCCATTGAACATTGTAGTATATTGGGTCAAAAGATTTTTTTTCTTTAACCTCAAACATGGTTCCATCATAAGCACTTAATTCTGGATATTCCTCTTTATTTAAATCAACATCAAAAGCATAAAAAGCCTTGTCATGTTTAATTGGTTTTAAAATCTCGTTGTTTTCCTCTTTACTTCCTTGTGTATTTAAGGCTTCTGTTTTTATTTCCATCTGTATAACCTCTTGGGTCCAAACTCCTGTAGATTCCTCTAAATTGTAAAAATTAAACCTTGATTCATTACTTGTAGAAACTAACGCTATATCAATATTATTTTTATCTTTTAATTTAAGTTTTTGATTATTTTGATAAGCTTTGATTTCAAACATTCCTGCTGTTTCAAAAGTTAGTTTTGTGCCATTAGAATCATATTCCATAGGTATTCCGCTAAAAAATATTTCCATTGGGTTGTGAAAATCTCGGTATTCTATTTTAACAGTACCTGTAACTTGTTCTCCATTTAAACTAACAAGTGAGTTTTTTTTTAATTTTATTTTTGACCCACTTTTAGTAACAATTTCCTCATCTTTTTGAGCATCAATTATAAAAACTTCTTGGGGAATATCTTTATCTAAAAATGGTGGTTTTATAATATTAATAGGAATATCTGCTGACTGATAAGTGAAATCTTCTAATCCTTTTTCAATAGGGGTTTCGTCTTGACATCCAAAAAGAAAAACACTTAATAATAAAATGATAGTTAAAAGAAGTTTAGTCGCATTCATAATTGTCTGGTTTAAAAGTTTAATTCATCTCTTATTGATTGTACTGAAGCAAATTTTTTATTGATAACGTTTAATGAAATCATTGCTTCTCCTTTTTTATTGATAGTAATATTTGTTAATTCTTCTTGTGTTAAAAACCCGACATCCCCATTTCTTAACCAAACCAACATAACACTATTAATGTTTCTTGGGCTATCTATTGCGATTGTTTTTATTCCTTTAGAGCCTACATATTCTTTATATGTTTTGGCTTCAACATCAATTACTAAAACATTTGTAATTGCCAATTTTTCTTCCTTTTTGTTTTGATATAAAGTTTTTAATGTGGTGTTTATTGTATCATTATTTAAAGGAATAAATACGGAGTTTATTTGCAATAAATAACTATCTATTTTCATGCTTCTTGTAACATTGTTTAATGTTGGTGCGGCATTACCCATTGCCATTCTTTCGTTGGCAATAACTTTATCATAATAAATAAGCCACTCATCTCGTGTTAACTTGCGTTCCTCTTCTGTCATATAATTTTCTTGAAAAGATTTCCATAAATTCTCATCATAATCATTAACAGACTTGTAAAAAGTATTTTTTCGTTTAATAAGTGCTTTATCAAATTTTGCTTTTCGCTTATTCAATGTTTTTAAATATTTTGCATTAATTTTTTCATATCGTTCTTGTGATTCTTTCAAATCTCTAGAGAGAGAGGTATATCTTGGATAAGCTTCTAGTTCTTGAAACCCATGAATGTTTTTTAGGTTAATCGCAAATGATTGTGAATTGTTATCATAATAAATTCTAAAGTCAGTCCACTGTCTTCGTTGTTTTCTACGTAAAAAGAATTTTCGAGGGTAAAAAACATACTTTTTTAAAAATTCTTTTTTCGCCAAATCTCCTTTATAAACCCATGCCATTCCTGTAAAAACATTGCTTTCTGGATTTTTTCTCATCAAAGAAGAAGCATACCCTTCATTTTTTTTAAACACAAACCATAATTCCCCTTCTATTTCCCCATAAAAATCTAATGCTAAAGTTTCATAACTTTTAGGCTCTCTGTAGTTAGGGTCAATTTTTATTGTATTGGCGTAGGTGGTATCTAAAAACCTTTCTTCAAAAGATGTCGTATCAAACTGCGCACTTCTATCAAAATCTCTAAAAACTTGCGGATAATGAATGTATGCTTGAGAATATATTTTTAATTCTTTCTTATCAATTTTAATTTTCCCATACGAAGCATTATTTTGCGACAACAAAAAACAAGGAGTAGTAAAAAAAATGAAAAAAAGAAGCCTTAACATGTATGTATAAACGGTATTGTTTGAGAATTATTATTTTATTCCGTTTATCATCAATCGTGCCACATACTTCCCCACAATATCAAACTCTAAGTTTACTCTATTGCTAACCTTTAAGGTGTTAAAAGTAGTATGTTCTTTGGTATAAGGAATTATACAAACTGAAAACTGATTTTCTTTAGAGTTAACTACTGTTAAGCTCACACCATTAATAGTTATAGACCCCTTTTCTACGGTAATGTTTCCTTTGTTTTCGTATTCAAAAGCATAGGTCCAGCTCCCGTTTTCTTCTTTTAAATCTATACAAACAGCTGTTTGGTCAACATGCCCTTGAACTACGTGCCCATCAAATCTGCCATTTGCCAACATGGCTCTTTCAAGGTTCACCTTATCACCTATTTTTAACTCCCCAATATTAGATTTAATCAATGTTTCTTTAATTGCTGTTACTGTATAAACCTCACCATCAATAGCAACAACAGTTAAACAAACACCATTGTGGGCTAAACTTTGGTCAATTTTAAGCTCGTTAGTAAAATTACTTTTTAATGAAATGTGTGTGTTTCCTCCTTCATTTTGAATAGCAACAACTTCTCCTAAACCTTCAATAATTCCTGTAAACATAACTATGGTTTTGAGCCTCCTTTATTACTTATTAATGTAATAAATCCTTTTATAACTCTTGGGTTGGTCCCCTCTAAACAAATTTCATTAACCGTACAAACATAGTAGTAAGTACCATCTGGACAGTCTTTTTTGTTGTTTTGATTGGTTCCGTCCCACAAAACATCTGGGTTTGTGGTTTTATAAACTAAATTGCCCCAACGATTAAATATTTCAATATTAATGTCATCAACAAAACGATACAGGAATGGCATAAACACATCATTCTGTCCATCATTCCCGGGTGTAAAAACATTTGGTAATCGATAAATAAAACAAGCCTCATCAATGGTCTCGTTTGCTTTATAAACACAGCCATTATTTCCTGCGCAAGCTCCATTTGGATTGTCAACACAAACAGAGTCGCTAAACATGCTTTCATTGCCAACAGAATCAACTCCTGTTATTACATAACACCCAACAATCGATAAAATATTGTCATGAATATAAGCTGAATCTGTTCCATTTGGAATATTTGCAATCAGCACATATTCACCATTAATAGAATCTTTTTTATAAATATTAAACTGTATTACATCATCCGCACAACCAGGGTTTTGATTAGTCCAATGTAATATGTTTTCTTGTTTTTCACAATCTACTTCAACACATAAAGTTGGTGGACAAGGAACAATATTATCAATTGGCTGTCCACAAATTTCTTCAGAATAATTAAGAATCGGGTTAATTGTCCCTGGTGATGAATAAGCCCCAATACTTTTTACTTTATAGCAATAATCAGTTAAATTAACTAACCCTGTATCAGTATAGGTATTATTGTTTGTTATATCTATAGAGTCATAAACCAAAGAAATATTATTAAATCGATAAATAATATGTTGTGTGTTTGTCCATGGGACAGATTCATTCCAAACCAATTTTATTTTATTATCAGAGGGCACTAATGTTAAATAAACAGATGAAGCAATAGCAGATTTTCCCATAAAATCTCTCGCTCCTGAGGTTGTATTGTAAATATCTATTCTATATAAATATTGTAAATCTTCGGTGTTTAAAAGCGTGTCTGTATAGGTTGTGTCATTAATACTCAAGGTAGAATCTATTAACACCATATTGGTTGTAGATTGAGTCCCTCTATAAATTAAATACTTGTAAGGGCCTGGGTATTGAATAGTATCGTGCTCTGTTGGTTTAGACCACGCAACATACATGGATCCTGTTGTTTGTGAGGTAGTGTTTACACTAACATTAGTAATAATTGCGACATCTTTTATTAATCGATTACACGACTCGTCTGATGCTATACTTTCAGATCCATCAGGATAACAAGCAACAACACGATAACAATAATCCTCTCCTGGAACTAACCCAACACCTTTATTATCATCACTATAAGTTGTGTCATTTATAGATGTGGTTGTTGCGATTAATTGAAAACCAGTATATGTAGGAACGCCTGTTTCACATGGGCCTGGAGTCCATCCAGACGGACCTAATCTTCTGTATATTTTATAACGTGTTACTTGTCCACAAGGAGATTTTTCCCAACTTAAATTAATTTTATTGGTTTGTACATTTGTTGTTAAATTTTTAGGTTTTGGTCCAATAACCAAAATACTTGTGGTGTGAAAATCTGCCAAATTATAAGGCCCTGCATCTACTGCTTTCACAGAAACAAAATATGGGTTTTTTCTTACGTGATTACATTTTGATTCCCAATAAAATTTACCTGTTGTAATTGTTGATGGTGCTGTTGTTTGTTGAAATAGGGCTGGCGAGGAAATGGTAAAAGGTCTTCCTGTTGCTGATAGTGTTATTGCGTAACTTCCAGTAACATTATAATCTATATCTAATGTGTCTCCTGCAATAATACACGTGTCGACAACACCAACAATTGTTGGTGGAGGGTTACAACCTGCAACAACAGTAATTTGCATGTCTCTTAATATGCTTCCTATTTTTAATCCATCCCTAAACTCTTCAATTAAAATTGCCACATTAAACTCTCCCTGAAAAACAGGAGAATCCCAAATTAAATCTCCTGTAAAATTATCTATTGTAATAAAATTAGAGGCTGAAGGGTATTGGTAGTTTAAAATTGGTTGTCCCCCCTCTCTTAAGCTTTGTTGTAATGTGTAGTACAAACTATCTCCATCAGCATCTACAGCCCCAGGGTTGTGAATATACACCGCGCCAACACAGGCATTATCAATTGGAGGGTTTAATAAAACAGGTGAATTATTTATTCCAACAAAAGGATTAATTAAAAGTGTAGTTTGTAGATAAAAAACCACATTAACTGAGTTTGGAATATTCGCAATATTCGCATTTCTATTTGGATCTTCTACACTAATCGTGTAAGGCAATGGGCTTGGCGCTGGATAAGTGTGTTGTTTCACATAAACATTCTTTTTAATATCATTTCCCAAAAGCACATCGCTTATTCTTGAAATAGAATCAACCGCAGTATTATCTCCCCAATTTATTTCCAAGCTAGGTCTATCTGCTTGACTAGAACTTTTTGTGTAGGTGGTTATCGTTATTTCATATGTTAATCCTGCAATATGAGCAAACGTTATCTCCCCAGCTCTATTGTGAGTAGCATAAGCCTGAGAGGCAAATAAAAAAACAAGTATGTAAAGTATTTTTTTCATTTTACTTAGTAACCAATAAAAATAAGCTTTTTAAGCCAATTATTTTTTACCGATAATGAAAAGACGCTAATAATTAATGATTTGTTGCTCCATGTCTATTGGAATTTCTCGGTCTTCATATTCTTGAGTTCTTAATTGTGGCTCAAACCCGGCTTCAAAAATGGCATCTTGAATGCCTTGTGCTGTAAAACGATGTGGAGCTCCTGCAGCAGAAACTACATTTTCTTCAATCATAATAGAGCCAAAATCGTTAGCCCCTGAATGTAAACATGTTTGAGCTGTGTTTTTACCAACCGTTAACCAACTTGCTTGTATGTTTTCAATGTTTGGCAACATTATTCTGCTTAAAGCAATCATTCTAATGTACTCATCATCAGTTACATTGTTAGAAACTCCTTTTACCCGTTTTAATAAAGTTCCGTCATCCATAAATGGCCAAGGAATAAAAGCTATAAAGCCTTTTGAATCTTTAGGTTTTTCGCTCTGCACTTCTCTTAACCAAACCAAATGTTCAAATCTCTCTGCAATTGTTTCGATGTGCCCAAACATCATTGTTGCTGATGTTGTAATGTTTAATTGGTGTGCTGCACGCATCACGTCCAGCCATTCTCTTCCTGCACACTTTCCTTTCGAAATTAACCTCCTAACTCTATCATTTAAAATTTCTGCTCCTGCTCCAGGTAATGAGTCTAGTCCAGCGGATTTTAATTGAGTTAAAACCTCTGTGTGAGACAACCCTTCTAATTTGCTAATGTGAGCTATTTCTGGCGGACCTAAAGAATGTAGTTTAATGTCTGGAAACATTTCTTTAATTCCTTTAAAAGTATCAATGTAAAATTGTAAGCCTAAATCTGGATGATGACCTCCTTGTAACAATAATTGATTTCCTCCATATTTAATTGTCTCTTCAATTTTAGTTCTGTATTCTTCCATAGAAGTAATGTAGGCTTCTTCGTGGCCTGGGACTCTAAAGAAATTGCAAAACTTACAGTTGGCAATACAAACGTTGGTGGTATTTAAGTTTCTATCTATTATCCAAGTCACTTTGTTGTGTTTCTTTTTCTGCTTCTTTAGTTCATTCCCAACAAACATTAGTTCTGATGTTGGAGCATTATGAAACAAAAACTCCCCCTCTTGTGCACTTAAAAATTCTTGATTTAAGGCTCGATTTAATAAAGTGCTTACTTCCATGTTATGTCTTATAAAATCCTTAATTATTCTTATTTTCGCTTTTTCAAAATTACTATAAAATCATCATGGAAATTAAAAAAGCAAGTAAATTAGGTGTAAAAGACAATGTAGCCTTTTTAATAAACACCGAAAAAAATATTGATAATAAATTTTTTTCAAAGGAAGAGTTGGTTTTTATCAAAAAAGAAATTAAAGCTGAAAACAAATTAATTGAGCTAAACAGGCTCTCCTCATTTGTTTATTTGGTGGTGATTGAAAAAGATGATTCATACCAAAACAAAGAAAAAGCAAGAATTGCCGGAGCAAATTTAATTACAGCCTTAAACAAAAATAAAATTAATGCTGTTTCCATTTCATCTAACAGTAATTTAACGATTGATTTTATTGAGGGAATGGCGCTTAGTAACTACCAATTTTTAAAATATTTTTCTGATAAAAAAGTAAATACTTGTCAAAAAATAACTGTTATCGCAAATATTAAGCCAGCTGATTTAAAAGAATTACAAGGAGTTATTACAGCAACAAACCATGCAAGAGATTTGGTAAACGAACCTTTTTCATTTTTAACTGCCGACCAAATTGCTAAAGAAATGAAAAAACTAGGTAAAGAAGCTGGTTTTAAAGTAGAGGTGATGGGTAAGACTAAAATAGAAGCCTTAAAAATGGGTGGTTTATTAGCTGTAAACAAGGGAAGTATTGACCCCCCAACATTTACTGTAATGGAGTGGAAGCCTAAAAACGCCAAAAATAAAAAACCAATTATTTTAGTTGGTAAAGGCGTGGTTTATGATACTGGTGGTTTAAGTTTAAAACCTACTGCAAACTCGATGGATTTTATGAAGTGTGATATGGGTGGTGCTGCTGCAGTAATTGGTGGTATTTATGCTGTTGCCAAAAACGAATTACCATTTCATGTAATTGCTTTGGTACCTGCAACCGACAACAGGCCTAGTGGAAATGCTTATGCTCCAGGAGATGTAATAACAATGCACAGCGGGAAAACAGTAGAGGTTTTAAATACCGATGCTGAAGGAAGGTTGTTATTGGCTGATGCTTTAAGTTATGCTCAAAAATATAAGCCAGAAATAGTTTTAGATGCCGCAACATTAACTGGTGCTGCTGCTGCTGCAATTGGTCATTATGGAATTGTTGCCATGGGTAATGCTGATGAAAAAAGAATGAATGAGTTAAAGAAAAGTGGTAATAATGTTTTTGAAAGAATTGTTGAGTTCCCATTTTGGGATGAATATAACGAACAATTAAAGTCAAGCATTGCAGATCTAACCAATCTTGGTTCAGGTGCTGGAGGTTCAATAACTGCTGGTAAGTTTTTAGAAAATTTTACTGATTATCCTTATATCCATTTAGATATTGCTGGGCCAGCTTTCTTAAAGAAAAACATTAATTACACTCCTCAAGGAGGAACTGGTGTTGGAGTAAGGTTATTTTATGATTTTATAAAAAATTACTAAAAAATAAAGATGTCAAAAGATTCAAAAATAAAAATCGGAATTAGTATTGGAGATATTAATGGTATTGGCTTAGAGGTAATTATTAAAACCTTTTCCGACCCACGAATGTCGGAAGTTTGTACTCCTGTAGTTTATGGATCTTCTAAAATATCTTCTCACCACAGAAAAGACTTAGGCATAACTGATTTTAGTTTTCATAAAATTAAAAACTATAAAGAAATCAATACCAAAAAACCAAATATCATTGAGTGTTGGGATGATGATGTTGAAATTCATTATGGACAATCAAACAAAGATGGTGGTAAATATGCATTCTTATCTTTAGAGGCTGCAACTAAAGATTTAGCTGAAGGTCATATTGACGCACTTGTAACAGCTCCAATAAATAAGGACAATATTCAGTCCGAGGATTTTAATTTCCCTGGCCATACCGAATATTTAACCGAAAAATTTGAAGGAGAATCTTTAATGTTAATGGTTAGCGAAAACATCAAGGTTGGAGTTGCTACCAATCACATTCCAATTAGCGCTGTTGCTAATATGCTTTCTGCTGACACTATATTTTCTAAATTAAAAATATTAAATCGCTCTTTGGTTCAAGATTTCTGTATTACTTCTCCTCGTATAGCTGTTTTGGGTTTAAATCCACATGCTGGAGATAATGGATTGTTAGGTAAAGAGGAGCAAAACATTATTATCCCTGCCATTAACAATGCAAAAAGTATTGGTATTAATGCTTTTGGCCCTTATCCTGCTGATGGATTTTTTGGTTCAGGTAATTATCAAAAATTTGATGCTATTTTGGCAATGTATCACGATCAGGGGTTAATTCCTTTTAAATCACTTTCTTTTGGTGAAGGAGTTAATTTTACTGCTGGTTTATCTATTGTAAGAACATCTCCAGACCATGGTGTGGCTTATGAAATAGCAGGACAAAATAAAGCGTCAGAAAATTCGTTTAGAAAAGCAGTTTATATGGCTTGTGATATTGTTAAAAATCGTGCTTTCGATAAAGAAATTAACGAAAACCCACTAGTTATAAAAAAACAGCAACACTAATTAACACATTTTTTGGGCAAAATAGTTGATATAAAAACTCTTCTTACCACAGGAAGAAACTACTTATTGTGTGGTTTAACTCTTATTGCCATTGGCCTTTCTATCTCAAAACCACTTATTAATTTAGGAATACTTTTCATGTGTTTTTCTTGGGTTATAGATGGTAAAACCGTTGAAAATTTTAACCGTTTTAAAGCAAATAAAATTGCACTAATACTCTGCTCAATTTATTTTATAAGTCTCTTAGGGTTAGTTCACACGTCTAATTTTGAGTATGGATTGGATGATTTAAGAAGAAAGCTCCCTCTTTTACTTCCAATGCTAATTGCTGGTTTTTCTCCCCTAACTAAAAAAGAACTTTATTTTTTATTGAAAGTTTTTGTAGCTTGGGTTGTTTTTGCTTGTTGTTGGAGTTTTTGCGTTTATTTTGGAGCTCTTAATGAGATGATTGTTGATGTTCGTGATTACTCTCGATTCACCTCTCATATCCGTTTTGGGTTAGAAATTGCTTTAGCTGTTTTCTTTTGTGCTTATTTTTTTTATAAATCAAAAGAGCTCTATATAAGACTTCTTTGGGTATTAGCGGTGTTTTTCTTTTTGTTGTCACTTTATGTTTTTAGCTTGTTTACAGGTACTTTAGTGCTGCTCGCCACTTTTGTGTTGGTTTTGTTGGTCTTTGGTCTTAGAGCTAACAAAAAGCGCATAAAAATTGCTTCTATCTGTTTGTTTTTAATTGTGGTTTTAGGTGCTTTCTTCTTTATAAAGATCGCAGTAAATAATTTTTACGCTTGCAATAGAAATAAACCTCTTAAAGAACTTATGTCCTCTGTAAACGGAGAAAAATATCAAAAAAACAACGTGACAGATAATAGTACACAAAAAGAAAATGGCTTTTATATTGAAAAAAATATTGCTTGGTTTGAATTAGAAAAAACATGGAACGAAAGAAGTAAAATAGCTTTTAATGATAACGACTTAAAAGGACAGGGTTTAAAGTTTACATTAATTCGTTTTATTACCTCTAAAGGGCAGCGAAAAGATAAAGAGGCTGTTGATAATTTAACAAACGAAGAAGTTTTAGCTATTGAGCAAGGAATATCTAATTATAAATATTTAGAAATGAACAGCATAAACATTCGTTTACATAAAATTATTTGGGAATACGATTCTTATATTAATGGAGGCGATTTTAATGGGCATTCTGTTTTAATGCGTTGGGAATACTGGAAAACCGCAAAAGATATTATAAAAAATAATTTTGTTTTTGGTGTTGGAACTGGAGACGTGCAAGATGCTTTTAATCTCCAGTATACTAAAAATAATTCTATTTTAAATGACCGCTATCGATTAAGGTCTCACAATCAATACTTTACTTATTTTGTTAGTGTCGGAGTTTTAGGTTTTTTATGGTTTTTAATTGTTCTTTTCTATCCTATTATTAAAACTAAATCTTATAAAAATTACTTGTACCTTGTCTTTTTTAGTATTCTTTGTTTATCTATGTTAACTGAAGACACCCTAGAAACGATTGTTGGAATTAATTTTTTTGTGTTTTTTAACTGTATTTTTTTATTTAAAAAGAATGAAACTCTTTATTAAAAATAATGGCTTTTTTATCAGTGCTCTAATAGCATTGTTTTTTATTTATGGATTTCATGAAATACTTTTTTTGAGGCCACAGTCTATGCATCAGTGGAGGCAAGCAGATTGTCTTCAAATAACCCATAATTATTTAACGGAAAGCTGGAATTTTTTTTCACCTTCTATTCACAACTACTTTTCTGACAACGAAACCAGTGGAAAAACAATTGGAGAATTTCCTCTACTCTACTATTTTGTAGCTATTTTATGGAAGGTTTTTGGCGAGCATGAATTTATTTTTAGACTGGTTAATTTAAGCCTCTTTTTTGTCGGGTTATTTGCTCTGTATGAGACTTTAAAACAATTGCTTAACAATACCTTTTGGCCAACTATTATTACCTTATTCTTATTCACCTCTCCCATACTTATTTTTTATTCTAACAACTTTTTAACCAATACACCTGCTTTTGGGTTTGTACTTATTGGTTGGTATTATTTTTATCGGTATTACCAAAGCAAAGCAATGCGATTGATGTTTCTATCTATTTTATTTTTTACTCTGGCAGGATTGTTAAAAATGACCGCTTACATCAGCTTTGTATTGCTAAGCTTCTTTTACATAATTGATCTATTCCGCTCTTTGATTTTAAAAAGACCAGCCGTTATTTATACCCTAAAAAAAAGTCTTTTACTTTGCTTTATATTAGGCCCTTTAACTTTATTTTCCTGGTATGCTTATGCTGCTTATTTTACCAAAATTCATGGAGGCAAATATACCTTTAATGGCTTATGGCCTATCTGGGAAATGCAGGAAGGACAATTGGAAGGAATTAAAAAGTTTGTCAACGAAATTCTTATCCATCAAGTATTTAGTAAGTACTCTTTAATTCTTATTGCATTATTTTTTATTCTGCTTTTTGTTGATTATAAAAAACTAAATAAGTTTATACTCGCCTCATTAATATTGCTTCCTATAGGAGTAAGTGTATTTATTTTATTTTGGTTTCAAGCGCTTGACGCGCATGATTATTATGTAATTAACCTAATTATTTTACCTCTTTTTATTCTAGTATCTTTTATTTGGCACCTAAAAACTAATTACCCCCAATTTTTAGCTTCTAAAATGGTAAAAAGCTTCTTTTTAATTTTGTTGTTATTTAATATCATCTATGCCACAAACAATATTAAAATGAGGTATTGGGGACATTTTAATTATAGTGATAAAGTAGCCAATTATTTGTGTGATAAACCCGAAGTTGGGTTTTGGTGGTGGACAGGAAGTCAAAATTCTTTTGAAAGTCTGAATGACATTGAACAATATAATCGTTCGTTGGGAATTAATAAATCAGATTTAGTAGCTTATATACCAGATCAAGGGTTTGCCACCTCTTTGTATTTAATGAATCAAAAAGGTTGGACTTCTGGCTTCGGAATTGAAAATGATCCCAATATGGCTCCGGAAAACAAATTAAAAGACAAAATTGAAAATAAACACCTGAAGTACTTGTTTGTAGGTGATTCTACTTCTTTAACAAAAGAATATTTAAAACCTTTTTTAACAAAACCCATAGGAAATTATAAGGGGGTTTTCGTATTCTCAGTAGCAACTAATGAATAACATGAACTTTTTCTGAAGTGATGGGTTGAATTTTTAGCCACTCTTCCCTTGAAGCATCATCCATCTTTCTCCAAAAAGAATCATAACCATAAGGAGATGTTGCATTATAACCATTTATTGTTTTTAATCCCAAAGCCTGCGTAGCCAACATCGCATCTATTTGGTAATAAATGGAATTTCCTTCAAATACAGGCTGATAAGAAACAACACTCCCTTTAGGTAGGTTTTTCATTTTTTCTATTAGTTCATTTACCCTGGTTTGTGATTCTATTTTAGCTGTTCTACTCGAAACCCCTTCTATGTAATAACTATCAACAACAAAAACCACTGAAATAACCAGAAATAACAACTTCTTATACCTATTGAAATGATTAAGTAACCCAGCACAAAAATAAGTGACAACATAAGCAAAGAAAATTAACTCGATATTAATAATTCTGGTTAATGATCGAAGCGAGCCAAAACCAGGAATTTTAAAGATCATCTTATAACATGAAAACTCCCCAAACCGGACAAACAATAAAAAGGTGAAAAATAAAGTGACGAAAAAAATCGCGTTTTCTGGTTGGTAACCCAATCTTTGTAGATATTTTTTGTTGACTAATTTTATAAGTCCTAAAACCACGAAGACTATCATACAAAGCATAGAAAGTCCTCCAGGAAATATTTGATGATCCCAAAAAGCAGGATATTCGGTCGCTGTTTCTGTTAAAGATTGCCAAATTAAACTTCCGTTTTGCGAGAAAAAAAATGATTTGATAGAGGGTATTGTATGAAAAATATTTTCATATTCGTTCATGCCCAATAACTTTGATCGCTCAATATAAGGCAACATCAACGGCAATAAAATTAACCCTCCAATAATTATTGAAAAGATCATTTTTAAGCTCCACCTTATATTTTTAATGAGGGTAACCAATAAGTTTTTTTTATAAATTAATACAAAAAGAAAAAACAGACTAATAGGCACAATTAAAAAGAACCCTAAGTAAATACCACAATAAAATTGATAAACCACAAAAAATATAGTTCCAAAAAAATAAATTGGTTTTAACTCTTTCATAAATAATGAACCCATTAAAAAAGCCAAAGGAATTGGGAACCTTGGAAAGGTTTGAGCATGAGTTAGTTGAGACTGAATACTCATGGAACACGAAAATACTAAAGCTCCAATTACAGCTGCATATTTGTTTTTAAATTGATGCAGCAGAAAAATATAAGCACAAGCATAGTTTAAAACAAAAACAAATAAAACCCATAGCTGAAAAGAAGTTTCCCTATCAAAACTCAAAAGTCTAAAAAATGAATAAATTAGTGCAGACCCAATTAAGTTATCGGAATAGGAAATAATATCCTTTTCTGGGTACATAAATGGTGCTTGCCATAATGAAATCTCTTCTCTAATAAAAAATTTATGTGCATGTTCAAGGATATAATTGTTAAACCGTGCATCTCCCATGTCTCCAGGAAAATAACTAAAATCATAACCCGTTATATTAAAAACAAAAAAAACTAAAACAACCATTAATCCAAATAAAAATGGAAGTTGATTAGTTAGTTTTTGAGTTAAAAAAATGTTTTTCATCTTCAGTTATTATGGAGCACTAAGCTTCTACTCCTCATCTTTTTTATTATATACCTCTACCTTTAAATCATCTAGAAATATTAAAATAGATTATATTTTAATATACAGTATATCGCTCTAAATCCATCTTTCCATCCAATTTTTTTACCTTCTTCATAGGTTCTTCCATAATAAGAAATGCCTACCTCATAAATCCTAATTTTAGGTACTCTTGATAGTTTCGCTGTTAGTTCTGGCTCAAAACCAAACCTCATCTCTTTTAACTTTAAATTTTTTGCAATATCCGCCCTAATTAACTTATAACATGTTTCCATGTCGGTTAAATTTAAATTGGTAAACATATTAGATAAATTAGTTAAAAACTTATTTCCTATTGAGTGCCAAAAAAACAAAATTCTATGAGGATTTCCCCCTAAAAACCTAGAGCCATAAACCACATCCGCAAAACCACTAAGAATTGGTTTTAATAAAAGATTGTATTCTTCTGGATCATATTCTAAGTCTGCGTCCTGAACAATTAAATATTCTCCTTCTGCTAACTCAATTGCCTTATGAATTGCAGCACCCTTCCCTTTGTTCTTTTCTTGAGAAAACAACCTAATTGGCATTTCAGGGTTATTGGAAATGTATTCCTCTACTTTTTGAACTGTTTGATCTGAAGAATAATCATTAACGATAATAATCTCCTTAGTAACACCTCCCAACAATTTAACATCTCTAACCTTATCTAAAATTAAGTGTATTGTTCTTGCTTCATTATAAGCAGGTATTAAAATTGAAAGTTTCATCCGATTTTTTTAAAAAAAACAAAATAACACATTTAAACCATTTTATCACTATATATTTTATTCTACATATAAAGTCTTAGTAATCAAACTATTTCACTCTAATTTCAAAATGTTTTTAAAAAAAAACAAAATATACGCCTATTTATTTGATTATCAATAAGTTAAAAACATTCCTTAAAACTAATTATCTCTTGTTTTTAGGGTAAAGATACTTGTGGGAGTGTTTTCGCTCTTAAATCGCTTAAAAAAGATGTTTCTTAACTAAAAATTGCTTGATGAATAAAATTAATAGGATTATAGATTTTAAGTAAAAAAATTAAAGATGTTTCACGTGAAACATCTTTTAAAATTATCGCCCCATATATACCATTAAAACAGAAACATCAGAAGGAGATATCCCACTTATTCTAGATGCTTGCCCTATTGTTGCCGGTTTTACTTTTGTTAATTTATCTACTGCTTCAGCTGACAAAGAACTCAGCTTTGTGTAATCAATGTCTTTATAAATTTTAATATTTTCTAAACGTGTTAATTTGTCTGCTACATCTTTTTCTCTTTTGATATAACCATCATACTTCATTAAAATTTCAGCTGATTCAATGTCGTCTTCAGAAAAAAGAGCTAAGCTTTTTGTCAATTTCTCATTGTATTCTTTCAATTCATTAATTGAAATGTTTGGTCTTGTAATTACAGAAGAAGCTTTAACTTTTTGTTTTAACAAAGAAGAATTTTGCTTAGTTAAATAGGAGTTTACTTCTTCAGGAACTAAACTAATTGTATCAAAATCATTGATGATTTTTTGAATGTTTTTGGTTTTTGCCTCAACCATTTTCATCCTTTCATCATCTGCTAAGCCAAGTTTATGGGCTAGAGGTGTTAGTCTTACATCTGCATTATCTTGTCTGAGTAATATGCGGTACTCTGCCCGTGAGGTAAACATTCTATAAGGCTCTGTGGTCCCCTTCGTAATTAAATCATCAATTAAAACGCCTATATATGCTTGATCTCTTTTTAAGACAAAAGCTTCTGTTTCATTATTTTTATTGTGTGCATTTATTCCCGCCATTAATCCTTGTCCAGCTGCTTCTTCATATCCTGTGGTTCCGTTAATCTGTCCAGCAAAATATAAACCTTCAACCATTTTAGTTTCAAGTGTATTTTTTAGCTGTGTTGGTTGGAAAAAATCATATTCAATAGCGTAACCAGGCCTGAACATTCTGGCATTTTCAAAACCAGGAATTAACTGCATTGCTTCATATTGAACATTTTCAGGTAATGAGGTAGAAAAACCATTCAAATAAATTTCACAGGTATTCCATCCTTCTGGCTCAACAAATAATTGGTGTCTTTCTCTTTCAGAAAAACGAACAATTTTATCTTCAATAGAAGGACAATATCTTGGTCCTAAACCTTGAATTCTGCCGGCAAACATTGGTGATTTTTCAAACCCTGTTTGCAAAACATCGTGAACATTTGAGTTTGTATAAGTGATAAAACAACTTCTTTGGCTGGTCAATTTTTGCTTTTCTTTATATGAAAAACACCCTGGGATTTCATCTCCTGGTTGCTCTTCCATTTTAGAATAATCCAAACTTCTTCCATCAACCCGTGGGGGTGTTCCGGTTTTCATTCTTCCAGATTCAAAGTCCAAGCTTATTAATTGTTCTGTTAAACCAGTAGATGCTCGTGCTCCTGCTCTCCCTCCTCCAAACTGTTTTTCTCCTATATGAATTAAGCCATTTAAAAACGTTCCATTGGTTAAAATAACAGATTTAGCTTTAAACTCAACGCCAATTTGTGTTTTTACACCTACACATTTTCCCTTTTCAACTAACAACTCAACCACCATGTCTTGCCAAAAATCAAGGTTTTTTGTTCCTTCCAACATCAATCTCCACTCTTTAGAAAACAACATTCTGTCATTCTGGGTTCTTGGACTCCACATTGCGGGGCCCTTAGATCTGTTTAACATTTTAAACTGAATAGCACTTTTATCGCTAACTATTCCGGAGTAACCTCCCAATGCATCAATCTCTCTTACTATTTGTCCTTTTGCCACACCTCCCATTGCAGGATTACAAGACATTTGGGCAATTGTGTCCATGTTCATTGTAATTAACAATGTTTTAGAGCCTAAATTCGCTGCTGCTGCTGCTGCCTCACAACCCGCATGGCCAGCACCAACCACAATAATATCGTATTGATTATTCATTTTTTATAAATGTTTCACGTGGAACAACCACTAAAATTTAAAGCAAAGATAAATAAAAATCCTCCTTAGCTGTCATCTCAAGTTGTTGTTCATCCGTTTTATCATTATAACCAATCAGGTGTAAAACCCCATGAATGATTACTCTACAAAGCTCATTTTGAAAAGTTGATTTGTATTCTTTAGCGTTTTCTTTTACCCTATCAATACTTATAAAAACATCTCCAGCAATTGTTTTGCCTTCGCAATAATTGAAGGTAATAATATCTGTATAAGTGTCATGATTCAAATATTCAAGATTCATTTTGTAAAGGTATTCATCAGAACAAAAAACATAACACAACTCTCCCAAAGATTTTCCTTCAGAGCCTATTGTTTTAGACACCCAATTTATGATAGCTTCTTCGTTTTCTAGTTTAAAAGAAATAGATTCAGAAGTAAAAGAAATTTCACTTAAAAAAGACATTAGTTGATTGATATAGAGAATCTTAACTTAATTATAGATCCGTTGTTTTCAAAAACAACATCATCCGCAAGGTTTCTCATTAAAAAAACACCTCTTCCTCTTAGTTTTTCTAAATTTTCTGGCAAAGTTGGATCCGGAACATTATTAAAATCAAAACCATCTCCTTCATCTTTTATTTCAAATTCAACAACCTTTGAGTTTCCATCAACATTAAGAAAAACACTTTTGTTTGGGTTTAATTGATTACCATGTGTAATAGCATTATTAACAGCTTCAGTTAAAGCAATTAAAATGTTCCCATAATTATCCTCGTCAATAGCGTGTTGATCACACAAATCATTAATAAAGGTTTCTAATTGTATTAAACTTTCTAGCTTTGATGGTAATTGAATGTTTTGAATAATTCTATCCTGAATCATTGATTGATGTTTTGAAAATATTGGGTTACTTTTTTCTTATAAAAACTATTTAAATTTGGTGGAGTTGTTTTGATTAAATCCACCTCTTGGTCTTTTTCTTTGTTATACTCAAAAAACAGTTCAGGGTTTCCTTTTGGTTGATTTTTTCCTTCTTTAGATTCTCTTTTGTCATCCCACTCTCTTTCTCTGTCAGCTTTTTCTGACTCCAATAATCTTGTTAAAATTTCTTTTTGGCGATTAATTGTTTGTTGTGTAATGCGCTTGTTTACAATGTCAGTTTCGTTTTGCTCCATTAATTTTGATAAACCATCTATTCCTTGGCCTCCTTTACCTTCTTTCAGCTTGTTAAGCTCTTCTCTAATTTTAGCCTGCTGAGCAGCCATTTTTGCTAAAGACTGACTCATTCCACCTTGACCTCCAGGCATACCCATTCCTTCTCCTTCACCCTCGCCTGGTTTATCTCCTGGCTTTTTCCCTCCGGGTTTATTTCCTTCTTCTAAAGCTTTTTTCATTGCTTCCATTTGTTTATTTAACTGTTCTTGCATCTTTTTTATAGAGCCCATCCCTGATTTTGGTTTTCCATTTCCTCCTGGTTTATCACAACTACCTTCGCCAGGTTTTTGTTGTGCTTGTTTTTGCATTTGTTGTAAGGCCTCATCAAACAAGAGGGCCAAATTATTAATAGAAGTCATTACAAATTGTTGGCTTGAAGCTGCCATTGGTGTTTGTCTTTCAGCCATATAGCCAATTGTTTTATCCATATAGTTATTGATTGCCGCAATCTCTCTGTTAATGGTAGACTCTAATTGAACAACTCTTTTGCTTAAAGCAAACAATGAGTCTTCTATCATTTTTGCATCGTCTTTTAGCTTTTTTTGGCGTTGAGTAGTTTTAACATATTCAGGACTTTTGCTATCCATTTTTTTATAGTTTTCCATTAAGTCTTCTTGTTCAAAAGAAAGGTGTAGTAAATTATCCAACAACTGTCTTAACGCATCCATATCTTCGCCAGAATTTTGAGCCTCTTGTTGCATTGCTCCCATTTTTTGAGCCATTTCTTGCATTTTTTTCGCAGCTTCTTTTTGTGATTCAGAAGCTTTTTTGTTTTTGTTGCTCTTAATTTGCTCAGAACTATTTTCCATTTCCTTCGAAATTTCTTCTTGCTTTTCTTTTGTTTCTTCTTCTATTCCTTTTGGATTTTCTAATTCCTTGTCCATCTTATTAAGTTCTTCAAGGTCTTTTTTTACTTCCTCAAACTCTTTGTTTAATTCTTCTTGTTTTTTATCTAAACTTTCGTTACTCTCTTTTTTGTCTTTTGTTTTTTCCGACAGCTCTTCTTGTTTCTTAGCCAACTCATCTAGTTTTGTTTTTGCTTCATCTAGCTTTTGTTCAAACTCCATTTGTTTAAACAGCTCCAAGGATCTGTCTAATTCTTTTTCTAAATCTTTGTTAGACATGTCTAATTTTTCCATTTCATTCTCCATCATTCCTTTGTCGAGTTTCTCCATCATTTCTTGAAGCTTGTCCATCATTTCTTTCATTTCATCAGTCATTAACTCATCAAATAACTTTTGAAGTTGCTCTTGTTTTTTTAAGATCTCTTCATTGAACTGCTTGTATTCTTTTTGTTGTGCATTGTTTTTTTCATTCTCTTTTTGAATTTCATTTACCTTTTTTTCTAACTCTTTCTGCTTGTCCAACAACTCTTTCATTTTTTCTTTTTCTTCCCACCCCAATTCTTTTTTCTCAGACAACTTCTTTTTTAACTCTTCTAAATCTTTTTGAATTTGTTTTGCCTCAGTAATACTTTCGCTTAAATTCTTTTTAATGTCTTGATTAGATTTAGAAGCATCTGTATTTCTTTCCTCAATAGTTTTCGATTTAAAGGTTTTTAAGCTCGTTTTAGCAGCTTTTCTTCCATTTACCCCATCATTATCCCAAACAGTAAAATAATACTCAATTTCATCACCTGGGAGCATTTTTAACTCTTCTAAATTCCAGAAATGAAAAAACTCATCCACACCAACAGAACTATTGAATGGTATTTTAAACGATTTAAGTTCATTTCTGTTTGGCAACGAATCTAATTTGGTAGTTATTCTATAGCTAAATGCTAATCCTGAAAAACCATAATCATCAGATATTTCTCCTTTAAAATAAAGGCGTTTATCGTTTGTTGAATCTCTTTTTTCATCTACTTGAATCGCTGGGAATTTATCTGGAATAACTTGTAACGAATATTGAACAGTGTCTCCAAACTCAACAAAACTATTGGATGGAATAATTGCATACCCTTGATTTTGTTTGGCTGTTTTGCTGTAAGTAAAATTGGTGTTCGGACTTGTTAGACGATAAGAACTATCTCCTAAAACGAAATAAAGAAAGTCAGTATCTTCTGCTTTTATGTTCCATTGAATTTTTGTTCCTTCTGGTAACACCAAATCACCAGTGTTTTGTAGAATTTCATTTGGTTTGTTTAAATATTTAGGATAATTGATGGCAACCGAAAAGTCTGTTAAAATAGGATTTGGAACAACTTTTAATTCATACTCTTTTGAATAAAACCCTGAGGCGTACAATTTAAAATCTTTGTTTTTTTGAACATTTTTAAAGGTAAACGCATAATTTTTTTTGTCTGTTTTTGTTAAAGGGTATTTGTTTCCATCTTGCTCTAAATAAAGTTTATCGGGCAATTGATTTCCTGAAACAACAACATTTAATTCAAAATCTTTGTTTTTTAAAACCGACAAACTGTTATTTCCTATTTCCATGTTAAATGGAGCTAAAGGAGCAATGTAAGTGTTGTGGTTTACCAATCTTTCGGTGCCAATTGTAAAAATATTTGGCGAAACAATTGAAATCCCTATCAACAGCAACAAAGGAATTAACAAGTATTTTAAATGTTTTTTGTTTTCGGTTAAATTAACTGCATTAGAAAAAGGTACCGGTTTTAATTCTAATGATTTTTGATCAATACTTGCTAGTAATAAATTATTGTTTCTTGTTTCTGCTAGGTGTTCTAATTGCAAAACATTAATCAACTTATCTTTTACTTCGTCAAAATGATTTCCAATAATTTCTGCAGCTTGGTTATGGTTAATTACTTTACCAAACTTGTAAAGTTTTGACAAGGGTATTGCCACATAGTTAACTAATAAATAGATAGTTATCGCTAAAAAGGTATAAAATAAAATAGTTCTTCCGGTAATGTCAAACTGACCGAAATACTCTAGTGTAGTAAAAACAATAAAGGCAGCCAACAATAATCCAACACTATAAATTCCGCCTCTTAACAGCTTGTTTTTATAGTACTTTCGGATAAAAGCATCTAACTTAGAAATTAGTATTTGGTAATTATTGCTCATCAATCATTTTAACGTCAAAAGCAAGTAAAACTTGCGCTGATAACTTATAAAGTTCGGATATTTTTATGAATATTTTCTTCTCTCACAGAAGAAGATTAAAAACAAGGTGTTTTTCCACAAGATTTAACCGATAAAATCTAACAGCTTTTTAAACTGTTGCTCTTTCTCGAAATTGGTTTTTGCAAAATGGTAAGCGTTCTCTCCCATTTTTTTTCGTAGCTCACTATCTTGTAATAGAAGTGCTATTTTTTCTGCAAACTGTTTGGTGTCGTTCGCAGGAATTAAAAATCCATTTTCCCCATCTTTAACCAATTCTGGATTGCTACTCAAATCAAATGCTAAAACTGGCTTATGTTGAGCCATTGCTTCTGCCAACACAAAACCAAAGCCTTCCCAAAGTGCGGTAGAAACAAAAATGTCAATTTTTTGCATAAATTTTTCCATGTCGCCCACAAAACCCAATAATTCTATTTGCTTGCTTAGGTTTTTGGTTTTAATTTGAGCGGCTAATTCTTGGTGAAGTGGCCCTTCGCCTGCAATTTGAATTTTAAATTCTAACTCTTTTTGTTTTAGGAGTTCTGCTATTTCAATTAAAAAATGTTGTGCTTTTTGTTCTACCAATCTTCCGGCATTTCCAATAATTAATGGAGTGTTGGGGGTTGAGGGCTGAATGTTGGGTGAAAATTCAATCGCATTGTAAATAATGGCTGTTTTTTTTCTATCAACTATTTCTTTAAAGTTTTTTTCTACAAACGTTTTTGTTGCATGGGAGTTAAAAATAAAGTGAGTAACCACCTCTTTAAAGAGTTTTTCGTTTAAAGTTTTTTTCTTTACCTCCACAGCAATCCCCCTTCGGTAAACAATGTTTTTAACGCCTGCTTTTTTGGCTGCTTTTCCTCCTAACTTCAAATCTTTCGGACTATTAAAAATTACCGTACCGATTTTGTTTTTAGTAAAAAAAGTAACCAGTTGTTTAACTTTAAATGGATTTAAAAAACTTCTATTATTAACCGATAAGTGTAGTTGGGTTATTTTGTGTGGCAACAATCGTTTTGCCAATTCTCCTTCTCCATCACAAACACAAAAAGTGTTGTTGTTGGTTTCTGACATCATTTGAGCAGCCTCAAAATGCCATTTTTCTCCACCTCCCCAAAAGGGTGTGGTATTAAAAAAACAGATATGTTGGGTTTGCTCCATTTATAAGCCAAAAATACGAATGTAATGTTATTATTAAAAACAAACTCTTTGCTTAACCAATTAGGGTTGACTTTATCAAAAAAATACGCTAACTTCGTTTAACACTTATGTAAAGAATATTAAAACATTCCCAAGAATAGCGTTGGCAACAAGCTGAGAAAAAACTCGAACTTCAAAAGAAATCATTAGTAAGCCAACCGCACTAATAGCACATTAGTTTTTTTCAATGGCCTTTTACAATAAAATTATTTTAAATACTGTATCAAAAACGCAATCACTAAACTGACCGCAAGTCCGATATTTACTTTACCAAAATCTTTAGCAATAATGATGTAAGTGTATTTTATTTTATTTTTATTCAACAAATAAGTTATCGCCAGTTCCCTTCCTGCCAAAATACCAATAAAAACCCAAGTAGTGCTCATTGGAATCGAATTGAGGTTACCGAATACAAACAAGAAGATTCCATAGATTAAGTCGATAATAGTGGCAGAACGAATATTCTTGGTATTGGATTTCTGATTGACAATTTCCTGAATTTTACCGCCTCGTTTCCAGAAAATGTAAGCCATAATCAGAATAATACAAGTCAAGGATATTAAGAGTTGCTCGATGTTGGGTTTTCTTGGAAGAAAAACAAAGATATTTGCAAAATCCTGAATCAACCATTGAGACCATAGAAACCCAGTAGAAAACCATTGTGCCACTAGCCAATAACGCTTGTTTTTCTGTTTGTCTAATTTATCCAAGGAAAAGTTCGATTCAAATTGTCTTGAAATAACAACATATACCACTAGGGCAAAAACAAAGGAAATTGCATAACCATATACCGATTTCAAAATCATTTTTTCTATAATCATACTCGATGAAAAAATACTTAAAATCATAAACGTTGTACTCACAGGGATTCCGTATCGAGTAATGATCAATAGGGCAATAGGTGCTAAAAGATACCACCAATGCAAATTTTCTGGATACAGTATATTGTTAAGTCTGCCATAAGACACATCACCATCATTAATATACCAACCATAACATAATGTTAATGATAATATGCTAATGGCAAAAAGCCAAAGCCACCACCATTTTACTTTAAAATTTGAAGAAATAAACGTGCCAAGAGTTTGAATAACATCGTTTGCTATCACTGAATAAGCCGAAATAATAAAACCAATATAGCCAATGTACAATTCCATAATGCAGATAATAATTGTACAACAAATGTAGTTGTAATTCGACTTAAAAAAATATTTATGAATTTATTAACACCAAATAATTCTAAATTTGTCTAATTAATTTATAAAAATGCTATGTTACAAGCATTTTAACTACATTCTAATACCGAAAATCTATGCTTAAAAGCTCATCTCAACTAAAAAAAGCACTAGACTAACATATGGAATATACTACACCTTGGATTTTACTAATATCTTACGTTATAATCCTTTTACTAATTGATTTTTTTATTTTACACAAAAAGAATCAGGTAACTTCTGTAAAGAGAGCCCTATTTGAAACTATTTTCTTTATAACCAATGCTTTAATATTTACCGGACTCATTTATTATTTTTATGATAATTCTCTTATAGATAATATAAATAATCTTAAACCAACTCAAGCAGTTGTAAAATACTTAACAGGATATATTATTGAATTATCCTTGAGTGTTGATAATTTATTTGTAATTGCTATCATTTTTACTTCATTTAAAATCCCTATTCAATATCAGCATAAATTACTTTTCCTTGGTATTTTAGGAGCATTAATATTCCGTGCAATTTTAATTAGTGTTGGGTTAATTCTCATTAACAAAATTCATGGAATGAGTATTGTTTTTGGTCTTTTCTTGCTGTTTACAGCTCTAAAAATGTTAAAAAAAGAAGCTGAACACAAAGAAATTGAAGAACCGAAAGGTGTAATGAAATTTTTCCGATTTAGTAAAGAATTACACGGAGGAAAATATATAACCAAAGTAAATGGAAAAACAATCTTTACCGCACTTTTTGGAGCGTTAATCACAATAGAATTTACCGATTTACTTTTTGCTTTAGATAGCATTCCTGCGATTTTTGCAGTTACGACTGACCCGTTTATTGTTTATAGCTCGAATATATTCGCAGTAATGGGTTTGAGGTCACTATATTTTTTCTTGTCAAATATGTTAGAAAAATTTATTTATTTAAAATATAGTGTGTTTTCAATATTAGTCTTTGTTTCGCTAAAATTAATGACAGCAAATTGGATTGATATTCCTGAATGGTTCTCGCTACTTTTCATTGGAATTTCTCTCGCAATAGGAATTTACATATCAACTTTAAAAATAAAAAAGAAATAAAGCCAGTTGCCAACACCATGTATAATTAATTGCTTGGGCAAGTGCTTATTTGGAAAATTCCTTCGGAATTTTCTCAGGTTCGTATTTGTTTACTAAATTAATTGCTTAACCACGCAACTAACCATACACAATCACGTTAAACGAAAAAAAATATTTTACTGATTCGCCTTCGCAATTAAAATTGTTAGCACATACAACATTCTTGCGCCAACATTTGCATCCCACTCATCATTACCCACCTCATTTAAGTCTGCGCCAATAATTGTTTTGCCGCTTTCTGCTAGTTTGTTTAACAAATAGGCTGCTTCACTAAATTCAAATCCTCCAGGAACTGGCGTGCCTGTGTTTGGGCAAAGTTTTGGATCTAAACCGTCTATGTCAAAACTAATGTAAACGTTTTGGGGTAGTTCTTTTATTATCTCTTCACACTGCTCTTTCCAGGTTTTTCCGCTGTGTTGTTCTGCTTTTAAATTCCAATCAAAAAAAGTAGCTATTCGTCCTTTTGAGTTTTGTATCAACTCTATTTCTGCTGGACAAATATCTCGAATGCCAACTTGTACGAGTTTGCTTATTTGCTCGTTTTTAAGTGTGTTAAACATAATGGAGGCGTGAGAAAACTCAAAACCCTCATAAGCATCTCTTAAATCAGCATGAGCATCTATCTGTAAGATTCCAAAGCTTTTGTATTTATTAGAAAGTGCGTGTATTAAGCCCAAAGGAGAATTGTGGTCTCCACCCAACAAAAGCGGTGTTTTACCTGCATTTAAAACATTGCTGGCTTGTTCTTCTACCTTTTTGTTTAACGCTTTGCAGTGGTTGTTTATTTTTAAAAAGGTTTGCTTGTCTTTTTCGGTAAATGTTTCCGCGTTTTCTTGTTTGTCAATTAAAGTTGTTGCCAATTCTCCAATTGCTCGGTTATTTTTAAGTTCTTGAGGGTCAATTGGCAACATACTAACCTTTACATCCCAAGCATTTGGTAAATAAGGACTGTAAAAATCAAGTTGGGTAGATGCCTCTAAAATATTAGCTGGAGCCTCTGCTGTTCCTCTAGAATAGGAACAGGTAATGTCTGATAAAACTGGAATAATAATAATTTGGCTTTCCTCATTTGTGTAAGGAAAGCCAAATATATTTCCGTTATTAACTCCAACTTCGTTAGGATTAAACATTGGTTATGCGTTTACCGGAGCTTGTATTTTTAATGCTTTTTTTACAAAATTAGGCATTGCAAATGCTGCTTTATGAATTTGCTCGTTGTAGTAGTTTAATTCGTTTTTATTTACAAACTCAGCTATTTTATTTTCGTCTGCATCTATAGGGTTAATGTTTCCTTTGGATGCAATTTGGAAACTCCACATACCTGTTGGGTATGTTGGGATGTAAAACAACATGGTGCTTACTTTCTCTTCTCCAAAAATTTTGCTTAAACATTGGTTTAACTCAACAAAAACTTTTCCGTTAAACATTGGAGATTCTCCTTGAGCCACCAATAAACCATTGTCGGTTAAAGCATTTTTACAGTTGGTATAAAATTCATCTGTAAATAATCCTTCAGCTGGTCCAACTGGATCAGAACCATCAACCATTATTAGGTCGTACTCACCAGCTTTTGCTTTTTTAACAAACTCTATTCCATCACCAACAATTAAGTTTAGTCTAGGGTTGTCAAATTCACAAGAAATTGTAGGTAAGTGCTCTTTACAGGCCTCAATTACTGTTCCATCTATTTCAACCATTGTTACTTTTTCAACACTTTCGTGTTTTAAAATTTCACGAATGGTTCCACCATCTCCACCACCTATTACCAATACATTTTTAGCGTTTCCATAAGCAAGCATTGCGGGGTGAGAAATCATTTCGTGATAGTGATGCTCATCTTTTTCAGTACACATTACCATATTATCTATGGTTAACATTTTACCGTAAGCATGGGTATCTAAAACTGAAACTCTTTGAAAAGGAGATTGTTTTCTAAATAAAACCTCTCCTGTATATCTTAATGAAAGTGCTTGATTGGCATCTTTATCTGTAAACCAAACATCTCGTGTATATTTTCCTGGGTTAACGTGTGCTTTTGATTCTTCTCTCATTGAAGATAAGTCAAAATCCATTCTTTCTAACAGGTTAATAACTCCTCTTCTCATTTCTATCGCTGAATAATTTTTTGCTTGAAATTTTTCTTGCAAATAATCAAATGCAGCCCATGTGTTGGTATCACCACAAGTAAAAATATCTACCGCAGCATAACCGTATTCTGGCCATGTGTGTATTGCTAGGTGGCTTTCTTGTACTACAACCACACCAGATACACCATATGGTGAAAAATGATGAAATGTTGAGTTTATTACTGTCATTTCTGCCCTAACGGCAGCTTCAACCATGTCGCTTTCTATTGCGGCAACGTCATTCATAATTTCAGGTGAACATCCTGTAAATTCAACCAATATATGGTTACCTAATGCACTACTCATTTTGTTTTAATTTTTTTAATGAAAAGGCTGCGAAATTAAACAACCGGAAGTAATTATTTATACTTTTTAATTAAACTAAATTTATTCTTTGAAATAATTCATCTTTATAAGACCCTCCTATAGGCAAAAGCTTTTTACCTCCTTCTATCACAACGTTTGGCTGCTCAATTGCAACAATTTTGTCTAACCTAACGATGTAAGATCTGTGAATTCTTTGAAAGTCTTTTTGAGGTAATTTTTTCTCAATGTCTTTCATGGTAGAATGAATCGTGTATTTTGCGTCAGAAGCATTAATTACCACATAATCTTTTAGTGCTTCTACAAACAAAATGTCTGCTGTTTTTACCTTTACTAATCTTGAATTTGATTTTACAAAGATTACCCCATCATCTTCTTTGTTGTTTTCAACCAATGAATATAAAAAATCTCTTTCTTTGATAATTTCTCTTTCTTTAGAATGCTTATAAAGAGCCATTTCTATCGAGGTGTGTAAATCTATCTCCTTAAAGGGCTTAATAATATATCCATAAGGTTCGGTTACTTTTGCTTTTGACAACGTGTTTTCGTCAGCATAAGCTGTTAAGTAAATAACTGGGATTTTTAATTTTTCTTTTATTTTTTCTGCCGCCTCAATTCCACTCATATCTCCTTTTAACATAATGTCCATCAACACCAAATCTGGTTTGTGTTCACTTGCTAGCTCTATTGCCTTTTCGCCTGTAGCTGCAGCACCAACAATGTTATAGCCTAGTTTTTTTAGACTTTGTTGAATATCTTTTGATACAATTGCTTCATCTTCAACTACTAATATGTTGTTTTTAGACATCTTAATCTTTTTTAAATTCGATTGTATATTTTGCTCCTTTTTTGTTGTTGAGGCTAATTGTTCCGTTTATCTGTTCTGTTAACGTCATTACCAATTGAAGACCCAGTGTTTCTGTTTCCCTAAAGTTTATTTCCTTAGGTAATCCTTTTCCGTTGTCTTCTACTTTTAATAAAATAGCGCCCTTATCTTCATTTAAGCTTATCGTTATTGTTCCTTTTTCTTTTGGTTTAAACGCATATTTTAGTGCATTTGATACTAATTCATTAATTAATAAACCACAAGGTATTGATAAATCCAAACTTAAAGAAACATCACTTACATTTAATTTCAATTCTACAAAATTATCAAAAACCCCGTAAGAATGCACTAAATTTTTCGATAAACTAACAACATATTCTGAAAAGTTGATTTTTGAAAAGTCATTTGTTTGATATAAGCTCTCATGAATAAAGGCCATAGACTTTATCCTGTTCTGACTTTCCTTTAATATATTAAGCGTTTTTTCATCTTTAACATAGGATGACTGTAGGTTAAGAATGCTCGAAATAACCTGTAGATTGTTTTTTACTCGGTGGTGAACCTCTTTTAATAAAACTTCTTTTTCTTTTAGACTTTCTTTTAACAGTTCTTCTGCTAGTGTTTTTTCCGTAATATCATGTGCTATTCCTGAAATTTCAGAAACCACACCTTCTTCATTAAAAATTGGGTTTAAAAAAACTTCACTTATTCTTTTGTTCCCATTTTTATTTTTTCGATATATTACAAAATCAACCTTATTCCCTTTTTGTGCCTCGTTATATTTATCGTCCCAAAAAGAAACAATATTTGAAGGCTGGGCTTTATGGTCTGTTTCTATTTCTGGTCTTTTCCCATATAAATCAAGTATAACGTCCGAATAATTTTTATTAAAAGATGTTAATCCTGTTCCTTTTTTATAGGTCCAAAATAAATGTGAGCTGTTTTCTATTATAGCTCTTAATCTAGCCGCTTGATCTTGAATTTTATTTTCATCATATTTTCTTTGAACTGTAAGGGCAAGAGCACTTGATATAAACTCTAATATTTGTAGTGTTTTTTCGTTATATTCATTAGGGTTAGTATATGATTGAACAGAAACAACACCTATTGTTTTGTTTTTAATTTTTAAAGGAACCCCCACAAAAACCTGACTCTTGTCTCCAATTAATTTATAACCCCCCCTTCCTATAATTGCATCTAACCCGGCTCTTTTTAAAATTTTTCCTTTTTTTTGTTTTAAGAAATACTCGTTTATTCCCTTTCCTTTTACTCTATTTTCTTTATAAAATCTACCACTCTGTTTAACCTTATCATAATAATAAGGAAATGTAATAATGTTGTTTTCATGAGAATAAGAAATAATAAAAACATCTGTATTTATGACTTTTCCTAATTCTACTCTTATTGCTTCATAAGTTTCTTCTGGGTTTGTTTTTTCTGTAATAATTGTTGCAATATTATTGTAAACATTTTGTAATGTTTTGTCCCAAAGTTCTCCTGTTACATCTCTTAAAATTGCACGCGTAGTTTCTGCTTTTCCGTTTTTAAACTTTAAGCTTACGTTTCCTTCAACGGTAATTTTTTTTCCTTCTTTTGTTATTAATTCATACGAAACTTTGGAAGTTTTTTCAGTTTTGCTGTTTGTTATTTCTTTAAAAATATTGTCACATTTTTCTTTACACTCTGGATGAATAAAATCAAAAATATTTTTGTTTTCAATTTCTTTGTTTGTGTACCCTAGCGTTTTTTTCCATGCATCATTTACATAAACTATACTTCCTTTAACACTAACACTTTGTATTAAATCTGTTGCGTTTTCAAATAAATCTCTATATTTTTCTTCGCTTTCTATCAGTTGTTTTTCAGCTTCTTTTAATTCGGTAATATCGCGAGAAACGCCCATAGAACCAATAACATTTCCTTCATTATCATAAAGTGTAGATGCTGATAAAAAAGAAATAAATTTTTCGCCATTTTTTCTAATATTTTCTATTTCCCCTACGTAAAAACCTGACTCTTTTAACTTATTACTTACCTTCAATAAGTCCTTATTTTTTGAATATAATTTATTTATTTTATTTTTTAATATCTCTGATTCTTTGTATCCGAAAGTGCTTAAGCCGGCTTTATTTATTTCTATAATATTTCCATTAATATCTGATGCACAAATAATATCTAGGGAACTATTTATTATACTGTTTGTATATTTTTGATTTTCAATTAATTTTTTTTCAATTAGTTTCCTTTCATTAATTTCTTTTTGAAGTGTTTTATTTGATTCTTCAGCAATTCTTGCTCTTAATTTTTCTTTGGTAAATTCTTCCTTTTTTACTTGTTCTGTTATCTCAACCAGGGTTCCTTCTATTCTATTTCCTTTAATAGAAACATTTGTTAATATCCATAATTCTGAGCCATCATTTTTTTTATGTCTAATTCTATAATTGGTTAACGTTTTCTTTTTATTTAAATCTTTTAAATAAAAATCTCTGTCTTTTTTATTAAAGTATAATTTTTTTGGATTTGTTCCTATCAATTGAACTCTTGATTTGTATCCGAAAATTTTAGCAAAAGAATTGTTGCATTCTATAATTTTATTATTTTCAGTAATAAAAACACCCGCCAAGTTTTTAGTAAAAATATTTCTATACTTTTCTTCATTTTCTTTTAAATAAAGCTCTATTGTTTTGTTTTTAGTAATGTCTCTTAAAACTGTTGTTGTTTCTGAAATATTACCCTCTTTATTATATGTAGAATAAACAGATTCCTCTATCCACAAATATTTTTTACTCCCTTTGGGTTTAAATCTAAAAACAGATTGTAGTTGTTTTTTCTTTTTAGTGTATAATCCATCTTCAATATGATTGTTTATCATATTTACATCCTGTGGATGAATTCTTTTTATTAATGCTCCTGATTTACCTTCTTTTTCAAACTCTTTAGCGGTTAAACCAGTAATGTCTTCTATTTTATTGCTTATATAATTTAATCTTTTTACCCCTTTTTCAAATTTTACATTATAAATACATTCTTCTAAATTTTCTAATATAAAAGATAATTGATTTTCTCTTTTTTTGTTTTCACTAACATCTCTAGCTGTTCCTAATAAACCTATTTTTTTTCCTTGTTTATCAAATATTCCATGCAAGGTTTCTTCAATCCAAACATATTTTTCTAATTTTTTATTATAAAAACGATAAGTAACAGACCATTTATTTTTATTACTATTATTCTTTTTTATTGTTTCTTTTAATATTTTAATATCATCAGGATGAAAATGTTCAAATAATATATTCTTGTTTTTGATATATTCTTCTGTAGTTAGCCCCAAAACATTTTCAACTTGAGGACTCATATAATCTATTATTTTATTTCCTTTTTTATCAAAAGAAATTTTATAAAACATTTCATCAATGCTATATAAAACTTGAGAAATGTTTGATTCTTTTTTTTTAAGAATCTCTATTTCTTTAATTAATTCTTCTTTTGATTTATTATTATAATTCAACTTATTATTCTTTTAATTTAGTTCCATCTATTTTATATTCTTTACCTTCTTTAAAGAAAATAGTTAAAACTAACTCTCCTAATTCATTATAAGATTTCCAACTATCTGATTTTATTCCAACATTATAAATTTCCTCTCTCATTAATTTACCATTCTCATAATAAAATTTATGTTTTCCGTCCGGTTCTCCTTCTCTAAAATTTCCTTCAAAATTTAATTTTCCATTTATAACATAATAATATTTCCAAACACCTGTTTTTAAATCATCTTTATAATTTCCTATTTCTTTATGATCTCCTACCTCATAAAACCATTCTCCTTCTTTTAAACCATCAATAAATTCTCCTTCAGTAATAACTTTTCCTTCTTTAGTATATTCATGTAAAAAACCATCTTCTAATCCTTTTCTAAAATTTTCTTCTCTTAATAAACTACCATCATCATAATACCATTTCCATAAACCAGTTGGTTTTTCATCTTTTAAATATTTTCCTTTTTGTTTAAGTTGATTGTTAGTAAAAAAATATTCCCATTCATCAATCTTATTTCCATCCTTATATTTTCCTTTTGATTTTAGTTGTCCTTCTGGTTCAAAATAATATTCTTCCCAATAACCTTGTCTTTTTCCTTCTTCGTCTGTTAAACCAGTTGATAATAAAACTCCATGATAATATATTTCTGTTTTTTCAATTTCACCTTTTTTATTAAAATATTTAAAAAGACCATTTTCTTTACCAGTAATATCATAAATTCCTTCTTTTCTAATAGTACCATCTTCATAATATTCTTTTCTTATATCTAAAGTTGCTAATTCTTCTGTAAAACTTTGAGGCACACCATCTATATATAAAATTGCATTTGTTAAAGTTCCATTTTTATCATATTCTTTTAAATAACCATTTAATAAACCATTCTTATATCGTGATTCTTGTTTTAATTTTCCATCTTCATAAAACTCTTTCCATGTTTCTGTTTTTTTATTGTTTTTATCGTATCTATTAATATTTTCTTTGCCTATTAAAGTTCCTTTTTTATAAAAAATTAAAGTTATTATTCTACCATCTTTAGAATATTCATAACCTTTTCCTTCTGCAACATTATCTACATAAAAAATTTCTTTCCATTTTTTATTTTCTTTTTCATCATAGTAGCTAATTGTGAAATTTTGTTTTATATCATTTTTAAAATATTCTTCTAAAATTTTAAAACAACTATCACCATAAGTAATGGTTAAACCATTTTTCTTTCCTTCTAAATAATTTATTTCAGATTGTTTATCACCGTATTGATTATAAAAAATCCAACAACTATCTAATAAACTTCCTTTTCTATTACCTTCAGATTTAATAATTCCAGAAGGATAATAACTAATCCAATACCCTTCGGGTAATCCATTTTTTATGGTACCTTCACTTGAAACCTGACCATTTTCATAATAAAATTTTTTAATACCATCTTTTAATTTTTCTTGGGCAAAGAAAGACATTGTATAAAAAAGAAAAAGAATAGTTAAACCTATTTTATTACACACATACATATTTATAATATATATTAATTTAATTTTTTATTTGTTATTACTATATAGCTGTTAAAACAGTTTAAAATTAATGATTTGTTTTCTTGCTTTTATTATTTATAAAAAGTTATGAGTACAAATTAACATTTATTAAACACTTATACTATTGAAAACACTATATTTAAACAAATAACTAAGTAGGTGTTAATAGTTTATTTTTGTATAAATAATAGTTCATTTTAAATTAATTTTAACTCATAAAGATGTTTATAAAATAGATTGAAAAAAGGATGTTAAAATTAGATTAATTGAACTTTAAAATCAGTTGTTATTTTCTTTTAATAATCCTATAAATACTTTTATTTTTTTATAACAATAAAATATTTTTTTCAACAGGAGTAAGGTTAATTTTATAGTATTAATTTTCAGATATTTACCATAAAGTAGTAAAAAAGGTAGTTAATAACTAAAAAACAGTAAAAAATGAATACAAAGAAAATAGCAATAGGGAGTGATCATGCAGGATTTGATTTAAAAGAAACAATTATTAATTACTTAAAAAGTAAAAATATAGAAGTTAAAGATTTTGGTCCTTTTACAGCTGATAGAGCAGATTATCCGGATTATGCTCATCCTGTTGCAAACGAAGTAGAAAATAATAAAGCTGATTTAGGTATTTTAATATGTGGTAGTGGTAATGGAATAAATATGACAGCAAACAAACATCAAGGAATTAGATCAGCTTTATGTTGGAAAGAAGATATTGCCGAAATGGCAAGGCTACACAATAATGCTAATATAATTGCTCTACCAGCAAGGTATATAAGTGAAGAGGTGGCGTTGAAATGTGTTGATATTTTTATTAATACAGAATTTGAAGGAGGAAGACATGCCGAAAGAGTACAAAAAATTAGTTGCTAATATTTTGTATCTTTTTTAAAGTTTAGCGTTCTATATTTACAGAACGCTTTTTTTATGAATTTTTTTAACAAGAAAATAGAGTTTAAGTCAGAAGAAGACTTAATTAATAGTGCTAAGAAGAATAGCAACTATTTTTCTTTAGTTTATAAAAAATATCACGAACAAATATTTAGGTTTGTTTACCAACGAATAGACACCATTGAAGAAGCTTCAGACATTACCTCACAAGTTTTTTTAAAAGCACTCCTAAATTTAAATAAATTCGAGTTTAAAGGCTTCCCCTTCTCTTCATGGCTTTATAAAATAGCGTTAAATGAAGTTAATCAATACTATAGAAAAACTAAAAAAGAAAGAACTGTAAATATTGATAATGAAAAAATAGAAATCTTTATTGAAGAAATAGATGAAGACAATAGTGAAAATAAAATAAATATTTTAACGAAGGTTTTAGGAGAATTAAACGAAGAAAAACTTTTATTAATTGAAATGAGGTTTTTTGAAAAAAGAAGCTTTAAAGAAATAGCAGAAATATTAAATATAACAGAAAACAATGCAAAAGTTAAAACATATAGAGTGCTTGATGAAATGAAAAATAAGATGTTACAACTTTATAAAAAATAAAAAATGTCACCAAAGAACAACATAAAAATAAATAGAAAAAAAATAACTTCTGAAGAGATTAAGAAGCTACAAAACTATGAGAAAATAACGAGTAGACATCAAAAAATAACAAAAAGACCTGCTTACAGACAAAAGAAATACTATTTTTTATTGTTTTTTATTTTATTAATTATTTTTCTACTATTTTATTCTTAACCACTAATTACTTCCGTATAAACCCATTTTATTTCCTTCAGAATCTAAAAAATGAGCAAAATAACCAGGCTTATCATCTATATAGGTGTTGGGAATTAATGAGGTTTTATCGTTTTCTTTTTTAGTAATTAATGTTTTATCAACAATAATTTTTCCCCCGTTTTCTTTAATTAAATCAATAATGTTTTCAAAATTACCGGTAGCACCAAAAAACAACACAACGCCAACACCCAAAGGTTCTTTAACCTCTATTATGGCCCCGTTAATCATCTTTTGACCAGTTGTGTTTTCTTTGAAAACAGCATGAGAGATACCGTTTAACTCTTCAAAGAAAAAAGAAGCACCAAACACATTTTCATAAAAAGAAGCTGCTCGCTTGACGTTTTTTGAGGGAATTTGTATCCACTTAATTATTGATTTTTCCATAATACAAAGATATAAGAATTAAAGAAAGTATAAAGAGGTCTAACCAATAAACAGCTTAACATAAATTTAACATAGAGATAAGTTGTTCTTAACGAGCCGCTAATGTTAACTATATATTTTTGTAAAAAATGTAATTTTTTAATATTGTTTCTTAACATAAAGTATAAATGAAAAATAAAATAAAATTATTATTAAGTCTAATGCTTCTTGGTCAAATAACATTTTCTCAGGACACCACAAACAATAGGTTTGGAGATGGACTTTATAATGTTGTAGCAAAAGATAACTCTTACAGCATGAAGTTTGGCGCAAGAATTCAAACGCTTTATGCGGGAGAATGGAATATTAATGATACATCTGGGGTTGGAGCAGGACAATCTCAGTTTATGATTAGAAGAGCCCGATTAAAATTTGAGGGGCATGCGTATTCGCCTAAATTAAAATATAAAATAGAGCTAGGGTTGAGTAACAGAGATATTTCTGGAGCAAACCCCGAAACAAGCAACTCTCCAAGAGTAATTTTAGACGCTGTTTTAAAGTGGAATTTTTATAAAAACTTTACTTTGTGGGCGGGGCAAACAAAATTACCAGGAAACAGAGATCGTGTTATTTCTTCTGCAAACATGCAATTGGTGGATAGGTCTTTGTTAAATAGTAACTTTAATATAGATAGAGACATGGGGGCACAACTAAGGCATGAGTTTACAGTAGGTGACAATTTTGTTGTTAAGGAAATTTTTTCTGTATCACAAGGAGAAGGAAGAAATATTACGGATGTTAACAGAGGGGGCTACCAATACACCTCTCGTATAGAGCTTTTGCCTTTTGGAGAATTTGCAAGTAAAGGAGACTATACAGGAGGAGACCTAAAAAGAGAAGAAAAGCCAAAACTAGCATTAGGAGCAACTTATGATGCTCACAACAGAGCGGTTAAAGACGAAAGCAACCAGGGAGATTACATGTTAAATGATATGGGTTATTTTGAAACAAACATTAACACCATTTTTGCTGACATGATGTTCAAGTATAAAGGCTTTTCTTTAATGGCTGAATATGCCAACAGAACTGCAGAGCAAGACAGTATTCTTAATTCTGACAACACAAAAACAGGTAAAATTGTTAGGGTAGGAACCGGAATGAACATTCAAGCAGGATATTTATTTAAAAAGAACTGGGAAATTGCGGCAAGATACACTTCCATACAAATGAATAAAAAAGCAACAGGAGAAGAGTTAGAAACACAATATACCGTTGGTGTATCTAAATACTTTGTTGGACACAAACTAAAAGTGCAGTCAGACATAAGTTATTTAACTACCGAAAAATCACCAGACAGCGAATTAATGTACAGACTACAGTTAGAGTTGCATTTTTAAAATAAGGAGCTAAATTTTAGCTCCTTATTTTTATATAAAACTTAATTGATAAACATCACTCAAATCACCATCACAACTAAAGTTTACATTTAAATCTTTGATAATACCGGAATCAAGACCATAAACCCAACCATGTATAGAAAGGGCTTGTTTCTTTTTCCAGGCAGATTGAACAATGGATGTTTTTGCTAAATCAAAAACTTGTTCTACTACGTTTAACTCAACAAAACGATCAAACTTTTTTTGCTTATCAGTAATAGCATCCAACTCTTCGTTGTGAAAACGATAAACATCTTTAATGTGTCGAATCCAATTGTCAATCAATCCAATGTGTTGGTTTCCCATTGCTGCGGCAACACCTCCGCAGCCATAATGACCACAAACAATAACATGCTTTACTTTTAAAACATTTACAGCATAATCCAAAACACTTAACATGTTCATGTCTGTGTGAATAACCATGTTCGCAATGTTTCTATGGACAAAAACTTCTCCAGGCTGAGCGCCAATAATTTCGTTTGCTGGCACCCTACTATCCGCACAACCAATCCATAACAAAGGAGGTTGTTGGCCTGAAGAAAGCTCCTTAAAAAAATCAGGGTCTTTTGAAAGGTTGTCTTCAACCCACTTTTTATTATTATCTATTATTTTTTTATAAAAATTTTGATCCATAGCTTAATTGTTTTTTACATTTTGTTTAACCCAAGTTAAACAATCTTTAAAGTTTTTAAATATTTGTTCTTCAGAAACCAAGTCAGGTATAATGTCGATGCTTTTAAGCATATACTCAACCTGTTCTAGGGGGCTTACCAACAAAACCTTTTTTTTTTCACTTAATAATTCTATCAACACATCTTCCATGGCATATAAGCCTGACTGATCAATGTATGGAACTTTTCCCATTCTTATAATTATGGTGGTTGCTGTTTTTGGAATTTGTTTAGAAAGTTGTTGAAAGTCACTTGTTGACCCAAAAAATAAAGGTCCGTCAAGGTGTTTTATAAAGACTTCTTCTTTTAATTCCTTAGGAAATCCAGCCTCATCCTCCCATGATTTTTCCTCAGAAAGAGCTGTTACTTTTGACTTTTTAGAAGATAAATCACCAATTTTTTTCATAAAGACTAATGAAGCCATAACTAGGCCAATACCAACAGCGTAAACTAGATTCCAAACAGAAGATAAAACCATTACAACCAACATTATAACAACTTCCGAAGGAGGCATTTTTGGTATTGCTTTTAACCCCCTATAATCCATCACGCCTATTCCAACAGTAATTAATATCCCCGCCAAAACAGCTGCGGGTATTTGAGATGCGATTGGGCCAATTAAAAGCAAGATCATCAATAATAAAATACCCGCAGTCATTCCTGATAGGCGAGTTTTTCCTCCTGCCTTTATATTAACAACAGTTCTTATGGTTGCTCCTGCACCAGGAATTCCCCCAAATAAAGCAGCAATACTATTACCTATTCCTTGCCCTATTAATTCTTTATTAGGGTTGTGTTTTGTTTTAGTCATGTTGTCTGCAACAACTGAGGTTAATAGCGAATCTATAGAGCCCAATAAAGCAAGTGTTAAAGCAGTAAAAACATAAGGGAAAACACTATCTAAACTAAACATAGTAAAGATTTCTAAATTAAAAACAGGAAGACCGCTTGGAATTTGTTCGATAGGCTTGTAGTTTAAATTAAAGCCATAAGCAACACCAGAAACAACAACAAGGGCAATAAGGGTGCTTGGTATGGCTGTTGTAATTTTCTTAAAACCATAAATAATAATAATGGTTGACAAAGCTAAACAGAGCTCCAACCAACTAATGTTTTTAAATGCTCTAGGAAGGGTTTTAATTGCCCCCAAAACACCCCCAGATTCTTTTCCTGCGAGAGTTTGAGATTCTTTTAAAATATCTTCTTTACTAATTTGATGAGAACGGGTAATGGTTTCTTTAAAATTCTCTAAAACTAAAACACCCTCTCCAACCTCATCTTTTAAAATTTTTTCTAAAAGAATTTCTTCTGCCAGAGGCTTAAATTTATTATAATAAGCAGCGTCTTCTTTTGGGTAATATCCCAGTGTTGGTAATAACTGGGTTATTAAAATAATCACACCAATTGCTGTCATAAAACCGGACACAACGGGGGTAGGAATATATTTTATGTATTTTCCTAAACCTAAAAAACCAAGACCAGTCTGCATTATTCCTGCCAATAGAAAGACTGTTAAAATAGCAGGCAAAGCCCTTGATACATCCCCCTCGTTTATAGCAACAATACTACCAATAAGCACCATGCTTACAGCTGTCATTGGGGCTGTAGGCCCAGATATTTGTGTGTTAGTACCACCAAATAAGGCGGCAAAAAAACTAACAAAGATAGCGCCATAAAGCCCTGCGCTAGGACCAAGACCCGAGCTTACACCAAAAGCCAATGCCAAAGGAAGAGCAACAACTCCAGCAGTAATTCCACCAAAAAGGTCGCCTTTTAAATTTTTAAAATCAAACATTTATTTTTTATTAAATGATATATAGTAATGAAACACTCAAAAAAGGATTTAAGAGCGACCAACCTATTAAAAAGGTGGGGTTTAAATTATTATACAAGCTCAGGAGGGGGCGATAAAACTTCTTTACAAGTGCTGTTAACCATATTATTACGCTCTAACAACTTTGGCAAAGTGTTAGGGTTAGCAACAAAACAAAGCCGGGGGTTGTTTAAAAAACCATACAAAAAAACAGGAGTCTCTTCTGTTTCGTTTTCTTCATTTTGTTCTTCTTCAGCAGCATTCGCAATAACCACAATAGGATTTTTTCCATGGCTATCAACAACAATTACTGTTGAAACCAATAAAGGCATCACCAAAACAAAAGCTAAAAATACCGCATTAAGTTTTTTCATTTCTACAAATATAACAACACGCTTGTTAACTAACAACCGTAGATACGATAAATGGTAGAAAAACGATTTCTTAACAATAACTTAACATTAAGAATGTCTATGTATAATAGAACAAAAATACTTTTGTATAACCTTAATTAAAACTAAAAAAATGGAATTCGGATTTGTTCAGGGATTAACACTTATAGGAGCTCTTGGTTTCTTCATTTATGGAATGAAGATAATGAGTGAGGGTATTCAAAAAGCCGCAGGAAGTAGCTTAAGAAAAATACTTAGTTTAATGACCAGAAACCGTTATATGGGAGTTTTAACGGGTTTTTTAGTTACTTGTATTGTCCAATCTTCTTCTGCGAGCACTGTTATGGCGGTAAGTTTTGTTAATGCAGGATTATTGTCTTTAGTTGAATCGGCAGGCATAATGCTTGGAGCCAATATAGGAACAACAATTACAGGTTGGTTAGTAGCAGTTTTAGGCTTTAAAGTGAAAATGGCAGCAATGGCACTTCCTCTTTTGGCGATTGGCGTTCCTATGCTTTTTGCAAAAAAGAATAAAATAAAATACATAGGGGAGTTTATTGTTGGTTTTGCTATTTTGTTTTGGGGTCTTTCTGAGTTAAAAGATGCTGTCCCGGATGTTAAAAATAATCCAGAAATTTTAAATTTCTTAGGAGAATATGCTGACATGGGCTTGTTGAGCAATCTGTTTTTTATTTTAGTGGGAACACTTCTAACAATAATTGTTCAGTCTTCAAGTGCTTCTATGGCATTAACCCAAACACTATGTTTTAGTGGAATTATACCTTTTGAGGTGGCTGCAGCTATGATTTTGGGTGAAAATATTGGGACAACAATTACTGCAGAACTCGCATCTTTACCCGGAAATGTTCATGCAAAAAGATCAGCAAGAATACACTCTTTGTTTAATATTATAGGGGTTTCTTGGATGGTGTTGTTGATTTCATTTACTCCAGTTTTACATATTGTAGAATATATTGCAACCGACTGGTTAAATGTTCCAAGTCCTTATATAGCCGAAGGTGCTCCAATGGGATTAGCTATCTTTCACACCATGTTCAATGTATTGAATGTTGCGATAATGATCGGGTTTGTTCCGTTCTTAGTAAAAGCTGCCACTAAAACAGTGAAATCAAGAGGAGATATGGACGAAGAATATCACTTAGAGTATATTAGTACAGGTGTTATGGCTACACCTGACATGTCTATTTTGGAAGCACAAAAAGAAGTGGCTAAATTTGGTTTGTTGGTGCAAAAAATGAATGGATTTTTACTTAGTTTAATTACTACAGTGGATAATAAAGAAATTAGTAAAACATTGGCTCGAGTAAAAAAATATGAAGACATTACTGATAGGATTGAGGTAGATGTTGCTAATTATTTAGCCAAAGTATCCGAGGCAGAAATGAGCGAAACATCAAGTATTCGTGTTAGAGGGATGTTAAGAATAATAGGGAACCTAGAGCGAATGGGTGATATTTATTATCAAATGTCCAAAAATATTGAGCGAAAAAATGAGAAAAAAGTTTATTTCACACCAGAACAAAGAGAAAGGCTGTTAAATATGTTTGAGCTTGTAGAAAGTGCTTTAACCCACATGAATAAAAACCTTGAGGGGCATTATGAAGACACAACACTTACAAAAGCAATAGAGCTAGAGAATGCTATTAATAAGTATAGAAAAACCATTAGAAAAGAACATTTCGAAAGTGTAGAAAGAGGAGACTATAACTTTGACAGCGCAACCATTTATAGCGAACTGTTTAATTCGCTAGAAAAGATAGGCGATCACACTATTAATGTTACAGAGGGAGTTACCGGGGAGCATTAATTAACATTAAATCAACATTGCTTAACACAAGCATAACAAAAGCGTAAAACTTGTTTTACGCTTTTGTTGTTTATAGTGACTTACTTTGTATTGTAATTTAAAATAAACAATATGAAATCAATAGCAACAATATTAGTTCTTTTAGCTTTTACATCAGTTTTTGCTAACAACAACAAAGAAGATAAACCAAAAAGTTTTTCAATTACAGGAAAAGTAGTTGATAACACGGAAAGTCTAACAGGGGTTAAGGTGATGCTGGACAATCAAGAATTAACTGTTTATACAGATTTTGAAGGAAACTTTAAAATAGAAAATATTTTAGAAGGAGAACACACGCTTTCGTTTAGCATGGTAACTTATAACAATAAAGAAGTTGTGATAAACCCATCAACAACAAATAAAGTAGAGGTACAGTTAACAGAAAAATAGAAACTATATAATATATATTTCGTAAAATAGCCCCTGTAACCGCAGGGGATTTTTTTTGCATAAAAAACAAAAAACATGAAAAAATTATTTTTATTACTAATTGTATCGTTATTGTTTCATGGGTTTTTGTTGGCCCAACAAATAACAAAAAAAGAGGGTTACTACTTTACGGAAAAAGGAGAAAAATATTCTGGAGTTTATATTTCTTATTATTCGGAAGGAGCAAAAGAAACCGTTTATACGATTAAAAATGGGGAAGAAAATGGAACTGTAGAATTTTACTATGCTACAGGAGAAATTATGGAGCAGGGTGTTTTTAAGGACGGGAAGAAAAATGGGAAGTGGGTGCGTTGGTCAGAAAAAGGAAACAAATTAGCAGAAGCCAATTATGTAAATGGAAAAAAAGATGGTAATTGGTTAATTTGGGACGAAAGAGGCATTAAAAGATATGAAATGTATTATGCCGAAGGAAATAAAACAGGAACATGGATTATGTGGGATGAAAAGGGTCAAATCTCCAACAAAAAAGAGTATTAGTATTTAATGGATACTTAACATTAAGTTAACCAGAAACAAGAAGGCATCAACTAATTTTATAATTAGTTATGCGTCCAACAATAGATATACTTAGCAATGATTTTAAGGAATTAGAAACATTAAAAAATCTTTTTCAAAAAGCAGGTTTTTTGGTGACAACTTATACTGCTGTTAACGAAAACAACATCAACAATATCTATAAAAATTACCCAGACATTATTTTACTGGATCTAGAAATTGATAATACTGACGGAATAGAACTTTGTCACCAATTAAAAAGCCAAAACGCTTTAAAATCTATTATAGTTCTTTTTTCGAAACACGAAGAAGACTACATACAAATTGAGGCTTTTAAAGCAGGAGCAGACGATTATATTGTAAAACCAATAAGTGAAAGGGTTTTATTAAAAAAAATTGAAGCCTTATTGAGGAGGAAACCACAAAATATAGGTGAAGCGGTAAAAAAAGCAAAAATCCTTTCACATAATAAACTTAAAATAGATAGAGACTCTTATTTAGTAACTTATAATGGTGAAGAGATAAGCCTACCAAGGAAAGAGTTTGAGATACTTTTTTTATTAATTAATACTCCACAAAAAGTTTTTTCTAGAGATGAAATTTGTAAAAAAGTTTGGAAAAACAGCTCTACAGCCAACCCTAGAATTATTGATGTTCACATTAGGAAAATAAGAGAAAAAGTAGGAGAATCGATTATTAATACAATAAAAGGAGTAGGGTATCAACTAGCTTAATACCCACGGTTTTTATTACCCAATCATATATTTTAACCCTAAACTAAAAGTTGCTCCTCGCTTATAAGAATTAAAGATGTATTCTTCGTTTTTATAAGTATATGTTTGTTTAACAATAGGGTTTAATATGTTTTGCGCATTAAACTTCAAGCTAAATTTCTTTCCTATTCTTTTGTTAATGTTAAAATCTAATTGATGAACAGGCTGCTCATAAACATTTGGTGTTGCCCCAACAATTACAACTGCTATTTTTTCTCCTGAAACATTATAGCTTAGATTTACAGATAAGCCAAGAGAATCGTTATTATAACCTAAGAAAAAGTTAACAATGTAAGGTGATTGACCAAACAAACTTCTTGTTGTTTTTGTATTGGCATCACTTGCTCTAATTAATTCTAATTCTTGAGCATCTATTCCTACTTCAGAAAAAACATAAGTAAAATTACCGCCAACACTAAAGGTATTAATAGAATCAGAGAGAAACCCTAAGTCTTTTTTAATTTCAAATTCAGCACCATAAACTGTAGCGTTTTCTATGTTTCTCCATGTTAATTCTGAGTTTTGAGCCTGGGTGTTAAACACCAGTTCAATAGGGTTGGTAAATGTTTTATAAAAACCACCAATAGAAAATATTTCCCCAAAATCAGGGAATATTTCATAGCGCAAATCAAAATTATCAACCAATGTTCTTTCTAAATCAGGGTTTCCAACAATAATCCAATTGGTAGAAAAATCATAAGTAGCAAAAGGAGCAATTTCTCTAAATGTTGGTCTTGCTAAAGTTCGTGAGTAAGCAGCTCTTAAATTAGATTTTTCTGTTAATGCATAAGAAGTGTTTAACGCAGGAAGTATGTCAGATTCTTTTAATGTTCCAACCTTTTCTTTTTGATCAAAACTACGAGCCGAAATATCAGTGGTCTCTAATCTTGCCCCTGTAACCACCCTGAATTTTTTTGTTGCCCAAATATCTCCCATTAAATAACCAGCAAAAATTACTTGGTCTGCACCATAACTATTTCTTCTTTCGGTAGCATCTTCAATATAAACATAGTCATTAATAGGGTTGCCAACAGTTGGAAGGTTCATATTGTTGTTATTAAGGTATTCAGCAACACTACCATTATAGGTTAAGTTTCCTTGAGAGCGATAGTTGTATCTGTTTTCTGTTAACACTCTTTCTTGTATCAAAAATGCACTACCAAACTTGATTTTAGAAGTTTTACCTTCTTTTTCTTTAATGTTAAATTCAAAATTTATTTTACCATCACCAGTTGTTTGGTCTAAGTTTCTATAATATCTTGTTGGAACAGGATAAATGGAAGCCTGAATACTATAGTTTGTGTCACCAGTAATATCATCAATAGTGTAATCATTAGAGAAATACCTTAAATCAGGCTGATTTTGATTAGACTGAGACCAAGCCCACAACCAATCAACTTTTAGTTTACTCAAACCTTCAAAATAATGCTCTCCTTTAGTTTGATAATTACTTAGTGAGCTTTGTTCATACTCTAATGCTCTTGTTTGAAAATATAAACCAGACTGGTCGCTAGGAATTTCTCCTTCTTGAAAAGTAGTTGTTGAGACACCGTTTTGATTTCTTAGGTAAAGAAAACCCAACTTATGATTAGTGGCAATTTTATAAGTCAACCCAGCAAAAGCACCCCACAAAACATTTTCTTCCGATTTTTTATCTTTTAATGTTCTAATAGCATTTAACTCGTTTACACTATTTACATCCCCAGTTAATTCATAACGATTGGTTTCTGCAGCCTCATCTCTGTGGTTGTATTTTTTAGAATAAGATAATCCTGTTACAAAACCTAAATCTTTCCCAAAAACTTTTGCCTGATTACCAACAGAGGCTGTGTATTGCTGATTTAAAAAAGATGTTTTTTCTTTTACATCCATTTCTTTGTTGAAGGATTTGCTAATAGCGCTTAATCTCTCATTATCTACAAACAAAGCAGGTATTTTGCTGGTAGAGTTTGGCGCATCTCTTGTCCCATCATCAAAACCAAAAAAATCATTACCTCCGCCTTGGTAGGTTAAAAAGTCATCTTTAAAACTAGAAGAAGTATTAAAACCCAAAGTACTTGAAAATTGAAATGTAAATTGTTCGGGAAAATCTTTAGTTTCAATATTTACTAATCCACCAGTAAAGCTGCCTGGCAAATCTGGTGTAAAAGATTTAATAACCGTAATGTTTTCTATCATGTTGGTAGGAAACAGGTTTAATTGTACAGCGTTTCTATTAGGATCTAACCCAGGAATTTCTGCGCTGTTTAAGGTTGTTTTGCTGTAACGATCACTCAACCCTCTTACATAAACATATTTACCTCCTTCAATAGTTAATCCTGTTACCCTTTTAGCTGCTGAAGCAGCATCTCCATCACCACGCTTGGCAATTTCTTTGGCTCCTATAACCTCCATTACTGTTGCTGATTTTTTCTTAACGGTTAATAAATAGGCTTCATTATTTCTTTCTGCTTTTGCAGAAACAGTAAAGGTTTCTATTGCCATTGAGGAGCTGGCTAGCGAAAAATTTTGATAGCTTGTTTCTCCGTTTTTAACTGTAACCTTAACAGTATCTGAACGAAAAGAAATGTATGAACAAATAATGTTGTGCACACCAACAGCAACATCAGCTATTTTAAAATTTCCATCAATATCAACCATAGAGCCCTTTGTTGTTCCTTGGATTAACACTGTGGCACCAATTAATTCTTCCCCCGTTTCTGTGCTAGTAACTTTCCCTTGAATTGTTCCTTGAGCAAAAAAACTTGTTGATGCGAGAGAAAAAAGGATAAAATAAAAAATCTTATTCATTGCTTAATTTTTATACTGCAAAGAAAATTATAGCATATAATTAAGAGGTTAAACAAATGTTAAGCATCTGTTATATATGGTTTTGGTTAAGAAATAATTATGCTATTTGTTTTTTATCAAAAAAGAGAGACATTCTTTTGATAGTAAGGTAATTACAAACAAAACAAAAGCCACAGTGATCACTGTGGCTTTTGTAAGGTATTAAGTTAATATTAAGGGAATGTTAATGTCCATCCTTGAGCCCAGTTAGTTGCATTTGCATCAAAAGCTCCTTTATACGTTACCGCATCAAACCAAGTATCACCAGAAGCAACACCCGCACCTAAACTTGAACCAGGAACAGGGTTTGTAGTAGAAATACCAGCATTTGTTGTGCTAATATTTGTTACACTTGCGTGCCCTGATAAATCAGCACCAGGATTAGTTACTTCAGAAACAATGTTGTCAGCACCAATATTTGATAATACTAAACCAGCAAGCTTTAATTGTCCAGCATCTAATCTTGCTTTAGAATCTTCACCAGAAGCTAAATCTTCAATGTCAATTCCTTTCGCAAAGTTGTGAAATACTGAGTTGTGGTATTCTCCACCAGCATTATCTCTAAAGGTGATAGCTCTTGAAACTCCATTACCAATATAAGTAGCGTTATAAATCATTGGGGTTGCATAAGGCATTCCATCTTCAGGAGAAGTTCCTCCATCATGCTCACCACCTCTATCAGAATTAGCATCTTCAATTGCTAACCAAAATTGTCCTTTCCCTCTAAACCCTTGATCATAATCATAAGAATCATCACTACAGTTGGAAACTAAAATGTGTTTTAAGTTTGGTTTACCACCAAAAAACTCAACACCATCATCAGCATTTGCAACTACTTCAATGTGGTGAATTGTTGTTCCTGATCCAACACCACCTAAAGTTAATCCGTTAATTTCGTTTCCTGCGCCAATGTCTGTTCCTCCATGACGAATAGAAATATAGCATAAAGAACCTGAGTTGTCAGCATCATTTGATCCTCCATAAGAACCTCTTGTTTCCGAAGTAGGTATTCCTTCAATGTTTTGTGTAGTAGGAACCGTATTTAGTTGAGCATCACCCAAAAGGATTAACCCTCCCCACTGTCCTTTGGTCGAAATAGGAACAGAACCATTTAAAGGGTCAGCTTCAAATGTAAAAATAATAGGTTGTGAAGCAGTTCCACAAGCGATAATTTGAGCGCCTCTAGCAACAATTAGAGCGGAAGCTCCAGCTCCAGTGCCAGGCTTTCCTTTAACTACTGTACCTGGCTGAATTGTTAGTGTTTGCCCAGAATTTACAAATACAAAACCATCTAATACATAAACTTTATCGTTAGTCCATGTAGTAGTTCCGGTTCCAGTACCACCATCAGTTATGGTTACAATATTACTAGATGGAGTAGGAGTTGGGGTAACAGCATACGTACAAGACCCATCGTCTTTTTCTGCATCAGGGTTAAAATTTTCAGCAGTTGAATCGGTACAGCCTTCTTTTTTAGAGCAAGAAGTAAAAATACTCCCTAAACCAATAGTTAAAGCTGTAATTAATACTAAGTTTTTCATTTTCATTTTTTTCATTTTTAATTGAGTTAATTTCTGAGGCAAAATAAGGCAGTAAGTATTACCTCACTATAAAAGCAATCTTATACTTGTTTTATTAAGGTGTTAACTAAATATTATCTGTAGGTTCGGATTTTTAAAGACCTATATTAAAAACCCACTAATAACAAGGATAAAACAATTAATTAATATTAAATTAACATCCAGAAAAATGCTTGGTTGTACATTTGTGTAGTATAAAAATTAAAAAAGATGAGTGTCGAAAAAATATTGTTAGTAGATGATGAGCTAGACATAATAGAGTTTGTAAGTTACAACCTAACAAAAGAAGGATATGATGTTACTACCGCAACTAGCGGAAAGGAAGCTATTGAGTTGGCAAAAAAAATAAAACCAGACCTTATTATCTTAGATGTAATGATGCCTGGAATGGATGGAATAGAAACCTGCCACGAAATTAGAAGTGTTGACTATTTAAAAGACACTTTAATTACCTTTTTAAGCGCAAGAGGAGAAGATTATTCTCAAGTTGCAGGTTTTGATGCTGGTGCAGATGATTATATTTCTAAACCAATAAAGCCAAGATTGCTGATTAGTAAAATTAAAGCTATTTTAAGAAGAAAGTCTGGTGGAGAAGAGCTTGAGGTAACAAACCAAGAAGGCAATATTAAAATAGACAGAGAAAAATATTTGGTTTATAAAGACGGAAAAGAATATTCGTTTCCTAAAAAAGAATTTGAATTATTAGCATTATTAATTTCTAAACCAGGTAAAGTTTTTACCAGAGAAGTAATTTTAGAAAGCATTTGGGGTGGCGATGTAATTGTTGGGGATAGAACCATAGATGTTCACATCAGAAAACTAAGAGAAAAATTAGGTGATCATTACATTAAAACAATTAAAGGAGTAGGTTATAAATTTGAAGCGTAACCTTTTATCTTTAATAAAACCCTATTATTTCAACCAAACAACTAACTTTGCCTTATTATGAAAGACTTAACTCCAAATGGGATAGCCCTTAGGATTTCTTTTTTAGTGGCTTTTTTGGTTACACTAATTGTATTATCAATAGAATACTTTAACACAAGTATTAATCTTCTTTCTATTTTTTTAGTTTTTCCTTCTACTTTTTTGGTTTCTTACTTTAGTTTTAGAGTAGCCATTGAGCAGTTTATTTATAAAAAAATTAAACTCATTTACAGAACCATCCACAACCTTAAATTAAACAAAGCAGACAAACAAAAAGAAATTAATCTAAACACAGATGTGTTAAGCCAAGTAAAAGAAGAGGTAGAGGAGTGGGATAAAACCAATAAGGAAGAAATTAAAAGACTACAAGGCTTAGAAAACTACAGAAGAGATTTTGTTGGCAATGTTTCGCACGAACTAAAAACCCCAATTTTTAGTATTCAAGGGTATTTGCTAACACTTATAGAAGGTGGCTTATATGATAAAAACATTAACTTAAGTTATTTAGAAAAGGCCAATAAAAGTGTTGATAGGATGATTGCTTTAATTGAAGATTTAGATCAAATTACCAAGTTAGAAACAGAAAGTATAGAGATGAATTTTTCTAAATTTGATTTGGCAACGTTAATTTCTGAAGTAATGAACTCATTAGAGATACAAGCAAAAGCCAACAACATTGATTTAAAGTTTTTGGAAAAACCAAGCAAACCTATTAAAGTAAAAGCAGACTATACAAAAATACACCAAGTGTTAACCAACCTTATTAGTAACTCTATAAGATATGGTAAAGAAGGGGGGGAGACTAGTATAAAAGTGTTTGATTTAGATGAAAACTTATTGATTGAGGTAGCTGATAACGGACAAGGAATTTCTAAAGAACACTTACCACGTTTGTTTGAGCGTTTTTACCGAACAGATAGAGGAAGAGGAAGAGATAGTGGAGGAACAGGCTTGGGGCTTTCTATTGTAAAACACATTTTAGAGGCTCACGGACAAACAATTAATGTTAGAAGCACAGTTGAGGTTGGTTCAACATTTTCTTTTACACTAAAAAAAGCTTAGGTACGTTTCCTTAAAATATTGTTTCTTTGTAACATGCAAGTTCAACTATCAGTTGTAATAATAACCTATAATGAAGAAAAAAACATTGCCCGATGTTTAGATTCTGTTATGGCTGTTGCAGATGATGTGGTGGTGGTTGATTCTTTTTCTACCGACAAAACCAAACAAATTTGTATTGAAAAAAATGCCCGATTTGTAGAGCATCAATTTGATGGGCATATTGAACAAAAAAATTGGGCAATTACCCAAGCTAAACACCAATATGTACTTTCGTTAGATGCTGATGAGGCCTTAACAGAAGAGCTCCAAAAAGAAATTTTAGTTATAAAAAATAATTGGGAGTACGATGGTTATAGTTTTAACCGACTAACCAACTTTTGTGGTACTTGGATAAAACATTGTGGTTGGTACCCTGACAAAAAATTACGTTTATGGGACACTACAAAAGGTGCTTGGGGTGGAGAAAACCCACACGATAAAGTGATTATGAAAAAAGAAGCAAGTATAGAACATGTTAACCACGATATTTTACATTACTCTTTTTATACGGTTGAGCAACACCTAAAACAAATAGAATACTTTACCGATATTAGCTCTAAAGCAGCATTTGAAAAAGGGAAAAAAAGCAACAACTTTAAAATTTTTTACAAGAGCACCTTTAAGTTTATTAGAGATTACTTTTTAAAATTGGGGTTTTTAGATGGCTACCACGGCTATGTAGTTTGTAAAAACTCTGCTTACGCTAAAAAGTTAAAATACACGAAGTTGAAAGCGTTGAATCAAAATAACATGTAATTAGAATAAAGCTTTTATTTTTAACCCCATAATTATTACTATTGTCATTAATGGAATTAATGGAACGATTTTAAAACTCAAATTAACATTCTTCTTCCGAAAGATTTCAGCCCCAACCACTAATCCAATAAAACTAACTATAAAAGAAGTAATTTGAGTGGGAATGAGAAATCCAATGTTATATGCAAAACTATGAGGCGCATATCCAGGAGTTGGATTTTTAAAAATTAATGGAGCAAAACTAACAATTAATGAAATGATTAATAAGTTAATTGTTTTTCTCCAATTCAAATCTTTAGGAATTAAAAAATTTAGATGTGAATTCTTTTTGCTTTTTACTAGATGTAAAACTAGACTCAAAATAGAAGGGATTATACTAATTATAAAGAAAAAAAACATTGAGTCAGTATTCGATTGGAACCCATTAACTATATAAGGCATTGTATATAGCAACCCGCACATTCCAAATGTAAGGAGCGCTGTTGATATTAGTTTTTTTATATAGTTGGCAGATAATGTTTCCAAATTTTATTTTCTATCAATGTAAAAACTATTGGCTTGTGCTAAAGAGGTTACCACTAAATCGTTAACACAAAGATTAGCAGGTAAAGTAGTTACATAATAAATAATGCTGGCAATGTCTTCAGCTGTCATGGGTTGGTAGCCATTGTAAACGGCCTTGGCTTTTTCTTTGTCTTGGTGAAAACGAACTTCAGAAAATTCTGTTTCTGCTGCACCAGGACATATTTGGCTAACTTTTATACCGTCTTTTAGCAAATCAATTCGCATTGCTTTAGAAATGGCATCAACAGCATGTTTGGTGGCACAATAAACATTACCGTTTTCATATACTTCTTTTCCTGCTGTAGAACCAATGTTAATAATGTGCCCTTTTTTATGTTTTTGCATTAGCGGAATAACAGCTTTAGAAACATAGAGCAAACCCTTTACATTGGTGTCTATCATTTTGTCCCAATCAGCTATTTCACCATCTTGTATTTTACCAAAACCACTTGCTAAACCAGCATTATTTAATAAAACATCAATGTTTTTCCATTCCTCTGGCAATGAATTAATGGCTGTTTCGGTTTCTTGTTGGTTTCTTACATCAAAACATAAACACCATACTTTTACACCATATTTTACAGCAAGTTCTTTTTGCAAAGCAATTAATCGGTCTTCTCTTCTCCCAGTAATAATTAAGTTGTTTCCGTTTTCAGCGAAAATTTTTGCTGCTGCTTTTCCAAACCCAGAAGTAGCTCCTGTAATTAATATTATTTTGTTCATGTATTAATAATCATTTAAGGATAACAACACCAAGGTGCATGCTATTTCTGTTTTTATTCCTTTTTCTTGTGCTAATTTTTGTAGTTCAGGGTTTTCGGTTCCAGGGTTAAAAATAATTCGTTTTGGTTTAATTTGGTTGATAATATAATCGTAATAAACGGGTTGGTTTTGTGGTCCAATATAAAGCGTAACCGTATCAATGTTTTCAATTATTGGGGTGTTGGTTAGTATTTGGTGTTTACCAATTTCACCTGCTCTTAATCCCACAGGAAAAACAGGGTGGTTGTTTTCTGCCAAACGCATGGTTGCTTTGTAAGCATACCTTTCGGGGTTTGGACTAGCCCCTAATATTAAAGTTCTTTTCATAAGTTAGAAGATTTAGTTTTCAGGATAACCATTATCCACCCAACACTTTATTTTGTTCAATTGACTTGCTGTTAAATCAGATCCTTGAGGCATGTCTTGTTTTACTAAAACACGGTTGTTAAAACTTCCGCTACTAATAACAGCTTGTAAGCCCGCATAAGTTGTAAAAGTTCCATGTGGAGAACCCGAACCATGGCAGCTACTTCCATTACAACTAGCATTAATGATAGAAGCAATGCCTGAGTTATAAGTTAAATTAGAGCCATCACAAGCAATACCCTCCTTTTTCTCATCTTCTTTGCTACAAGCAACAAAAAGAAAGGTTAAACAGACTAAAAAGAAAAGTTTTATATTCATTAACTAAAATTAAGCAAAAAGAACATACAAAAAAGCCCCAATCTCGAACTTTCGATTTGGGGCTTAATTTACTTTATAAGTTTGTTTTAGTTTTCAGATTTTACTGAAGCGCCCAAATATTCTCTGTTCATACGAGCAATAAACTCTAAAGAAATTCCTTTAGGACATTCAACTTCACAAGCTCCAGTGTTGGTACAATTACCAAAACCTTCTTTATCCATTTGGTCAACCATATTTAAAACACGCTCTTTACGCTCAACTTGTCCTTGTGGTAAATATGAGTATTGAGAAACTTTAGCTGCAACAAACAACATTGCCGAAGAGTTTTTACAAGTAGCAACACAAGCGCCACAGCCAATACAAGTTGCTGCATCCATCGCTTTATCAGCCATAGGTTTTGCAATAGGTAAAGCGTTTGCGTCTTGAGTGTTTCCTGAAGTGTTTACCGAAATAAACCCTCCTGCTTGTTGTATTCTTTCAAAAGAACTTCTATCAACTACTAAATCTTTTAATACCGGAAAAGCTTTAGATCTAAAAGGCTCAATGTAAATCGTATCGCCATCCTTAAACATTCTCATGTGCAACTGACAAGTAGTAACAGCTCTATCTGGACCATGAGCTTCGCCATTAATGTATAGTGAACACATTCCACAAATCCCTTCTCTACAATCATGATCAAAAGCAACAGGCTCTTTTCCTTCGTTAATCAATTGTTCGTTTAACATATCCAACATCTCTAAAAAAGAAGAATGTTCTGATACATCTTTTATTTGGTAAGTCTCTAAACCACCTTTATCTTTTGCATCTTTTTGACGCCAAACTTTTAGTGTAAGGTTCATAATCTTTAGTTATTTGTACGAACGTTGTTTTAGTTCAATATCATTAAATGTTAATTCTTCTTTATGCATTATTGCTTCTCTTGGGTTTCCAGTATATTCCCAAGCAGCCACATACGCATAATTTTTATCATCTCTTTTTGCTTCGCCTTCTTGTTCACCATCTAACTCAACAGATTCCTCTCTAAAGTGTCCTCCACAAGATTCGTTTCTTTCAATCGCATCTTTTGCAAATAATTCTCCTAATTCTAAGAAATCAGCGACTCTACCTGCTTTTTCTAATTCTGGATTTAATTCATTCATTCCTCCAGGAACACGAACATCTTTCCAAAATTCCTCACGAATTTGTTTGATTTCGTCCATAGCTTCAGTTAAGCCTTTAGCATTACGGGCCATACCAACATTATCCCACATAATTTTTCCTAAACGCTTGTGGAAATAATCAACAGACTTTGTTCCTTTTATGTTGATCAATTTTTCTAATTGATCTTTAACTGCTTTTTCGGCAGCATTAAATTCTGGAGAATCAGTAGAAATTTTGCCAGTTCTAATATCATTAGATAAATAATCTCCAATAGTGTAAGGCAAAACAAAATAACCATCAGCCAACCCTTGCATTAATGCAGAAGCGCCTAATCTATTTGCTCCATGATCAGAGAAATTAGCTTCACCTGCCGCATAACAACCAGGAATGGTAGTCATTAAGTTGTAATCTACCCAAATACCTCCCATTGTATAATGTACCGCAGGGTAAATCATCATTGGTGTTTTATATGGGTCTTGGTCAACAATTTTCTCATACATTTGAAAAAGGTTACCGTATTTTTCTTCAACAACAGCAGCCCCTAATTCAATTATTTTCTCATTAGATGGATTGTCAACACCTAGAAGGTGTGCTTTTTGAGTTCCGTATCTTTGTATAGCAGATTTAAAATCTAAATAAACAGCTTCTCCAGTTGCATTAACACCAAAACCAGCATCACATCTTTCTTTTGCTGCTCTTGAAGCAACATCTCTTGGCACTAAATTTCCAAAAGCAGGGTATCTTCTTTCTAAATAATAATCTCTTTCTTCCTCACTTAAATCAGTAGGTTTTTTTCTTCCCTCTCTAATCGCCATTACATCTTCCATCTTTTTTGGAACCCAAATTCTTCCATCATTTCTTAATGACTCTGACATTAAAGTCAACTTAGATTGGTGTTCTCCTGAACGAGGAACACATGTTGGGTGTATTTGGGTGTAACATGGGTTTGCGAAAAAAGCACCTTTTTTGTGAATCTTCCAAGCTGCACTTACGTTAGAACCCATTGCGTTGGTAGACAAAAAGAACACATTTCCGTAGCCACCAGAAGCAATAACAACTGCGTGTGCAGAATGTTTTTCAATTTCTCCAGTAATCATGTTACGAGCAATAATTCCTCTAGCTTTTCCATCAACCAAAACCAAATCCATCATTTCATGACGGTTGTACATGGTAATTTTTCCTTTGGCAATTTGACGATTCATTGCTGAATAAGCACCCAACAATAATTGTTGTCCTGTTTGACCTTTCGCATAAAATGTTCTAGAAACTAACACACCACCAAAAGAACGATTATCTAATAATCCTCCATAATCTCTTGCAAAAGGAACTCCTTGGGCAACACATTGGTCAATAATGTTTGCAGATACTTCCGCTAAACGATAAACGTTTGCTTCTCTAGAACGGTAATCACCACCCTTAACAGTATCGTAAAACAAACGGTAAGTAGAATCACCATCATTTTGATAGTTTTTTGCAGCATTAATACCTCCTTGTGCAGCAATAGAGTGTGCTCTACGAGGAGAATCTTGGTAACAAAATGTTTTTACATTGTATCCCATTTCAGCCAATGAAGCTGCGGCAGAGCCACCAGCTAAACCGGTTCCAACAATGATAAGATCAATGTTTCTTTTGTTTGCAGGGTTTACCAGTTCAATGTGGTTTTTATAATTGGTCCATTTATCTGCTATAGGACCTTCTGGAATTTTTGAATCTAATTTTGTCATGCCTTAATATTATAAAGAACAAGCCCCTGTACAAAAAGAGCTTGCAAAATGATAAACAGCAACAATTACATATCCTAAAGGAACAATAATTGCATATAAATAACTTAGTTTTTTAATGGTTGGAGTGTATTTGTTGTGGTTAAATCCAACTGATTGAAAAGCTGATTGAAATCCGTGCATTAAGTGTAATGCTAAGAAAATAAAAGCCACAATGTATATTCCAAAGTAAAGAGGGTTTGCCATTTTATTAGCCACCATTTTATAACTGTCTAAATGTTCGTGAGTAATGTAGTGTGCATTAATGGTTGGAAAGAAAAAGTGAACCATGTGTAAACCAACAAACAATAAAATCATTATTCCTGTTATTACCATGTTTCTACTAACCCAAGAAGCATTCTCTCCAGGCTTATTCATTGCATACTTTATTGGACGCGCAGCTCTGTTTTTTAAATCTAAATAAATACCCATAATTAAATGGAAAATTATTCCGAAAAACAATACTGGCTGTAAACCATATTGAACAACAGGGTTGGTTCCCATAAATTCAGATGCAGCATTAAAACTTTCGGCACTAAATACAGAAAGCATGTTAATTAATAAGTGTTGAAGCAAGAAAAACATCAAGAAAAAACCTGAAAGGGCCATTAAAATTTTTCTTCCTACAGACGATTTTGAAAACCCGTTACTCATAATGGTAATTTTTATAGAAAATTGTTAACATCACAAATGTAGCTATTGTTAGGAATCGAACAACTATATAGCATTAAAAAAAATCTATTTAGAATCAGTCTTAATAGAATGAAAACTAATACCTTTTTTCATACACAGAGTGGAACTTTCCCTTATTATACATATACTCTTTTTCTTCTATAAAAAAGTGTTCATTTTCTTTGATGTCTTGTAGGTTGGTAATATCTGATTTGGAGGTGTGTAAGGTTCCTTTTGTTTCTCTTACTAAATCCATGTATTGAATGTTGATTCGGTTTTCAGCACCACACAAAATAACATACACAGGTACTTTTATTTTGTTGATGTAATCGTAATCTCTCATTATTTCATAATTATCAGCTACCAAAATAACGCCTTCAGCATTTGGGTAATATTTTAACCCTTCTATAATTGCTTCCACATCATTTTCCATACTTTCTCCACCTCCAGATCCATTTTTCATACACTTTGTTGCTGTTTTAATCACATCGTCCAAACTTTTATTTTCTTCCACATAAATTCCTTTGGTGTCTAACGGTGTTTTTTTGCGAGACTCTTTCTCATCGCCATCATTAAAAAACACAAAATATTTAGCTGTTTTATTTTCTGCTTGGGCTTTTAACCAAACAAAAACTTGAGCTGAGTAGGGAGACATACTTCCAGTAACATCTGTAACCACAATAAAATTTTTCCAATTTTGATTACGGGCAAAAGTGTTTAAAACAGTAGAGTCATTATACAGCGATTGGTTGTAAAAAAAATCGGGAGGAGAGGGTTTTGGAAAGGTGTCTACAAACCAAATAGTATCATGCAAATAACCAACAGTCATATCATAATGTGTTTTAATAGTGAAATTTTTAGGAGTGGTGTCTGCAATTATGCTGTCGTTTTTAATAAAAGAATTAACTAATTTTTCTAAGTAATTAGCTTCTTGGGTTAAGTTGTTTTTAGTGGAGTTAGGTCTAAAAGTTAATATAAAACCATGAAAAAGTTGGTTAGCTTCTGCCCGAGAATTTCCTTTGGTTTGACTAATTAATTCGTATTCCCAAAAACGATTTTCAAAAATTTCAGGAGCTATTTTTTTTAACTCTACAAACCTCTTTTCGTTTAATTTTTCTTGGTTAAAAGATGCTGCTGTTCGGTATTTAGTATAAATGAGTTCTAACTTAATTAACACTTTTTCCTGAATCATTTTTTTTTGTTCAGGATTTAAAACTGTCTGTTTTCCAAAAGGCATGGAAATGTAAAGTTGATTTTCTTTTAGCTCAGAAAGTTGGTATTGCTCAATATAACTAGGAGTGGAGTTTATAAATTCATTAAACTCCTGAGCACTTATTGTTTGTGCACAAAAAAAAAGAATAAATAAAATCGAATTAAAAATTTTTGTCATGTTGAGCCTGTCGAAACATATATAAAAATAAACAAACTTCTCCTTCGACAAGCTCAGGATGACAGTCTGTTTATTATATTTACCTTTGCTAAAATAGAATTAATTTTTTTGTCATTTCGAGCGGAGTCGAGAAATCTTCTAATTCACTTTAAACACTTTGTTTATAGTTCGACATGCTCACTATGACAAAGTTAGTGAACTAGATTACAAACAACTTTAAAACCACCATCATATTGCAAAACGTTAAAGCAAAAAAACACCTCGGACAGCATTTTTTAACTGACCTGCAAGTGGCTAAAAACATTGTTGATGCGCTTACCTTAACCAATCAATATAAAAAAGTAGTTGAAGTTGGACCAGGGATGGGAGTGTTAACGCAGTTTTTAATAGAAAATAAAAATTACCATACTTTTCCGATAGATGTAGATAGAGAATCGATAGGTTATTTGGTTGAAAAGTATCCCGAATTAAAAGGAGATATTATTTATGGCGATTTTTTAAAAATGGATTTAAACGACATTATTAAAAATGAACCTTTTGCTGTTATTGGTAATTTTCCGTACAACATTTCTACTCAAATATTATTTAAAGTATTAGACAACAAAAACCAAGTACCCGAAGTGGTGGGAATGTTCCAAAAAGAAGTAGCAGAGAGAATTGCTGCTCCTCCAGGCTCTAGAACTTACGGAATAACAAGTGTTTTATTGCAAGCATTTTACGACATTGAATATTTATTTACAGTAGGAGCGGAGGTTTTTGACCCACCACCAAAAGTAGAATCAGCAGTTATTCGTTTAATCAGAAATAAAAAGCAACAGTTGGATTGTGATGAAAAACGATTTAAACAAGTGGTGAAAATGGCGTTTAATCAACGAAGAAAAATGCTGCGTAAATCATTAAAAAGCTTATTAAACGACACCAACAAAGACCACGAAATGCTAACCAAACGACCAGAACAATTAAGTGTTGAAGAATTTGTTTCATTAACTAATTTGATTGGGTAGGGTCGGGGTGTTGGGATTACGGGATTGTTTCCCAAAAGCACTTTGTATAGGCTTTGTGCGTGAAGTTTTTATTTTTCAATTAGTTGTTCTATTTCTTTTGTCTCGGTCAAACCGTTAAACCACAAAAGATTAGAGATGTATTTCTTTCCGAGTTCAAATTCAAATTGCTTGTGTCGGCCAAGTTGTTCTACTCGCACCGAAATAAATGTTGAATCTTGATTGTTAGGGTTGTCCCTGTAAGATAATGCAAAAAAGTAGCGATAGGGTGCGATACCTGTATTTTCAAAAGGTCTGAATTCAAGTATTCTTTTTAGTCGAGAGTAGTCAGAACTGTCAATACCAAAACGGAGTTTTAAATCATTTCCATTTATTGTGTGTCGGATTAAAGACGAAAAGACATTGTTAGCTTTAGAAGCGTCCAACAGTTCAATCATATTGTCATTACTATCTCTCATTTTCTATTTACACACAACTTGTGGTTAGACCAAATTTAACTAAAATTTTGTTTAAGAATTATACTCCATCACCCACTCTTCATGCCCATTATTTAAAAACTTTTCTCTTAGTTTAAACCCTAAGTTTTCGTAAAAAGCTTTTAGTTTTATATCGTCAATGGTAAGCCAAAAACCTTGTGTTGGGTGTTGTTTTTGTAATTGGGTGAGCCAAAAAGAACCTAAGCCTTTTTTTCGGTGTGTTTCGTTTACCCAAATAAAAGCTAAATATAGCAGTCCTTTTTGGTAATACTTTTCGGCTATTTCTGGTACTGTTTGTAAGTCTGGCGGTAAGGTAGAAAAAACCATTCCACCACCAATAACAGTGTTGTTTTCTTCTAACACATAAATTTGAGTGTTGTTTTTATAATCCCCCCAAACAGGAACAATGTCTTCTTGCCAATCAGTTGGTAAAATGGCAAAAAAGGGTGCTGCTTTGGTGGTATATTCTTTAAAAACGATGTTCATACTACAAATAACCCCAAGCCCAAAGCTTGTCAGAATCTTCTCCCCAACGATCACCAATATCGGTACGGTAATAACTGTTGTTAATTAACACATTGTTAATTCGGTTGTACATTAAACGCTGCGCTTCTTTTAAGGTGATTCCTGTTCCAGAAACTAATAATGCAATACCAGAATCTCCAGTAATTAACCACTCACCATTAATGTTTTTTAGGTGTTGAATGTGCAAGCCTTCTTTCATGTTTTTTCTAACCACCACTACAGCATCTTTAGAAAATAGGTTAAAAGTCTTTTTATCCTCATAAGGAAAAGGAGGTACCACGATATAAGCGCCAACTTGAAATCCTTTTTTAACTGAAATTTTAAAATTTTCTCCTTTGGCGATTTTATACAACATCATCCCTATAGGCTCATTAATTCCTGCCCGTTGTATAAATATTTGAGGGAACCCAAAACGTGAAGTAAATTCTAAAGGATATATTCCATTACCATTTACAATGCAATTGATATCAATATGTCCAACAAAACCTTCTTTTGCCAAAACATGCTCAAACTTTTTAAGTGTTGCATCAAATAAAGGGCTTTCATCAGTCCAAAACATGCTAGTACCCATTTCTCCTGTAGAAACACCTAACTCTTTTGGGAATAGCTTTTTGTGTTCAAAGGTAATATTGATAGGCTTTAAAAAGGTGTTTCCATTAAAAAACGCAGCAACAGAAACTTCTACGCCATTTACTTTTCGTTGCAACTGAAAAACACCCATGGTATCACCCCACGATTTTTCGTAAGCTTTTAACATTCTAATAATGTCGTTTCCATCTTCTTCTTTACCAACAAAAAGTAATTGTTTGTAATCCTGAAGTTCTCCAGAAGGCTTTAAAACATAAGTGTTTGGGTTTTGCTCAACATAAGTTATAGCATCTTGGAAAGAATAAAACTCTTGATAGTTTAGAATTTTTATTTTGAGTTTTTTTAATTCGCTTTGACCAAAATTTCGGTCTAACTCTAATTGATCGCTATATTCACAACCACCAATAACGTGTTTTCCTGCATTTCTTAGTTCCGCAGCTTCTTTTCCATATCCGGTATAATCAAAAATAATAACATCAGCCCAGTCGGTGTGTTTTCTCCAATCTCTTGCTTTGGGTACAAAACCATCACCAATTTCTTTACACGGAGAAGCCTCCACATAAAACTTTACATCATTACCTTCGTTTAGGGTGGCGTGAGCAATGTCTAACATTTCTCCCCATTTAGAAACAAAAAGAAACTTAATTCTTTTCTCTTTTTTAGGTTTCATTATCTATTTTAAAACAATAGGCAAATGTAGTTTTTTTTTGTTTGCAGGAATTAAAAAGCTATCTTTTACTTGCACACATTAATTTTGTAGTTTTGCAACGCAAATTTAGGCCGTTATGCAATTTGAATTAACCAAAGAATTTTTAGAAGAACTTAATGTTGCTGTAGCTAGCAATGCTGAGGAGAAAGTTCTGGAGCTTATAAAAGGGCTTCATTCGGTTGATATTGCTGAAATTTTAGAAGAACAAAGTACAGAAGAAGCAAAAGCTTTATATTTTTTATTACCAGAAGAACTAAGTGCAGATGCGCTAGTTGAGCTTGATGAAGACACTCGAGAGCGATTTTTAAAAGAGATTTCATCATCTGACATTGCAGAAAAAATTATTAATCAATTAGATTCTGATGATGCTGCCGATTTAATTGGTGAGTTATCTGAAGAAAAACAAGACGAGGTAATTTCTCACATTGAAGATTTAGAGCACGCCAGCGATATTATAGACCTTTTAAATTACGATGAAGATACTGCTGGTGGTTTAATGGCGAAAGAGCTCGTTAAAGTAAAGATTGACTGGGATGTTGCTACTTGTATTGTAGAAATTAGAGCACAAGCAGAAGAGGTTGAAAAGATGTACACCGTTTATGTGGTGGATAATAACAATGTGCTGCAAGGAATAATATCCTTAAAACGTTTGTTTTTATCTCCAGACAAGAAAAAAGTAAAAGATATATATAACAGCGAGCTAAAGTTGGTGAAAGTTGATACACCAAGTGAAGAGGTGGCTCAAATTATGGAGAAGTATGACTTAGTTGTTATTCCTGTAATTGATGAGATTGGGCGATTGTTAGGAAGAATTACAATTGATGATATAGTAGATGTTATTAAGGAAGAAGCAGAAAAAGATTACCAAATGGCCTCAGGTATTTCTGAAAATATAGAGTCTTCAGATAGTGTTTGGATATTAACTAGAGCCCGTTTGCCTTGGTTGTTAATCGGTTTGTTTGGCGGAATATTAGGAGCAAAAGTGATAGAAACACACGAGTCTCAAATACAAATACACCCAGAAATGGCATTTTTTATTCCATTAATTGCGGCAATGGCTGGTAATGTTGGAGTACAATCTTCTGCAATTATTGTACAAGGCTTGGCAAACAACACTTTAGGGTTAGATGGCTTGTGGAAAAGATTACTGAAAGAATTGGGTGTTGGTTTAATTAACGGCTTGGTTTTAGGAATTATCATTTTTTTATATAATTTCTTTTTTAGCGATTCTTTAACATTAAGTTTAGTGGTAAGCACATCATTGTTGGCCGTTATTGTGGTGGCGGCTATTTTCGGAACCATTATTCCTTTATTGCTAAATAAATATAAAATAGACCCAGCATTAGCTACTGGGCCATTTATTACTACTGTAAACGATGTTTTTGGGTTGTTTTTATACCTATTTATTGGGTATTTAATGTATTCAGTTTAGATTGTAATTAATCAACCTAGATTCAAAAATATTTGGAGATGAGGAATAATAGAATTGATTAATTACCACACCAACATTCTTGTTGTAATATCTATATTGATTTCTCGTCCCCCAAGGATAATTTTGTTGTAACGGAATTACTTCGGTTACTTTTTCGTAACAAGAAAAATTACCAAGATTTGTGGAGGTATTAACCAAACTAGTTTTTACCCATGAAGAATAGGCAAAAAGGGTGTTTGTATCAGACCAGAAAACATTTCCAAAGTTGTTTGTCGTAAAAATAATTCTATCAGAACTGTCTGAGGGGTTATAATCTATAATACTATTATTTTCGCTTCTTATTAAGTTTCCAATACCTATTCTAGCATAAATATCACCCTCAATAAAAAAATGTGTTTTCCCATTAATTATGGTGTCTCTATTAATATAGGCGCTATCACGATTTCCCACAAGAGTCTCATTTCCTAAGGTATCTATGCTGTAGGTGTTATAAATCCAGTAATTTCCTATGGCGAGAGGAAGATATTCTATGTTTTGAGAGTTTGTCACTATAGGAGCAATCTCTAATTCTTCTTTACTACAGCTAAATACAACAACTGAAATAAATATAGTTATAAGCATTGGTATTTTCATAATTATACATTTTAGTTAATGTTAAAAATGTAAATAGAAGCGTATAGGCGTTAGATTTAGTTTACCAAACGATATCTAATTCTTAATATTGTAATATGAAAAAAATTCTTTTTTTAGACTCGGTTCATCCAATATTAGAAGAGCGGTTAACCAATTTAGGTTATACTTGCGAGCACGACTACAAATCTGCTAAAGAAGAAATAGAAGCTAAAATCAGCAATTATTTTGGTTTGGTTATTAGAAGTAGATTTACCATTGACCACCAATTTTTAGACAAAGCCATCAACTTAAATTTTATAGCACGTTCGGGAGCAGGACTAGAAAATATTGATGTTGCTTACGCTCAACAAAAAGGAATTAAGGTTTTTAATTCCCCTGAAGGAAATATGGATGCTGTTGGAGAACATTGCGTAGGCATGTTGTTAATGCTTTTTAACCAACTAAAAAAAGGAGATGCTGAGGTAAGAAAAGGAATTTGGGATAGAGAAGGAAACAGAGGGTTAGAGCTTTCTGGAAAAACAGTTGGAATTATTGGTTACGGAAACATGGGTAAAGCCTTTGCGAAAAAACTACAAGGTTTTGATTGTAAAGTATTGGCTTACGATAAATACAAGAAGTTTTCTTATCATCCTAAGCCTGTCGAAGGATTAGATAAAGAAAACCATATTATTGCTAAACAAGTTGATTTACCAACCCTTTTAGAAGAGGCTGATGTTTTAAGTATTCACTTACCCTTATCAGAAGAAACACATTACTATGTAAATGAAGAATTAATAAACAAGGTGAAAAAACCTTTTTATTTAATTAATACTGCGCGTGGCAACAATGTTTGTTTGGCAGATTTGGTAAAAGGCTTAAAATCTAGCAAAGTTTTAGGCGCTTGTTTGGATGTGTTAGAGTACGAAACTAAGTCGTTTGAAACAATTAACAGCAATGATTTACCGCCAGACTTTCAATATTTAACCACTGCTCAAAATGTAGTTTTAAGCCCTCATGTTGCTGGGTGGACCCAAGAATCTTACATTAAATTAGCTAGTTTTTTAGCGGATAAAATTGAGAAGGAGTTTGCTGATTTTTAAGTTGTTGGATAATATATTTTAGCCTTATATTTTCTGTCTCAATAAAATTAGGTAGTTTAGTGTATTGTTTAACCTTAAAAATAATTCACATGAAAATTAAAATGATTTTTATTACACTGGCTCTTTTTTTAGTAGCGAGTGTAGCAAGTGCCTTTACAATTAAATATTACAACAAAGATTCTAAAAAGCATGTAATGGAAGTTAAGTCTAATGGATCAACTCAAAAAGTTGAATTCAATAGCTCAACTTCTGGGTCAACATCTATTCAAACTAGTGCTTCTGAAGTTGAAATTAAAACTTCTTGCGGTTGGGTTAAAGTAAAGAATAGTGCAAAAGTTACTATAAAAGACGGTTGTATTACAATTGATTAATCGTTTTTAAATTAATTAAAAAGCTCAGCGAAAGCTGGGCTTTTTTTATTACAAATTCAAGTAATATTTTCTAGTTTGTTCGTCAAATTTTTCAATTGCGTTACGTAAGGTAATTCTTGGCATTTCAGAAGCGTGTCTTTCAAGGAAATGTTTTAATTTATCTTCATCCCGTTTTCCAGCCTCCCTAACCCAGCTTCCAACAGCTTTTTGGACATATTCATCTGAATCATTTATAAGAATTTCAGCAATTTTAAATGTGTCTTCTATTTCATTTTTTCGAATAAAAAAGTATGTACTTACAATTGCTGTTCTTCGTTCCATTGGGTTTTGGGATTTTGCCAAATCATATAATGGTTTTCTGTCTTTGTCGTACAAATATCCTCCAACCACATAGGGTGCAGACCTATCTACCAAACCCCAATCATCAATCCATTTGTGATGATCAACATAAGCACTATATATCTCTTTCTTTTCTTTTGGACTCGTTTTTTTATTGCGTGCTTTCCAGTCTAAAATAGAAACAGCACCCGTACGGTAATCATGATTTTTATTTTTCAATAATTTAATCACCTCTGGCACTGGCGTGAATTGAAATTCTTTAGCCAAAGCAAATATTTCCCTTTTTGGAATTGCACCTGTATACTCATGACTAATCATTTTTAAGGTGTCAATAAATTCTTGGGCTGTCATTATAATTTTTTTAAAAGGTTAAATCGATATTCAATCATCTGCATAATTAATTCAGTTGGCAGAGGTTGTTCAAGAGAAAATTGAACAGAGCCCTTTCCTCTCTTATATTCTTTTAATTCTTCATCAAAATTTTCCATTGTAGTAGGATGGGGGTAAAATCCTACGGACTTTTTATTAGCAGCTATCATTATTTGAGCGTCTCTTTTGCCGCCTTCAATTAGTTCGTAGGCTGGAATGTTGTAGTTTAACATTTCAATTGCGTTTGGCGCTACTTTCAAAATGCATTGTTTTAGTGTAATAAGGCTTTTTTTTATAGTCTCAGTTTGATCATCAAAATATTCTGAGACCGTTTTATATTGTTTAGAATTACTCATGATTTGATTATTTAAGGTTTATCTCTACCTAAAAATCGTTCTTTCCCTTCGAGAAAATTAATTATTCTTTGAATATTTTTAACAACACTTGTTTCTGTTTTTAACAATGAAATATAACGCAATATTTCTTGTTGTTTGGAGTGAGTTAATTGATGGAATGCTTTTTTTGCTTCAAGGTTTTTAGACAAAGATTCTATCAATTTTGGGTGTGGAGCTATGCTTCTATCTTCTGGGTCAAAAGTAATTGTCACCTCTAATGTTTCGCCAATGCGTTTTGGTGAGTTTTCGAGCATTTTTAAGTTAATATATAATCTCCAATCACCACTATATTTGACTAATGTTTGTTTGTAAGGCAATTGATTAACTCTGCCTTTAACAGGTATTGCACCTTTAACTTTCATAGCTTGAATAAAAATTTCTTGTAATATTTGAGCTGGAACAAAAACAAAAGGATTGATGCCAATGATATCAAGTGTGGCTGAAAAAGACATTTGCTTGTTTTTGTCCGAAGTTTCTTTTTCTTCAAATTTATCAGCCATATTTTGGATATTACTTATGTGATACAATAAGCGAATAAGTAACCCATTGTAATTATTCGCACTATGTATTTACTGATTTAACACCCAGGCTTTTGAGTTGTGTGCTTTTGCATTAGCTAAAACATCTAAAGCTTCTTTACGGGTTGCAAAACTGCTGTAACTTACCGTCCATAATCCTTTACGTTTACCAATTATCCAAGCATTAAAGCCATCTTTTTTAAGTTGTTTTACTAGCTTTTTTGCATTGCTTTTTTCAGAAAAACACCCACCAACAATGTGGTATCTTAGCTCTTGTTTGTTGGTTGCTACATAAGTTGTAACTGCTTCAGCAGTTGCTTGATCTTTTAATTTTACAGTAAAAGGAGTGCTTGTTTCATCAAACTGAACATCTACAAAATAAGTGTTCTCGTTAGCTAATGCAATTTGTTCTTTTATTTTACTTGGAGTAATATTTTCTTCAACAGTAATTTCGGCTGTATTAGGCGTATAAACCGCTTTTTCAGCAGGAGTAAATGGATTAAAATCAGCGTAATTTAAATTGCCTGTTAAGTCTGTTTGACTCGGAATCCAAATAGCAAAAAGTGCCAAAGGAATAGTAATTGCTGCAGCTATTAATATTTTTTTAGTTGTTTTCTTTTCTTTTACAACAACCAATGGAGCTGTTCTGTCTTTAAGCTCTTTGGTAATTTTATCTTCTAAACTTACTCGCTTAATTGGTTGTTTTTGAAAAACAGTTAAGCCGTAAGAATCTAATAAATAATTAATCGCATTGTCTGGCTCAAATTGAATTCTGTTTTCATTGTCTAAAAACAATGTTCCAACAGCATCTAATAAAACTCTTTTTTTAAGCCTCAAATCAGCATTGATTTTAACAACAAGGCTTTCAATATTTTTTAACGCTGAATCGTAAGTAATTCCTTCTTTTTGAGCAATAAAATTGATTAACAAACCATCGTTGTTATTCAGGTTTTTATTAAAAGATATTCCTTTAGATGGAGGGTATATTTTGTTTTGAATTGGTTGTATGATTGCGGGTTTGTAATTGGTAACAAAACCTCCCAAATTAGGCACAATAACACAGTCGTATTGAAAAAGTAATTCGGATATGTATTGTTCTAATTTCATAAAGGGTTGCGAAAGTATAAAAATACCGAAAAGAAAGTCTATTTAAAAGTGATTTTTTTTAAATCTTCAGGCGTATCAATTGCAATTGCTTCATAAGTAGTAACAGCAACTTTTATGGTATAACCGTTTTCTAACCAACGAAGTTGTTCCAATTTTTCTTTTATTTCTAATGGTGATGGAGCCAACTTACTTATGGTGTTTAAAAGCGTTGCTCTGTAACCATAAATACCAATGTGCTTGTAAAAAGTGTGGTTTGCAAGCCAATCTTTTTTGTCAATTTCTACTAACTCAGGTATAGTTTTTCGGCTAAACATTGTGGCAAAATCATTTTTATCAATAATTACTTTTGGCCTGTTTGGGTTAAACAACTCTTCCTCATCAGTTATCTTTTTTATGAGGGTAGCTATTTGGGTTTTGGGGTCTTCAAAACAAGTACAAAGTTGATTTATTTGTTCAGGATTTATAAATGGTTCATCACCCTGTATGTTAATTACCACATCAAAATTATCAGTAGTTTTTTCAAGAACTTCAGCACATCTTTCTGTTCCACTTTCGTGGGAAGAAGCGGTCATTACTACCTTTCCACCAAAACTTTTCACATGGCTAAAAATTCGTTCATCATCAGTAGCAACAACAATATCACTTAATAATGTTGACTTTTTTGCTTGCTCAAAAACGCGTTGTATCATCGATTTTCCATCAATGTCAATTAATGGTTTTCCAGGAAAACGAGTGGAGCCATATCGTGAAGGAATTACGCCTAAAATTTTCATTTCAATTAATTATTCTCTTAGTTTTGACTAAGGTATTAAAAAACTATGAACGAACAATTACTTTATCATATTGCCATTACATCGGTTCCAAATATTGGAGACGTAACTGCTAAAAAGCTAATTGCTTATTGTGGAAGTTCGGAACAAGTTTTTAAGGAAGCGAAAAGTAAGTTAGAGAAAATACCAGGAATTGGTAGTGTGTATGCAAAAAGTATTTTAGATCACAAAACTGAAGCACTTGCCATTGCCGAACAAGAGTTAAAATTTATTGAAAAGAACAAAATTGTCCCACTATTTTATTTGAATGAAAATTATCCCAAACGCTTATTACAATGCGAAGACAGTCCAATAGTATTGTATACCAAAGGGAATGTAGATTTTAATCAGCAAAAAGTAGTGAGCATTGTTGGGACCAGAAAAATTACAGAATACGGAAAAGATTTTTGTGATAAAATTGTAGAGGAGTTAGCTCCTCACAATCCAATAATTGTTAGTGGTTTGGCTTATGGTGTTGATGTTTGTGCGCATAAATCTGCTTTAAAAAATAATGTTTCTACAGTTGGTGTTTTAGCGCACGGGTTAGATAGAATGTACCCTAAACAACATACAGCAACGGCTAAAGAAATGCTAGAAAGAGGAGCTTTGGTCACTGATTACAAATCTGGAACAAATCCTGACAGAGAAAATTTTCCAAAAAGGAATAGAATAGTTGCAGGGCTTTCAGATTTAACTATTGTTGTGGAGTCGAGCAAAAAAGGAGGCTCGTTAATTACAGCCGAATTGGCGAATAATTATAACAGAGATGTTTTTGCTTTGCCAGGAAAATTGTCAGACAGCCAATCGGAAGGGTGTAATTGGTTAATTAAAATTAACAAGGCTGCTTTAATTCAATCGGTAAAAGATATTGAATACATTATGGGTTGGCAAGCAGATAAAAGTAAACCAACCAATCAAACTCAATTGTTTGTAGAACTTACTGAAGATCAAAAGGTAATTACCAATATTTTAGCTCAAAAAGAAAAAGTTGGTGTTGATGAAATTACATTGACAGCCAAATTTCCAATGAGTAAAACTGTAGCTATTTTGTTAGAGTTAGAATTTAGCGGTGTTGTAAAGTCTTTACCAGGAAAGCTTTATCGAATGGCTTAATTCAATCATTTATTATGAGTTTTGATAAATGAACTTCATCTTTTTGGGAATCTACAATTCTCAAAAAATAAACCCCTGAGTTAACACCTGTCAAGTTGATGTCAAAAGAAAAAATATCTTTTTCAATGGTGTTTTCATCAATTAATTGCCCTAACAAATTGTAAATAGTATAGGAATAGTTACTAGATCCATTAATAAAATCTACACGAAATAACCCTGATGAAGGATTTGGATAAACTTTTACTTTTATGGTGTTTAAATCTTCTAAACAATAGCCCCAAGTATTGTCAAGCCTTATGTTTGAGCTATCTTTTCCTGTTGAAACATAGGCACAGTTATCTATTTTAAATACTGCAGCACCTCTAATTCCGCCAAAAGAAGGCTGGGGAAGTTCTCTCCAAACATCGCTGGTGCTATTATATTCCCAAAACTCATTGATGATGGTATTGTTTTCATCCATACCTGTGCATACATAAGCATTTACACCATGAGTAAAGCTGACAGCATAAGTGCAAATATTTCCTGGGAAATCAGCCATTTTATGCCACTGATTATTTAAGGGGCTGTATTTCCATAAATCATTGTAACAATTTCCATCAATGTCTTTTCCTAACCCAAAATAACCAAACCCTGCAAGGCCAAAACCTATCGCTTCAAAACGAGAGCCATTTGGTAGGTTTGCCTTTTGTTCCCATTGATTTTTATAGGGATTAAAAGCCCAAAAATCATTAAAACTTTCTGTTAAGTTTCTTCCACCAACTAAATAACCAATATTACCAATAGAAAAGGCTGTTGAAGAATATCTTGGTGATGCAGGCAATGGAGCTGATAAAGTCCAACTATTTTGTTCAAGGTTATAGCATTGCATTTCATTAGTATAAGTCCAGCCGTCTAATGTGCCTGTTACAACATATCCTTTTTTATTTAAAACAAAAGAAGAGGTGTATTGTCTAGCCGTTCCCAATATTGGAGCAACAGAAACCCATATGTTGGTTTTTTGATGGTAACGATAAAAGTCATTATTGAACACGCCCCCTGCTGAAATTCCTGTTCCAAGATAGCCGTAATCACCTATATTAAAACCAATACCATCATCTCTTGATGGACCCGGAAAATTTGAAACTTCATTCCAAGTTTGGGCGAGTAAAAAAGTGTTGGTGAAAAGAACAAAAACAATTGTTGTAATTCGCATGCGAAGTTAACGACACAAATAGCAATTTATTTTATGGTGCTTTAAATTCATAATTAGGCTCCCATAATTCTATTTTAGTGTTTTCTGGAGCAATTGCATGAATAAACTTGCCGTAATCATAAGTAGCAATGGTATCTGTAAAAACAACGCCATTTGCTTTTAATTTAACGACTAATTCTTCTAAATTTTCTACACAATAATTCACCATAAAACTTTTTGCTGATGGAGAAAAATAATCCGTGTTATCAGGAAAAATACTCCATTGTAATACTTCTTTTTGTTCGTGTTTGATAGGATTAAAAAACTCAAACAAACAGCCATAATCATTAATGTTCATCCCAAGATTTTCTTTATACCATTCATTTAATTTTTGCGGGTCTTTTGCTTTAAAAAATAACCCTCCTATTCCTGTTTTAATATTGGTCGTTTTTTCATAAACAGCAGTAAAAGAGCTGTCAATAGGCTCCCAAAGTTCAATTTTGTTGTTTTCAATATCCATGATGTGCAAGAACTTTCCGTATTCATAGTTTTCAATGGTATCAAGTATTGTTACTCCATTATTTTTTAATTGTTCTGCTAGTTTTTCTAAATCATTAACTCGATAATTAATCATTAACTCTTTTTCAGAGGGATTAAAATAAGTTGTTTTATCAGCAAATGGGCTCCATTGTAAATAACCTTTAGCTTTGTTTTCTCCTTCAGCAAATTCAAACAAAGAACCGTATTCATTAGTAATTAGTCCAAGGTTGTTACTAAACCATGTTTTCATCGCTTCGGGATTTTGGCATTTAAAAAATATACCGCCTATTCCTGTTACTTTTGCCGCAGGTGTTTCCATAACAACATTTTCGATTATTGGTTCATTTTCAATTTTTTCAACACTGTTGGTACAACCAACAATTATAAAGACAGATAAGTATGCAAGTTTTTTAATCATTACAATGCTCCTTTTTTTATTTCTTCTACAATTTCTGGGTCTAACAATGTGCTGATATCCCCTAAGTTGGAGGTGTCCCCTTCCGCTATTTTCCGTAAAATTCTACGCATAATTTTACCTGAACGTGTTTTAGGTAACCCGCTTACTATTTGAATTTTATCAGGCTTGGCAATAGGGCCTATTTCTTTGGTAATTTGTACTAATAATTCTTTTCTTAATTCATCTTCGTTAACTTCTTTTGCACAAATAACATAAGCGTAAATTCCTTGTCCTTTTATGTTGTGAGGGAAACCAACTACAGCCGATTCAACCACACAAGTATGAGTGTCTAAAGCATCTTCAACTTCTGCTGTTCCAATTCTGTGTCCAGAAACATTGATAACATCGTCAACTCTTCCTGTTATTCGATACATGCCGTTTTCATCTCTCTTACAACCATCACCAGTAAAGTATTTGTTTGGATAAGTAGAAAAATAGGTTTGTTTACATCGTTCATGATCACCATAAATAGTTCTTAAAATAGATGGCCAAGGAAATTTAACACATAAATTACCCTCTACATTGTTTCCTTCAATTTCATTACCGTCTGCATCTACCAAACAGGGCTGAATGCCTGGTAAAGGATAGGTAGCATAAGTTGGTTTTAAAGGTGTTAACCCTGCTAATGGAGAAATCATGATTCCACCTGTTTCGGTTTGCCACCAAGTATCTACAATCGGACAATTCCCTTTTCCAATGTATTTGTGATACCATTCCCATGCTTCATCATTAATTGGTTCACCAACACTTCCTAATACTTTTAAAGAGCTTAATTTATATTTCTCAACAAATCCTATATCACACGCTTGTAAAGCTCTAATTGCTGTTGGAGCGGTATAAAAAATATTGATTTGATGTTTGTCAACTATTTCCCAAAACCTACCCGCATCTGGCCAAGTGGGAACACCTTCAAACATAACAGTTGTAGCGCCAGCCAACAATGGGCCATAAACAATGTATGAATGACCTGTTATCCAACCAATATCAGCAGTACACCAATAAATATCTTTATCGTTGTATTGAAATACATTTTGGAAACTATAGTTGGTATAAACCATGTAGCCCGCTGTTGTGTGTACCACTCCTTTTGGCTGACCAGTTGAACCAGAAGTATATAAAATAAACAATTCGTCTTCAGCATCCATTTCAGTTGCCTCACAATCTTGTCCAACTTTTTCTAACTCATCATGCCACCAAACATCTCTATTGTTTATCATATTAACAATAGCTCCTGTTCGTTTTAGAACAATATTTTTTTGTACCGAAGGTGTATTTTCTAAGGCCTCATCAACAACTGTTTTAATAGGAATTGTTTTGGCTCCTCGATATGCTTCATCAGCACATAACACAATATTGCAAGCAGCATCATTTATTCTGTCAGCCAAAGCTTTGGCTGAAAAGCCAGCAAAAACTACAGAATGTATTGCTCCAATTCTAGCACAAGCCAATACAGCAATTGCTAATTCTGGAACCATAGGCATGTACAAACATATTCTATCGCCTTTTTTTGCTCCATTGTTTTTCAAAACATTGGCAAATTCACATACTTTTTGGTGTAATTCTGTATATGTAAGTTTTACAACTTCTTCAGAAGGATTATTAGGTTCCCATAGAATGGCTGTTTGATTTCCTTTGGTTGCCAAATGCCTGTCCAAACAATTTTCGGTAATGTTTAGTTTGCCATTAGCAAACCACTTAATGCTTGGTTCTTCAAAATTCCATTCTAATGTTTTGTTCCATTTTTTACGCCAAGTAAAAGTGTTGGCAATCTCCCCCCAAAATTTTTCAGGGGTTTCTACACTTTTTTGGTATTGGGTTTTATATTCTTCGAATGAGTTTATTTTAATTGACATACTATTGGATTTATCTTCGTTTAAAAGTAAGAGAAATTTATGAAAACAAAAAAGGCGAATCAATTTGATTCGCCTTTTTATTAATAACTATTTTTTTTAATTAGAAATATTGTCTGTCTTTTTAGTTGAGTAGTTAATTTTTAACGCATCAGCTTTTCTAAGCTCTTGCTTAACATCAGTAACAATTCCCATTTTTGTATCCTTATCTACCTTTAAAGACCAAGTAATCATATTTCTTTCTACTTCGTTTCTTTCGCTTTTTTCCATTTCTACAAATTGAAAAATATCTTCTTTTTCTTTAAAAGCATCATTTAGTTGAATACGAGGAGCAGTACCAAAAGCTCCCTGTAAAGCTTTAATAGGTTTCCCGATATAAATATAACTCACTAAACTTTTCTTTTCTAGCTTATCTACTTCTGTAGCTTTAGGAGTAACGTTAATTACTTTTAATGAAGTTTCTCTCATTACAGTGGTAACCATAAAGAAGAATAACAACATAAATACAATATCAGGCAATGCAGCAGTATTTACTGCTGGCTGACTTTTTTTTCCGTTTTTTCTAAATTTTGACATTATTCAGCTCCTCCCACTTTTTTAGGTTCTGCTTCAGAAATACGTTGAGGATAAACATCCTTAACCGCATCAGCTTTTTCTTTTATCGCATCTGAAGACCCTGCTTGTTGAGACAATTCCGTGTAACTTTTACCAAATTTTTGCAAAGCAAATTCGTTTCTTAACTCATTGTAAGCCGCAACTAATTCGTTTTGAACTTTAATGTACATTTCGTAAGAAGTTCCATTATCGTTTTGTAAAGAAATAATTTGTTTAGAAACATACATTTTACCTAACCCTGCAACTTCTTCTAGTTTAAACTCAGGCATGTCAGGATAATTTTCATTACCAGGACTAATTACACTAGGAAAGCTAGGGTTACTTTTAATAAACTCCTTCGCTTTTTTTCTTAATTCAGATACTTGAATGTATTCTCCTTCAACCAACAACTGATCATTGGCATTTACCAATACTTCAAAGATGTTACGCTGTTTAATTGGTGGTGGCGGTTCTTGTACATCCAAAATAGGAGGCAACCTTCTAATTAAACCAGTATCTGTATCCATGGTAGTGGTTACCAAGAAAAAGATTAATAGCAAGAAGGCAATATCCGCCATTGACCCGGCATTTATTTCTGATATTTCTCTTTTAGCCATACAGCTTAATTATTTAAACATTTTAGATACTTCAGCATAAATTATAGATCCTATAGCGGCAGCTGCCAAAATATAAAATGCTATTAATCCTGCTTCAGATTTTTGTGAGGTTGCAGCGTCTGCTAGTTCTTTACCATCTAAATCAACATATACTTCTGAACCAGAAAGTACATAACTAATTCCGCAAATAACCAAAAGACCAACCACACCTATTAAAGCGTTTTTTGCTTTTTTAGGGTTTTGTGCCATGTTAATTAATGGAAAAACAATTGCAGAAACCGCAGCTAATCCTAATAAAACATAACACCAGGTTATTAATAAGCCTTCGCTTACTACATCAAACATAAATAATATACTTAGTAAAGCAGAAAGCCCTAATAAACCTATTAATATGAATTTGAATAACTTATTATTATCCATAGTTTATTTATTTTTTAATTCGTTTTTTACTAATAAATCGATCAACGAGATAGAAGCATTTTCCATGTCATTTACAATACTGTCAACTTTCGCAACAATGTAATTATAAAATATTTGTAAGATAATTGCTACAATTAATCCAAATACTGTTGTTAATAAGGCTACTTTAATACCTGTTGCAACAACTGCTGGAGAAATATCTCCTGCTTCTGCAATTGCATCAAAAGCGCCAATCATACCAATTACTGTTCCCATAAACCCAAGCATCGGAGCCAAAGCAATAAATAATGAAATCCAAGAAATACCTTTTTCTAATAATCCCATTTGAACACCACCGTAAGAAACAACTGATTTCTCAACCATATCAACACCTTCATGGCTTCTATCTAAACCTTGGTAAAAAATACTTGCAACAGGACCTTTTGTATTTCTACAAACTTCTTTTGCAGCTTCAACACCACCGCTATTTAAAGCAGCTTCAATGTTGTTGATTAACTTATCAGTATTAGTTGTTGCCATGTTTAAATAGATAATTCTCTCGATAACGATAGCTAAACCTAAAATAAGACAAACCAATACAATCCCCATAAATCCAGGACCACCTTCAATAAATTTTTGTTTAATCACCTGTGTAAATGATTCGTCAGCTGGAGCTGCCTCAACTTCTGGTTCAGCGGCAGGCGCTTCAACTGCCGGAGCAGGAGCTGCTTTTTCAACTGCAACAGGCTCTTCTGTAGGAGCACCTTCTGTTTGCGCATAAACTGAATTAAACGTACCAAAGCTTAATAAGCCGGCAACTGTTAATAATGCAAATAATTTTTTCATAATTTAAAAAGTTTGTAGTCTAACTGTTTTTAGTTTTATTTTATTGTTTTATTACTTTTTGTATTTAAGAAGAGGTTATAATTTTTATTTATCGGTTGTTTTCCTCAATAAAAATATAGCCCTTCTAAATTATGACGCCAAATTACAAAAAAAATAATTCAAACGTTAATTTTTTTTATTAAGCTTATGTTAACGGTGTTTTTTAGTTAACATAAGGTAATAGAAAACCATTATTTAAGCCCAAAAGTAGTTTTTACTTTTGCAACATAGTTTAATTCTTCCCAAGGAAATAATTTAACTTTTATTTTTTTCACTTTTCCAGAACCGTCTGTAAATACTTTAGTAACCTCTTCTGTTGCCCTTCCCATATGTCCATAAGCAGCAGTTTCAGAATAAATTGGGGTTCTTAATTTAAACCTTGTTTCAATTGCGTAAGGACGCATGTCAAAAAGCTTTTCTACTTTTTTAGCAATTTGTCCGTCAGTTAATTTAATTTTAGAAGTACCATATGTGTCAATAAAAATACCCATAGGTTGTGCTACGCCAATTGCATAAGCAACTTGCACTAATACTTCATCACATAAACCTGCCGCAACTAAGTTTTTAGCAATATGGCGAGTTGCATAAGCAGCAGAACGGTCAACTTTACTTGGATCTTTTCCAGAAAAAGCACCACCGCCATGCGCACCTTTACCACCATAAGTATCTACAATAATTTTACGCCCTGTTAAACCTGTGTCTCCGTGTGGGCCACCAATTACAAATATTCCTGTTGGGTTAACGTGGTATTTAATTTTATTAGTAAATAATGCTTGTATCTTTTTTGGTAATTGTTTTTTTACTCTTGGTACTAATATATTAATAATGTCTTCTTTAATCTTTTTCAACATTTCGGTTTCTTTCCCAAAATTATCGTGTTGAGTAGAAACAACTATAGCTTCAATTCTTATTGGATTATTATTGTCATCATACTCAATAGTAACTTGAGATTTTGCATCAGGACGTAAATAGTTGATTTTTTTACCTTCTCTTCTCAAAACCGCTAACTCTTTTAGCAACATGTGAGAAATTTGAAGGGCTAATGGCATGTAGTTTTCAGTTTCATTAGTTGCATAACCAAACATCATTCCTTGATCACCAGCTCCTTGATCTTCTTTTTTCTTACGCTCAACACCTTGGTTAATGTCTGGAGATTGTTCATGGATTGCAGAAAACACCCCACAAGAGTTTCCATCAAACATATACTCACTTTTGGTATAACCAATTTTATTAATTACTTCACGAGCAATTTTTTGTACATCTAAATAAGTTTTAGATTTTACTTCTCCAGCTAATACTACTTGACCAGTAGTTACTAAAGTTTCACAAGCCACTTTCGATTCTGGATCGAAGGCTAAAAAATTATCGATTAAAGCATCAGAAATTTGATCGGCAACTTTATCTGGGTGCCCTTCTGATACAGATTCAGATGTAAATAAATATGACATAATAAAAATATTTTTAAGCAATGTTGGCTGAAAGCTGAACGCAAAAGACACATTTTAGCTTTTTTTTAAGTGGTCGCAAGCAGCCAAATCATTCCACAATTAATTTAGGAGTCAAAAATCGTTTTTTTTTTTAGTTCTTACAACAGAACAATAAAAAAACTTAAATAAAAATTAAGTTGTTAACTTTTTAAAGATTGCTTCTAAGCTTTGTGTTTCTTTTTGAATGGTTAAAACCACTAACTCATTAGCCATTGCATATTGAAAAATATTGTTTCTAACGCCATCATTTAACACTTCTATAAACCAACTATTTTCAGCTTTAGCTTTAACTTGAACAACACCATCTATCTTTTTTAATGAAGAAAGACTTGTTGTTTTATCAAACTCAACAGTTAATACAATTTGTGTTTGCTGCTGTTTTTGTAAATTTTGTGTTTGATCGTTGGCAACTATTTTACCATGGTTAATAATAATGGTTTTATCGCATATTGCTTCTACTTCTTGCATAATATGAGTAGAAAGCATAATGGTTTTTTCTCTTCCAATATTTTTAATTAAACTTCTAATTTCTTCTAACTGATTAGGGTCTAGACCTGTTGTGGGCTCATCTAAAATTAACACTTGTGGATTGTGAATCATTGCTTGAGCTAATCCAACTCTTTGTCGATAACCTTTAGATAAAGCTCCAATTTTTTTGTTTTGTTCTATTCCTAAGCCAACCATGTCTATCATTTCTTTAACACGGGCTTTTCTGTTCTCAATTTTGTAAACACCTCCAATAAAATCTAAATATTCTTTTACATACATATCTAAATAAAGGGGGTTATGCTCTGGTAAATAACCAACATTTCTTTTAACATCAATAGGGTTTTCTATCACATCAAATCCACATACATTAACAGAGCCTTCCGATTGTGGAAGGAAACAAGTAATAATTTTCATCATGGTAGATTTTCCAGCACCATTTGGACCCAAGAACCCTACAATGTGGCCAGGCTCAACTGTAAACGAAACATCATTTAATGCTTTTTGCTCTCCATAAATTTTGGTAACATTTTTTACTTCTATCGACATTTTAAAAAAGTTGAATGTGAAAAACTCTTTTTCTAAATTAACAATACGAAAGTACCAAAAATAGCTTAACGCTTTTTATTACTTTTGGTTTTTGAATGTTGAAAGGTATAGTAATAAAATCCACAGGTAGTTGGTACTCGGTTCGCTTAGCTGACGGAGAGCAGGTAGAGGCACGTATAAAAGGTAAGTTTAGAATACAAGGCATTAAAACTACCAATCCTATTGCAGTTGGCGATAATGTTGTTTTAGTAAAAGAAGCTGATGGAACAGCGGTTATCAATACCATCGAACCCCGAAAAAACTACATCATTAGAAAATCAATTAACCTTTCTAAACGCTCACATATTATTGCAGCAAATATTGATCAAGCATTTTTAGTGGTAACATTAAGTCAGCCCAAAACTTATACTGGATTTATTGACCGATTTCTAGTTACAGCAGAGGCCTATCATATACCAACAGTTATAGTTTTTAATAAAATAGATGTTTATTCAGAAAAAGAAAATTTAGAGTTAGATTTTTTAATAAAAACTTACACTAAAATAGGCTATCAATGTATTAAAATTTCTGCTACTGAAAACATTAATATTGATGAAATTAAAAGCATCATGAAAGATAAAGTGAATATGGTTTCTGGTCACTCGGGGGTTGGAAAATCTACTTTATTAAATACTATCGAAAAAACTTTAACATTAAAAACGAACGAAATTTCTGAGATGCACCAATCAGGAAAACATACTACTACTTTTGCTGAAATGTTTCCATTATCATTTGGAGGGTATATTATAGACACCCCAGGAATTAAAGCGTTTGGGTTAATAGATTTTGATAAAAACGAACTTTCTCATTATTTTTTAGAAATGAGAGCTCGATTAGATGGCTGTCATTTTAATAATTGCGTACATATTAACGAACCAAAGTGTGCTATTAAAGAAGCGGTAGAACAAAAGGAAATAGAAACATTTAGATACAATAATTATTTGAGCATTTTTAATGACGATGATGAGGAAACTTATAGAAGCAAAGGTTATTAATTATGAGGGTAGTTATTCAAAGAGTTAGCGAAGCATCGGTAACAATTGACAATAAAGTTAAAAGCAAAATTGATAAAGGTTTATTAATTTTATTAGGTATTGAAGATTCCGATACCCATCAAGACATAGAATGGCTCTGTGGAAAAATTACCCGGTTACGAATTTTTAATGATAAAAATGGAGCTATGAATCTTTCTGCGAAAGATATTGATGGAGCTATTGTTGTGGTTAGTCAGTTTACTTTACATGCGAGCACTAAAAAAGGTAACAGGCCATCTTTTATAAAGGCTGCTAAACCAGATATAGCAATTCCTTTATACCAAGAATTTCTTTCTCAATTAGAGAAAGAATTTGGTAAAAGGATACAGTCCGGTGAGTTTGGTGCTGACATGAAGGTTCAATTAATAAATGATGGCCCTGTGACTATTAATATAGATTCAAAAAATAAAGAATAAAAAAAGCCTCGATTATTTCGAGGCTTTTTTGTTTTCATTCAATTGTTTTTATTGAACAATTAATTTTTGTTGTTGTACGGTATCTCCAATAGTTAAAGTAACAAGATAAATTCCTTTATCTAATTGATTAGTAACAATTGGAAGCTGAACAGTTCCGTTTATTTTATAATCTCTAGATCCAACAAGTTTTCCACTCATATCCATGATAGTAACCGTAACGTTTTCGTTTAAGTCATTGGTAATATCAATATAAGTTGTACCGTTGGTTGGGTTAGGAAATAATTTAAAGTTATCTTTTGCACTTAAATCTTCGTCTACACCAACAGTAGAGCAAACACCTAAACCATTTGTAACCGCATCTGCAATGGTTGTTTTGCTTGCGTTGTCAATTTGTCCATTAGGAGCTCTCAACAAACCTATGATGTGTATTTTACTTTCATCCCAAGAAGAAGGCAATGTAAATGTATAACAAATGGTTTCTTGAAATCCGTTTGCAATAGACGAAGGGAAACTGTTTACTAATCCAGTAAATGAAGGTACAATAGTTCGAGCAACATGATCATAAACCATTTGTGATGCAGGAACCGGGCTTGGCAATAATTCGTACCCACCCATAACACCACTACCACCACCAGCATAAGCATTTTGTTGGTTGTATTGAGCAGACGTTCCTGTTACACTATCCTCCGTTAAAACACAAATAGATCTCCAAGAGCCTGATGCTGCAGTTTGAAAATCATAAGTTAAAGAAACTCTCAACTCTCTGGTTGTTGAATTGTAAGTTGCTCCGTTTGAAATAAACGCTGTTGGAGCTAATACTACTCTTTGTAAAAATGACTGCTCCATTGTTGAAGGATCATTATCAGGACCTCTATCAACAACTGAACTAGGGTAACCACTAATTAAACCTCCTAGTCCTGCATCATATACAGGGTCAGCCATAGGATCGTTATTGTGTACGGCAGCACCTGCCCAAAAATTTGGATAAGTTGTTTCCATGTAATCCATATAAACAGCTCCTCTAGGGCACCATTGGCACCATGTTCCAGTAGCCTCTTCACCAAAAACCATTTTACCTGCTGCTGGAACCACAGGGTTTATTGTTATTGATTTGGAGTCATCCCCAGGGTTACTGTCAGGACCAGCACCATTAACATTAGAAACAGTTACTGTTAAAGAATTACTACCAGCAAGTAAAGTGACAGGAGTTGCGAAAGTATGATTATAGTTTGCTAAAGAAGCTAAATTAATTGGACCAACACTTTCTACGACAGGAGGATTTGCTCCATAAGTATAAGTAAGGTCAAAAGAGGTAATGTTGTTAGACCCTAAATTTCTAACCGTAGCTTGTACGTTTGAAGTTTGACCAGCAATTCCGCCTAATTGATTTACAAAAGTAACCCCACCATTTAAAGGGGGCAGAGTAGCAGGGATGTGGTTATAACTTACATCATCTACGTAAAATTCTGACTGTTCATTCCCGCCTTCACTTGCAGGGTTAACAGGGTATAAATTTAAAATTCCTATAGAATTAGTTGGGTTAGAAAAAGTTCCTTGACTAACATTATTAATATATAACTCCCATACATTTGATGTTAAATCAATTTCTAAACGTAAGTTAAACCATTGTCCTACAGGATAAGTTGTTGTTAAAAAAGGGTTTCCAGAGTTAGATAATTTTAAGGTTCCATTGTTTAACATAAAACAATCAATAGCCCAAGCATTTCCAACAGTAAAGTTTTTTTGTAGATTAAAGTAAGCACCTTTGTTTGGTACAACATAAAAATTAGACTCGTAAGTAAAGCTACCAGAAGTATATACTTGAGCAAACCTTAAAATTATATCATCAGGACCACCACCAGTAGTTGATGAAAAAAAGTGAGCAGAATTTGTTCCACTACTAGCTTGTGTGGTTGAAATAGGAACATCTTCAGCGCCTCCAGCGCCTCCAGACCATGTGTCCCAATCAGTGGGGTTTGAAGAAACCAATAAATTAGGAGCCGTATAAGCCTCGAAATCATCGGTAAAAATTTGTGAGAATAAAGAAGCAGATGTAATCAGCCCTAATCCTATTAGTAATAATTTTTTCATTGTATTTTATTTAGTTAGTAAGTTCTGATGTGCAAGATATTAAATAATAAGCTATATTTAAGGCTCGATTACTGTTGATTCTATTATTGCTACCAAGAATAAATTAACGAAATACTATTGTTTATTGAAAGTACAGTTTTTATTGCTTGGAATCCTATAAAACATTACTTTTACTTTAAAAGAAATAAAAATGGCGCTAATTAAAACCCTTTTAGGGAAAACACCTGTTTTTGGTAAAGATTGTTATTTAGCAGAAAATGCTACCATTGTTGGGGATGTAGAAATGGGAGATGAATGTAGTATTTGGTTTAATGCTGTACTTCGAGGAGATGTACATTATATCAAAATGGGGAACAAAGTAAACATACAAGACGGGGCTGTTGTGCATTGTACGTATAAAAAACACCCAACTAATATTGGCAACAATGTTTCAGTTGGGCATAATGCGATGGTTCATGGATGCACTATTAAAGATAATGTGTTAATAGGAATGGGAGCTATTGTTATGGATGATGTGGTTGTAGAAAGTAATACCATTATTGCTGCGGGAGCAGTTGTTTTGCAAGGAACTAAAGTTGAAGGAGGCTGTATTTATGCTGGAGTACCTGCAAAAAAAGTAAAAGAAATTAGCCCTGAATTATTAGAAGGAGAAATTAATAGAATTGCTGAAAGTTATGTGATGTATTCGGGGTGGTATAAGTAAGTTTATATTAAACAAAATCTATTTTGCCCAGTTAAAAAAAGCAATCAGATGACTTTAAGTCATCTGATTGCAAAAAACTAATTTTTACTGTTTCACCATCTTTTTTGTAGCAATTAATTTACCATCAGCAATAAGGCTGTAGGTATAAATACCATTTTTAAGATTTTCACCATAAACAGTTAATTTACCATCACCTCTTTCAGTAATGTCAACTTGTTTAATAATTCTGCCACTCATATCATAAAACAACAATTGAGCTTCAAAAACATCATCAGGGATGCTGTAAGCAATGCTTGTTTTTTCAGCAAAAGGATTCGGTAAATTTTGATCTAAAATTATTGCATTTGCATTACTTAGTTCTATTACTTGTCCTTCGTTGCTATTATCATAACTAGTTTTAGCTTGCTGGTTACAAAGGTTTGTTTGACTTAAACATTGCTCTAAAGCTAATAACCTGTTTTCTAAAGCAATATTAATAGAGTCTTGGTTACTTAATTCATTAGCTAAACTATCAATGTTATTGTCTTGCTCTTTTATTGCTTCAATTAATAAAGCAGTAATCTTAGAATAATCTAAAGTATATGCTTGTAAAGTAGAATCATAGTTAGTTACTTCAGTCAAAACAGTATCAACATTTTGAGCAATTAATCCTACTTGTCTATTAGCAGAAAGACTAAGGTTTGGATAATTAGTGTTATTATAGTCAAAATACACTCCATTTAGCTTTTTAACTTTATCTAATGCACTGGTAATAGGAGCAATATTGGTTTTAACATTAATATCTGAAATGGTAACAAAACCAGTAGAATAAATATCTCCATTTACCTCAAGTATTGCGGTACTATTGGTCATTATACCACAAACATCAGGCTGACTATTTAAAGGCGCTGCATTAGCTACATTAAAACCAAAACTTACCTGTCCGCCACTTTGAGGCACACAAATAGCAAGGTTTTGTGAACCATCTACATTAACATCAGTTTCAAACCATGCAGCAACAGTGTGGCAACTAGCTAAATCTTGAGTAACACCTGCATTTTCTACATACAAACCAATAGAACTATTACTTGTTGGAGTAAAAGAAGTTGCATCAGTATTTAAAATATAAGTACCTGTTGTACCAAAATCGGATGAAAATTGATTAACATGTAATTTTGCAGCTAAAGGAGTAGCGCAATTGGTGTTAATACCAACATTATTTCCTGTTTGTGGTGATGGAGCAATTGTACCAGAAAAGTGAAAGCTATTGTTTGCTAATTGTACTTCATTATCAACTGTCAATGCTGTTGGTGTAATACTCCCACATAAACTACCAAAACCACCACCAATAATAGGGGTAATGTCTTTCCAATGTACACGGTTTCTATCGCTTGGGTCAATTACTAATACTTGTGTTAAAGCGTTATCTTGAGTTACAGTTCTAATTCTTAAATCACCATCAATGTCTAATTTGGCGTTAATTGGATTGGCAACATTAAAAGCTGTAGTCCAATCGCCAATACCCATCATACCATAATTAGGAGCTGGCAAAGTTGATGCAAGTCTAGGGTCCATTCTTGCAATTTCTAACCCATTTAAACTACTACCTGGTGAATTAGATGGTATTGATTGAGTAGCTGTAAAAATAAAACGTAAAAAATCAGGTTGAGTAAGTGGAAATAAACCATCATTATCACCCCAACCAATAATTGCATCTTGTCTATCATTTGCTGGAAAAGCACCTGGTTCTTGTTTTAAACCAACATAAATATTATCAGTACCGTTACTAGTAAAAGTACCCACATCCATCCAAGGTCTCCAACCATCAGTAGCAGCAGGTGCAAAAGCATTACCAGTATTATAACCTAAATGCAACAAACTTAGTGGACGCGTTACAGGGTTGCCAGGATTATGACTAATAGAAACTCTTGTAATGTTTGCATTTAACCCAGCAGGATTATTATTGCCATAACCATTGTTTGGTAGCTCTGTTGGAGCTCCAACATGAGATACTCGCATACGTTCTTGCGTATTAAGCGGGTTAATAGCGTTGGTATTAGCATTGGTACTAAACAGTAAGTGTCTGTTTTCTTGCTGATAAACCAAGGCATTGCCATTTTGTTGCCCATTATTATTACCTAAAATACCTATTCTAAAACCATCAGCACTACCTTCTGATGTACCTGAACCTGGAGCAATATTTCTATTGGTATATTGGGTATAAACCGAACGCATGTTGCTTAAACTTAAGTGTTGTAACGAAGCTGGTCTTACATACAATGGATTATCTGCACCAAAAGTATTTCCTAAACCAAATTCGCCACTACCAGCAAAACGTGCTACATGATATCCATCTAAATCAAAAGGAGTGTTAAGGTCATTTGAAATTGCAGTATTTCCTGCACCACCAGAAGTAAAGCGGAAAACCATATCATCAGGGCCAGGGAAACCATTGTTTCCATTATCGCTCCATACAATAGCTGTTTCTGTTATATCTGTTCCATTTCCAACTTTACGTATGCCCATGTATGATAAATCATTATTATCTGTGAATGTAACCCCAGTTCTCATCCAAGGGCGATAACCACCTTCTTGTACAAAAGTACCTTCGTTCCCATTTAGGTGTAAAAGCGAAAATGCACCAAAATTGGCAACATTAAATTTATTTTGAGAATAAAGGGTTTGGATGCCTAACAGCATAAATCCATTTCGGGTACCAGGGTACAAATTTACATTATAACCTAAGTTACCATTAAGTTTACTAGCAGCTATACCGTTGGTATAAGTATAAATTGGATTGTTATTTCCTGTGGCTGTTCCAAAGATATTAGGACTTCCAAAAGGACCTGTATTCCCACCTTTTCTCCAAAAAGCACCACCTCCAGCAGCACCTTGAGGTGGTTGTTGTGCATAAATTAGGCTGCCTATTAAAAGCGAACCTATTAACATTGTTATTTTTTTCATTGTAATAAAGTTTTTACCTTATTACTTGTACAAAACCTTTATATGTTTCGGTTGCAGTTGTTATGATATAATAATACGTTCCGTCTGGTACTTCATTGCCACTTGTGGTTCTTCCGTTCCAAAACGATTCATTATTATTACTTTCAAATAAATTCTGCCCCCAACGGTTATAAATAACCACACTTTCGTATTGAAAATTTAACTGAAAAATATCATTATTTCCATCACTATTTGGAGTGATAATATTCGGTATAACAACAGCTTGTTCTATCTCATCTAATTCAAGCCCATCTATGTAATAGTAAACAAAGATTACAGAAGGAATAGCTGAGGGATTATTTCTGAGTGTATCTGGATTTAATGTGTCAGAATAATAACCAATAGTGATGTATTCTTCAACACCAGAAGCAATAAATTCTCCTTCAATTTTTCTCCAGCCTAAAGTATCAGTAATAAATCCTGTAGTATTTTCTATTTGAGGATTAACTGAGAATAGTGGTAATCCATCGTTTGAAGAAACAGCATTTGGGGTGAACCAAGCACCTATTTTTTCTACTGCATAATCACTACCGTTAGCAAGATTCAAATTAAAACTAAACTTATAGCTGTAACCTTGAATTAATGGCTTGGTTAATTTTGCTTGGATGTACTCAAAATAAGGTATTTCACCAGAATCAAGTTCCATTAACATTCCTAACATTCCAACACCATCAAAAGCAAATTGGTAGCTAAAAACTGCATTTGGCACATTAGCAAGGGGGCTGCAACTGTTAAAATAATCACTTGTCGCTTTTGATGGTGCAGTCCAACCAGTACAATGGTTTATCTGATAATCTCCAACACTTGATATTGTAGTTGGACACGTATCATAAACCTCAAAGCTTGGGTTAGGTATTAAGTTTTGTGCTAAACCTAAGTTTGAGATAAGCATTAATAATATAAAAAGGGTTTTGTTCAAGTATTAAGATTTGTTTGTAAATTAATTATTTGCTCATTTTAATAAACTCAAAAACGAGTAAAAAAGTTGCTTTGTAGTTTAGCTACTAAAGTACAAAACTTTTATACAATATACACCCCATACTGGGTTGTAGCGTAAAGCAATTAATAGTAAACCCATTTAACGTCATTCTTGCCACACCAGCTGTGTAGGTGTAAATTGGACTATTCCACATTGTGCCGAAGATATTCTTAGCACCTCCAATACCGCCTAAATTATTGCCTCCTCTATACCAAGCATGACCAGCTAATTGTGGTACAGGAGCATTTGGATTTATTGCTGGTCCTGTAGGGTTTTGCTGTGCAAATAAATTTGCACTTAGCAGCAATGCTGCCATCATTGTTAATTTTTTCATAATAAAAAGTTTTATCTAAGTAATTCGACAAAACCTTTTTCACTTATATTCTCATTTTCTATAGTTGCAGAAAACATGTAATAATATGTTCCGTTAGGAACTTCTTTACCTGAGGTTGTTCTACCGTCCCAACTGCTTATTCCATTATTCAGTTGATAAACTTCTTGTCCCCATCTATTATAGATAATGCATTTCCATTCTTCAATGTTTTTAATATTAGGAGAAAATACATCATTCATATTATCTCCATTAGGAGAAAACACATTGGGTATAAAAAAACTGTATGGTGTTTCTATTAATTCTAAATCATCAACGTAGTAATAAATTCCCCAAGCAGTATTTAAATTAGAATCTTTTAAATACATGTTATTGGAATCGGTAAAACTTCCTAAAATTATATATTTCTCATCCCCTTTCGCTTTGTAGTAAAATTCTACTAAGCTCCATTGAACAGTATCTTCAATAAAAGATGAAGTCTCTTTTAAAGTAATCAAATTACTATTAATTAAATTATAATTTGTTGGTAGATTAATTTTTGTTGGGCTTAAATATAACCCGATTGATGAAGTACCATTATTACCATCTGCCAAGTTAAGATAACATGAAATTTTATAAATGTTATCTGTGGTTAAACTTGAAAGGAGTTCATTTTGGATAAATTCTCTATAATTTATATCTAGTAATTCTAAAATGAAAATTCCAGCCATGTTATTACCCGTTCGTGGTAATTGATACCCTGGGTTAAGATTAGGAGGCTGCATAGGACCAATAACACCATTATTACACCATAAATCAGAAGATGCATTAGTTGGATTGCTCCAGCCAGTACAACCAGACCATTGAAAAACATCAAAACCTAAGGGGGCGAAATTACCATAGCATGAATCTATATCTTCGAAGCTACCATTGGACACTAAATTAGTTTGCCCCACAGTAATTGTAGAAAATAGTATTAAAATATATGTGAAAAAGGTTTTCAAATTCTTAGTTTGTTCATAATTAAATTATTTATTGTTATTTATATATTCTGCCCTCAACAACTGCAAATAACCTTTATACGTTTTTTCTTTTGTTACAATAATGTAATAGTAAGTCCCCTCGGGGACTTCACTACCACTGGTTGTTCTACCATCCCAAAAAGCATCATTGTTACTCTCAAATAGTTTTTGTCCCCATCTGTTGTAAACTTCCGTTTTTAATACAGGAAAATTCAACTGGAATAAATCATTGGTTCCATCACCATTTGGTGTTATAATATTCGGGATTACAATAGCTGGTGCAACTTCTTCCAATTCTAGTCCATCAATATTGTTGTAGCTGTATATTACCATAGGGTCAGCAACTAAATTATGTCTCAAAGTATCTGGGTTTAATGTGTCAGAATAATAACCAATAGTTAAATATTCTTCACCACCATTAGCAATAAACTTACCTTCAATTGTTTTCCAGTTTAAGGTATCAGTAATAAATCCAGTAGTATTCTCTATTTGAGGATTAACTGAAAACAATGGTTGTCCATTATTTGATGAAGCGGCATTAATTGTAAACCAAGCACCTATTTTTTCAACTGCGTAATCACTACCATTCATAAGATTAACGTTAAAACTAAATTTATAAGTATAGCCTTTAATTAATGGTGAGTTCAACTTGGCTTGTACATACTCAAAATATGAGGTTTCTCCATCTTGAATTAGTAAAATCATCCCCAAGAAACCTTGCCCATCAAAAGCAAATTGGTAGCCAAATGCTGTATTAGGTACATTTGCACCCCCTACAAGAGGGCTACAACTGTTAAAATAATCACTTGTAGCCCAAGTTGGGGCATACCAACCTAAAGCGTGCTCTATTTGGTAGTCAAACGCTTGAGATATACCGCTCGGACACGTATCATAAACCTCAAAGCTTGGGTTAGGTACTAAGTTTTGTGCTAAACCTAAGTTTGAGATGAAAATAAATAATATAAAAAGGGTTTTGTTCAAGTATTAAGATTTGTTTATATAAAATTAGTTAATTCTTCACATCTTGTTATAAGACGCAAAATAGTAAATAAATGTTGTATTAGCCCCTTCAAGTGGGTATGGGCGGTATATTGTATATTCGTTTAATAGTTAGTTGTTTAAAAGCAACTAAAAATAAACTATAAAACAATTTAAGTCAATCCGTATTAGCACTTAGCAAGCTTACGTATAAATACTTAGTGATGTTTTATGAGCAAGTATTTTTTAGTAAATCCCGGAATTTATTCGAAGCGGGATTTTAACAGGGGAGTTAGGTATAAATTAGTACTCAGTCGACTTTGAGTCATCAGATTATTGAAACGAGAAGGTTAAGTATTTTTAATTTTTTCCTCAATTTTAGAAGTAGAATAACCTTCTACAAATTGTATCACTTCCACTTTACCACCATTAGCTTTTACTATATCAGCACCCACAATGTATTTTTTGTCAGTTTTATCTGTGCAATTAGCATCGTAATCACCGCCCTTAACCAACACGTTAGGGTTTATTATATTAATTAATTCATAAGGTGTATCCTCGCTAAAAATTATAACAGCATCTACAAAATGAAGCGCAGCAAGAATAAGTGCCCTTGAATTTTCGTCTTGTATTGGGCGGCTAGCTCCTTTGTTTAATTTTTTTACTGAGCTATCAGCATTTACTGCAACAATTAATTTGTCAGCAAAATCGGCTGTTTGAGCTAAATACTCAATGTGTCCACGATGTAAAATATCAAACACCCCATTGGTAAAAACAATTGTTTTATTTTCAACTTTCCATTGTTGAATTAACCCTTCAACATTGGTAATAATTTTGTTTTGTATGTGTAATAATTTACTCAACTAAAATTGTTTTTTTACTAATAAATGGCAATGCAATTAACGAAATAAGTCCTGCAATAATTGTAAAAGCAGTAAGAGATGTCCAGGCCAACATACTAAAAGACTCTGCATTGTCTATTCCGTACAAATTAATTAATACTGCAGAAACCATTAAGGGGTAAAGGCCAATACCGCCTGGTGTAGTTGACATTGCAACACCTCCAGCAAAAAATGCTGCAAAAACGGCATTAATTGTTAATTCTGAAGTTTCGGGTAAGGCAAAAGCACAAACCCAAATCATCCCTAAGTAACAAACCCATATAAACAAGGTGTGTGCAATATAAGCGACACGTTGTTTTAGTTGAAAAATTGTTTTAACCCCATCTAAAACGCCTTTAAATAAATTAATAACCTTTTCTTTTATTTTCTGTGATTTTAATATTACAACAATCCCTATAATAACCCCAAGAACAACTAAACCATAAGCCCAAAGTGGAATTGCTGAATCAGATTTTCCTACTTCTGTTATGCTATTAAATGTTTCTAAATCTTTCTGTAAATAAACTGTAATAAGGAATACCAACCCAAGCATTAACATATCTATAACCCTTTCAACGATAATGGTTCCAAAAACTTTCTCAAAAGGAGCATTTTTTTGAAATTTAGCATAATACCCTGCCCTTGCAACCTCTCCTGATCGTGGAATGGTTAAATTAAGGATGTAACCAATCATAACACTATGATACATTTTCCAAAATTTAGGTTGATGTCCTAATGGTTCCAACATATATTTCCATCGATAAGACCTGCTCATGTGACTTAATAGAGACAATATAATCGCTAAGAAAATAAAACGATAATCAGCATTTATAAACGCATTTTTTAAGTTATCTAACTCAACATCTGTAAGGTTAGAAATAAAAAACCAAGTAAGGTAAATACCAATACCTAATGGAATAATGATTTTAAGTATGGTAATTAATGTTTTTTTCAAAAGGTTGGTTAACTTAACTTATTTGTTGTTTCGTTTGGAAAAATTAAGGTTGGTTTAAACAATTTTGCTTCTTCAAAATCCATTGTTCCGTAAGAAATTATTATTATTATATCATTAACCGCAACCCTTCTTGCTGCTGGTCCATTTAAACAAATTTCTCCAGAATCTCTAATGCCTTTAATTACATAAGTTTCAATTCGTTCTCCATTGTTAATGTTAACAATTTGAACTTTTTCACCCTCTATAATATTTGCAGCTTCCATTAAAGTTTCATCAATAGTTATGCTACCTATATAATTAAGGTCAGCTTCTGTTACCTTAACACGATGAATTTTAGATTTTAATACCTGTATTAGCATAGTTGGCCGCAAAGTTAATTAATTATTGTCATATTATCGATGAGTCTAACCTTGCCAACATTTACTGCTGTAAAAGCAACAGGGTAATCTGATTCATTCCAGTTTTTTATTGATTGCAAGGTGTTTCCGTCAGCAATATCAAAGTATTCTAGTTTTAATAGGAGGCTCGAATCCATAGAAGTTTTAAAATAGTGTCGAAGCTCTATAACGGAATGATTTTTTTTGTTTTCACTAATGTATTTTAAAGTCCTACTAATTTCAGCAGCAGCTTTTTTTTCATCCTCACTAAGCCTTTCATTTCTTGAGCTCATTGCTAAGCCAGAAGATTCTCTTATTATTTCTCCACCAATTATTCTTGTTTTAACACCAAGTTGCTTCGTTAAGGCCCTAACAACAGCTAATTGCTGAAAATCTTTTTCTCCAAAATAAGCATAATCAGGAGTAATGATTTTAAAAAATCGTTCAATAACAATGGCAACACCATTAAAATGTCCAGGACGATGTTTGCCTTCCATTACATTTTCTAAACCACCAAAATCAAACGTTCTTTCGATTTTAGTTGGGTACATTTCATCAACTGAAGGACAAAATAAAACAGCGCATTTTACACTTTCTAATTGCTGGATATCTGAATTAAGGTTTTTAGGATAATTATCTAAATCTTCTTTTTTATTAAACTGAATTGGGTTTATAAAAATGCTACAAACAACTATATCACATTGCTTTTGAGCTTTTTTTATCAAAGATAAATGGCCTAAATGAAGGGTTCCCATAGTAGGAACAAAACCGATAGTTTTGCTTTCGTTTTTTTCTAAAAATACTTGTAAATCGTTTACTCTTTTAAAAATTAACACGCGTTGTTTCCTCCTTCAATTTTTGGCAAAATAAATAATTTAATTTCAGATAAGTTGCACGAAATCATATGAAAGCAAAATATAAACTTGACAAAGAGCTTAAAATATCGTATCTTTGCCAACTAAATTAAAGGCAGGCTTATGAAAAAGAAGAAGATTTTATTTATTTCCCAAGAAATCACCCCTTACCTAGAAGAGAGCGAATTAGCTAATTTTGGAAGACATTTACCACAAGGCATTCAGGAAGACGGTAAAGAAATAAGAACGTTTATGCCCAAGTTTGGTTGTATTAATGAAAGAAGAAATCAATTACATGAGGTAATTCGATTGTCAGGAATGAATTTAATCATTAACGATAATGACCATCCTTTGATTATTAAAGTTGGCTCAATACAAGCTGCTCGAATGCAAGTTTATTTTATTGATAGTGAAGACTTTTTTCAAAGAAAAGCTGTATTTACAGATAAAACATCTGGAAAAGAATTTGCAGACAATGATGAAAGAGCTATCTTTTTTGCAAGAGGAGTTTTAGAAACGGTTAAAAAATTAGGATGGGTTCCTGACGTTATTCATTGCCATGGGTGGCTGACTAGCTTAGTGCCTTTATATATTAAAACATCGTATAAAAAAGAACCTATTTTTGAAAACTCTAAAGTAATATTCTCTTTATATAATAATGACTTTAAAACAGCGTTAGATAAAGACTTTGGTAAAAAAGCGATGATGGATGAAATAACAGAAGGTGATGTTGCAGATTATTCGGACACTTCTTTTATTGGACTTAATAAAGCTGCTATGAATGCATCAGACGCAGTAATTAAAGCAAGTGAAAAAATCAATCCTGAATTAGAAGATTATTTTCAATCTATTGATAAGCCTAAATTAGATTATCAATCACCAGATGAATATATAAAAGCTTATTCTAGTTTTTATGATGAAATTTTAGAAACAACAGAAGTATTACAAGATTAGAAAATGAGTCAAAAAATTAATCAAATTATAATGCGGAAAGTTTTATTACTTTCCGCTATCTTTTTTTTAGCCCTTAATTTTTCATGTAAAAAGGACGGTGCTTTAAACCCCGATTTTGATAATGGAAATTTATCTGTACATTTTACAGATACCTTTTCATTAAAAACAACTGTCGTAGAAGAAGATTCATTAAGAACAGACTTGTCAGTTTATCATCTTTTAGGGTTGTATAATGACCAAAATTTTGGGAAAGTATCATCATCTATTTATGCCCAAGTTTTATTAACAGGAGTAAATGTAGATTTTGGGACTTCACCAGTTTTAGATTCTGCGGTTTTAACACTTGGTTATCAAGGTGTTTATGGAGATACTTCCACACCTATGAATGTTAATGTTTATGAAATAACAACATTAATGGACAAGTCAAACAATTATTATTCTAATACTTATTTAAACTATGCTCCAACAGCTTTAGGAAACCTAAGTTTTGTTCCAAACAATAAGGATAGTGTTTTTGTTGTGTTTGACTCTATAAAAAGAGCCCCACACGTAAGAATTAACCTTAGTAATACTTTTGGGCAGGCAATATTAAATACAACATCAACTAACTTGGCTAGCAATACTGCTTTTACTCAATATATGAAAGGTTTGTATATTACCACTGTTGATTCTGTGAGCAATACAACATTGGCTCCTGGAGCAGGTTCTTTTGCTTATTTTAACATGAATTCTACCCTATCTACATTAACACTTTACTATAACGATACTTCAAAATATGATTTTTCCATTTCTACAGATGCAGTAAAGTATTCAAGATTTGCACACAACTATTCAGGAACAGATTTAGAAAAACACTTGCCGCCTGTTAACCCTACTAGAGATACTACAATAACCTATTTATCTACCATGGCTGGTGTTAAAACGAAATTAGAAATTCCTTATATTAAAGAATTGCTTAAACAAGGAGATGTAATTATAAATAAAGCAGAACTTGTTATTACATTAGAAGCAGGAATACCTTTTAAAGGTGATTTTGATAAAGAGGTTGAATCATTATCATTAGTTGGTATTGATGCTGCTGGGAGTGCTTTTTTTATTCCAGATTTTTATGAAGGGCTTGATTATTATGGAGGCTCATACAATCTTACTACAAAAACATATAAGTTTAATTTAGCAAGGCATATTACAGATTTGCTTTATAATACAACAACAGATTACGGTATGTATTTAATTGCGAATGGAGGCTCTATTTCTGCAAACAGATCAATAATTGGGTCTGGGACAAGTCCAAATGTATCTAAAATGAGATTAAACATAACATATTCAAAAATATAATTTATGTGTGGAATAGTTGCTTATGTTGGAGCTAAAGAAGCATATCCAATATTAATAAAAGGATTAAAAAGACTAGAATATAGAGGGTATGATAGCTCAGGAGTTGCTTTAATAGATAATGGAGATATTAACCTTTATAAAAAGCAAGGAAAAGTTGCTGAATTAGAGAGTTTTGTAATTGGAAAAAACATATCAGGAACTATAGGAATAGGACATACACGTTGGGCAACTCATGGAGTTCCAAACGACAGTAATGCACACCCACACTTTTCGGGATCTAATGATCTAGCTATTATTCACAATGGGATAATAGAGAACTATGCAAGTTTAAAAGCGGAATTAGTAAAAAGAGGACATGTTTTTACAAGTGATACTGATACGGAAGTTTTAATTCATTTGATTGAAGATATTCAAAACAAAACTGGAGCAGAATTAGTTGAAGCTGTAAGAATTGCATTGAATGAAGTTATTGGTGCTTATGCAATAGTTATTCTTGCTAAAAACACTCCAAATACATTGATTGCTGCAAAAAAAAGTAGCCCTTTAGTAATTGGTGTTGGTCATGATGGAGAGTATTTTGTTGCTTCAGATGCAACTCCAATTGTAGAATACACAAAAAATGTTGTTTATCTTGATGATGAAGAGATTGCTGTAATTGAAAAAGGTCAAGAGTTGAAGTTGATGAACATCAAAAAACAAGAAATAACACCATATATTCAAGAGTTAGAAATTCAATTAGAAGCTATTGAAAAAGGTGGTTATGACCATTTTATGTTAAAGGAAATTTACGAGCAACCTTTAAGCATAAGAAATAGTATGAGAGGTAGAATTAATGTAGATAAGGGGATTATTTCTTTGGGGGGAATTAGGGATTATGAACAAAAAATAATTAATGCCAATAGAATAATTATTGTTGCGTGTGGAACTTCTTGGCACGCAGGATTGGTTGGGGAATATTTATTTGAAGATTTGACTCGTATTCCTGTTGAGGTAGAATATGCTTCTGAATTTAGATATAGAAACCCAATTATAAATGAAAATGATGTAGTAATTGCAATATCTCAATCAGGAGAAACAGCAGATACTTTAGCCGCAATTAAATTAGCAAAGGAAAAAGGAGCAACAATTATAGGTATTTGTAATGTCGTTGGGTCAACCATATCAAGAGAAACACATTGTGGCTCTTACACCCATGCAGGGCCAGAAATAGGTGTTGCTTCAACTAAAGCTTTTACTGCCCAAGTTACAGTACTTTCTTTAATGGCATTGTCAATTGCGCAGAAAAAAGGAACTATTTCTGATTCTAAATTCAGACAATTATTAGTAGAGTTAGATTCTATTCCCGCAAAAGTTGAAAGAATGTTAGAGTCTGATAAGCAAGTTAGATATATTTCAGAAATATTTAAAGACTCCCGTAACTTTTTATATTTAGGTAGAGGGTATAATTTCCCTGTTGCATTAGAAGGAGCATTAAAACTAAAAGAAATCTCATATATACATGCAGAAGGGTATCCTGCTGCAGAAATGAAACATGGGCCAATTGCTTTAATTGATGAGGAAATGCCAGTAGTAGTTATTGCTACTAAACATGGTAACTATGAAAAAGTAGTCAGCAATATTGAAGAGGTTAAAGCGCGAAGCGGAAAAATTATTGCAATTGTTACAGAAGGAGATACTGACGTTAAAGCTATTGCGGATTATGTTTTAGAAGTTCCTGAAACAGAAGATGCTTTAAGTCCACTATTAACATCAATTCCATTACAATTATTATCTTACCATATAGCAGTTATGAGAGGATGCAATGTTGATCAACCAAGAAATTTGGCTAAGTCAGTAACTGTAGAATAATGTTAATCTTAGTTTAGATTCTCACACCTATTACGCAAACATCATCAATTTGCTCTAAACTGCCCTTCCATTTTTGGAATGCTTTACTGATAATTTGTTGTTGTTCATCCATTTCTTTGTTTTGGATTGAAAGTAATAATTCTCTAAAAGATTGGGCTTTAAATTTTTTCCCTTTTTCTCCGCCAAACTGATCTACAAAACCATCAGAGAAAATGTAAATAGAGTCTTCTTTTTGTAACTCAATAGTATGAGTGCTGTATGGTTCAGGATTGTCAAACTGTCCAATTGGTTGTTTGTTGGCTTTGGTTTCAATTATCTCTCCTTTTCTTATTATCCATAAAGGATTGTTTGCTCCTGCGTATTTCAATGTCTTACCTTCTAAGCTACATAAAGCGATATCCATTCCATCTTTTACTTCATCTTCACTTTTTTCGAACTCTGCAATTACTATTTCTCGTGTTTTATTAAGTATTTCTCCTGGATCAGTTAAACCAAATTCTCTAACACTTCTATTTAAACCATTATTACAAACAACACTTACCATTGCTCCAGGCACACCATGCCCCGTGCAATCTGCCGCTGCAAAAAGCACTTTATTTTCCTTTTGTTCCAACCAATAAAAATCACCAGCAACAATATCTTTAGGTTGGTAAAATATAAAGCTTTGAGTAAGGTATTCTTTCACTACTTTTAGTGATGGTAATATCGCATTTTGGATACGCTTAGCATAAGTAATAGAATCTAAAATTTCTTGATTTTTTTCTTCAAGCTCAGAGTGAGCCAACTCTACTACTTCTTTTTGTTTTTCTACCTCTACTTTTTGTGTCTCAATAACTATTTTTTGTTTTTTAGTAATCTGTAATCTGTTAAAAACAAAGATTAAAAAGACAACCACTAATGCTAACCCACCAGCTGTAGCATAGGTAATAATTTTTTGTTTCGCTTTTGCTTCTTGTTCTATGGCAATTTGCTTATCATGTATAGCATCATCAACAGCTTTTTGTTTTTCATATTCATATTTAGCCTCTTGTTGAACTGCAGCTTTTTGATTTGCTTCACTGTAAAGACTATCTCTCATAGAAATGAATAATTTATACATTTCTAAAGCCTCCTTTCCTTTACCTTGTTTTTCGTAGGCCCTACTTAGAACTCGAGCTGCATTTTGAATGTTTTCTGGATAACCTATTTCTTTAGCAATGTCTAAACTTTGTTTACTATATTTTTCAGCTGAAACGAAATTGTTTTTTGCGAATTCAATACCAGCAAGATTATTGAGTAAATAAGCGATGCCTTGTTTGTTTCCACTTTCTTTTAGAATGTTTAAACTTTTCAAATAGTATTCTAACGCTTTTTCATAATTTCCTTGACTTTTATACTGTGTACCAATATTATTTAAGGCAATCGCTAGTTTATCATTATTACCAAGACTCTCAGCAACCTTTAAACTTTTAAGGTAAAATTCTAAAGCTAAATGGAGATTACCTATACTACTGTAGACTCCCCCCATATTATTTAAGCACGCAGCCTCACCATTATGGTAGCCAATTTCTTTACAAATTTCTAAGCTTGAATTATAAAAATCTAATGCTTTTTCATAGTTTCCTTGACGATCATAAATACTTCCAATGTTTATTGAGCAATCAACAACGCCTTTTTTATCGTTAACTTTTTCATATATTTTTAAACTTTTATGAAAATACTCTAACGCTAAAACAATTTCTCCTTTGTTTTTATGGGCAAAACCAATGTTGTTATATGCTCCAGCTAATGAAGTTAGAAAACTATTTTTAACGGACTCAGAAGGCTTATTTTCAAGACCTTTTTTTGCTATTTTTTGTGCCTCATTACACAAAGGGATCATGGTGTCTAAAGTCTCTACTGTTAAAATTTCAGACAAGACTAAATAAGCATTTGCTTTTGCAGTATCATGCGTTAGTTTAGAATTAATTAAAAAATTTAAGCTATCAATTTGTTTTTGTTCGCTAGAACTAAAGTTTTGTGAAAGACAATAATTTCCTTGTGATAGGTAAAGAATGATAATAATGGTGATGTAGAGCACTTTTTTCACTTAACGAAAGTAATTAAAAAGTTGGAAAATAAACATAAAGCGCTAATTTTAAACTTTCTTTTAAAATGCCTACAGAACTAAAAAAATACCTTGTCCTAGCGATGTTGTTTTTTACAACTACATCTTCTTTTACACAAAATTATTTTGATAGTTTAGAGACAGCTTTAACTATACTCCCAGAAGAAAAACAATTAGAACATCTATTAGTCATCCCTTATGATAAAATTGTTGCCAACACAACTAAAGCGGAACAATTATTTTTAAAAGGATTAAAACAAGCTCAACAGTTAAAAAATCAAGAAGCAGAAGCAGACATACACAACCAATTAGCCATTATTAATGGATTTTTAGGCAACTATGACAAACGATTAGATTTTAATTTAAAGGCCATTAAAATTTATGAAGCGATAGGTAATAAATCTAAAGTAGGAATTACTTATGGAGATCTTGGGTTTTCGATGTGGCGAAGAGATTTGGAAAAAGCCAAATTATATATGATAAAAGGAATTACTGCTTTAGAAAAAATTAAAGATTATAAAGCTCTAAATCGTACTTACGATAATTATGGTATTGTTCAAGAGGTTTCTGGAAATGTTGACAGTGCAATTTATTATTACAATTTAGCATTAAACTTAAAAATAAATCAAAAAGATAGCATTGGAATTCCTTTTGCCTTAGGACATTTATCAGGCGCATATTTAATTAAGAAAGAGTATCAAAAATCAAAAGAATATTTAGACGAATCATATCGTATTCGGAAAATAAGAAATGATCTTTATGGTGTTGCAGAATCAACAGTTTTGTATGCAGATTTTTATTATGCACAAGAAAATTATAAAGAAGCGTTAGTTTGGTTTTTGGATTGCTATAAATTGGCAATGGAAAACAACTACATACATTTAGCACAATATGCTGCTGAATTCACCTCTTTGTGTTATAAACAAATAGGTGATTTTCAAAACGCATTAATATATCAAAAAAATCAACAAACACTAAAAGACAGTTTGTTAAATGAGAAAACCAACAAAACGATTACCGAATTAGAAACTCAATTTGAAACAGAAAAAAAAGAGAAACAAATTGCAGAGCAGCATGTATTGATTAATAAAAAAACAATAGAAATTAAGCAACGAAACTATATGCTTTATATGATTATTGCTATCGTGCTATTAATATTAATAATTGCATTTTTTGTGTTTAGACAAATACGATTTAAACAGCAAAAGCTAATTGAAGCAAACAGGTTAAAAGACGAAATAACAAGAATAAAGCTCTTAACTCATTTAAATGAAGAAAGAGTTCGTATTTCTCGTGATTTGCATGATAATATTGGGTCTCAATTAACTTTTATTATTTCATCAATAGATAACATGAGTTATTTTATGAAAGAAACCAATAATGAACTAAAAAATAAGCTGCAAGAGTTAAATGAGTTTTCTAAATCAGCAATTACTCAATTAAGAGACACCATTAAAACCCTTAATAAAAGCAAGTGAAAAGAGTTTTAAATATCACATTGTGTTTATTGTTTTTTTCGGCTGTAAAAGCAAACGAAGACTCATTAATTGTTTTTAGTTTATTGCAACAGGCAAAACAAACAGAAAATGTTGATTCATCAATAACCTACGCAAATAAAGCAATGAGCTATGCTAAAAAACATAATTATTTAGATGGTGTTTTAGATGTCGCAAAACATTTTGGAAATCAATACGCACAAACAGGAGAGTTAGAAAAATCTGTTCAATTATATCAGCAGGTAGTTGCAGAAAACAAATTTGACAAGAAACAGCTTAGTACGGCTTACAATCAATTAGGCATTTACCATGTTTACATGGGGCACTACGATAGTACAGAGGTTTACTTTTTAAAAGCTTTAGCGTTGCGAAAACAATTAAAAGACACTGTTGGTGTGGGAGCATCCTTAAATAACTTGGGAAATGTTGTAATGAATACAGGTGCTTATGATAAAGCAGTTAATTACTTTATAAACGCTTTAAAAATTAGAGAAGGTATTAATGATAGCACAGGGATTGCTTCTACTACAAATAATTTAGGAATGATTTATTACAAGCAACAAAATTTTAGTGTGGCTATTAATTATTATCAAAAAGCATTAGCAATTAATCAAAAAAGTAAGGTAATAGATAAAGAGATTTTAATTCTAAACAATTTAGGGAATATTTATGATGAGATGAAAAAGTTAGATTCTTCAGTGTTTTATTATGAGCAAGCAATAACTGCTGCCGAGGATTTTGGTGATTTAAGAATTTTAGCGATGTCTTACGGGAATATGGCAGTAACACAGCATAAAAAGAAAAATTACGACTTATCAAAAACTTACATAAATAAAGCCCTAGCGATTAGAGTCCCTTCAAACGATTTAGAAGGACAAGCAATATTGTACAATAATTTGGCTGCTGTTTATGTGTCAACCAACCAACAAGATAGTGCCATTTATTACTTTAAGAAGAGCTTAATTTTTTCAGTACAAATTGATTATAAGGAGTGTACAAGAGATAATTATTTAGGATTATCAGATGCGTATGAAAAATCAAATCAGTTTGAAAAGGCTTTTGAGATGCACCAGAAGTATTCATTAATTAAAGATTCTATCTTAAACGAAATAACAACCAAGCAAATAGCAGAAATGCAAACTAAATACAATGCTTCCAAAAAGGAAAAAGAAATTGTTGAGCAAAAAGTAAAATTATCAGACCAAGAATTAAAGGTAAAACAAAGAAATTATTTATTGTTAGGAGTTGGAGGGTTGGCATTCTTTATTTTGGTAATAGGATTCTTTAGTTATCGTCAACAAAAAGCCAAACAACATAAATTATTGGAAGAAAATAGGTTAAAAGATAAAATAGCTGTGGTTGCACTACAAAATAAATTGCATGAAGAACGATTAAAAATTTCAGGTGATTTGCATGACAATATAGGTTCACAACTATCATATATTATTTCATCGATAGATAATATGAAACACTTTTTTAACACTGTTGATGAAAAATTAAGCGATAAATTAACTGATATTGCAAACTTCACTAGAACTACCATTACACAATTACGAGATACTATTTGGGCATTAAATAAAGATGAAATTTCATTTGATGATTTAAAATCGAGACTTTACAACTATATCGAAACTGCAAAATTAGCTCAAGAACAAACAGAATTTGTATTTACCTCTAACATGGATTCAAGCTTTCAATTAAATTCAATAGAAGGGGTAAGTATTTATAGAATTGTTCAAGAAGCTATTAATAATACCATGAAATATGCTGCAGCAACCAAAGTAGAATTGCTAATTTCTGAAACAAACAAGTTTATTAGTATTGAAATTAAAGATGATGGCATTGGTTTTAAGATGAGCGAAATTTTATTAGGCAATGGATTAGAAAACATGAAAAATAGAGCAGTAAGTATTCATGCTGAGTTTATCATTAACTCAGCACCAGAGGAAGGAACAAGCATTAAATTGATGTTGAACAAAGATAGGCTATATGCCGTATAGAATATCTGATTAGTTCATCATACTTTTGACTTGTTAAAACAAAAAAATTATGCAAATAAAAATAGCAATAGCAGAAGATAATGGTTTTTTAGCCAAGGCTGTAGAAGAAAAAATTTCTTTTTTTGATGACTTGAAGTTCAAATATAGAGGAGCAAACGGAAATGAGTTTATAGGAAAATTAGAACAAGATCATAACGTAGATGTTATTTTAATGGATATACAAATGCCAGAAAAAGATGGAATAGCTACTACCGAGTATGTTAAAAACAAATACCCCCACATTAAAATTTTAATGTTAACTGTTTTTGATGATGATGATAATATTTTTAATGCCATCCAAGCTGGAGCAGATGGTTATTTGTTAAAAGAAACCAATCCAGTTGAACTTCACAAAGCAATTATTGATGTTCTTGAAGGAGGAGCGGCAATGACACCATCAGTGGCTTTAAAAACATTAAATATTTTAAGACACCCGGAAAAAATGACTTCTGACCGAGTTCAGCTAGAGGAAATTGCATTATCAAAAAGAGAAATTGAAATTTTAGATCAACTTTCTAAGGGGTTAAATTACCAACAGATTGCAGAAAACTTGATTATTAGCCCATCAACGGTACGTAAACACATCGAAAATATTTATAAAAAACTGCAGGTACACAACAAAATGGAAGCTGTACAAAAAGCAATGAAACACAATATTCTATAATAGAATATTAGTTAGAAAAAGCCCAATTGACAATCTGTCAATTGGGCTTTTTCATATACGACAAATGCCGTATTGATACCTTTCGATAAATATAGAACCTTTGGCGATGAAATTTATAAATTGTTAGATGCTAAAGAAAAACCCTATTTCTGAAAGAGAAAAAGAAGTGCTGTTTTTATATTCTAAAGGGCTTAATTACAACCAGATTGCTGAAGAGTTAGCAATTAGTCCTTCAACAGTTCGTAAGCATACAGAAAACATTTACAAAAAATTAGAGGTTCATAATAAAATGGAAGCAGTACAAAAAGCAATTAAACATCAACTTATTAAGGTTTAGGGCAAATGCCGTATTTCTAGATCTTTTAAATTCTATTAATTTTGAATAATTAATCACGATAAAACTAAAATAAAAATGATTACAAAACCAGTGTTACTTGTAATAGCTGCCTTTTTTGCTATATGTAATATTTTAACTGCACAAACAGTTGCAGGCGGCACCTCTCACTCTGTCTTTTTATGCAGTGATGGCACCGTACAAGCTTGCGGAGCTAATGGTAATGGACAATTAGGGAATGGAACAAATACAAATGATTCCAATTTAGTTCAAGTAAGCTCTCTTACAGGGATCACCGCAATTGCCGCTTCAGAATCTCAATCTTTTTTTCTAAAAAGTGACGGCACTGTTTGGGCTGCCGGATGGAACAACAAGGGGCAATTGGGAGATGGAACTATTCTCGACAGAAATATTCCTGTGCAGGTTAGCTCGCTTTCAGGTATTACTGCTGTTGCAGCTGGGTATTGGCACACATTGTTTTTAAAAAATGACGGAACCGTATGGGCTTGTGGTGACAATGCTTTTGGTCAATTGGGTGATGGAACCATTATAGGTAAGTCTACGCCTGTGCAAGTGAGTTCTCTTACTGGGATTACGGCTATTTCGACTGGAGGAAGCCATAGTTCTCTGTTTCTTAAAAATGATGGCACAGTTTGGGCTTGCGGAAGAAACGGCAGTGGACAATTGGGTGATGGTACAACCACTGACCAGTCAACCCCCGTGCAGGTGAGTACCCTGACAAATATCATTTCCATAGCAGGAGGGGGATGGGATTATTCACTCTTTCTAAAAAATGACAATACCGTTTGGGCTTGTGGAGCTAATAACTTTGGGCAATTGGGAGATGGAACAACGATAGGTAAACTTTCTCCGATACAGGTAACCTCTTTAACAGGAATAACTGACATGAAGGGCGGTGGGGGACATTCGCTCTTTCTAAAAAATGACAATACTGTTTGGGTTTGTGGAAGAAATTCTTCAGGACAATTAGGAGATGGTACAATTATCGATAAAGCTACTCCCTTTCAACTAGGTTCTTTAAGTGGAATCACCTCTTTTTCTACAGGAACATATCATTCTCTATTTCAAAAAAATGATGGTACAGTTTGGGGCTGCGGAAATAATTGGCTGGGGAAATTAGGCGATGGAACAACTATAAACAGAAGTACCCCTGTTCAGTCAGTTGGTCTATGTAGTGCAACAGTAATAACAGAAAATTATAAAGAAAATATAATTTCTATTTATCCAAACCCTACCAAGGGGGAGTTTACATTACAATCTGAAAACAACATACTGCGTGTAGAACTTTACAATATAATAGGAGAAAAAGTAATGGATAGAAAATTAGCCAGTAAAACAGCTCAATTTAATATCTCCCACTTAACAAAAGGCATTTATCTTGTTAAGATACTTTATGAGGAGGGCAGTACAATAACCAAAGTAATTTTAGATTAGTATTTTTAGTTCGTGCTTAATATAAGCAAAGGAGCCCCGAAAGAAATTTTGGGGTTTCTTTTTTAAAATAATTATATATTTGAATATGAAAAAGTTGACATTTCTTTTTTTAATAATTTTTTGTTCTGCTAGTATATATGGACAGACTTTAATTATAGATAGTTTAAAAAAAGAGGCTTTAATATCTTCTGATACAACACTGTCTATAGTATATGGAGAGCTTTTTTGGAATTTCACTTTACAGTCAGAATTAGACTCAGCGCTAAAGTATGCTAATCTAGAAAAATTTACAGCAGAAAAATCAAATTGGGAAAAAGGGATTGCTCAAGGACATAATGACCTTGGAATAATATATTATTATCTAACTAAATATGATGAGGCCTTAACACATTATAATTTATCTTTAGAATCAAGACGAAAGACGAATGATTTATATGGTGTTGGAGCTCTTTACAATAAAATTGGATTGATACAACAAGAAAGAGGCGAATACTCAGATTTTGTTTATACTCAAATAGAAGCTTTAAAAATATTTGAAACACTTAAAGACACATTAAATTATACTAAGGTTTTAAATAATTTAGGAGAGGTATATTTTCAACTTAGAGACTATGATAATGCAAAAGAAACACATCGAGAAGCGATAAAACTACGGAAATTAATTAATGATAAAGAAGGGCTGGCAGTAAGTTATTTGAATTTAGGGAATTGTTACTTAAACAATGAAGAAGCACTAGAGTTGCTTAACAAAGCGCTAGATTTATTGCTCGAATTAAATTTAACTCTTCAAGCAGGTATTGCACATCATAATTTAGCTATTACTCACAAACAATTAGGTAATTATGAAAAAACCTTAATACACATTAATGAAGCAATAAAAATAAAAGAAGAACATGGTGGGTTAGCAACTATTGCAGACACCTATATGGCTGCAGGAGATATTTTTAGACAAAACAAAGAATTTAAAAAAGCGATATATTATTTAAAACAATCAGAAAAAATTTCTACAGAGAATGAAATAAACAACAATTTTGAGTTTTTATATCATTATTTAGCTACTTATTATTCTGATATTGGTAAAATGGATAGTGCTTATTATTATGAAAAAAAATGTGTTGATATTAAAAATCAGCTTTTTCAAGATAAAATGTATAATCATGTCGCTGGCATGCAAATAAAATATGATACTGAAAAAAAAGAAGCAGAAAATGAGCAATTAAAGATAGAAAATGAGCTAAAAGTAAACGAGTTGGCAACCAAGCAGGCCGAACAAAAGACTTTAATTATTTCATTTATTGCTTTACTCCTTTTTATTGTTGGATTTGCAGTTTTTGTTAGCTATAAACGAAAAATTAAATCCCAAAAACAATTACAAGCAGAAGAAAAATTACGATTTAAAGCAGTAATAGAAGCGGAAGAAAAAGAAAGAATTAGAATAGCAAAAGAGCTTCATGATGGGTTAGGTCAATTACTTTCAACAGCAAAATTAAATGTAGCTAGCTTAGAAGGAAATGTAGATAAAGAAGATGAAATTTTAGTGAAAAATGCTAGCGATTTAATTGATAACGCAGTTAAAGAAGTAAGGACTATTTCACACAACATGATGCCTGTTGCGTTAACTCAATTGGGGCTTATCCCTGCCATTAAAGAGTTAACTACTAAAATGAATGACTCAGGATTATTGAATGTGACGTTGGAATCAAATGTACAAAACCGGTTAAATTCATCAATTGAAATTGCTATTTACCGTGTTGTTCAGGAGATATTAAACAACATTATAAAACACGCCCAAGCTAAAGAGATTACGATACAACTTACTATAGAAAAACAACGATTAACCCTTCAAATTTCTGATGATGGAGTTGGCTTTAACACTACAGAAATTGATAATAGTAAGGGGATTGGCTGGAAAAGTGTTTTTTCAAGAATAGCAATGTTAAATGGAAATATTGATGTAAATTCATCCAAAGAAAAAGGAACTAATCTATTGGTTTCTATCCCTGTAAATGAATAAAGAAATAACAATATTAATAGCTGATGACCATCAAATGTTTATTGATGGGATAAAATCATTATTAAGAAAAGAAGCTCATATTAAAATTGTTGGAGAAGTTGCTAATGGATTAGAGGCGTTAGATTTTTTGGAAACGCAACAAGTAGACTTATTAATTACGGATATCAATATGCCAAAAATGGATGGCCTAGCGTTAACTAAAAAAGTGAAGCAACATTATCCAGAAACAAAGGTATTAGTATTGTCTATGCATGATGATAAACAGGTTATAAGTGAAATTCTTTTGGCTGAAGCAGAAGGGTATATATTAAAAAATACTGGAAAAGAAGAGTTAACGAAAGCCATTAATTATATTGTAGAAGGTAGCACACATTATAGTAAAGAGGTGCTTACTATAATGATGCAGCAACTTAAAAAACAAGAACAAAACAATCAAGAAACAAAAACATTAACAGAACGAGAGTTGGAAATTTTAAAATTGATTGTTCAAGAATATTCTACAGCAGCTATTGCCGATAAACTTTTTATTAGCCCACGAACAGTTGACACTCATCGTAAAAATATTATGCAAAAAACACAATCCAAAACAATTATTGGATTAATAAAATTTGCTTTTCATAACGGAATAACTAATTAAATTAACCCTTATCCGTATTGCTACGGATATACAAAATACCGAGCGGTCGGTATTTCCTTCCACTACATTCTTAACCATCTTTGTGGTATGCAAAAGCTATCAAACAGAGAAGTAGAAGTTTTAAAAATGATTGTTGATGAACAATCATCTATTGAAATTTCTGATCAATTAAACATTAGCATAAGAACGGTGGAAACCCACCGAAAAAATATAGCTAAAAAAATAGGTTCTTCAAGTTTGGTAGCTTTTACTAAATATGCAATTCAGCACCAAATTATTGAAATCAGATAAATCAAAAATTATGAAAAAATTTAATATTATTATAATAACAAGCTTGTCTTTTGGAGCTTTAAATGCTCAAATTACACCTACATCACTAATGTCTAAAGTAGATTTTTATTCAGGAGATACTAATAATGAAATTGCTTTAAAAGATATTGATGGAGACGGAAAGAAAGACATGATAGTTCTTAATCCTGGACAAAACGATATGGCTATTTTTAGAAACATTAGCACATCAGGAAGTATCACTACAGGCTCATTTGCACCTCCTCAATATTTTGCGGCTGTATTTGCTCCATCTGCGGTTGCTATTGCAGATATGGATGGTGACGGAAAGCCTGATATTATAGTTTCTGGAATAGCTTCAGGGGCTACTTCTGTATATCGAAATACAAGTTCGGTAGGAAGTATAACATTAGCACCAAAAGTTGATTTTAATTCTGCAGGAGCAGCCTATGGTGTTGCGGTTGGAGATATTGACGGAGATGGTAAACCAGAGATTATTGCTGCAGTCGGTAGTGCTGATCAAATATCAATTCTTCATAACACCTCAACAGTAGGTATAATTAATAGTTCATCATTTGCTGCTAAAGTTGATTTTGCCGCTGGAGGTAGTTTTCCATATAAAGTTGAACTAGCAGATATTGACGGAGACAATAATTTAGATATTGTTTGTGCGAATGCAGGCAATGGAACAATAGATGTTTATAGAAACACGGCAAGTATAGGAGTTATTAATGGCTCTTCGTTAGCAATTCCATATACATTAACAGCACCTAATACTGGTTTTATTAATGTTGAAGATATTGATGGAGACAATAAGAAAGAAATCTTATACACAAACAATCCTACAAAAAAAGTCTATGTTTTAAGAAATACTGCAACAAGTGGTGTAATTGATGTAAACTCTTTTGCTGCGCCAGTAGATTTTTCTACTAATACGGGGCCAAGAGATATTGCTTTTGGAGATATTGATGGAAATGGGAAAAAGGAAGTTATTGTTGTTTGCCAATCAGCGGATAGTATTTCTATACTTGAAAATCTTAGTACAATAGGCACTATATCATTAGGAACAAATGTTAGTTTTTTAGTAGGAGACTCTCCTTTTAGTGTTGCTGTTGAAGATATTGATGGTGATGGCAACCTTGATGTTGCAGTTGCAAACTCTGGAAATGATACTGTTTCTGTGTTAAGAAATTTTTCACTACCAACCCCTACAATTCCAAATCAACCTACAAACTTAACAGTATTGGCTACTTTTAAAACTGCGTATGATAAAATGCAATTAAATTGGACTGATAATTCTAATAATGAATTAGGTTTTATTATTGAAAGAAGTTTAAACAATTCTTTATGGACATCAATAGATTCGGTAGGAATTGATATAGTTACATTTATAGATTCTGGATTAACATTAAATACAATGTATTACTACAGGGTAATTGCATATAATAATGTAGGAAATTCAATTCCATCAAATGTCGATTCTGGATTTACAAGTACAACAACCAATATTTTTGAGTCCTTCATTGAAAATGCTATTAAAATATACCCCAATCCAAATGAAAAAGGATTACTAAATATTTCTTCAAAAGGAAAATATGATGTGTCAATTTTTAATATTAATGGACAATTAATTAAAACAATTTCTAATCAAAACGATAATTCGTTAATTAATATTAGCGAGTTAAAACAAGGTATTTATTTTGTTCAGATTGTTGGTGAGGAGAATAACTCTACTCAAAAATTAATAGTTAAATAACATTAAATTAGAATTTTTAGTTCGTGCTTTATATAAGCAAAGAAGCCCCGAAAGAAATTTTGGGGTTTCTTTTTTATTATAAGGCATTTGCCGTATTGCCATTTTTCTAGGAAGAAAATACTTTTACATCGTCAACTATTTTAACTGATCCAAAAGACAAAAAAGAAATTTTAATTATAGAGTTTCTCTTTCAAAGGGTTTTCTTTTGGTTTGGTTGACCGATTTGAAAGAGGACTCTGTATAACCAAACCAACAATGAAAAATTTATTCGTAATAAGTATTTTGTTTTTTAGCGTAATAAGTTATGCTCAAACAAATGTGGAGTTTAAAGAATTTCATATTGGTGGCGAAAAATCAGTAAGGTCAGGAATAGCTTTATCCCCAAACGGAGAAACTGTTGCTGTTGCAGGAATGCAAGGCTTTCCTTTGTTTATTTATGATTGGAAAACTGATAAGGTACTAAAGAAATTTGATGTAGGTAATTGGTATGCAGGGTCTAAAGTTTCATATTCTTCAAAAGGAAACTATCTTTTATTACAACAGACTTTTTACATAGATCGTGCACCTAATAAAGATAGAGAAGTTGAGTTTGAAATAGTGGATGCAGAAAGTGGTAAAATAGTTCAAACCATTAACAAGGCACATTCTGTTCAAATTGCTAATAGTGAAACATTTTACATAGTATTAAGCGGGGATAAAGTTGATTTTTATGAATTGCCTTCGGGAAATAAAATAAAAACTTTAAATATAGAGATGGCAACAAATGCTGTTGCAATTAGTCCTGATGAAACAACAATAGCGGTATCTCACAGACCAACTTTAGAGCAGGTTAAAAATTCGCCAACAATAAGAAATGATAAAAAAGCAAAAAAAGCAATAAAACCAGCATTAAAGTATCGTGAAATGGTCAGCTTATATGATGCAAAAACATTGGTGAAAATTAAAACTGTTAATGAGTTGTATGATATAATTTATCGGTTACAATTTTCTAAAGACGGAAGTCAGCTTTTTAGTTATAGTATTCCACATACAAAAATGCAAGTTTCAACTGCAGGGCGTCAAGGATATATCTATGCTATAGAAATGCCAAGCGGAACTCCATCAAGAACAGCGTTTATGTCTTTAGCTCCTTACGAGCCGGATTTTTTTGAAAAAGATGATTTAAAAACCTTTGGAGTTGTTTCTAGTGATGGTTTCCCAGAAATCAGGTTATATGATTATAAAACAGGAAGAAACACACAAAACTTTAATCTAAAACAACGATTAATGGATGCTTATAAAAAAGGAATGGGAGGAGATGGAAGAGCAAGTTTTGCTTTTTTACCAGACAATTCAATTTTAATAGTTAGTGGCAATCAAACAATAATATGGAAACCAGAATAAAAACAATAATATTTACAATGTTACTGATGTTTTCAGTAACAAATATTAAAGCCCAAAAAGCATTAATTTCTAATCCTGATGAGGTTGCAGAAGCTGCAATTAAAGAGTTTGATGTTGCTATGCAGCCTGAGGGAGTTTTGTATAAACTAAAAGAAAAACAGCAACTAAAGGGGAGTTACATTTTTGATATTATTATCAAAGAAAAAGGACAAGTAGTTTCTGTTTTTGTAGTAGAAAATGAAGGCGGCACACTTGATTTTCAGAACCTGCTTAAAGATGCAGTTTTAGCTATGAAAATGGATTTTAAAATGCCAAAAGGGAAACGATATAAATTCACATATAAATTCAACTTTTAAAATAACGACTAAAAATTAACACTATGAAAAAAAACATTTTAATAGCATTCGCTTTTGCAAGTCTAATGGCTACTGCACAAGAAGACATGAGTACTGTTTGGGAAAGCAGAATGGATCATAAAATAGAAAGCTCAGGAACTGGAACCGAATCTAGAGGATATAGTTATACTGCTTCAGATAAAGATGTAACAGTATTTTCTAATAAAGACGGGAAAGTACTTTGGACTAAAGCTTTTAAGGATATAGCTCCGAAGCTGAGAAAAATTGATGAATTAATTCCACTATGGGAGTCAGATGCCATTTTACTTTTTGATAAAAAAATGGGGAAAGATCAAGTAGCTTGTATAGACATGAAAACAGGAAACTTATTATGGAATTCAGAAAGATATCAATTGTCTTCTAGTTTTGGAAGTGCTTTAGTTGGCAGTGAAAATGAATCTTCTTCTTTCGCTGATTTATTTGTGGACATTCCAGAAGAAAATGGTTTTTTGGTTACATTAAAAACGGAAATAATATTTGTGAATGCAAAAACTGGCGAAGAAAAATGGAGTACTGAAAAATTTAAAGGAGTTGTAGGTAAGTACATTTATAAAGACGCACATATAGTTGCCGTAAACTTTGTTCCAGGAGGATTAGGGGCTCTATTTACGGGGAATAAAAACCAAATTGCTAAAATAAACATGGCAAATGGTTCTGTTGTTTGGGAACAAGAATATGTTGGAAGAGCAGAACGTAAAGTAATTACGAAAGAGTTTCTTTTCGATTTAGACTTAAAAGAAGACATGGTTGTTTTAAGAATGAACGGTATTCAAACTTATGACTTTAATACTGGGGCTAAATTATGGGCTGCAGCTTTTGATTTTACAGCAGATAAAATGGTAGGGAAACCTTCAGGAGCTCAAAAATTTGGTGTTTATGGAGCCGTAGCAGATCCTATTTTTAGTGGAGATGATGTTTATGTATTAGACATGTCTAGCAAATCATCTCAATACTTAAAAAAATACGATAAAAATACGGGTAAATTATTGTGGACTTCAGCTGAAATTAAAGGAGCTAGAGCAATTCCTGCGATTGGTTTATCGGGAGACAAAGTTGTTTTGCAAATAGGTGGAGTTGTAGAAGCTCAAGCGTACATAAGAAAAAAGGAAAAACAAAGTGATGGAAGTTATGCATGGGTAACAGAAACACAAGTATGGTATCCAGATGTTAAACCATGGGGATTACAAGCATTTAATACTTCTGATGGCTCTTTAGCTTGGGATTCTGAAAGATTTAAAAAAGGAATATCAAATTCATTTACAATTGATGGAAATGTATTGATTACAAGTGGTAAAGCCCTTTATTCTATAAAAGCTGAAAATGGAGATTTAAACTATGAAATTGAATTGAAAGATGATGGAATAGGCAGAGGAGAGAAGTTAGAACTTTACAATGATAAAGCAGTAGTTATTGGAGCAAAAGGTGTGGCAACACACAATATTAGCGATGGTAAATTAGTTGCAAGCGGGAAATATAAAAAATCTTATTTAGAAGATTATAACGGTGATTTTTTAATTATGAAAACGGATGGCGCAGATATCGCTTGTTTTGATTTAAAAGACTGTAGTTTTAAACAGTTTAATGCTAGAAAAGGAGCATCAATATCATTAACTGATGAAGCAGATTTTGTTTACGTTTATGAGAAAAAAGATGTGACAAAATTAAAAGTAAAGTAATAGTTTTTAATAAGTTTAGTTTTAAATCCCGACTCTTAAGTCGGGATTTTTTATTTTTGTCTAAAATTAGATTTGATGAATGTATTAATTTTAGGATCAGGAGGAAGAGAGCATGCTTTTGCATGGAAAATAGCTCAAAGCAATAAACTTAGCAACTTATTTATTGCTCCAGGAAATGCAGGGACAGCTCAAGTTGGAACTAATGTAAACATTGGCGTTAATGATTTTGAAGCGATAAAAAACTTTGTTTTAGAAAATGGAGTTAATATGGTTGTTGTTGGTCCAGAAGACCCTTTAGTTAATGGAATTCACGATTATTTTTTAGCTGATGATAAGCTTAAATCTATACCAGTTATTGGCCCGAAAAAAGATGGAGCAGAGCTAGAGGGCAGTAAAGAATTTTCTAAAAAATTTATGATTAAGCATGGTGTGCCAACAGCAGCTTACCAAAGTTTTACTAAGGCTAATTTAGAAGAGGGTTATTCTTTTTTAACAACCTTAAAACCTCCTTATGTACTTAAAGCAGATGGATTAGCAGCTGGTAAAGGGGTGTTGATTTTAAATGATTTAGAAGAAGCCAAAACGGAGCTTAAAAACATGGTTGCTGATGCTAAGTTTGGAGCAGCATCTTCTACAGTAGTTATAGAAGAATTTTTACATGGTATTGAGCTTTCGGTGTTTGTTTTAACAGATGGAGAAAGCTATAAAATTTTACCTTCAGCCAAAGATTATAAACGGATAGGAGAAGGCGATACAGGACTAAATACAGGAGGAATGGGGGCTATATCTCCAGTGCCTTTTGCAGATGAAGCATTTATAAACAAAGTAGAAAAATTAGTTGTTAAACCTACAATTGCTGGGTTAAAAGCTGATGGGATAGATTACAAAGGATTTATTTTTATTGGACTAATGAATGATAAGGGTAATCCCTCCGTGGTAGAATATAATGTTAGAATGGGAGACCCAGAAACGGAAGTAGTAATACCACGAATAAAATCAGATTTGTTGGATTTGTTTATTGGTGTTGGTAACCAAACCTTACACGAAAAATCATTTGAAGTTGACCCAAGAACAGCAACAACAGTAATGTTGGTGAGCGGTGGTTATCCAGAGTCTTACGAAAAAGGTAAAGTAATGACTGGCTTTGAAAATGTTAAAAATAGCATTGCTTTTCATGCTGGCACCAAACAAGAGGGAGCTAATATTGTAACCAATGGAGGAAGAGTAATTGCTCTTACCTCATTTGACAACAACATTAAAAATGCACTCCAACATTCATTTGCAAATGCAGAGAATATTAAATTTGATAAAAAGTACTATCGTAAGGATATTGGTTTTGATTTAGTCTCATAAATAAATTTAAATAAACCGTAACCTTCTATCAAGACATTTTCTATCTTAGCCTGAAAAATTTTAGGCTGATGAAACTGCTACCAACTATCACTTTACTTTTTTTGGGGTTATTTTCTTTTGGACAAGAAGTAAAAGATAAGCCAGAAAGTGAGTTTGACCGTGTGATGACTTATACTGAGTTTTGGGATGAGATATTAAGTTGTAAAGACACGATTTATTTCTTGGATAATACATTGATAAAATGGACATATATAGAAACCCAGAAAGTTTCGGACAGGTTTCTTGATACAATAATTATTAAACCAAAACTAGAATTAACAAATCTTGAATTTAGAGGAGGAGGAAATTTATTTCAATTCAAAAACATGAAGTTTAATAGGCATGTTGCATTTAATTGGTCTGTTAATGCTGGATTCGTATTTATTGATAATTGTGTATTTGAAAATGGATTAGAACTAATTTATCAAAGAGGAAACTATATTTCAACACTTACTAATTGTGTAATAAATAAGACTTTTTGGATGGGTCATGTTGGTAATAATAATGATGAAGAGAATAGTCCCGAAAGACAGTTCTCATTTAAAAATTGCACTATTAATGTTTTAGAGGATCTTTATATTAGCCCCACATCATCTACGGCTATTAATATAGAAAACACCAATATTAATAGTAATTCTGAACAAATTGCTCTAATAATTGATCATGATTTTCTGTCATTATATATGGACAGCTGCAATATTGACATAAATTTAAAATTAGATAATTTACAGATTTATAAAAGTGTTAATATTAAATATTCAAATTTCTTAAATATTAGTATTTCTAACTTCATTTATCCTTCTGAAACCAATTTTAATTTTAAATGGGTTCATCTTAAAGATAAATTAAGCATTATACAATCAAAAATGATTGAGGCAGGGCCAGAATTTCCGGAAGGATTTAATTTAATTCATGATTCTTATCGGGGGGAGTCAAATGAAGAGCTTAGCCAAGTCTATATGTATGATAATCTTACTGCAATTTATAATAAACTTTTTCAAATTTACAAGTCACGAGGAGATATTGAATCTTCAAATGGGTGTTATATCGAAATGAAGGATTTAGAAACGAGAAGAAGAAAGTATTTATATGAAATTGAAGGTGGAACAAAAAATTATTTAAATTATAAAATAAATACCTTTTTAAAATTTTTTGCTGAATATGGTACTAGTCCAGTTCGGTCTATTCAAATATCCGGGTGGGTAATTTTAATATTTGCTTTTTTCTACTTTTTCTTTTATTCCGATTGGGATAAGATTAACCGTAAATTTTTAATGCAGCAAAGTAATAAGTTAATTATCTACTTTAAATCTGAACAAAAACTGGAGGAGTTATATTCCGACAAACACAAAGAGGATTTAAGCACTTTTATTCAATTTAAACAAAACTTAAAAGACAGTAAAACCGAAGTACCGTTCTTTTTTATGGTGTTTTTAAAGCCGTTGTATTGGGTAGCGGTAATTAAGCATAAATTTAATGTGTTTTTATATAAGCGAGTAGAATTTTTACAAGGCACGTGGTCAAACTTAACTGCAGGTAAAAAATTCTTTTTAGGAACACTTACTTTTTTATCCATTATAACTTATGGGCTGTATTTAATTTTTGTGCGGAGTTTAAATAGCCTTATTTTAAGCATAAATACCTTTACAACTTTAGGTTTTGGCGATATTCCTGTGGTAGGCATAAGCCGTTATGTAGCCATACTCGAAGGCTTTTTAGGTTGGTTTTTACTAAGTATATTTAGTGTATCGTTAATTTCTCAAATTTTACAGAACTAAATCCTAAAATATGAGCGGTAACTCCATCCACTTATCTGCAAAAATAATTGCAATTTTAAGAAAACAAACTACTCAACGAAACCGAACAGCTTGGGTTAAATGGCGAAATATTCTAGAAAGCATAAATGAACAAAAGATTGATATAGGCGAAATAAAATATCATATTAATCTTGCCGTTGGGGACGCTAAAAAATTTAAAACAGTAGCTGAATTAAAACCTGAATTAAAAACAATTTCTGAAGAAGAACTTCACCAAGTCTTTATATATATTGCTCTTTTTATCGAATTGATAAAACAATCGAAGGAGACTATAATTTACTACAAATACAAAACAGTTTTTGATGAACTTAAAACGGAATTTTTAAACACTTCATTAGATGATTTTGATATAACCACCAATAATTGGATAGAAAAATATACTGAAGACAAGTTTACCTTAAAAGTAAAAGTAGCTGGGACATTAAAAATTATTTTACTCGATTATTGCCTACGATGGTTTTCGTTATGGATGTACCAAACAGAAGTAACAAAAGGTATTGGCGATGAAATTTTAGGTGTAGAAGATGATAATGCATTTTTTATTATAATTCAAGTGCTAATTATTCCTGTAATTGTATTCGGCCTTGCTTTTTTTAGAGATAAATATATCAACAAAAAAGCGACACGTTTATTTAAAGAATTGAACTACAACAACCTGAAATTAAATATACATCATTCTCCATGGAATTACTTAGTTACATTTTTATTTGTAATAAGCGGAGTATTTATTCCTTTTATAGCCTTAGGATTGGAAGTAAACACTGATGCTAACGAGATGAGTTTTTACAAATTAATGATGGGAATTATTTATGGCACATACCTATTAATTTTAATTAAACAATTTTCAAAATCAATACCAACCATTCCAATTATAATTAATCAAATTGAAGCAATTGAATTAAAACAGATTAAAAACGATTTAACACACGATGAAAATGATGATGAAATTGTTGAGCTTGATGTAAGTTTACGCTCAGCTAATGAAAAAATGGAAACTTACGTGCTTGAAGCTGCTTTGTTTGGAGCTTTAGCTTTTAGTGCGTTCCTTCAATTGGTTTCTTCTGATGCTCTTTCTATGGAAAGCATTACATTATTTAGTCATAATTGTGCTGAATTATTCAACAATCTCGTTCACTTTAAAGCATTAAACAGCATTGAATCGATACAATTAATGTTGAATAAAACAGGATTATTGTCTTTAGTAGCTTATCAAACTTTATTTTGTGCTGTTTTCTTTTTGGCTGTTATAGCGTCTCGTTTAAAATTTAATGATTTAACCGATTCTATCGATCGATTTTTAAATCTTTCAAAAAGTTATAATGATAAAGAAGAAAATTTGGTTTCACAAAATCAAGGTGATGCTACTCTTGAACCTATTAAAAAAATCACTAAAAAAATTCGTTCACTTTTAAGTAAAGGAAACTTAACGCTCGAAGAAACAAAACCCATTATGGAATATATGCGATTTTTTAGAACATTGGGTATAAGCACATTCTTTTCAATTATTGTAACTTGTGGTTTGTTTATTTCAGTTCAATTATCTTTTATTCTTTTGTTTATCTCATTGTTATCTTTCTTGTATTTTAAGTTGGAGAGTATTTCTCAAAAAATCAGAAACTTAACTACACTTATTCAAGAATATTATTTTATTATCGAGAATAGAGTTCATTTAGTTGCATGGAGTGCAATAGGTATAGCAATAATTCTACGAACTTCTGGATTGGGTATTGGCAATGTTATTCTTGTACTTTCGTTCGGTTTATTATTCTTTCATTACTTATTTAGCTTGTTTGTTCCCGATAAGGTAGAAGAAAATCTAACTCCTGATGATATTTTTGGTTCAGCTTCGTCACTTGAGATTTTTGCAAAAAAAGCATTAAAGATATCCCTGGCTATTTTCTTTTTAGGGTATATGTTTAAAACCATGCATTGGCCAGGGGCAGGCCCATTACTTGTAATGGGTTCATTAATATTGACTTTCTACTTCTTTACTTCAAGAAAAATTAAAACCACTGCTAAATGGTTAGATTGGATAGTAAGTTTTTCTCTAGGTATTGCAATGCTAGGAATAATATTTAAAATACAACATTGGTCTGGGGGTTCAATAATAAGGTGGATAGCCCTTCTAGGAATTTTAATAAGCGGTCTATTAATTTATAAGTACAAAACTGTTTTTCTAAAATCAACCAAAAGAGCCGTAATTATTTTGTTTAGTGTTGGTGTTTTAGCTCAAATTCCATTCGTTGGTTGGGCTTTAATGAGTTTAAATCTTAACTACAATTTGTATAATGAAAGAATAGAACTTGAATCCATTACTAACAAATTAATATGGCCAATATCGCAAAGTGGTTTTGTTGATGCGACTCAAGGGAATGAGTTAGATTCATTAAGGTATTATGCTCAAATATTTTCAAAATATAATGTTCCAAAATCTGATGGAGGTGAACTCAATTTTGTTGCTTGGCAAGTAGTGAGTCAAAACAATGATAGTATTGTATTAATTGAGGCTTTGGTGTGGATAAATGAATCTTTAAAAACATATCAAGAATATGATAATCTAGACACCAAGGCGAGTATTTTATTTAAACTTAAACGATATAAAGAAGCAGAAGTGTTTGCTAAAGCAGCTATTGATAAAGGAAAGGCTAATGACCAAACTACTACTGAAACTGAAAATTTATTAAAAGATATTATTAAAGCTAAGGAAGTGAATATAAATAGTCCGCAACTTCCATGAAAAAATACACCTACGAACAACTTCTAGCAGAAAATGAACGTTTAACAACTGAACTTTTAAACGAGCGGAAAAAACTTTCAATAATTATTGAAGAGTTAGCAGAAAGCAAAAAAGAATTGACCGATAGCATTTCTTATGCTGAAAGAATACAAGGGGCTATTATGCCACCAAAAACCTTAGTAAAATCTATTTTACCTGATAGCTTTATTTTATATCTTCCAAAAGATGTGGTAAGTGGTGATTTTTACTTTGTTGAAAAAGTTGGTGATGAAGTCATTTTTGCAGCAGTAGATTGTACTGGGCATGGTGTCCCAGGGGCATTAATGTCGGTAGTTGGTTTTAATTATTTACACCAAGCTGTTACCGAAAAAGGATTAACAAAACCCAGCGAAATAATTAGTTTTTTAGATTTTGGCGTTAATCAGCGATTAAGACAAACCGATGGAGAAAGCGGTGTGAATGATGGTATGGATTTGAGTCTTTGTACTTTAAATACGAAAACTAATTTATTACAATATGCTGGAGCATACAACCCTATTTACATCATTAAAAATGGCGAATTAATAGAATTAGAATCTGATAAATTTCCAATAGGAGTAAATACCAATGGTGTTATTGATGAATATACCAATCATATTATACAATTATCAAAAGGCGATTGTATTTATATGTTTTCTGATGGCTATGCCGACCAGTTTGGAGGTCCAAAAGGTAAAAAATTAAAATACAGTACACTCAGAAATATGTTATTGGCAAACCATATACTTTCAATGACCGAACAAAAATTAAAATATGCCAAAATATTTAACGATTGGAAAGGAGAACTCGAACAAGTTGACGATGTATTATTAATGGGAATTAGGGTTTAATAATCTTAACCTAAGATTTATCCTCTATAATTTGACTAGCCACCTTAATGCAGAGAATATTAAATTTGATAAAAAGTACTATCGTAAGTATATTGGTTTTGATTTGAGTTAAACTATTCAGTTTTTCTAAAATCTGTATTAAAGGTTAAGGCAAACTGTAAATACCATTTACCACCTGCATTTGTTTCTTGGTGAAGCATTCCTGCTTGTATGCTAGTTAATTTATTAACTTGATAACCTAAAGCACCATAAAACCTGTTTCTATCAAAATAAGTTTGTTGGGTATTCAAAAAAATTTCATCGTAAAGCCCTAAAAATATAGTTCCTTTCTCTATAACTGGTTTGTTGATGGGATAAAAAGTCATTAATCGATACCGTATTCGACTTTTATACTCCTTATTTATCCAGCGTTGCTCTATTCTATAGCGATGTTCTAATTTTAACCTACCAATTTTATTGGTAGTAATTAATTGCTGGAATAATCGATGTTCTTCAACTTCAGGTGCTTTTTTATCTGATAGATAAACATGAGAACCAATATGTCCATAACCTGCAGTTGTAGTTGCTGATTCTAAATGATAGTTTAAGCCAGTCCTTAGCAAAAGTTGTTCGGTATTATTTGGAGCAACTGTATGGTTTCGATACTGAATTTCAGAATGAATACTCCATTTATCAGACAAACGATTTTGCCCAAAATACATTAACCAATTGCCAGTTTGGTCTTTTGTATTTTGAGCAAAAGAATTTATTGTAATAATTGATAATATAATTGTCAATCTAATCATACTCTACATTTAAATTTATATTCTTGTAAATCTTGATTAGCTTTTACAATTTTAGTTTTCAAATTTTCTTTATAGGCTTTCATTTTATTATAAACAACTTCATCTCCTGCTCCAATTATTTGGACAGCTAAAATTCCTGCGTTTTGTGCCGCATCTAAACCGACAGTTGCAACAGGTATCCCTGGAGGCATCTGTAAGATTGATAAAATCGAATCCCAACCATCTATAGATATAGAAGATCTACAAGGCACCCCAATTACTGGTACAGCGCATAACGCTGCCATTACACCGGGCAAATGTGCAGCTCCTCCTGCACCAGCAATAACAACACGTATTCCTCTTTCATAAGATTCTTTCGCATACTTTTCTACCATTTCTGGTGTTCGATGAGCAGATAAAGCATTAAGTTCAAAAGGAATATCAAATTCATCTAATATTTCTGCTGCTCTTTTCATCACGGGCATATCCGAAGTGCTGCCCATTATTATACTTACTTGTGGTTTCATTTTTTATTGGTTAAAGGTTAGAAAAAATTACTTCGCCAGAGTCAACATTATACATTCCGCCAACTATGCCTATTTCTTTATTATCCAGCATTTCTTTTAAAACGGGACTTTGTTTTTTAATGTTTTCGATAGTCATAACAACATTAGTAGAGGCTACTTTGTCAACAAACTCTACATTCTTAGAGGTTCTGTTTTCTGTAGGTTCTTTAACAGCTGCCACTGCAGGCTTAAGTTTACTAATTAAAGCAGTTAGGTTGCCTAATTTTGCGTCATCACAAGCCCCTTTTATTGCTCCACAACTAGTATGTCCTAATACAACTATTAGTTTAGACCCAGCTATTTTGCATGCAAACTCCATACTTCCTAAAATGTCTTCGTTTACAAAGTTTCCAGCTATTCTTACACTAAAAATATCTCCTAATCCTTGGTCAAAAACCAACTCAGCGGATACTCTAGAATCTATGCAGCTTAATATAACAGCAAATGGAAATTGCCCATCACTTGTTTCGTTTACTTGTTGTAATAAATTTCTGTTTGCTTTAAGGTTATTTTGAAACCTCTCATTTCCTTCTTTTAAAAACACTAATGCTTTTTCTGCAGTTAATGTGTTTTGTGATTCTTTTGTGTGTGTTCTCATGGTTTTTAATTTTTATAATGTTAATAATCGGCTGTCTGTAATTCGCCTCTACTTAATAATTTTACTGTAATTTCTTTTTCTTCGGCTGTGTTTTTAAAGTTGTCAATAATTTCAAGTACGTCATAATCAATTGATACAGATTTGCTCATATCAATAGTTAAGATGGTGCCTCTATTCAATTTGTTTAGTGATTTTAGAATTGCGCCTTTATTGAGGAAAGTAACCTCTTCTGCTAAAGTCATTTTAACATTATTATTTTCAACTTCTTTATGTAAGAAATGTGAATTTTTATAGCTATTTCGTAGTAAAATAACTAAACCAACAACAACTCCTATTGCTATCCCTTTTAATAAATCTGTAAATACGATGCCAAGCACGGTAACAACAAAAGGCACAAATTGACTCTTTCCTAACTTATACATTTGTTTAAACAACATAGGTTTAGCTAACTTGTAACCAACAATAAATAAGATACTAGCCAATACTGCTAAAGGAATCATGTTTAACACAAAAGGAATAGAAGCAACACAAATTAATAAGAAGAAACCGTGTAAAATGGCTGATAGTTTTGAATTACCACCAGATTGAATGTTGGCTGAACTTCTTACGATTACTTGAGTAATTGGTAAACCACCGATTAATCCCGAAATAATATTTCCTCCACCTTGTGCTAATAATTCTCTATTGGTACTAGTAACCCGTTTTTTAGGGTCTAATTTGTCGGTAGCCTCTACGCAAAGTAAAGTTTCTAAACTCGCTACAACAGCAATAGTAATAGCTACTACCCACACATTAGTGTTAGCAATGGCAGTAAAATCAGGAAAACTAAATTGATTAATAAAACCACTAAAACTCTCAGCAACAGGAACACTCACTAAATGTTCACTTTTTATCCCATAAGCAGGAAAATATTTTGCAGCTAATAATTGATAAATTATGCCAGAAGCAACTGCAACCAAAGGGCCTTGCACTAATTTAAATAGTTTATGTTTTTTGCTTAAATATAGATCCCATAAAAGCAGAATGGTTAACGATATTAAACTCACAATAACTGCTCCAGGAGAAATATAGTCTAACATTTTTAATAATTCACTAAAAGTATTTTCCCCATCTTTTTGGAAAAAAGCTAAATCACCTTCATAATCAGCATCATAACCAAAAGCATGGGGTATTTGTTTTAAAATAATAATAATGCCAATACCTGTAAGCATTCCTTTAATAACAGAAGAGGGAAAATAATAACCAATGACGCCACCTTTTAATAAGCCCATTATTATTTGCATGATTCCAGCAAGTACAACTGCCATTAAAAATATTTCAAAAGCACCTAAGGATTGGATAGATGTTAAAACAATAACAGCTAAGCCAGCTGCTGGTCCACTAACACCAAGAGAAGAGTTGCTAAACGCACCTACAAAAATTCCACCAACTATTCCCGCAATAATTCCTGAAAATAATGGAGCTCCACTAGCTAAAGCAATCCCTAAACAAAGAGGGAGAGCAACAAAAAAAACAACAATACTTGCGGGAAAATCACTTTTTAGTGATGAAAAAATGCTTGTTTTATTTAAATTCATAATACAATTTTTGAGAAACATTATTAATGTTTCAGTTAAATAATTCATTTTGGCGAACAGTTAAAATGAACGCTTTTACTAAGAATAACTTAGTTGATAAATTTGTATTATGATAATTCTGGAGGAGGTGTAGGAACTTTAAAAAAAGATTCAGCAATAAGAATATTAGTTTTTGTTGGAATATTAATAAGACTAATAATGACAACATTGTTGGTTAAAACAACAAAGAGATTATGATTATGTTCTAGTTCCTCTTCTTCAACAATTTCAGTTAAAGAGATGTTGGTTCCCACTAAATTAATGTATTGAATGGCGAATGTAAAGTTTACAAAAACCAATAACATAATAATACCACTTACCTTTATTATGCTTTTAGGGTAAGAAAATGGGCTAATATTTTTATTACTATTATTCATTACCAATTGCTTGAATTGTTAATTGATTATAAAAACAAGTTATAGCATCTTCACCCTTAACTATATCTGTTAGTTTAGGGAGGTGCTCAGAGAAAAAACGTTGATGATGACTACCTTCTATAACAGTAGAAATTAACATATGGGGATATTTATAATAAGGATTTATTTCTAATATAATATCACTTATCCTTTGAACAAACTGTTTGTAAGAAGAGAATGCTCCAATTTTATTTTCCTCGTCTACATTTTTATTCAGGTATGCTTTAGAAGATTCGGTATTTAAAATGTTGCTGAGTTTTATTTCATTAATATGAGGAATATTTCCATCCTCTTCAATTTGCTCTGTAATTAATTTGATAGATCTTGATAGCCTCTCATGAGGGGAATTAATATTTGTGTTTGTAAACACTAATTTATATTCCATCCAAGCCCAATACCATGCTGTTAGATATAAAAGCAACTTATGTTTACTTTCAAAGTATCGATATATTGATGCTTCGGTTGAGTTTATTTTGGCAGCCAGTTTCTTAAAAGTAAACTCATCTAAACCAACCTCATCAATTAAATCAATGCTTCCACTTAATATATTTTTACCTAAATCACTAGATTCAGGGTTTTTTAAGTAAATTTTTTCATTTACTTTTATATTTATATTGGGTAAAATGTTATTCATTGCACGCAAATATAATAGTATTACTATTGATTATGAATTTATAACTATCAATTTTTTTAATTCACAATGTAAGTATCTGATTATGAGTAAAATATTTTTTATTATTATAGGGGTATTATTTATAAGCTCTTGCTCAAAACAAGAGGCATGCTATTGTAATGAAGGAAATGGAGAATATGAATACTTAACACCAAGCACTAATGCTCAAAATGTAGGTAAGCGGTATCAGCTCCCCAAGGAGGTATTTCTTGATGATCTAAAGCCATTTGCATTGCGACTGTCCTACTGTATGATAACATAGAAAACGGAGCTCAACCACCTGGTCTGTGGCAAGTGGTACAATTGCTATACAATGCAGGAGCAATATCATTAAAAGTTAGCTGTACTGAAAGTCTTAAGAAAATATACACCTTGTATGTTGAAGCACAGGTATGGAGTGATAGAGTTATCAATAAGTATAGGTAATTTGTTACAATCCAAAAGTCCACTCCATTCTCAAAAGTAGTCCACTCCAATAAAAAAATAAACATAGCTGCTAAAGGACATAATGATATTCATTTAAAAGTCAACATTTTTTTTTATTTAACGTAGTAAATTTGATTTAAATTTACGATTTACAATAAGCAACTTTAAAGCTCAAAAATGGGAAAAATCACTTATAGATTACTGTATTTTATCCTTATTGTTTTTTCATTTAATAATGGCTTTTCACAAGCAGGCAACTCCTTATTAACAAAAAAATTAAAACAGATAGATGCCATTCAAAACGATAGCTTCGCTTTAGTTTCACTTGAAACTATAAGCAAAAGGGTAACTATAAAAGAGCAATTAGAAATAAATTGGAGAATTATATCTAGGGCTAATTCATTACAAAAATTCAAAAAAGCCATCGCAATAGGAAATGAAAGTGTCATTGTGGCTCACAAACATAAATTAGATAGTTTAGAAGCAGTTTTTAATAAACTATTAGGCGTTTCTTATTATTACATAGACCGAAAAAGAGCTGCCGTTCCTTATTTTGAAAAGGCCATTGTAATTTCAAAGCAAAATAATTTTTGGCAGTTAGAAGCAAATTGCAATAATAATATAGGCGGAGCCCTTACAGATTTACTAGAGTATAAATTAGCAGAGCCTTATCTTTTAAAGTCTATTTCAATTATGAAGGAACATGGAAAAGAAAGCGACATTAGCACGCTCAACACTTATCGTGTTCTTGCACGTTTTTATTCCGAAAGTGGTAAGCCCGAAAAAGCAGAAGAGCTATACCTGGTTTTAATTGAAAAAAGTAAAGAAATAAAAGATACTGCCTTACTAAGCGATAATTTATTGTTTTACTCAGAGATATTGAGCAGACGAGGAGAGGTTAACAAAGCAGTTGAAATGAGCTCTATGGCATTAAGCCTTATCCGTAAAAGCAGAAACGCCCATGCATTACAAATGGGCTTAACAATACATGCTTATAATTTGAATAAAGCAGGTAAATATAAAGAAGCATATAAGTTAGTTGAAGAATCTAAATATCTTATGAGGAGTATTTTTGCTAAAGATCTTGAAAAAGAAATTAGTGAGGTAGAAGTAAAATACAAAACCGCACAAATCAAACAAGAAAAGGAATTTTCTGAAATAAAAAATAAAAAACAGAAACAAATTTATTTATTCTCCTTTTTAGTTATACTTCTAGTACTAGGCTCTGTAATTTATGTTTGGAATTTAAGAAAAAACAACAGACAAAAAGCAGCACGATTGACTGAATTAGCAGAAATTGAAAAATTAAACTTTAAAGATGTTTTGGAGGCAGAAGAAAAAGAACGCTCCCGTATTGCTAGAGAACTACACGATGGATTAGGTCAGATGCTTTCAACAGCCCGATTAAATGTCTCGGGGTTAAATACAGGCATTTCGGATAATGATATAACATTGGTAAATAACGCATTAAAAATTATTGATGATTCTTGTGAAGAAGTTAGAAATATTGCTCATAACATGATGCCTGGAGCTTTAATCCAAATGGGATTAATACCTGCACTAGAAGATCTTTTTGAAAACATCAATGCTGCAAAAATTTTACAGATACATTTTATTGTTGATGTAACAGATACAATTGGAGTAACCAAAGAAATAAGCATTTACAGAATTATTCAAGAAATGCTGAACAATATAATTAAGCATGCAAAAGCAAAAAATGCGTACATTTCTATCGTGCAAAAGCAAAAAATATTGCACCTCCAAATAAAAGATGATGGGATAGGCTTTTCTCCCGAAAAAATAAAAGAAAGTGCTGGTATTGGATGGAAAAATATTTATTCAAGATTAACAATACTCAATGGAAGTATTAATATAGAGTCCGAAGAAGATGAAGGTCTTGTTGTGAATATTTTAATTGGATTGGAATCAGAAAAATAAAATGCAAATGAGTACTATAAAAATAATTATTGCTGATGATCACCAATTGTTTATTGAAGGAATAAAATCTTTACTAAAACAAGAAGCCAATTATATTTTTATTGGTGAGGCCAATAATGCTTCTAGTGCAAAAGAACTAATTATTAAAAATGCTGTTGATGTATTGATTACGGACATTAGTATGCCCGGAGAATCAGGCATTGAATTAACAAAGTGGGTAAAAACTAATTATCCTGATGTTAAAGTACTTGTATTAACAATGTATAAAGAACGTTCTGTTATTCGTGAAATTTTAAAATCACATGCTGAAGGTTATATTTTAAAGAATACGAGTAAGGAAGAGTTAATAACGGCAATTGATAAAATAACAGATAATAGCACCTATTATAGCATGGAAGTGCTTAATCAACTATTGTTTAATTCTAAAGATAAAAATTCAATCCATTTAGGATTCAACCCAACCCTAACTCCTAGAGAAATTGAAATTGTAAAACTCATCAGCGAAGAATATACTACTGCCGACATTGCTAAAAAACTTTTTCTTAGTACACGAACAGTTGACACCCATCGTAAAAATATTTTTGAAAAAACAGGCTCTAAAACCATTGTGGGCTTGATGAAATATGTTTTTGACAATGATTTGTCAGCATAATATACCTACCGTCCGCAAATACAAAATACCGAGAATTACGGAGTGTATAGCATTTCTTCCTATTTAATTTTATAGAATTAATTAAAAATTCAAAAAATTAAATAATCATGAAAACAAAAATTATATTATTAACAATTATGCTTGCCACATTGGGCTTAAGTAATTTGTTAAAAGCACAAGCACCAACTCAATTAATATCGGGAGTAGGCAATGCTACCATGTTAGATGTTGAGGCAATTGGCAACACTTTTTATTTTAAAGTAACCAATGGAGCTTATAAGGAGCTTTGGAAAACAGATGGAACTGTAGTAGGCACTCAACTCGTTAAAGATTCTTTTCCTGTAGATATTGTGAATTTTGTTAATATTAATGGAATGCTTTATTTTATAGGGACTAATTCCTCTAATACTACTCCTATTTTATGGAAATCTGATGGAACTAATGTTGGGACTATAATGGTTAAAGTTTTTACAGGAAGCTCTCAAAGTGTTGGAGCATTAACCGCAATTAACAATGTAGGCTATTTTACATATTCCTATCTTGGTCCATCATATGCTGGAACATGGAAAACGGATGGAACAGATCCTGGAACCGTTGAGGTAATATCAAATATTACAACAGGAAGTGCTGTAAATACAAAATCTTTTTTTGAAGTTGGTAGTGATGTAGTGTTTTTTGGCACGTCAGCTGCTCCAGGTTATCGGGCTTTATGGAAAACGGATGGAACAGCTATCGGTACAACCATGATTAAAGATAGTATTATGAAATTCTCATTAGGAAATGCACTTATAGATTTTATAAACATAAATGGAATTTCATATTTTACAATTAGTTCTGGTGCTGGTTTTAATTTATGGAGAACAGATGGAACTTCGGTAGGAACTTTTATTTTAACGTATGCCAATATCACTTCACTTACCAACTTTAATGGAACGTTGTATTTTAAAGTTTTCTCTACTTCACCCGTAGGATATAACCTTATGAAAAGCGATGGAACTGTTATAGGTACTGTGGCTGTAAGTGGTGTAGGGAATATTGGATCAGGCATGGCATCTATGGGTAATAATTTGTATTTGGCTGGAAAAAATAGTTTTGATTTTGAACCTTACAAAAGTGATGGAACAGCCACAGGAACGGTGTTGTTAAAAGATATAAATGCAGGAACGACAGGTTCCAATCCTCAATATTTAACCGCAGTCAATTCAACGGTTTGTTTTGTTGCAGATAATGGAATAAATGGCAATCAAATATGGAAAACCGATGGGACATCAGGAGGAACCGTAATGGCTTATGCATTGATAGATACTATTCCTAATTTTGCTACGGTTGCATTGACTTCGGTTGGTAATTATCTTCTTTTTATATCAGGTAATGAAATGTATTCGCTGTTGGTTTCTTCTAGTGTGGGAATTAATGATGAATTAAACACTAAAAACATTGCAACTATTTATCCAAATCCATCTAAAGGAATTTTTCAAATTAAAAATGACGGATTAGAAATCTCTGCTATTGAAATTTACAATTTGCTGGGAGAAAAAATTTATTCATCAAATAAAACATCTTCAAGCAATTTTACAATTGATATTTCAAATCAGTCGAAAGGAATCTATTTTGTAAAAATTTATGCGGGAGAAAAAAGCTATACCAATAAAATAATAGTTCAATAATAGCTAGTTATATAAAAAAGACGAATTAAATAGTGTTCTACAACAAATCAAATAATTATAAAAAATGAAAACAACAATTAATATATTATTAATTACACTTATTGCGGTTGGATCGAATAACATTACAAATGCACAAATTCCAGTTTTAGAAAAATCGTATGAAGTTTCTAATAAAGCGAAAAGAGGATTTTTAGATAAAATTGAAATAAATAAGGAAACGGGAAACATTGACATACTTTATGCTTTACCAAATGCTCTTACTACCAAAAGAGACCTTTTTTTAAGCACACTAGTATTTGGTGCTGTTACTGGTAATAAAGCCAAGTATGAAATATATTCTTACGACAAGGATCTTAATTTAATAGGTACTTCTAGAGAAGAGGAACGGGTTTATTTTGAGCCATATCCAGAATATTCCTATACAACTGCTGAACCAACAATGAGAGCAAGTTGCCTTTGTCTATCTTTTAAACAAGTGGAAGTAAAAGCGGAATACAATTGGTTTTCGGGTTATAAAAAAACCACAAAGGTGATTGATAAAAAGAAAGCACAAAGTGAAGATGACAACAATTATTCCTTTACTGGAAGGCATTATGAATTGCCCTCTCAAAAATCAATTTTGGTTCTCGCTGGAAAAAAAATTAAAAAAGACATGTGGAGCGCATATACCAAATATGATATATTAAATGTAGATAATGAGCTTAATATGAAAGTAACAGAATCTTTTGAGTTAGAATTTGGAAGCGTTGTAATTTATTCAGCACCATTAAAAGATGAAAAAGCAGCAACAAATGATGAATTAGCACGCGATTGGATTATGGTTTTTGCACCTATGAAGGCATCGAAAGGAACACCAAATGATTTTACTTATTTCCGCATTAATTCCCAGGGAAAAATTGTTGAAAGACTCGTTATTAATTCTCCTTCTAACGGATGGAATATTGAAGGTACTTACGAACAAAATGGTTCTGTGTACCTTTATGGTTCTTCTATTTCTAAAGACCCAAGTCAAAAATATTATGAGGATGTTGTAAAAAAAGGATGGAACGAATTAACTGCTACGCATTATCAATTGGCAAAAATAACGAAGGGTAAATTAGATTATATAACCGCAACTGCTCTTTCGGATATTTCAACGAAACAAGCTACTCCAACAAACCAAAAGAAACCTTTAGAAATTGATGGTAAAACTTATCAAACTACAGGAATTAGATTTTTAGAGTCAGGAGATGTTATTTTTACCTATCAAGATTATGAAATAAAAGACGGAGAAGTTCATGTAGCAGGAGGAACTTATAAGAGTGTTTATTTGTTTCAATATGATATTTCAGGAGCTTTTAAAAAGAGCTTTGGGGTTGATATAAATCCTGACTTAAGTAACGTGAAAAAAGTTTCTAGAAATACTTGGGAACACCTACCTGCTGATCATTATTTTTATCCTTCAGTAGATGGGAAAAGAATGTATTGGTTAATACGTTCGGCAAAAGATGTTGCTTCATTTGGAAGCTCTAGTGCAGAACATAATGATATCGTATGCAAACCAATGAATGGTATTGATTATGGTTCAATAAATTTTGAAACAGGAGAAATATCAGAATTTAAAACTATTGGTGCAGAAAAAAAGCCCTATTATCTTTTTAGTAAAACTAGCGGCACTCAAGTAGGGAATTTCATTTACTTTTTCTCAGAAACCGAAAAAGGGGATAAGATGTTACTCTCTCGAATTGATATATCTAAATAATAGTTAAAAAAGAAAACGAACTTGAGTATTCAAGTTCGTTTTTTGTTAATTGTTAAAAGCAGTTCTAAAATCGACTTTTCTTTTTAAAAGAGCTTCTAATTTGTCAATTAAAACTCTTTCTTGTTCCATAGTGTCTCTATCCCTAACGGTAACAGTATTGTCTTCTAATGTTTGATGATCTACCATAATACAAAATGGAGTTCCAATAGCATCTTGTCTTCTGTAACGCTTTCCTGGAGAATCTTTTTCATCGTACTGACAGTTAAAGTCGTATTTTAAATTATTTAAGATTTCACGAGCTTTTTCTGGCAAACCATCTTTACGGGTTAAGGGCATAATTGCAGCTTTAACTGGAGCTAATATTGCAGGTATTTTTAATACCACTCTTTCGGTATCATTTTCTAATTTTTCTTCAGTATAAGCTGATGATAAAATTGCTAAAAATGTTCTATCTAAACCAACAGAAGTTTCTACTACATAAGGCACATAACTCTCGTTAATTTCTGGGTCGAAATATTGTAATTTTTTACCTGAAAATTGTTCGTGTTGTTTTAAATCAAAATCAGTTCTAGAATGAATTCCTTCTAACTCTTTAAACCCCATCGGAAAATCAAACTCAATATCACAAGCAGCATTGGCATAATGAGCTAATTTAACATGGTCGTGAAAACGGTAATATTTAGCATCTATCCCTAAAGATTTATGCCAATTTACTCTTTCTGTTTTCCAGTATTCGTACCATTTCATTTCTTCTCCAGGGCGAACAAAAAATTGCATTTCCATTTGTTCAAACTCTCTCATTCTAAAAATAAACTGACGCGCAACTATTTCGTTTCTAAATGCTTTACCAATTTGGGCAATCCCGAAAGGAATTTTCATTCTTCCAGATTTTTGAACATTAAGGTAGTTTACAAAAATACCTTGTGCAGTTTCCGGCCTTAAATAAATAGTGCTAGCAGCATCTGCAACAGAACCAATTTCCGTGCTAAACATTAAGTTAAATTGCTTAACATCTGTCCAGTTTTTAGAGCCACTTATTGGACAAGCTATTTCTAAATCTTCAATAATTTGTTTAACCTCCGCAAGGTTTTCATTGTCCATTGCTGTTTTAAAACGAGCATTTATTTCATCAATTTTAGTTTGATTTCTTAACACATTTGGGTTGGTTGCTCTAAATTGAGTTTCATCAAAAGCATCACCAAAACGTTTAAACCCTTTTTCAACTTCTTTCTCAGATTTTAACCTAACTTTCTCAACGTATTCTTCAATTAAAACATCAGCACGGTATCGTTTGTTTGAATCTTTGTTGTCAATTAATGGGTCGCTAAAAGCATCAACATGACCAGAAGCCTTCCATGTAGTTGGGTGCATAAAAATTGAGGAATCAATACCAACAATGTTTTCGTGCATGTTTACCATTGATTTCCACCAATAGTCTTTAATATTTTTCTTTAACTCGCTTCCCATCTGTCCATAATCGTAAACAGCAGATAGTCCGTCATAAATTTCACTTGATTGAAACACAAACCCATACTCCTTTGCATGAGATATAATTGCTTTTAAATTATCTTCTTTTGTTGCCATGCCGCAAAAGTAACATTCATTTTAATAACTTTGGTCATCATCATTATTTAAATCAATCATGAAAAAAATACTTTTACTATTATTCGTAATAACTTCTCTTACTGGATTTTCTCAACTAAAAGACTTAAGCTTAAAGGATGCAGTATTGGCATCTTCAGCTGGCTTAACGCCTCAAAACATACAAAATTTGCAGTGGATTAGTGGAACTAATAATTATATATATGAAGAGGGAGGTGAATATATAATTAAAAACGCATCAGGGAAAACATTGAAGAAGCTTGGAGATAAATTAAAAAACCTTTTAGCAGACCCAAGTAAACTTCCTTCTATTTATAATATATCTAAAACAGAAATAGTTATTCCTGAAGGGAATGGTTTTGTTCATTATGACTATAATAATGATAAAGTATTAAATCAATTAGTTTCTGACGGATTAGGGGTAAATAAGGATTACGACTATCAAAACAAAGTATTGGCATACACCATAGAGAATAACCTTTATGTGGCTACAGCAAGTAATCCAAAAATAGCAGTTACAACAATCACTGATAAAAATATTGTTTCAGGACAAGCAATACATCGTTATGAATTTGGGATTTCTAAAGGTACTTTTTGGAGTCCAAATGGAAATTATTTAGCATTTTATCAAAAAGACGAAACCAATGTGACTGATTATCCTTTAGTGGATATTACCACTTATCCCGCGAGTTTAAACAATATTAAATATCCAATGGCTGGACAAAAAAGTGAACAAGCTAAAATTGGAATTTATAATGTAGCAAAGAACAAAACTATTTATTTAAATATTGATACTAAAGACGAACATTACCTAACCAATCTGTCTTGGACACCTGACGAAAAATATGTGTTAGTTGCTGAGGTAAATCGAGGTCAAAATCATTTTGAATTTAACCGTTATGATGTTATAACAGGAGAAAATGTAAACACCATTTTTGAAGAAAAAAACGAAAAATGGGTAGAACCGGAGCATGAATCAGTTTTTTTACCAAATAACAACACTGAGTTTTTATGGATGAGTGAGCGTGATGGGTTTATGAATTTGTACCATTACAGTACTGATGGTAAACTAATTAAACAACTTACTTCCTTTAAATTTGTTATCAATTCTATATTGGGTTTTGATACTAAAGGAACAGCCGTTTTTGTTTCGGCCAGAGGAGAAGATGCGCGAAACTCAAAAGTTTTTAAGGTTGATCTTAAAAGTGGAACGTCAAAAGACATGACTCCTCAAAATGGTGTTCATCATGCTCAATTAAGTACTGATGGAGCTTATTTAATCGACAATTATAACAACCTTGAAACACCAAGAGAAATTAATATTATTGACACAAAAACGGGAAAAGCAACGACAATACTTAAAGCTGAAAACCCTTTAAAGGATTATAAAATTGGTGAAACAGAAATGATGACCATCAGCTATAAAAACGGAACTCCTTTGTATGCTCGTTTAATTAAACCTGCTGATTTTGATGAGACTAAAAAATACCCAGTTTTGGTTTATGTTTATGGAGGAACACACGCCCAATTAGTTACTAACGACTGGATGGGTGGAGCAAGTTTGTGGATGCATTGGTTAGCTACTCAAAAAGACTATTTAGTGTTTACGTTAGATAACAGAGGTTCAGAAAACAGAGGGTTTAAGTTTGAAAGTGTAATACATCGAGAAGCAGGAGAAGCAGCTATGGAAGATCAATTAGCAGGAGTTGAATATTTAAAAGCCTTGCCTTACGTTGATGAGAGCAGAATGGCTGTGCATGGTTGGAGTTATGGAGGTTTTATGGCAAGTTCTTTAATGTTGCGTCATCCAGGAGTTTTTAAAGTTGCTGCTGCTGGCGGACCAGTTACTGATTGGAAATATTATGAAATAATGTACGGAGAGCGTTACATGGATACTCCTCAAGAAAACCCAGAGGGTTACGAAAAATCAAGAGTAGGAAACTATTTAGAAAACTTAGATGGAAAACTGTTAATCATTCATGGAAGTATTGACCCAACAGTTGTTCCACAACACAGCATGACTTTATTAAAAGAAGCTGTTGAGAAAGAAGTTCAACTTGATTTTTTTACTTACCCAATGCACGAACACAATGTTAGAGGAAAAGATAGAGTGCATTTAATGACTAAGATTTTAGATTATATTATTGAATATAATAAATAAAACTAAAGAAGATAGTTTAGAGTTACAGCTTTATTTTTAATCAAGTTGTTTTTAGTTAGTTATGTCTTTGTGTGGGATGAGGGCATTGTTTAGTTGAAGAAAAAGGAATACATTCGTATTTTAAAATTAAAAATAACGTTTAAATATGAAAAAATCTTTACTAAAATTAGCTTTTGGAATTACAGCATTAACATTTGGTGTTAACTCTTTTTCTCAAACATATACTTTTACAAATTGTGGTGCAACAGGTCGATTTGGTCCAACCCAAGGACAAGTTAACGCTACATACACTGGTCCAAACACCTTAACGGGTGCTGTAACAATAAATACACAGGGGATTCAAGAATGGACTATTCCTGCAACTGGCAATTATCGTATTGAAGTGTTAGGAGCTCAAGCTGGTAATGCAAATTATACTGGAACAGATGGCGGGTTAGGCGCTAGAATGATTGGAGATTTTAATCTTACCGCAGGAAATGTTATTAAAGTTTTGGCAGGTCAAGAAGGAGGGTCTGAAGCTGCTGGTGGTGGTGGTGGTGGTGGTTCTTATGTAGTTACAGCTACAAACACACCGATAATTATTGCTGGAGGTGGCGGAGGCGGTAATGGAGATGGATCTTCTCGTGGAACATTTCCTGGCCAAGATGCTTCGATCTCAACAACTGGAGGAAATTCAAATAATTATGGTAACCCTGCATATGGTGTTGCTGCACCAGGCGCTGGAGGTGGATTACCTTCAGAAGGAGGTACAATAGGATATGGTGGTGGTGGTGGTGTTTCTGGTGGTGGAGGCGGCTTTTTTAATAGCGGAGGCGCTGGACTTTTTAGTCAAGAAGGGTTAGGCTTTTTACAAGGAGGGACTGGTGGGCCAGGCAACGGAACAATAAATCATGGTGGATTTGGTGGAGGTGGTGGTGGCGCCACATCTTCTGGTTATGGCGGAGGCGGAGGCGGCTACTCTGGTGGTGGCGCTGGAGGCTTAACTCCGAGTAATACTCTTCATGGAAATGGAGGAGGAGGAGGTTCTTATAATACAGGAACGAACCAATCTAACACAGCTGGATTTAATACTGGTCATGGGCAGGTAATTATTACTTTACTATGTTCTCCCTTAACACTTAGTGTTACTCCATCTGATACAGTATGTTTTGGAACACCTGTAACTATCACAGGAACTTCTCTTGGAACAGGGACTATTACATGGGACAATGGTATTACTAACGGATCAGCGTTTCCTAATAATGTTGCTGGTGTAACTACTTATACTTCTACAAGTACTGATCCTAATGATTGTGTAGAACAAGTTATAATTAATGTTTTAGCAGCTTTAACAGGGTCTGTAACTACTACAATATGTAATGAAGATACTGTAATTGTAAACGGAACTCCTTATTATGCTGGTAACCCTTCAGGTACAGAGGTCTTTACCAATGTTGGTCCTTT
>JBBKXK010000021.1:0-78599 GCA_037969435.1 Vicingaceae bacterium
CCTTGCATTGGGAGTTCTCTAAACAATGAATCATTGATTTTAGACTCAACTATTTTTCCAATTTCCTTATCAATATTGAATTTTAAAGGTTCATTTTGCCCAAACCCATTGAGTCCAAGCAGCAGCAAAAACGATATGATGATGAGGTTTTTCACTTTAGTTTTTTTATGTAATCATCCCGAATTACTTTAATGTGAACTGTTCTATTCTCTTGTTCTAACCTCTTCTCAGACCATTCTTTGTTTTTTCGAAGTTTTGGTTTAAAATCTAAAACGCCACCATCATTTATCTCGAACCTATCTTTATCAATTCCCAACTTAACCATGTATTTAACTATAGTTTTTGCTCTTATTTTGGAAGTTTTGTTCTTTTCACTTTCATCCCTATAGCCCCAGACACCAATGACTATAGTTGGGTTTTCTATCATAATTTCAACAAGATATTTTATTGGATTAGTTTCGTCTATTTCCATTTCTTTATCTTGAAATTTATACTCAGAACTAAACTCTGAAAAAACAGTAATCTCGTTTTTGTGATAGTAAAAACGAGGAAGCATTCTACAGCCACCACCTGGAATTTCTTGTAGCCCGTATTCATGAATAAAATTCTTTGATTGGGTTAACCCTACAGTTGTTTCTTTTCCTTTCGCATTTAGGTATCCTTTTTTTTCTAAAACAGTAGAGTAAGAAGTGTTTGGTTTTAAATTGATTGTAGTGATAAGACCTAAACTATCTGAAACGAATTCTTGAGAGGAACCATCGGTACCTATTATTTTTATTTTTACTCCAGTTAAAAGTTCTTTTGTATCCACATTGGTAATTGTAATTATATCTAAATTAAAAATTAATGAATCTGTATTTGAAGAATCAACCTGAACTTCTTGTGCATTTGCTGTTAAAGAAACAGCAGCAGTAATCAAAATGATAATATATGTTAGGAGGTTTTTCATTTTAGTTTGTAATGGGAGGAATCACTGCGTCTATTCCATCCTTTTAACCCTATTACATCGTTACGCATATCACTAATAAAACCGTGCTCATATCCTTGATAAAGGTAATTTAGAATAATAAAATTATAAGCTTTGACTAATTTCTTGTCTGGACACATGCAACCATGCTCATAAAAATAAACACTGTACCATGCTTGAAATAAGCTGTCACTTGTTACTTCTACTGCACCTTCTCCACTACACAGATGCAGAAAAGGAACTCCTTTAGCAATATCCATTTTTGCAAGCTGTTCAGCTTCCTTTGTATCTTTCGCAAACATCAATTTATTTGCACCACTATTGTTATATTGCTCAATTGTGGGGTATGACGATTGCCCAAATCCATAGCCTCCAAGAAGCAGCAAAAATGATATGATTAGGAGGTTTTTCACTTTAGCTTTTTAAAAGTTGCTGTATATTTTTAGCATGATAGCTATCTCGACATGTTACATTACAATAATCAAGTTTTACGTTTAACTCTTTTGGTCGAATAGCAATGTATTCACCATTAATAATTTCTTTACAGCCATCGCATCTAATTATTTTGGTGGTTTGATTTAAATCGGGAGATGTTAATGTAACGATAAGTCCAATTAGTAAACCAGTAAATAATGTTACAAAAAAAGCACCCCAAAAACCGATGCGTTTTTTTTTGCCTACTAATCCAACAAGTGTACTAATACCAATCCAAATTGAAAGGAAGAAAATAATCACTAGTATAGCCTTAAAATCCATAGGTATAATATTAAGATTCTAAAATAACAAAATAATCTTCAATTTTAATATTTTCATTACTTTTAGAAGCATGAGACCGAAAACGATAGTTAGAAATATATTATTTTATTCGCTCTCTCAGATTGGAGGGTTCATTTTTGTTTATTTTATTTCTTTAATCCTACCAGCATTATTTCCATCTGATTATAAGTATTTAATCATTTTTGTTCTCTTTTCCATTGTAACAATTATAATGCATGTCCTTTTAGGCTTTTATCTAAATAGAGAATACGATAATGAAATTTCTTACTGGAATTATGTTGTTATTGGGTCAAGCAGTTCGGCACTTTCATATTCGATATTTTTCCCATTAAGTTTAGGATTTAACCAAGTTCAGCTTTGGATTAGATTATCTGAATCATTTTCCTTGAATCGCTATTTTCATAAATTAAATGATTTTTATTTTATGGTTCCAGCAGTCGTAGGAATTATGATATTATATTGTTTCGTTGTAGCACTATTTTACAAGAAATATAAATAAAAGTCTACTCCGTTTACAAAAAGTGTCCACTTTGTCCATTGGGCATAAAAACCAAAAAAGCCTCAAACATTTACTGTTCAAGGCTTTCGGTAAGTGGTGCCTCCAGGAATCGAACCAGGGACACATGGATTTTCAGTCCATTGCTCTACCAACTGAGCTAAGGCACCAATTAATTGGTCGGCAAATGTAGAAAAATTTTCTATCTCTAAAAACAAATCTTTATACATTTTGTAATTTCGGGGTTCTTTAATCAATGAATTTAATCGTAGACATAGGCAATACCCTCTCAAAACTAGCTGTTTTTGAGGGAGATATGCTTGTTTCAGACTTAGTAGTTAAAGAAATAAATAATAACGTTTTAGCTGAATTTATTTCCAAATACACCATAAAAAATGCAATAATCTCTTCTGTAAACCAAAATTTGGATAAAGAGATGTTAAAAAAGCATAATTTTTTACAACTAACACACCTTACACCAATACCTTTACAAATTAAGTATAAAACTCCAACAACTTTGGGTAGAGATAGAATTGCTGGAGTAGTTGCTGCTCAAACAATGTTTAGCAAAACAGATGTGTTGGTTATTGATATGGGAACTTGTGTAACGTATGATTTTATAAATGCAAAAGGTGAGTATCTTGGCGGAGCTATTTCCCCAGGTTTTTTAATGCGGTTTAAAGCGTTAAACCAATTTACAGGTAAATTACCATTGATAGATTTTAATGAGGATAAGCTTTCTTTAATTGGTGATTCTACCGAAAAATCAATTATATCTGGTGTTTACAACGGATTGAAAAATGAAATAAATGGTACAATAGCGCAATATCTATCACAATATAAAAACTTAAAAATAGTTGTTACAGGAGGCAATACAAATCTCTTTGATTTAGTGCCAAAAAATCGCATCTTTGCAGACAAATTTTTAGTGCTGAAGGGTTTGAATGAAATTTTAAAATATAATGAGGAAAGGTAATTTAGTTAGTATTCTATTTATAATGTTGATGATGACGAGTGCTGAAGCATTTTCTCAGGCAACAACCAATTCACCCTATTCTAAATATGGAATTGGAATTATTAGACAACCAGCATTTTCTCAAGGGTTTGCAATGGGAGGGACAGGTATAGGCTTAAGATCTGATAAAGATATTTTTATTTTAAACCCAGCTAGTTACTCTGCTATTTCAGTAGCAACTTTCGATGTTGGTTTTACCAATAACGCATTGTGGTTAAAAGATGGTGTAGAGTCTCAATACCAAAACAATCCTTATATCGATCACATTGCTTTTGGAGTACCTATTATCAAAAATACTTGGGGGATGAGTTTCGGGTTATTGCCTTATGCTAATACAGGTTACGATTATAGTGAAGTAATCAATGACTCCATTGCTGGCAATATTAGTTTTTACAACAATGGTGAAGGGGCAATTAATAAAGTTTATTTAGGAAACGCTTTAGCATTAAATATTGACACAACTTCATCAGTATCTTTTGGGGTAAACACTTATTTTTTGTTTGGAACGATGACTTATGACCAAAAAGCCATTTTTGGAGATGTACCTAATGGTTTTAATTTATGGAAATTAAGAGATTTAGTTGTGGCTGATTTTGGAGCTGATTTTGGAATTCAATATCAAAAATCATTTATCAACGCTGCTGAAGATAAATACAAATTAACTTTTGGAGCAACTTATGGTTTTGCAGCAGATTTAGCTACTAAAAGAACAGAAATTACACGAACTTTTTCTGGGAATATAGATTTTGGAACAATTAAAGACACCATTAGTTATGTTAATGCTGCAGAAGACATTGTTCAATTACCTTCAGAGTTAGGTTTTGGCTTATCTTTAGAGAAAGAAAACAAATGGTTAATTGCTGTAGACTATAAAACAGCTAATTGGGCATCGTTAACAAGTACAGATCCTTTATATACTTATAAATCTAATTATAGTATTAATGCAGGCGCTCAAATTATTCCTAGTTATGATGGTAATAGTTATTTTGAACGAGTTGCTTATCGTTTTGGAACGAGGTATACTAACTCCTACTTGGTAATTAATAATGAAGATTGGACAGAGTATGGCATAACTTTTGGGATAGGGTTACCTGTTAGAAGGTCAGATGATAATTTTCCAAGGCTAAATTTAGGAGTTGAATACGGTAATAGAGGAACAACTAATGGAGGTTTAGTAAAAGAAAAGTTTTTAAATTTTAATGTAGGAGTAACCATCAACGCAGTATGGTTTCAAAAAAGAAAATACGATTAATAAAAAACATAAAAGACATGAAAAAAGCAGGATTAATATTAATAGGTTTAATAGTAGGATTAACAGCCTTTTCACAAGGTAAATATGGTGCAACACCTAAAGATAGTATCACTTGTATAGAAAGTTTAATATATAAAGATTACTTGAAGAGTGATCCTAAATTAGCTCATAAGTTATGGCGAGTGGCCTATAAAACATGTCCTCAATCTCAAAAAACATTGTACACTAATGGGGTAGATATTTATAAAGATTTGGCTGATGCTGAAAAGGATCCAGTTAAAAAAGAGTTATACCTAGATACCATGTTCTCTATTTATGATCAACGTATTGAAATGTTCGGACAAGAATGTTATGTGTTGGGTTATAAAGGACAATCTATGTTGGTAAACAGACAAGATAAAAAAGAAGAAACTTTTCAAATTTTAAATAAGTCTCTTGAATTATGTGGAAACAACTCTCAAGCAGGAACATTAGTAGCAACTATGTTTGCAATAATTAACTTAGAAAAAGAAGGAAAGAAAACTAAGGAAGAAGTTGTTGCAATGTATGAGAAAACAATTGCTGTTTGTAATGCAAATAAAGATGATCCAAAACAAGCAGATAATTATGCTAAAGCTGATGAGCAAATTAATAGTGTTACTGCACCTTATTTAGATTGTGAAGTTTTAGTGCCAATGGCTGAGAAAAATTTTGAGACTAACAAAGCAAATGTTGATTGGTTAAGAAATACGGTAAGGTTATTAAAATATAAAAAATGTTACGAAGCAGAAATTTTCTCTAAAGTAGCAGAAGCATATTTTAAATTAGAGCCATCTGCTGAAGGTGCTGAAGGAATGGGAAAATTGTTTTTAGGTAAAAGAGATTTTGACAAAGCAATAGAGTTCTTTAAAAAAGCGCTAGATATGGCTAAAACAGACGCAGAAAAAGCGGAATACAGTTATAGTATTGCTCAAGGTTATTCTTACAGTAAACAATACTCAAGTGCTAGAACTTACGCATTAAAGGCCGCAGGTTATAAAAGTGGTTGGGGAGAGCCTTATATATTAATAGGTGATTGTTATGCTCAAAGTGCTGGATCATGTGATGATGGAGAATTAGGCAAATGGGGTGTTTATTGGGCTGCAGTAGATCAATATTCAAAAGCAAAATCTGTTGATGGTTCTGTTGCTAGTGATGCAAACAAGAAAATAGCAAGTATGTCTGCACGTTATCCAGGAACAAAAGATTTATTCTTTTACGGTAAAAAAGCTGGCGATTCATACACAGTAGGATGTTGGATTAACGAATCTACCTCTATTAGAACTCAATAATAAAACTTGAAAATAGTTTATTTTAAAATAAGTAAAGTTATCCCGATGCTTCTAGCATTCGGGATTCTTTATTCTTGTGAAAATGATGTGAAAAAGGCCGAATCGTTATCCAATAACGAAAAATCACCAATTAGTAAAGGTCGTAATGTAGAGTTATTATATTCTGAAAAATCGGATGTAAAAATTAAAATTACAGCTCCATTAATGGAAGAATACGGTGTTGAGAATAAGTATATTGAAATGAAAGAAGGAATAAAAGTTTTGTTTTTCGATTCTGTATTAAATATTACCTCTACTTTAACAGCAAATTACGCAATACATAGAGTTTCTAAAAAAGTAATGGAAGCCAAAGACAATGTAGTAGTAGTAAATGATAAAGGAGAAATGTTGAATACTGAACACTTGCTTTGGTATGAAGATTCATCAAAAATTTATACAGATGAATTTGTGAAAATAACCACCAAAGATGAAATTATTATGGGAACTGGGATGGAAGCAAATCAAGATTTTAGCAAGTGGAAAATACATAAAATTAAAGGTACTATAAACATTAAAGAAGAAACAGATTCTTTAAACACAAATTAATTAACAATGCAAAAAGTTGTTCGTTTTTTACAAATAATGTGGTTGGTAATAGCCATCATAAGTTTTTTAATAGCTACGTATCATTTGCTGTTTACAGCAGTTCAGGATGCATTATTTTTTTACTTTTTTTCTGGAATGGCGTTGGTTTTATTCTTTGTAAGAAAACGCCAGTTAAAAAGGTTTGAAAATATGTCGAAATAAACCTGTAATTTTAAAAAGAATATTAACACATCAATGACATCTATTTTTTCTATTTTTTTGGTTTTGGCAATGATTGCCTCAGCTTTTTTTTCTGGGTTTGAAATAGCCTTTATTTCGGCAAACAGATTAAAAATTGAGCTAGATAAAAAGAAGGGAAATATTTCGGCTAAAATTCTTTCTTCTTTTTTAAAGAAACCCGCAAAATTTATTGGCGCAATGCTTTTAGGGAATAACATTGCGTTGGTTATTTATAGTATTTTAATGTCTAAACTTTTAGAGCCAATTATTGTTCAAAACATAACACATAATGAAATTTTATTATTATTAATTCAAACAATAATTTCTACACTAATAGTATTGTTTTTTGCGGAATTTTTACCAAAAGCCTTATTTCGAATAAATCCTAATAAAGTGCTTTCTATTGCAGCAGTTCCGATTCTTATTATTTATGGCATTTTGTATCCATTTACCTATTTTACTGTAGGTATATCAAATATTATTTTAAAGATATTTAAAGTAGATACTTCTGAAAGTGATCTAGCATTTTCTAAAATAGATTTGGAAGATTTTGTCGCAAACATTCAAGAAAGACAGCATGAAGGAGAGGCGATAGATTCTGAAATACAAATATTTAAAAACGCATTAAGTTTTTCTGAAGTAAAGGTTAGAGAATGCATGATTCCTAGAACAGAAATTATAGCAATGGATGTTGAGAGGACAATTGATGAGTTAAAGGAAAAATTTATTGAGCATGGGTTATCTAAAATATTGATATATAGAGATTCAGTAGATAATATTATTGGATATACACATTCAAAAGAGTTGTTTAAAAATCCAGAATCGATTAAATCAATTTTATTGCCCGTATCTATTGTTCCTGAAGTAATGTCTGCAAATGAGTTATTAAAAAAAATAATTAAAGAAAGGAAAAGTATTGCTGTGGTGGTAGATGAATTTGGAGGAACTTCTGGTATTTTAACTTTAGAAGATATTATTGAGGAAATTTTTGGGGAAATAGAAGATGAGCATGATGTTGAAGATTTAATAGAGGAAAAAATTGATGAACATACATTTCAGTTTTCGGCAAGAACAGAAATGGATTATATCAATGAAAAATATAAATTAGAACTTCCTGAATCTGATGAATATGAAACATTAGGAGGTTATCTTATATATATATATGAAAGTATTCCTCAAAAAGGAGAAGAAATTATAACTCAAAATTTCAAATTTACTATTGATAAAGTGAGTAATAATAAAATTGAAATAATCACTGTTCACCATATTACAAAAGAGGGATAATAAAAAATTCATTTTTTTCCTTATAATCAATACTATTATTATGTAACAACGCTTTTATATTTCGATTGACAATCGTATATTCGCAACCCAAATATTTAGAATACAATGGCAGTAATAGGAAAAATTAGAGAAAAATCAGGCTTAGTAATGATTATAATAGGGATAGGAATGTTAGGATTCTTATTTCAAGATGGTGCTCAGAGCTTGTTAAGTGGCGGTAATGATAATTCAATTGGAGAAATTGGAGATGAAGAAATAACTGGTCAAGACTTTGAACAACGATTAGAGAAATCTATATCTATATGGGAAAACCAAAACAAAAGTGCTGCTACTAGTGAAGTCAGAGAGTCTTTTAAAGAACAAGTTTGGAATGAAATTGTTAGAGAAAAAGTTCTCGAAAGTCAATTTAATGAATTGGGGATTTCTGTAAGTCCAGAAGAATTGTTTGACATGGTTCAAGGGAGTACTCCTCACCCACAAGTACAACAAGCTTTTACAGACCCAAACACAGGGATTTTTAATCCAACAGAAGTATTAAAGTTTTTGAAAAGTTTAGAAACAATGCCAGCTGAAAATAGAAATCAGTGGTTAGCTTTTGAAAGTGGTATTGAAAAAGAAAGAATAGCAACAAAGTATAACAATATGTTAACCAAAGGTATGTATGCTACCTCTAATTTAGTAAAAAGAGCCTATAAAGAACAAAACGAAAACAGAAATTTAAAGTTTGTAGCTAAAAGATATGTTTCAGTTAACGATAGTACAATAAAGGTTACTACAGAAGAATTAAAGGCTTACTACAATGAGCATAAAAACGAGTACAAACAAGATGCTTCTAGAGAAATAGAATATGTAAAATTTGAAGTTATTCCTTCGGAAGCAGATGTTGCTGATGCTAAAGCATGGATGGCACAAACTGCTGAAGGATTTAAGAAAACAGATGACGATTCCTCATTTGTAGTTTATAATTCAGAAGAACCGTTTGACCAATCTTACATCTCTTTTGACAACATGCCTTCAAATTTTGATTCTTCTTTTTTCTATGCAGAAGTTGGAACTATTAAAGATGTTTATGAAGAGAATGGTGCTTTTGTAGTTGCAAAATTATCGGACACTAAAATGGTTCCTGATTCGGTAAAAGCGCGTCATATTTTATTAAAAACTACTCAACAGCCAACAGATACGCTTTTAAAGGCTAAATTAGATAGTGTAAAAATTGTAATAAAATCAGGTGGTAAATTTGCTGATATTGCTAAAGAAATGTCGGAAGATGTTGGTTCTGCAATTGAAGGTGGTGATTTAGGATGGTTTAGTGAAGGGACAATGGTTCCTGAATTTAACGATGCTTGTTTTAATGGTAAAGTTGGTGACTTAGTAATTGTACAATCTCAATTTGGATTTCATTTAATTGAAATTCAAGAACAAGCAGCTAAGGTTAGAAAAATTCAATTAGCTAAAATTGTAAGAAAAACAATACCAAGTAATGAAACATTTGATGCAGTTTTTGCGAAAGCAAGTATGTTCTTTTCAACTAACAACAATACTGCAGCTTTCGAAAAAGCGATGGAAAGTGGAGAGTATGTAAAACAAATTGCATCTGAAATAAAAGTTGGAGACAAAAGTATCCCTGGAATGACAGACGTTAGAGATTTGGTTAGATGGATGTTTAATAATGAAAAGGGAACAGTTTCTGAACCAAAACAATTTGCAAATACTTTTATTGTAGCTCATCTTTCTGATGTTAGAGAAGAAGGAATAGCTACAATGGAGCAAGTAGAAATTCAAGTTGAATTAGGAGCTAAAAAGAAAAAGAAAGCAGAAATGTTTATCGAAGAAATGAAAGGAGTAACTAATTTAGATGAATTGGCTAAGAAAATTGGAGGAACTGTAGAGTCCGCTCCAAATGTTAATTTCGCAGCTTACGCAATACCAGGTATGGGACAAGAATTAAGAGTAAATGGAATGGCATCTACTTTGCAGCAAGGTCAAATGAGTATTCCAATTGAAGGGCAGACAGGTGTTTTTGTAATACAAGTAGAAACCTTAACTCCAGCACCAGAAACAACTGATTATAGTGCAGTTAAATCTCAATTAGACCAAACTTATAAAGGAAGTACAGGTCTTTTATTAGAAGCTTTAAAAGAGAAATTTGGTGTAGTTGATAAACGTTATAAGTTTTATTAACCTATCGTATAATATAAAAAAAGCCTCATCAATTTTGATGAGGCTTTTTTTTTATTACTTTAAACTTCCTATCATTTCTTCAGGTTTTACCCATTCATCATATTCAGCTTCTGTAACATAACCTAAACGGACAGCTTCTGTTTTTAGAGTTGTTCCATTTTCGTGTGCTGTGTTTGCGATTTCTGCAGCTTTATAATAGCCTATTTTAGTATTTAGAGCAGTAACTAACATTAAAGAATTATTTAATAACTCTTTAATAACAGAGTAATTTGGCTCTATTCCAATAGCACAATTATCATTAAAAGAAACACATGCATCTCCAATTAATTGCGCACTTTGTAATAAATTATAAGCCATCATTGGTTTAAAGACATTCAATTCATAATGACCTTGTGTTCCACCAACGGTTATTGCAACATCATTACCCATCACCTGAGCACATACCATTGTAAGTGCCTCACATTGTGTAGGGTTTACTTTTCCTGGCATTATGGAAGAACCTGGTTCATTAGCTGGAATAATTAATTCTCCAATTCCTGAACGAGGACCAGAAGCCATCATTCTTATATCGTTAGCAATTTTATTTAGAGCTACAGCCATTTGTTTTAATGCGCCATGAGACTCTACAATAGCATCATGTGCAGCAAGTGCTTCAAATTTATTTTCAGCGGTAATAAAAGGTAATCCAGAAAATTCAGCAATTTTTTTCGCCACCAAAACATCATAACCTGCTGGTGTATTTAACCCAGTTCCAACGGCAGTGCCCCCAAGTGCTAATTCGGATAAATGAGCCAATGTATTTCTTAATGCTTTTAAGCTATGATCAAGTTGTGATACATAACCTGAAAATTCTTGCCCAACAGTTAGAGGAGTTGCATCCATTAAATGAGTTCTTCCGATTTTAACAACACCCATATAGGCTGCTGATTTTTCTTTTAAGGTATCTCTTAATTTTTCTACTCCAGGAATGGTATTTTCGGCAATCATTTTATAGCAAGCAATATGCATTCCTGTTGGGAAAGTGTCGTTAGATGATTGTGATTTATTAACGTCATCGTTAGGTTGAATCGTTTTATCTCCTTCACCAATTTTTTTACCTGCAATTTCATGAGCTCTATTTGCAATTACTTCATTACAGTTCATGTTGCTTTGAGTGCCAGAACCAGTTTGCCAGATAACAAGAGGAAATTGATCATCATGTTTTCCAGTTAAAATTTCGTCACAAACCTCACTAATTAAATCTCTTTTATGAGCTTCTAAAACACCTAATTCGCAGTTAGCATATGCTGCGGCTTTTTTTAAGTAAGCAAATCCGTAAATTATTTCGATAGGCATTGAGGCAACTGGACCAATTTTAAAATTGTTTCTTGATCTTTCTGTTTGAGCACCCCAGTATTTATCTGCAGGAACTTTTACTTCACCCATGGTGTCTTTTTCTATTCTATATTCCATTTTTTTAGATTTTCATTATTTTATATTTAATATTTTTTTACTTTTACAATTATTAATAACTTAAAAGAACAAACATGGTAAGTTTAGGATTTATATTTTTCTTCATAATTTTCTTTATGGCAATGTGGGTATTGATGTTTTTATTTACTGTTGTTGTACCAGGTTCAATCAAGTTGTTTCTATTAAACAAGTTTGGTCCTACTTGGGCTAAAAGGTTAGCTGGTTTAGTAGATTAGTTATAATAACTCAATTACATTTTGTGGCGGCCTGCCTAGTATTGCTTTATTTCCTTTAACAACTATTGGTCGTTCAATTAATTTCGGATATTCTACCATTATTTTAAGCCATTCATCATCATTAAAATTGCTGTTTTTAAACTTTTCTTTATAAACGGGCTCACTTTTTCTTATAATATCTTTAGGTTCAAGGTTAAGTTTCATTAAAATAGTTTTTAGCTCATCAACTGTTGGTATTGCATTTAAGTATTCTATAATTTCAACTTCTGCTCCCGCATCTTTAATCAACTGAAGCGTTTCTCTACTTTTGCTACATCTTGCGTTGTGGTATATTTTCATATTAATTTATTTTTATGATTTTCCAAATTCCATTAGATAAGCTTTTAAAAAGCTATCAAGCTCTCCGTTTAAAACTTTGTCAGGGTCATTAACGGTATGGTTGGTTCTATGATCTTTAACTCTTCTGTCATCTAAAACATAACTCCTAATTTGAGCTCCCCATTCTATTTTTAATTTGCTGCCTTCAATTTCAGCTCTTTTTTCCATCTTTTTTCGAATTTCAATTTCATACAATTGAGATTTTAAAAGTTGAAGGGCTTTTTCTTTATTTCCTAATTGAGAACGAGTTTCAGTATTTTCAATAATAATTCCAGAAGGAGCATGTCTTAACCTCACTCCTGTTTCTACTTTGTTTACGTTTTGTCCTCCAGCTCCTCCAGACCTAAAAGTATCCCATTTAATATCTGCAGGATTTATTTTTATATCAATAGTTTCATCAACCAAAGGATAAACATAAACAGAAACAAAAGAAGTCATTCTTTTACCTTGAGAGTTAAATGGGCTAACTCTTACCAAACGGTGTACTCCATTTTCTCCTTTTAAATAGCCAAAAACAAAATCACCTTCAATTTCAATAGTTACTGTTTTAATTCCTGCAACATCTCCATCTTGGTAATCAAGCACATTAATTTTAAAGTTGTTTTTTTCTGCCCACATTTTGTACATTCTGAGCAACATAGATGCCCAGTCACAACTTTCTGTTCCTCCAGCACCAGCAGTAATTTGAAGAACTGCATTTAGTGAGTCTTCTTCTGCACTAAGCATGTTTTTAAACTCTAAATCTTCAATTTTTTCAATAACGGTATTGTATTGAGATTCCATTTCTTCTTCCGAAACATCCCCATCTTTGTAAAAATCAAATAAAACTTGGAGGTCATCAATCTCTGCAGCAATCAGTGTATAATTGTCTGTCCAAACCTTTATGTTTCGAACGATTTTTAGCTGTTTTTCAGCAGCTACTGAGTCATCCCAAAAGTTTGGATCTTGAGTTTTTTGTTCCTCTTCTTCTAATTGTATAAGTTTGGCATCAATGTCAAAGATACCCCCTTAACGCATCCAGGCGATTTACTAACGACTTTATGTTTTCTAATGTAACCATAAGTCAAAATTAATATTATCATTATTAAAATGGTGCTGATTGTAATAAATAATTCTAATTTTAATTTTAACTAGATAGGCTATCATAAATTACTGGAAAATGAAAATTTACACAAAGACAGGAGACAAAGGTCAAACTTCACTTTTTGGAGGGAAAAGAGTACCGAAACATCATTTAAGAATAGAATCTTATGGAACAGTTGATGAATTAAATTCATACATAGGGTTAATTAGAGATCAAGAAATAGATGAGGATAGCCGAAATATTTTAATTGAAATTCAAGATAGATTATTTACGATAGGTTCTATTTTGGCTACAGAACCTGGAAATACTAAAGTTAAAGTTCCACAAGTTAATAATACAGATATAACATTATTAGAAAAGGAAATAGACAAAATGAATGAAACTTTACCTGAAATGAGGTCGTTTGTTTTGCCTGGTGGTCATACGACTGTTTCATATTGCCACATAGCAAGATGTGTTTGTCGAAGAGCAGAAAGAATTGTTAGCCACCTAGCAGAACTTGAAGAGGTAAATAATGTTGTTTTAATTTATTTAAATCGATTATCGGATTATTTATTTGTCTTATCTAGAAAAATAACCATCGATAAAGGAGTAAAAGAACTACCGTGGGTTGCACGTATGTGATTTATAAGTTAGAAGAAGGAAGTTTGAAGCTTGAAAAGTAATTCCTTGGAGCTTGAAACTTCCTTCTTTTGGTTAATATTTTGTAATATTAAAGAAAACAAAACGTTTTAAATCATTCAAAATCATGTTGTTATGATTTAATTTAAGATATTAACAATTGTTTATTTTTTTTTCTTGTAGAAGTAAACAAAAAATCTATTTTTGCGTAAAGCTTAAAAAAAGTAAAATTTACCATAATAAGATTATAAATTATGTATTGGACGTTAGAATTAGCATCGCATTTAGAAGATGCACCATGGCCCGCAGCAAAAGATGAATTAATTGATTTTGCAATTAGAACAGGAGCACCTTTAGAGGTTGTAGAAAATTTACAACAATTAGAGGATGAAGAAGAAATATATGATTCGATAGAAGATATTTGGCCTGATTATCCAACAAAAGAAGATTTCTTTTTTAATGAGGACGAATATTGAGGATTTAATATAAAAAAAAATGAAAAGCGATGGTTTTAACCATCGCTTTTTTTTTGTTTTAAGAAATCAAGTAATTGTTAAAAAAAGGCAGGTAAATGTTTGAAATTTAAAAAAATAGTTGATTTTCTATTGTGATTAGTTATGTGAATAAGTTATATTTGATATGAACTAAAAAAAATTCAAAATGAGATATCTAATTTTTACTGTTTGTTTTATTTTTATTGGAGTTAATTCATTTGCTTCAATTTTAAATGTTCCTTCAACTTATACAACAATTCAAGCAGCATTAAATGCTGCAACTGTTGGTGATACTGTTTTGGTGCAACCTGGAACTTATATGGAAAATTTAATTTGGCCTAATACAGCTGACTTAAAACTATTATCAGCAGGAGATACTACAAATACCATAATTGATGGCGGAGGAACTGGTATATGTTTAGCAATTTTAGTACCTATAAATAACACAACAATAATTAGTGGGTTTAGATTTACGAATGGTTCTACAGTTAATTATAGTGGTGGTACCGGTGCAGGGATAAAAATCGATAATGGTGCTAGTCCAACAATTGATAGTTGTATGGTTGATAATAATACTGGAAATGGTAGTAGATGTTATGGTGCTGGTGTATCAATAGATGGAGGAACAGCTAGAATAAGAAACTCAAGTATTATTAATAATCACGCAGTTTCTAATACTGGTAATTATGATTATGGAGGGGGGATGTATATAATAGGCGGTGCTAATGTTTCAATAATAAATAGTAATATTTCTGGAAATGATATTCCTACCAGTTCAAGAGCTTATGGAGGAGGTATTCATATTAGTGCAGCAAGGGTTGATCTAACTAATTGTAAGGTAAATACTAACGATATAAGAGGTACAAATTATTGTTATGGTGGAGGAATTTATTTAACTTCATTAGCAACACTAAACATGATAGGAGGAGAGATTGATGGTAATAAACTCAGTAATACTTCAAGAACTTATGGCGGAGGAATTCATCTTACAGGTTCACAAGCGAACTTAAACCAAGTTAAAATAACAAATCAAGACATGACAACTACTTCGTTTTCAAAAGGAAATGGTATATTTTTGACAACCAACTCATCATTAACAATGGAAAATTGTTTAGTTGCAAAAAACATGATTAATGGAGCTGGTAGCGGTTATTCTGGTGGCGGAATTTTTTCTGAATCTTCTTATTTGAGTTTAAACCATTGTACTGTTGTTGATAATGATAGAGTGGGAGGTGCAAATTTAACAGGTGTAGGAATTTTTTTTGATGGAGTAGCTGACACACTTGATATAACTAGCTCTATTATTTACAACCCTAACCCTGCAACCGATATTTATTTTAATGGAGGTTTGTTAAACGTTAATTATTCTAATGTGAGGGGAGGTCAACCAGGAACTGGGAATATAAACTCATTACCATTATTTATTGGAGCACCAAATTATCAATTACAAGGTATATCTCCATGTTTAGAGTTAGCAGATCCTGCTTCAACAGTTTTGGTTGATATTGATGGGAATGTTAGACCTTCAATTGGTACAACCGTTGCTGATATGGGGTGTTATGAGTCTAGTAGTATTGCTAACCCACCAATGATTGCTGTTACTCCAGATACTTCAATTTGTTCTGGAGATAGTGTTATGCTAGTTGTAACTGTATTCTCTGGAGGAACACCACCTTTTACTTATGCTTGGACACCTGCTGCAACACTTAATAATGGGAGTATTGTAAACCCTATGGCTAGTCCAACAACTACAACTATATATCAAGTTATTGTTACAGATAGCGTTGGACTTAAAGATACTGCAATGGTTACTGTAACTGTTAACACTTGTACTGGGATTAATGAAAATAAATTAAGCTATCTATCAGTTTATCCAAATCCTGTTTCAGAAAGTGTTACAATTAAGGGATTAGATAAATTTAAACAAGTAGATAAATTTGAAATTATATCGATTACAGGTAAAGTCGTATATATTTCCATAGAGATTAAAGAAAATATAAACCTATCTAATTTAAAAGAAGGAATTTATTTCTTACGCATTCTTCATGAACAAGGAGTTAAAACAGTTAAATTTATTAAAAACTAAAAACTACTTATTCTATTTGCCTAAAAACCTCGAATAAGATTTATTTGAGGCTTTTTTATGAGAATTTTTATTTTGAATGAGATTAAACTAGAAATAAATAACCAAAACCTGACAAAATATTCCTAATAAAAATCCTGCGTAAAGTTGAGCTTGATTATGGGCATTTAATACTAATCGAGATGTAGCAACCAATCCAGAAGCTATTAAAGTTAAAACAATATAAGGGGTTATATAAACTTCCAATACCAAAGAAACGGCTAATAAAGCACCGAATAAGCCACCTACTCCTATCATGTGGGCACTAATTTTCCATTTTATATTAATGATAAAAGCTAGTATTACAGATAAAGTTGCTCCAATTATAAAATTAAAAATAATGGGAGGGATAGGAGCTTGTTTTAACATGTATAGTGTAAAAACATAAAAAATAATAGTGAAAGCATAAGGTATAATACGCTCTTTAGTGGTTTCCATTTCAAGGCTATTAATTAGTTTACGGTTTAAAAGCAATAAACTGATTAATAAAGGAACCACAACTGTGCTAGTGGCAGTTAATATAATAACAGCCTTTTTTAAATCAATAGGAATGGTATAATTAATATACGAATCAGTATTAAAAATTATTAAGAGACCAATAACTGGCATTAATAATGGGTGAAAAATTCCTGAAATAATTTTTGCTGTGATTCTCATTGGTTATCTATAACTCTTTTCTTAGTCGTGCTACAGGTATATTTAATTGTTCTCTATATTTTGCAACAGTTCTTCGAGCAATATTATAGCCTTTATCATTTAGTAATTGAGAGAGTTTTTCATCTGTTAAAGGTTTCTTTTTATTTTCTTCCTCAATGTTGTCTTGTAAAATCTTTTTAACTTCTCTAGTAGAAACATCTTCTCCACTATCTGTACTTAATGACTCAGAGAAGAAGGTTTTTAATAAAAATGTTCCGTAAGGGGTTTGTACATATTTGCTATTTACAACTCTTGAAATGGTGGAAATATCTAAATCAACTTCTTCGGCAATGTTTTTTAAAATCATAGGATTCAAAAGTGTTTCATCTCCTTCTAAAAAGTATTCTTTTTGATGATTAATAATAGCGTGCATTGTTGTAATTAATGTTTGTTGACGTTGTTTAATTGCATCAATAAACCATTGAGCAGAATCTAATTTTTGTTTCACAAACATTAAGGCATCTTTTTGAGATTTACTAGGTTTTTCCTTTTGATCTCGATAACCTTTCATCATATCAGAATAAGCTCTACTAACTTTTAAGTCAGGTGCATTTCTTCCGTTTAAAGAAAGTTGTATCTCGCCATCTTCAATGGTTAAGTTAAAATCAGGAACAACGTGTTGAACAACTTTACTAGAATCACTAGCAGAATTACCAGGTTTAGGGTTCAACTTTAATATTTCTTCAATAACTTCTTTTAAATCTTCGCTAGAGATACTAAGTCGATCAATGATTTTATCGTAATGTTTCTTGGTAAATTCTTCGAAGTAATTTTCTAATATTTCAACCGCATTCATCGTAATTAATGAATGTCCTTTTTTTCTTTTTATTTGAAGTAATAAACACTCTTGTAAATTTTTAGCACCAACTCCAGGAGGGTCAAAATGTTGAATAATCTTCAAAATATTCTTAACATGATCAACATCTGTTATTACATTTTGAGTAAACGCTAAATCGTCAACTATTGCTTCTATTTCTCGCCTTAAATAACCAGCTTCATCTAAACTTCCAATTAAATGGGTGGCAATAGTATGATCTTCATCATCTAAATTAAACAAGGTTAATTGTGCTTCTAATAATTCTTGAAAAGTAGCCCCACCACTTAAAGGGATTTGTTTTTCTTCATCATCCTTGCTATGATTGTTAACACTTAATTTGTATGAAGGGGTATCATCATCACTGATATAAGCTTCAAAATCAAATTCTTTTTCAGAATCACTTATTTCATCTCTTCCAAAATCATCATCTTGTTCTTTCTCTAATTCTTCCTCTTCCTCTTTTCCTTCATCTAATGCAGGATTACTTTCCATTTCTTCCTTAATACGTTGCTCTAAAGCCACTGTTGGAAGCTGTAACAATTTCATTAACTGAATTTGTTGAGGAGATAATTTTTGTTGAAGTTTAAAGCTTAATGATTGTCTAAGAGCCATAATAAAAAAATTTACTCATCAAAGATAAGAAAGCAGAGAAGGAAAGTTTCAAAGTTTATTAAAAAACTTCATTATTTCTTTTTGATAAGACTTACTAATTGGGATTGTTGTAGAATTGATAATTAGAGAATCTTTATCGAAGGCTTCAACTTTTTTTATGTTAATGATAAAAGAGCGATGAACTCTTACAAATACAGGACTATTGTGGTTGTTTTGGAAGTGATTTAAATTAGTGGATATAGTATATTTTTTATCTTTCACATAAATATTAGAATAACTGCCGTCTGCCTCTATGTAGTTAATATCATCAATATTAAGTTTAGTGTAGTAATCTCCATTTTTAACAAATAATGAATCAGAAGTTAATGCATTATTAGTTTGAATTAATTTTCCATTGTGTTTAGAAAAAGCTATTTCTATAGCTAACGATAAATCTTTTTTATTATAAGGTTTACTAATAAATCCATAGGGAGATGTTGTTAGTACTCTGTTTAACGTTTTGGTGTCAGAATTAGCTGTTAAGTAAATTATTGGGATGTTGTGATGTTGATTAATTAAAGTTGAAGTTTCAATACCATCTTTACTCCCCTTTATATTAATATCCATTAAAATAATTTGAGGAAGATTAAGAGATATTGATTTTAAACACTCTTCACTTGAAATTGCGATATCGGTTATTTCAAATCCGTAATCTGTTAAGTCAGCAGCTATTTCTTCTGCAACAATGACTTCATCTTCAACTATTAATACTTTTATTTTCAATTTAAATTAGTTTATAATCAGAAATATTAATTCTAACACAAATACCGGAGACATCATTTATTGATACTGTTCCTCCTATTTGTCTAGATAATGATTTAATCAATTTCATTCCAAAAGATTTAGAGTTTTCTAAATCACTAATTTTTCCTGTCCCATTATCTGAAACTTCTAAAATAAGGTTTTCTGATTGCTTAATCAAACTTACCTTAATAGCTGGTGAGTTAGTTTTTTCAAATGCATATTTTAAAGTGTTAATTACTAATTCATTAATAATTAAGCCAATAGGTATAGCTGTATCAACGTCTAATTTTAATTGAGAGAAATTTAAGTTTATATCAATTTCTGTGTCTTTCATTCCAAAACTATCAACTAATCCTTTAATAAGTTCTCGTCCGTAATTATCCATCTCAACTCCTGAGTAATTGTCGTTTTGATAGAGCATTTTATGAATTAATCCCATTGATTTCACCCTTTCTTTTCCTTCTGCAATGGCAGATTTTGTCGCCACATCATTAATACTCCTTTCTTGTAAACCTAGTAGACTAGAAATTACTTGTAAGTTATTTTTAACTCGATGATGTATTTCACCGAGCAACAATTCATTTTCTTTATTTTTTTGTTCAATAAGTAATTTTTGTTTATTACTTAATTTTAATCGATTTGCTATAAAAACACTAAATCCAACAATTAGAATAAGCACTATTGCTCCAGCCCAAATAATAATTTTTTGTTGCTGTTTTTCGGCTTCTTTTATTGTTAATTCTTTTTGATGTTCAATACTTGCTAAGGTTTCTTTTTTGTCAAATTCATATTGTAAATTTTGCTCAATTGTTGCTTTTTGGGTTTCTATGTTATTAACACTATCCTGCATGCTAATAAATAATTCGTATGCTTCCCAGCCATCTTTGTAATTACCCATTTCTTTGTAAGTTTTCTGAAGTAAATTAGCAGATAATTTTATTTCGTCTGGGTAACCGATTTCTTTAGCAATTATTAATGCTTTTTTCGAGTAAATATTAGCCTCTTTAATTTTTCCTTGCTTATGTAAAATCCCACCAATAGACAATAATGAATTAATAATGCCAGGGTTATCATTAAGGTCTTCTCTAACAATTAAACTTTCTTGATAATTTTTAAGTGCTGAATTAAAGTCATTTTTGGCTTCATAAATATTGCCAATATTGTTAAGCGAGTTGGAAATACCTCTTAGTAATTTAATTTCTTTTGATAATTTTAAACAGGCGTAGAAATATTTTAAAGCTTTTTCGTTATCGCCTTGAGTTTTATAAATAGCTCCTATATTATTGTAGGAAAGCACAATTCCGTGTTTGTCATTTATTTCCTCACTTATAGCTAAACTTTTTAAATAGAATTCTTTTTGTTTTTCAATTTTACCTTGCTGTCCGTATATATATCCTAAAGAGCTTAATGTGGAAGCAACATCTTCTTTCTTATTAATAACTTCTTGAATTTTAAGAGCTTTATATAAATGATCTAAAGCTAAAGGGATGTCTCCTTGGTTAAAATATAATAAGCCTAAATTAAATAGCGATAAAGCAGTCCCATCTTTATCACCAATCTCCTTTTTTAGTTCTAAACTTTCTATATAATATTGTTTTTGTTTTTCAACTTCTCCCAATTGTCCATATAAATAGCCTACATTATTTAAAGTGGCAGCAATATCAATTTTACTTTTAGTTTCCTTTATTAGTTTTAAACTTTGTAAATACAAATGTTTTTGTTTCTCAATTTCTCCAACCTCTCCATAATAATAGCCAATATTTCCTAATGATTTAGAAAGAATAATTTTAAAACTAGTTTTTTCTTTTAATGATAACTTATTGTTTTTGAGGTTTTTTTCAGCAATTTCTTTTGATTTTTCACATAAAAATTTTAATGTATCAATATTTTCTGCAACTAACATTTCGGATAATGCAAGGTAAGCATTAGCTAATGTAGTATCATGATTGTTGTTTTGGAGAATAATGTTTAAAGAATCTATAATATGCTTTTCATCTCTTGGAGCACTTTTCGGAAATAGGAGCCAAGAATAAAGAAGAAGTGTTGTTAAAATTCCAAAATACTTCATTTACAAAAAAAATAGATACACTCACAAATCTAATCAATCTATTCATAAAAACTAAGCTGTAGAACTTATAAATAGTAGCTTAATTTGTATGGTATTGAATTAAAAAGCACAACTTAAAATTATATAGATATGAAAAAAATTACTTTTTTAACAGTTGTTATAATGGCTGGAACAACATTAAATGCTCAAGATGGAGTGTTAGATAATTCATTTGGAACAAATGGTAGAGTTCTTACTGATATTGTTGCTGAAGATAATGAGGCAAGAGAGTTAGTAATTCAACCTGATGGAAAAATTGTTGTAGCAGGCCTTTCAAGTACTGGGAGTATTGATCAATTTGCATTAGCAAGATATGATGTTAATGGAGTCTTAGATAATACTTTTGGGTCTGGAGGACTAGTTGTAACTAATGTTTCTGCGGGAGATGATGTGATACGAGGGATGGCATTACAAACCGATGGTAAAATTGTGGTGGTAGGTTATGCTGGAGTTGCTAATGAATTTTTAGCTATAGCAAGATACAACCCCAATGGAACTTTAGATAACACGTTTGGAACAAATGGGATAGATTCTTTATTAATATACGATAATCCAGGTAGTGATAGAACTGTGCCTAATGATGTGAAAATTCAGGCTGACGGAAAAATAGTTGTGGTAGGATTTACTAAAAATTCTGGTGGAGATTTAAACCCTATTGTTGTACGATATAATTCAAACGGCACTTTAGATACATCTTTCGGAGTTGGAGGAAAATTGGTGACACCATTAGGCCCAGGAGAGGCTCAGTGGGAACAAGTAGCAATTCAATCTGATGGGAAACTAGTGGCAGCAGGATATTATAATAATGGAGGTCCTAATAATGTAATTGCTGTTGCTCGATATAATCAGTTTGGATTAGATAATTCTTTTGGAACAAACGGTATAGCTAATAAAGCTGTTGGTGCAGGAGATAATGAAGCAAATGCTATTGCTATTCAAGCGGATGGGAATATCGTTATTGGAGGAATTGCACCAAATGGAAATGATGCAGACTTTCTTCTTTTAAGATTTGATATTGTAGGATTGCTTGATAACACATTTGGAATAGCTGGGGTTGTAACTACTGAATTAGGAAGTAATGTAGATGATTATATCGTAAACCTAATAATACAGCCTGACGGCAAAATATTGGCTGTTGGAGCTCAATTTGGAGCAACGATAGATATTGCAATGGCACGTTATAGCTCTGTTGGAATCCTTGATAATACTTTTGGCACGAATGGATTAGTGATAGAAGATATAAATAATACTGATGAAATAGCTTTTGATATTGCCTTACAATCCGATGGAAAAATTGTAATTACAGGAGTTTCTGATGGAGATTTTATGACTTCGAGATATACAAATACATTGGTAAGTGTTGAAGACAATATGGAGCTAAGTTCTTTTAATATTTATCCTAACCCTGTAAAAGATCAATTAATTATTAGTTCTGAAAACGAAAAAATTAACAGTATTAAAATTATTGATGTTACTGGAAAAACGATAAAAAAATTCACTCAAAGCACAACACCAATTCATGTTGCTGATTTACCAAAGGGCTTATATTTTTTACAAATTCAAACTGAAAAAGGAATAGGAGTTAAACGATTTATAAAAGAATAAGCATATTAATCATAAAATTTTAAAAGATGAAAAAAGTTAGTTTAAGTATCGTGTTGATTATAATTTTTGGAGCTACCGCAATTGCGGGAAAAGATAAAACAACATTTAAAGAAGAGATTGAAGGCGCTCAAGAAGTAAAGGTATATTTTAATGTTACAGAGATTGTTGATAGAGAATCTGATAGAAAAATGAAGCAAACAAATCCAAAAGGACAAACAGATATTAGGACAGTAATGCCTAATGAGTTTTCCTCAAATGACATTAAAAATAATGTTATAACAACATTAAATACAGAAATGCAGGTAAGTGCATTTAAGTTGGGTGATGTATCTGAATTAGGAGAGTCTAGTGATAAACAGACACAATATTTAGATTTATCAAAATTGCCTGATGGAATTATTGCTATTGTTCAGGTTGAAGGAGATTATATAAGGTTTGTAGATATGGCAAAAGGAGGAGAGGTAAGTAATAGTATGGAGATTAAAGCCAATATGTTTTTTTATGAAATTAAAGGAGGAGTGGCTCAAAAAATCAAAGTGAATATGGGGATGGGTGCAAATTTAGGCTCAACAAAAACATCCTCTATTAAAACGCCTAAATTAGAAGGATTAGATTATTTAGAAATGAATTTTTCTGCTTTATCATTATTAGAATCTTATACAAATTTAATTAAGGAATATAGTAGCGATTTTGCCAAAAGAATGTTGAAAAAACATGAAAAAAGTTTATCTAAAAGGAAGTAGTTTTTTAAATTAATTTAAAAAAAGAGCCTTGAAAATTTCAAGGCTCTTTTTTATTGGATTCTCTTAACAATATTCATTATAAGCAGCAGCTAAATTCTCTGCAATCATTTCGGCAGGTCTTCCTTCGATATGATGACGCTCAATAAAATGAACCAATTTACCATCTTTAAATAGCCCCATACTTGGTGAAGAAGGGGGGTAAGGCAACATATATTTTCTTGCTTGAGCAACAGCTTCACCATCAACCCCAGCAAAAACAGTTGTTATTCTTGTTGGTTTTTTATCGTTTGATATTGAAATTTTTGCGGCAGGTCTTGCATTTGCAGCAGCACAACCACAAACTGAATTAATAACTACTAGAGTAGTTCCTTCACTTGTAATTGCATTGTCAACCTGTTCAGCTGTTGTTAAATCTTCAAACCCTACCGATGTTAATTCTTCTTTCATCGGAGCAACTAGTTCTGGTGGATACATATTTTTAAGTTTTAATGATTAATAAATTTAAAAATCAAAGTTACTAATTAATGATGCTTTAAATTATTAATTCCTTTTTTTACTAAAAAACTCTTGAATAATAGTTGAGCATTCTTGCTCTAAAATTCCATTAACTATTTCTGTTTTAGGGTGTAATAAATTTTCGGGGACACGAGAAAAGCCTCTTTTATCATCACTTGCTCCATAAACAATTTTTTTAAGTTGCGTCCAATAACTAGCTCCAGCACACATTACACAGGGTTCTAGTGTTACATATAAAGTGCATTCGTTCAGATATTTTCCACCTAAAAAATCTGTAGCGGAAGTAAAAGCGAGCATTTCTGCATGGGCAGTAACATCATTTAATCTTTCAGTCATATTATGTGCTCGGGCAATAATTTTATTATCACAAACAATAATGGCTCCTACAGGAACTTCATCTTCTGAGAAAGCCTTTTTAGCTTCTTTAAAAGCTTCTTTCATAAAATGGTCGTCAGAAAAAACCGATAACATTTATTATACTGTTTTTGGGTTGTTGATGTATTTGGCAATAATAGACCAAACAATATATATTACTATAATAATTGGCATAGCTACCAAATTGGTAAGAACTAAAAGACTTATTAAAATAAATAGGAAAGTCAATGGAGTTTGATTTTCACTCCATTTTAAATTTTTAACCTTTAAGGAAAACATAGGTACTTCTGCTATCAACATTAACGATAGAAGTATAGTAGAACTAAGCATTACTAACGGGTTAGAAACAATGGGCATTATTATAGAGTTTACGTCTATAATTTTAGGTAAATCAGGGTGTAAATAAATAATCACCGAAAAAATATAAAAAGTAGCATGCGCAGGAACAGCCAAACCAATAAAAGAGGTTGTTTGGCGAGTATCAATATTGAATTTCGCCAATCTAATTGCAGATAAAATTGGAATTAAAAAGGTGATATAAAATAGCCAAGGGTAATCTGTAAGTAATTGAATAGGGTTTTGTTCCTGCAGCTCTTTAGTAAATTGAAACATTAAAATTCCTGGAGCTACACCAAAAGCAACCATATCAACCAATGAATCTAATTGAGCTCCTAAAGGATTTTTTACTTTTAAAGCTCTAGCAGCAAAACCATCAAAAAAATCACAAACAGAACAGCCAATAATAAGGTAAGCAGCAATATCCATTTTACCTTCAAAAGTTAAAATAATAGCAATGCAGGCTAAAATTAAACTAAGGATGGTTATACTATTTGGAATTTGATTTTTCATAAAATTAAAGGTGTAAATTTAACTAATTAATATTTTCAGGGTTAACTTATTTCACTTTTTCATAAAATTTAATTTTTTAAGGTTAACAATAATAGTATAATATTTAAGTTAGTCAATAGTGTTAGATTAACTTATCAATAGTTAAATCATTTTAATTTGTGAGAAATTATTAACTTTCGCTTCTATTTAAAACTTTAATGAAAAAAGTATTATTCATCTTTCTAACAATTATTACAGGAAATCTTTTTTCTCAGTCTGCGCCAAAATTTAGTAATGAATTTTTGTCTATTGGAGTTGGAGCAAGAGCTTTAGGGATGTCTAATGCCTATGTAACAACTACTGATGATGTTACTTCTGGTTATTGGAATCCCGCTGGGTTAGTTAATATTAAAAAAGATTTTCAAGTAGGATTAATGCATGCAGAGTACTTTGCAGGAATAGCTAAGTATGACTATGGTGGGTTTGCGGCAAATATAGATAGTGCAAGTGCATTTGCATTTTCAATAATTCGTTTTGGGGTTGATGATATTCCAAACACTACACAATTAATAGATGCTGATGGGAATATTGATTACGATAGAATATCTTCTTTTTCAGTAGCTGATTATGCTTTTATATTTTCTTATGCTCGGAAATCAAAAATACCTGGGTTAAATTATGGTGCTAATGTGAAAATAATTTACAGGAATGTTGGTGAATTTGCTAGCGCTTGGGGTTTTGGTATTGATGGGGGTGTCCAGTACGATTATAAAACTTGGAAATTTGGTTTAATGGCAAGAGATGTTACTTCAACATTTAATGCTTGGAGTTTTTCATTGTCTCAAGAAACTATTGATGTTTTTAACGCTACTGGGAACGAAATTCCAGAAAACTCATTAGAAATCACATTACCTAAAGCTATTTTAGGAATTGGTAAAGAAGTTAAAATTAGTAACAAGTTTAATATTTTAGGAGAAATAGATTTTGATTTTTCTACTGATGGAAAACGAAATGTTTTAATTACTGGAGATCCTGTAAGTATTGATCCTCACATGGGGGTAGAGGTTGGCTATGATAAAATGATATTTTTAAGAGCTGGAGTCGGAAATTTCCAAAAGGTCACAGATATTTTAAACAATGATAAAATATCTTACCAACCAAATTTTGGTGTGGGAATACAATTTAGAGGGATTGCTATTGATTATGCGTTGTCTGATATTGGAAATCAATCAGAAGCTTTGTATTCAAATATCTTTTCTTTAAGATTTGACATTAATAAACAAAACCACACCAAAGAAAGATTTAATTAATCACCAGTTTTTCCTTTTTAATTAATCGTTTTTAAATTAAGTAAAAATACTTACCTTTATAAGTTGTAAGTACTGTATTAGTTGCTTCATTTTTAGTTTGATACAAAAAAGTAAAATAAAAGATAATCCATTAAAAACTCTTATTTTAGGGTTGTTTATTCTTTTAACTACTTTTTGTTTTTCTCAGCCCTATGGAAACGCTTGGATTAATTACAGCCAGCAGTATTATAAATTTAAAGTATCAGAAACAGGTGTTTACCGAATAGATTCAACTGCCTTAGCGAATGCAGGAATTCCAATATCATCTATTAATCCACAAAACATTCAAGTTTTTGCTAAGGGAATAGAAATACCTATTTATATTGAAGGAGAAGGAGATGGTATTTTTAATACTACTGATTTTATTGAGTTTTATGGGGAAAAGAATGATGGATGGAACGAAGAACAATTCTACGGAAGTGCTGCAAATCATCCAAATCCTTATTATAGTTTAATTAATGATACGATAAACTATTTTATTACCTGGAACAATTCAATTACCAATAATAGACTTGTTATAGAAACTGACACATCATTTTCTTCTTATACACCTATTCCATATTTTAATAAAGAGTCTATTGATTTTTATAATTCAACTTATTTTGATGGAGAAACTAATACATTTGGAGGAACATCCTTTGGATATGTTGAAACTGAAGGGTGGTTTGATGGTTACTATTCCTTAGGTCAAACAAGGACTAAAAATATTTCAACAAAAAATGTATATGCTTCTGGTCCAAACGCAACTTTAAAAGCAGTTGTTTTAGGTCAATCAGATTTTGCAAACTTATCGCCAGACCATCATTTAAAAGTTTCAGTCGGTACAAGTGTATTCGATTCCATTTTTGAGGCATATAAAAAAATAGAAATACAATTAACTATTCCATTAACCAGCTTAAGCACACCCAATACATCTATAGTTTTTCAAAGTGTTAATGACTTAGGATCAGGCGTAGATAGACAAGCAATCGCCTATACTAACATTAACTACCCTCACCTGCCAAATATGGAAGGGTTGGCAACATTTGATAATTTTTATATTCAAGACCATCTTATTGAATCAAAATCACATTTAAATTTCACCAACTTTAATGTGTCAGGAAATGCTTTGTTTTATGAGTTAACAACAGGGAAAAGAATTAAAGTTGTTCAATCTGGTCCTAATTTTCAATGTTTAATTCCAAATACTGGAAACACAAAAAAATGTTATTTAAGTTCTGATGGGCAAGTAAGAAATATTTCGATTATTACACCAATAAATGGAACTGGAAATTTCACAGATTATTTGACGTTGGCTACAGATACTGCTTTTGTTATTATTACACACCCGATATTAATGCAAGAAGCAAATACTTATGCTAGTTATCGACTAAATGCTTTAGCGGGAAATAACCCTCAAAATGCAATAGTTTTTAATATTAATGAATTGTATGATCAATTTGCTTATGGTATTGAAAAACACCCATATGCTATAAGAGGTTTTATGGATTATATTGTAGATAATTGGACAAGTACTCCAAGATATTTATTCCTATTGGGGAAATCAATTAAAGCAAAAGAATCACGGAAACCAGCTAATGATTTTTATTATAATTTAATACCATCTTTTGGTAACCCAGCATCTGATAATATGTTAACATCAGGTTTAAATGGAACACTAAGGGAGCCGCTTGTGCCCACAGGTAGATTGGCAGCTAAAAGTAATTTGGAAGTATTATGGTATTTAGATAAAATTACCGAACATGAAAACCCAACACCAAGTAATGGAACTTTAATAAATGGCTGGATGAAACGAATCATGCATTTTGGAGGAGGAACAAATGTTAGCGAATCTCAGTCTTTTATGAACGCACTTAATTCTTATAAATACACAATAGAAGATACCTTGTTTGGAGGGAATGTTATTTCCTTTTCAAAAAATTCTACTGCACCAATTCAAATTAACCTATCAGATTCTATTAAAGATTATATAGGAGAAGGGGTTGCATTAATGACATTTTTTGGGCATGCTTCTGCCACAGGAGGGTTTGATCAAAACATAGATAATCCGGCTTTATGGCCTAATCAAAACGGGAAGTATCCCGTGTTGGTTGGTTTAGCTTGTTTTGCAGGAGACATTCATTTAGCATCAGCAAATAGTTCAAGTGAAGAGCATGTTATTTTAGCAGATAAAGGTGTTATTGGGTTTTTATCAGCAGTAGATTTAAGTGTTTCTTCAACGTTAAATTTTTATGCAACGAACCTATACAATAATATAGCTTACAAAAATTATAAAGGCAGCATGGGTAATCACATTAAAAACACGATTATTTCTACTCAAGGATCTTATTTCTCTAATGAGGCTGCTTCTTCAATTACTTTTCATGGTGATCCGTCTTTAGTTTTAAATGGTTTTGATTTGCCTGATTATATGATTGAAGCTCCTACAGTTACTTTTAACCCTGGAGTAGTAACATCTGAATTGGATTCATTTGATGTTAATGTATTAGTTTCGAATTTAGGTAGAGCAATAAGTGATACAATAATATTAGAATTAGTAAGAGATTTTCCGGAAGTGAATTTTTCAGACACTTCTTATGTAAAGGTTTTTTTAGGAACCAAGTATCAAGAAACAATAACATTTACTTTGCCGGTTGATATTGTAAGAGGTTTGGGCTTAAATAACTTTACAATAACTGTGGATGCAATTAATGCGGTTGCGGAAAGTTTTGAAAATAATAATACTGTTACAAAATCATTAAACATACAATCGGGTGAAATTATTCCTATTTATCCTTACGAATTTATGATAGTTCCTGAACAAGGAGTTGTATTAAGCGCTTCAACCGCATTTCCTTTCGAACCTCTCAAAAATTATGTTTTTGAATTAGATACCACTGATTATTTTAATAGCCCGATTAAACAGTCAACCACAATCAACCAAATAGGTGGAGTGCTTTCATGGGCTCCAACATTACTTCAAAACATGCCTGATAGTATGGTTTATTTTTGGCGTGTTAGTAAGGACTCAACAATTACGAGTAGTTACAATTGGAGGTTAAGATCTTTCCAATACATTGTTGGAAGAGAAGGATGGCAACAGGATCATTTTTTTCAGTTTGAGGATAATGAATTACAGTTTGTGAATCATGATAGGCTTACAAGGAAATTTAATTTTGTAAGCAATGTAAAACAGCTTAAGGGAGTAACTTATGGCGCGGCAATTTTTAATGAACTTAATAAAATAGCTTATTATTTAGATGCAGATTTACAAGCAAAAGCTGGTTGGTTAACCAATAGTTCTATTCATGTTGCTGTTTTAGATTCTTTAACATTAGAACCTTGGTCTGCAGATGATAAAAATATGGGACAAGCCAATGTAAATGGCTTTAATAATTCTTCTACAGAGCATGAATTTATCTATAGGCATAATAATCCAACACAAATGGCTGCATTAGAAACTTTATTAAAAGATTCGGTTCCTTCAGGAAATCATATTTTAATGTGGACTTGGTATTTCTATGATTTTACAGCCTATGACCCTATGCCTCCTAGTTTAAAGTCGCAGTTAGCTAATATGGGAGCGACACTATTACCTACAATACAAGATTCTTTACCTTTTTTATTTTATCATAAAAAAGGAGATAATCTATCAACTATAGAAGTTATAGGAGATTCAATTAATCATAAAAATCTTCAATTGGTAACTACTCTAACAACTAACGCAAATTATGCAAATATTTTTTCTCCTTTATTAGGTCCTGCAACACGCTGGGACTCTTTGTCATGGAGAATGTCTCCCCTTGAAGCTCCTACAACAAGAGATAGCTCTGTTTTAAATGTTTATGGAATAGATGGTTTTGGGAATGAAACATTGTTAATTCAGAACTTGCCAACTGATTCAGGAGATATAAGAATTACTAATACTATTAATGCTGCCCAGTATCCTTATTTAAAATTAAATTCATTTTTAGCAGATGATTCTTTATTTACAGCGCCTCAATTGGATCGTTGGCAAGTTATTTATGCGGGAGTTCCTGAGGCTGCATTAGACCCTAAAATTAATTTTTCATTTCAAAAAGATACAGTAGACGAGGGGCAAGATATTACAGTAACTATTGCTATAAAAAACATTAGTAGGTATGACATGGATAGCTTGTTAATTTCATTTGCTGTTATAGATAAAAGTAATAACATTCACTTTTTGCCATACCCAAGACAAAAACCTTTGTTAGCGGATAGTGTATTGATTGCTTCATTTACTTTTTCTTCTTATGGGTATGGTGGCTTAAATAGTTTGTTAATTGATGTAAATCCTAATAATGATCAATTAGAAAAATACCATTTTAATAATATTGCTCAAATACCTTTCTATGTTAATTCAGATAATATTAATCCTATTTTAGATGTAACTTTTGATGGCGTTCATATATTGGATGGTGATATTGTTTCACCCAAATCTGAAATAGTAATTGAGTTAACAGATGAAAATCCGTATTTACTTTTAAACGATACTTCAGATTATGCTGTTTATGTAGCGGATCCTAATGGGTTAGAAAAAAGAATTTATTTTATAGAAGGAGGGATAGAAAGAATGCAATTTATTCCTGCATCACTACCTAAAAATAATTCTAAAATTCTATTTCAAGGAAGTTTTCCTGTTGATGGAAAATATAAGCTAAGAGTTCAAGCAAATGATAGAACCGATAATAATTCTGGTGATATTGATTATAGGATTGGTTTTGAAGTAATTAATAAATCAACAATAACTAATATTATTAATTACCCTAATCCTTTTACAACTTCTACAAGGTTTGTGTTTACACTAACAGGTAGTGAAATACCTGATATTTTTAAAATTCAAATAATGACAATTACCGGAAAAGTTGTTAGAGAGATTAATAAAGATGAGTTAGGAGTGATTAGAATTGGCAATAACATTTCAGACTTTGCATGGAACGGAACAGATACTTATGGAGATAGGCTAGCTAATGGACTTTATTTATATAGAGTTATTACTCAAATAAACAGTGATGAAATTGAATTAAGAGAATCAAGTTTAGATTACTATTTTAAGAAAGGGTACGGTAAAATGTATCTGTTTAGATAATATGAATTTAAAATCATCATATATAGTATTAATATTTATTTCGTTATCTGTTTGTGGACAATCGCAGGTGGAAATAGATACTCATCCATCAGATACAACTCAAACTTCTGAGCGCTACACTGATTATTCTGACCAACTGTTACTAAAACTAATGTCAGTAGTAAAAAGCAATTCACAGCAAATTATCAATACGAATAATAAACAATCTATCAACCTTCGACCTTCTGGGACTGCAAGTTTAGGCTTTGGATTTAATTATAAATGGTTTGGATTAGCAGTTGCCTTTGGTCTGCCAATTTCTGCTGAAGAAGAAAAAAGAATAGGAAAAACAACTCGATTCGATTTTCAATTGAATATTTATAGTAAGAAATTTGTAATTGATGCGTTTGCACAACAATACAATGGGTTTTATGTGGATAAACCAAATGATTTAACTACATGGAGTTCTCCTAATTTCCCTCTTCGAGACTCTATGGAAACAACTTCTGTTGGTGTAGGAGGATATTATATATTTAATAATAAAAAGCTTTCATATAAAGCCGCTTATGTTAGAAATGCCGTTCAAACAAAAAGCGCAGGAAGTTTTTTGTTGGGGGGCTTTTATAATGTAGATTATGCAGGGTTTGAGCCAGGAGCAACGAGTTACTTTGTGCCCGACTACTTCCCTCAAGAAGTTCAGGATTCTTTTCCATTTATATCTTATCGATCAACAGCTATTGGTGTTTCATTTGGTTATACGTACACCTTTGTTTTTTGGAAACGATTTTTTATTAACCTAACTGCAATACCAGGTGTTGGCGGACAAACGTTAGTTGTTTACTCTGATAATGCTGAAAAAACTATTGAAAAAACATCTGTTAGTAGGTTTGTTGCTAGGCTTGCGATGGGCTATGAGAATAAACATTTTATTTTAGGGATAACTTCCTATGGCACTACAGGTACAATTGATTATCAGGACTTTCAGTTTAAACCAAGCACTAATAATTTTAGATTTTTTTTCGCGAAAAGGTTTAATGTTAAAAATAAAAAGTAAGATTCTCATTTACTTTCAACACAATAAAAGCTAACATTTTACTGTTTACAATTTAGAAGGGTTACTATATTCTCAGTAAGTCATAATCGTATTTTAGCTTGGTATATAAATTATAAAAAATGTTCAAGAACTTTTTATTACAAATGACGGTTGGTAACAATGCTACAACTAATGTTGCAGAAGCAATTGTACCTGAAGAAAAAACACTTACAATTTGGCAATTAGTTAGCTCTGGAGGTGTTGGTGGAGCAATAATAATGATAACACTACTAATATTGTCAATTATTGCCGTTTACATTATTGTAGAACGTTTTATGGCTATAAAAAAAGCAAGTAAAGAAGATGCTAATTTTATGAACCAGATTAAAGATTACATTTTAGATGGTAAAATGGATGCAGCTAAAAGTTTGTGTAAATCTAATAACTCTCCTGTTGCAAGAATGATAGAAAAAGGTGTGAGTAGAATAGGTAAGCCGTTAAGTGACATTGGAACAGCTGTTGAAAATACAGGTAAATTAGAATTAAATAAGTTAGAAAAAAATCTTTCAACTTTAGCTACAATATCTGGAGCTGCACCTATGATTGGATTTTTAGGAACAGTAATCGGAATGATATTGGTGTTTCATGAAATGGCCTCTGGAGGTGGAGGTGTTGATTTGAATACCTTATCCGAAGGTATTTTTACAGCAATGGTAACTACAGTTGCAGGTTTAATTGTTGGTATTATGGCTTATGTAGGTTATAACACGTTAGTTGCTAAAGTAGAAAAGATAGTTTTTGTAATGGAAGCTAGAACTACTGAGTTTTTAGATATTTTACATGAACCAGCAGTATAATGGCAATTAGATCAAAAAATAAAGTAAGTACCAATTTTAACATGTCTAGTATGACAGACATTGTGTTTTTACTATTGGTATTTTTTATCATTGCATCAACTTTAATTAGCCCTAATGCTTTGGAAGTTTTGTTGCCAAATGCTTCTTCTCCTCCAGGTCCAGAGCCTCAAACGGTTAATGTTAGTATTACAGAAGATTTAAAATATTTTGTAAATAAAGATGAGGTTGATGAGACAGAAATGGAAGCGATGTTGTTGAAATTAGTTGAAGGTAAAGAAGCTCCCGGAATTATATTGAGGGCAGAAAAATCTGTGCCGATACAGAATGTTGTGGTAATTATGGATATTGCGAACCGGAACAAGCTAAAGTTGGTTTTAGCAACTACTCCAAAATAATTTATGGAATTATTACGTTAGTTACATCTATACACCAAAATGGAACTTATTCAAGAAAAAAATAGTAGAGCAGGGTTAATAGGAACAATATTGTTTCATATACTACTATTGTTATTGTTTCTTCAGTTTGGTATGCCTTATCAAGATCCACCTCCTGAAAATGAAGGAGTTATGATGATTAATTTTGGTGATGCAGGCGGAGGAAGTCCTTCTGAAGAAAATACAGATCCGTCTGAGGAAGCTGCAAGTAGTGCGAGTAGTTCTGAAAATAATGAAAATTCTAGTGCTCAAGAAAATGTGCAAACTACCACAAATCAAACGGTTAAAGTAAATGCATCAAATAATCCTAATAATTCTGAAACTCAAGAAACAGTTAGTAGCAATTTGAATGAAGCATTAAACGCATTAAACAATGCAAATAATAATTCTAATAGTAATAACAATTCCAATAGTAACTCGAATAGCTCTAACAGTAATGGCAACAATAATTCTAATGGAAATAATACTGGACCAAGTGATGGCATAGGTTTTGAATTGGGAGGAAGAGGTAAAGTAAGTTTCAAAAAACCAGATAACCCAACCCAAGAAGATGGAACTGTAGTGGTAGAAATTTGGGTAGATAAAAATGGTAATGTAACAGATGCTAAGCCAGGAGCAAGAGGTTCTACAACAACGAATATTATTCTTTATCAAAAAGCTAAAGAAGCTGCTTTAAAAGCAAAATTTACAAAGAAAGAAGATGCTCCTGAAGTTCAAAAAGGAACCATGACCTTTATTTTTATTTTAAATTAATTCGTTACAATACAATTTGTAATTAGTAGATTTTCTGTTAACCAATCATTATTTTTTGACACAAATAGTTTTACTATTAGTATAGTTACGTATTGATTTACAATGCTTTATTAGTTATATTTGTTTTAACTATAAATTAATGAAAACTAGATTTACCTTATTATTTGTATTAATATTTAACCTATCAAGCTTTGGGCAAGAGCCCGATTTTAAATTTCATTTGGCATTTGAAGATGCCACAGGGGCAAAAGATACTGTATGGGCAGTATGGGATAGTACTGCTCAAAGTTTCCCTGGAAATTACGATACTATTTTTGGGGAATTTCCTCAGTCTTTGCCAAATGACACGAATTTTAGGGTTTATATTAGGTATAATGTCACTGATTCAGGAAAGGTGCGAGCAGAACCAATATCTGGAGAAGGTAATACTTTTCTAATTAGAGCAGTTAATTATGTGTATCCAATAACAATGAGGTGGGACTCATCTTTATTTACACAAAATACGTTGCCATTTATAATAAACACAGCTACTTTAGGTAATGAGTGGTTCTTTTTTAATTGGAATGATCCTAATTTTATGAATCGATTTAACATGTTATTAACTGATTCGGTAGAGTTACCAACTTTTACTTGGGGGAGTCAAGATCATTTTCCTATTAATTTTGAAATGGGGCACGATCCTTTTATTAGTGTAAAAGAAAATAGACATTTAGCTACTTTTCAACTATACCCTAATCCTACAAATAGTAAAGTGCATATTTTAATAGAAGATGAGACTAAAAATTATCAATTAAGTTTATTGGATATGGTAGGGAAAAACTTAAAACAGGGTACAATCAATAAAAAAATGACAACATTAAACTTAGAAGAACTTCCTAAAGGAGTATATTTTTTAAAGATAACAGATGAAACAAATGTTTTTATAAAAAAAATAATCAAACAATAGGCTGAATTACTATCAAGGTTTGATAAAAAATAAATATAAAAAAGCCCTTACTAAAATTTAAGTAAGGGCTTTTTTTATATAATATTAAATTAGTTTTGTATTTATGAATTATCAGCAAACCTTAACTTATTTATTTGAGCAATTACCAATGTATCAAAGAATGGGTAAGGCGGCTTACAAAAGTGATTTAACCAACACTATTGAGCTTTGTAAAATTTTAGGAAACCCTGAAAATAAATTCAAATCTATTCATGTTGCAGGAACTAACGGTAAGGGTTCAACTTCCCACATGTTAGCTTCCGTTTTTCAAGAAGCAGGTTATAAAGTAGGGTTATATACATCTCCACATTTAAAAGATTTTAGAGAACGGGTAAAGATTAATGGAGAAATGATTTCTGAAAACTATGTGGTTGATTTTGTAGAAAAGTATAAATCACAGTTTGAGTTGATTAATCTCTCTTTTTTTGAGTGGACTGTTGGGTTAGCTTTTACTTTTTTTTCAGAGCAAAAAGTAGATATTGCTATTATTGAAACAGGGTTAGGAGGTAGGTTAGATTCAACCAATGTTGTTACTCCGGAATTATCAATCATTACAAATATAGGAATAGATCATACGCAGTTTTTAGGAGAAACATTAAAAGAAATTGCAGGAGAAAAAGCAGGCATCATTAAAACAAATATACCTGTTGTAATTAGTGAAGAACAAGAAGAAATTAAAACTGTTTTTAATGATAAAGCAAATGCTTTAAATTCTCCCATTTACTTTGCTAGCAAAGTAATAAAGAATACTTATGAATCTGATTTAAAAGGATTGTATCAAGCTAAAAACATTAAAGGAGTTGTTTTAGCCATTTCTATTCTTAAAGAGAATGGTTGGATGATAACAGAAGATAATCTTAAAAATGGATTGTTGAATGTTGTTGAAAATACAGGTTTATTAGGGCGTTGGCAAACGCTAATTACAGATCCTTTGGTAATTTGTGATACAGGACATAATGAAGCTGGAATAAAAGAGGTTTTAACACAGTTAAGTCATATAAAATATAACAAACTTCATGTTGTTTTTGGTGCTGTTAATGATAAGTCTATTGATAAAATTTTAGATATGCTACCAAAAACAGCTACCTATTATTTTTGTCAAGCAAAAATACCAAGGGCTTTAGATGTAAATGAGCTAAGTGTATTAGCTAAAGCAAAAGGGTTAAAAGGAGTTTCTTTTAAAAGTGTTGCAGAGGCATTATTAGGAGCTAAGAATAAAGCTGATAAAGATGATTTAATTTTTGTAGGAGGCAGTACTTTTGTAGTTGCGGAAGTTATATAAACAAAAAAGGGTCAACTTAGTTGACCCTTTTTTATGTTCTGTAAAAAACTCTAATTAAAGAATTTTTTATTCAGCTGGAGCTTCTTCTTGAGGAGCTTCTTCAGTTGCAGCAGCTTCTTCAGCCGGAGCTTCAGTTACAGCAGCTTCTTCAGTTACTTCTTCAGCAGCTTCTTCAACGCCATTAAACATTTCTTCTACCATTGCAGCAGCTTCCGCTTCAGCAGCAGCTTTTTCTTCTTCTGATGGGCCACAAGCTACTAAACTAAAGATACCTGCTACCATTAACATTGCTAATAATTTTTTCATTTTAATTAATTGTTATAGGTTATTGATTATATTACAAATTTATATTACTTACTAGTGCTCGTGTCCGTCACCTTCAGTGTGTTCATGAGCTTCACCGTCACCTTTTGCAGCATGACAAGCTTCAGTACATTCATGTCCTGCTTCACCACATCTTGGGCCAGTACAAGCTTCTTTACATTTATCATCACATACGTGAGCAGCTAATTCAGTTGCAGTTTCTTCAGTCGCAACTTCTTCTTCTAAACCGTTGAATAATTCCTCAACAGCAGCAGCAGCTTCCGCTTCAGCAGCAGCTTTTTCTTCTTCTGATGGTCCACAAGCAACTAAACTGAAGATACCTGCTACCATTAACAACATTAATATTTTTTTCATTTTCTTAATTTATAAGTTAGTATAAGTAAAGCTGCAAATATATTACATTATTTTTAAAATCACAAGGTTAAGGTCGTAACAAATTAAAATAATTACTTTTCGTTAAAAATAGTGTATAAAATAGTTTCTCCAACAACCCCTATAGTTGTTTTGTTAATTACGTCCATATTATCATTATGTGTATGCCATGTAGGATGGAAATTTCCTGAAGTTCTATCATAATGAATAATATCAATACTAGGTATTTTAGCAAATTCATTTACATATTTATGGTCATCTGTACCTACAAAAAAAGTTTCTTTATCTACAAAGTAGTTCGCATGACCTAAAGTTTTAGCATTATTCCATACTTTTTGAATAATTTCAGGGGCATATTTCATAGATAGGCTTTCTTTTGTAAAGTATGCGTCTGATGACCCAACCATATCTAATAAAATTCCAAAATCCGCTGTGTAACCTTCTTTGTGTAGATTTTTAGACCAATATTGTGAGCCTAAACACCAAGTATCAGTTTCAGTATCTGTCATTCCAGATGAAGGTTGGCCATAATCTTCTGCATCAAAAAATATAATGTCAACACCTATTTCAGTGTTTTTTATACTTAATTGTCTAGCAACTTCAATTAAAACACCGACACCACTAGCACCATCATTAGCACCTAATATAGGTTTTGTTAAATCTTTATGATCTTGATCTGCAAATGGTCTGCTATCCCAATGGGCAAATAAGAGAATTCTTTTTTTTGCTTCAGGATTATATGCTCCAATAATATTTTTAATGGTTATCTCTTTATTATTAAACGTTTTAGCTTTTCCAATTTGGATCATTGTGGTTAACCCATATTCTTTAAGTTTATTTTCTAAATAGATAGCACATTTTGCATGCGCATCATTGTTAGGAAATCTTGGTCCAAAATCTACCTGTTCTTTAATAAAAAGGTAGGCAGAATCAACATTAAAGGCGGGTCTTTCTATTGTAGGTTGAATTACTTCAACGGGGTTAATATCCGTAATAGTATCGGGAATTTTTTCATGATCATTTCCACAAGCAAAAACAATGAACGCGATAATTAAATAGGTTATTTTATTTTTCATAATTCCAAGTAGTAGTTTCTTTATTGTCTTGAATAGAGATGTTTAGTTTTTTTAATTCATCACGAATTAAATCGGCAGTTCCCCAATCTTTATTTTCTTTTGATTTATTTCTAAGATTGATGATAAGCTTCATTACATTATCTATATCTTCATCATTATCACTGGAGTCTTTATTCTCTTTTTGTAATCCTAATATTTCAAATACAAATGTAAAATACAATTTTCTAAGAATCTTTAAATTATTAGCATCTATAGTTTCTTTCCCGTCATTAATAGAGTTAATTAGTTTCACCCCATCAAAAAGATGGGCAATAGTTATTGGAGTGTTAAAATCATCATTCATACTCTCGTAACATTTCTTTTTTAGTGACTCTAAATCAACAGAAGATTTTTCTGAAGGCGTTAATTTTTCAATTAAATCAATAGCATTCATTAATCTTTTCAATCCTTTTTCAGCTGCTTTAAGTGCTTCGTTTGAAAAATCTACAGTACTTCTATAGTTGGCTTGTAATAAGAAAAAACGAATGGTCATTGGAGAATAACCTTGATCTAACAAATCATGATCTCCAGAAATTAATTCTCCGGGTAAAAATGAATTTCCTAAAGATTTACTCATTTTAGTTCCATTTACAGTCAACATGTTTCCATGCATCCAATATTTCACAGGGTTTGTTCCATCTGCACCAACAGATTGTGCTATTTCACATTCGTGGTGTGGAAATTTTAAATCCATTCCACCTCCATGGATATCAAATTTTTGACCTAAATATTTTGTACTCATTACAGAACACTCTAAATGCCAACCTGGAACACCAATTCCCCATGGAGAATTCCATTTCATAATTGTTTCTGGGGTAGCTTTTTTCCAAATTGCAAAATCAGCAAAAAATCTTTTTTCATCCCCTCCTTCTAGGTTATCTCTTGTTTGTTCTAGTTGATCCTCTAGTTTTCTTCCAGAAAGCTCTCCGTAGTTATGTTCTTCAGCATATTTCTTAACATTAAAATAAACTGAGCCATTAACTTCATAACCAAAGCCATTATTGATAATTCGCTCTATCATTTCTATTTGTTCAATGATATGACCAGTAGCTGTAGGTTCAATACTTGGGGGTAATAAATTAAATATATTTACGGTGTCGTGAAAACCATTGGTATATTTTTGTACTATTTCCATAGGCTCAATCTTTTCTAGTCGAGCTCTTTTTTCAATTTTATCTTCCCCATCGTCTGTATCATCTAATAAATGACCCACATCAGTTATATTTCTTACATACCTAACTTTATAGTCTAAATGAGAGAGGTAACGATAAACAATGTCAAAAGTTAAAAAAGTTCTAACATTACCTAAATGGACATCACTATAAACGGTAGGGCCACATGTGTAAAGCCCTACAAATGGTGGGTTTAAGGGCAAAAATTCTTCTTTCTTTTTAGATAAACTATTATATATGTATAAAGGTGATGTATTCTTCATGTTGATAGAACTATTTAATTAGTTGTAAAAATAAAAAAAACCAACAAGAAATCTTGTTGGTTTTTTTTATTTCAATTCGTATAATTTTATTCTTTAGGAAGTGGAGCATCTCCAATATATTTTCCTTTTTTATATTTTTCAATACTCACAAGAATACCATTGTCATCATATTTATACCACATACCTTCCATTAAACGGTAGTTTTTAAACTCACCATCTTTAGAAATTTGTTTGTTAGTGTTGTACAATTTGTGTCTCCCATTACCACTAAATATAGCTGTTCCATTTGTGCTTTCGCCTTTTTCAACTTTTACAACTTTTTCAGGAGCTTTGCTTAATTCTTCTGCAGTTCGATCCTTAACTGGTTCTTTTGACTCGTAAACTTTAGTATTAGCAATATCTAACTTTCCATCAACAAAAGCTTTTTCAGCTTTAATATCGCCATTTTCATAAAATTCTTTAACAAATTTTTCTTTACCAGCTTCAATGTCAGCCTCAATCATTACTTGACCATTTTCATAAAAATAAACTTGCTTTCCATCTCTTTTTCCAGATTCATTAAAAGCAAACTGTTGAGATACCTGTCCGTTTTCGTAATATCTTTTAAATTCGTTTGTATTTCTGTTGTTTTTCCATGCACCTTCTTCCTCTACTTGACCATTTTCAAAATAAGTCTTATAAGATCCGTTTGGGCGACTATTTACAAAATCTATTTCACTTTTTGTTTTCCCACTAGGGAAAAACATAGTCCATAAACCTTGTTTTCTACTATTATCAAATTTTCCTTGTTCTATTACTTGGTCTGGTTCATATCCTGGTAATTTTTTCATTCTACCAAAAATTTTCCAAAAACCTTGTTTTAAATTATTCTCATCAATATAATTAATAGTATCACCATCAGAAATTTCGAAAGATGGGAGGCTTTGACCAACACTAATGCTACAGATAAAAATTGGTATGAATAAGTATAATATTTTTTTCATTCTGCTCATGACTTGTTTAGAAAAATTAAATATAAATAAACTTATGTAAGTTATCTTATAATATTAGATTAACTATGCTTTTTCTTCGACAAAAATACACATATTCAATCTCTAATATCTATTACGATAGACTTTTTAAAAAAGTTTCAAGTTTTAGTTATTATTTTCTTTAGTCAATAATTGTTCCAAATTTACAAGCATGTCATTGGTTAAGTTAGAAAGATTATAAGATGGTTTCCAATCCCAATGTTGGCGAGCTTCATTGTCATCAATTGATTGTGGCCAACTATCAGCTATTTTTTGTCTGTAATCAGGATCGTAAGAAATTTTAAATTCAGGAATGTGTTTTTGGATTTCTTCACTAATCTCTTTAGGTGAAAAACTCATGCCAGAAATATTGTAGCTTGATCTGATTTTTATATGAGCACTATCTGCCTGCATAATATCGATGGTTGCTTTTATTGCATCCTCCATATACATCATTGGTAGAGTAGTATTTTCAGTTAAAAAGCATTCGTAAGTTTTGTTTTCTATAGCTTGGTAAAAAATGTCAACAGCATAATCGGTTGTTCCACCCCCTGGTTTTGATTTATAACCTATTAATCCTGGGTAGCGGATACTCCTAACATCTACGCCATATTTATTATAGTAATATTCGCACCATCTTTCGCCTGCTTGTTTACTAATTCCATAGACAGTACTTGGTTCCATAATAGTAAATTGAGGAGTGTTTTGTCTTGGAGTAGTTGGACCAAAAACAGCAATAGAGCTTGGCCAAAATATTTTATTAATGATTTTATCTTTAGCTAAATTTAAAACATGAAACAAGCTGTCCATGTTTAACTCCCACCCAAAAGCAGGGTTCTTTTCTGCTGTTGCAGATAATAAAGCTGCCAATAGATAGACTTCTTTAATATTATGTTTTGTTACGATGGAAAGTAATTGTTCTTTATTTAGGATGTCTAAATTTTCAAAAGGACCACTTTGTGGAGTGCTCGGTTCTTTTATGTCAGCAGCAACAACGTTTTCATTGCCATATTTTTTTCTTAACTCTTCAACTAATTCGGTTCCTATTTGTCCTGAAGAACCAATAACTAAAATTTTATCTACCATTTTTCTTGCCTTTGATTTTCGTAAAAATAGAAATTTAAGTAGTATAATTAATTCTTTAGAATAGGAATTTTCTGGATTACCATCAATATTCTTTATTCTTTTGAAGAAACAATATTTTATTTTTCAAAGAACTGAAAAGTCAAGTGTTAGATTGGGAGGTTTATTTTTTCACACCCCTAGCCTTTGGTCGCAAGCTTTTTTTATAATCCATTAGGCCTTCTTTTTCTCTTTCAGCTCTTAATTTTTTCTGTTCTTCTATTGGTAGTTTTGATGTTGTTTTACAATCTTCAGAGCAACAACCATCAAATTCTTTTTTACAATTGTTACATTGAATAAACAACATGTTGCAGTCTAAATATTCACAATTAGTGTGCTCATCACAAGGCTCGCCACATTGGTGGCAAGAGCTAACAATATCATCAGATATTCTTTCTCCTCTCCTCTCATCAAAAACAAAATTTTTACCAATAAATTTACTTTCCAATCCTTCTGCTTTTATTTGGCGAACATAGTCTATAATACCTCCGTGCAGTTGGTTAACATCTTCAAAGCCTTCATGACGCAAAAATGCGCTTGTTTTTTCGCAACGGATACCGCCAGTACAGTAGAGTAAAATCTTTTTGTCTTCATTACCTTTTAATTTCTCCTTTATTTTAGGTAAATCTTCTCTAAAAGTATCTGATTCTGCACATAGTGCATTTTTAAAATGGCCAATTTCGTGCTCGTAATGATTTCTCACATCTACAACAATGGTGTTTGGATCATCCATGTATTTATTCCATTCAGATGCTGTTAAGTGTTTACCAACATTTGATGTGTCATAACTGTTGTCATCCATTCCGTCCGCTAAAATTTTATGACGAACTTTTATGGTTAATTTTAAGAAAGATTTTCCATCGTCTTCAACAGCAATTTTTAAAGGAACATCTTTTAAATAATCATAATCTTCGAGAGATCGAGTAAATTTTTCCCAATTTGGTTCAGGCACAGAGAATTGAGCGTTAATACCTTCATGAGCAACATAAACTCTTCCTCTAACATTTAGTTCAAACCATTTGGTAAATAATTCGTCTCTAAAAATCTGTGGATTTTTAATGTTTACGTAGCGATATAAAGAGAAAGTGATCCTTTTAAACGGTTCGTTTTGGATTTCTTTTTCTAAATCTTCTCTTCCGTATTTATTAAATAAAGTAGTTTTTTTATTTTCCATTAGATACTATCTATAAATAATGAATAACAAAGTTAAGGTTTTTGCTTTGATGAAAACTGACAAAAATCAATTCTAATCTTTAATATTAAGATTTATACTTAATTCTTCCAATTGTTCTGAGCTTATTGGTGACGGTGAATCTATCATGACATCTCTACCATTGTTGTTTTTTGGGAAAGCAATAAAATCTCTTATTGTTTCTTGCCCACCGAATAAAGCGCATAGTCTATCAAAACCTAAAGCTATTCCACCATGCGGAGGAGCTCCATATTCAAAAGCATTCATTAAAAATCCAAATTGTGCTTGAGCTTCTTCTTTGCTGAATCCTAATAAATCAAACATTCTTGATTGTACAGCTCTGTCGTGAATACGAATAGAACCGCCACCAATTTCAGTTCCATTTAACACTAAATCATAAGCATTTGCTCTTACTTTTCCAGGGTCAGTATCCAATAATGCTAAATCTTCTTTTTTAGGAGAAGTAAAAGGATGGTGCATTGCATGGTAACGCTTACTATCTTCATCCCATTCCAATAGAGGAAAATCATAAACCCATAAAGGGGCATAAACATTAGGATTTCTTAAACCTAATTCATTACCTAAGTGTAAACGTAAAACGTTTAGTTGGTTTTGAGTGGTTGCTTTATCTCCGCATAACACTAATATTAAATCACCAGCTTTTGCATTACATTTATCTGCCCAAGCTTTTAAATCGGTTTCACTATAAAATTTATCTACTGATGATTTGAAAGTGCCATCTTCGTTACATTTCACATAAATTAATCCTTTGGCACCAACCTGTGGGCGTTTTACAAAATCAACTAATTTATCTAATTCTTTTCTTGTATAGGTAGAACAATCTTCGGCAACTATTGCGATAACACTCTCTGCGTCATCAAAAATTGCAAAACCTTTGTTTTTTGCAACATCATTAATATATTTAAAGGTCATTCCAAAACGAATGTCTGGCTTATCACAACCATAATTCTCCATGGCATCAGCATAACTCATTCTTGGAAATTCTTCTAACTCTATATTTTTTACTTTCTTAAAAAGGTAATCTACCATTCCTTCAAAAGTGTTTAAAATATCTTCTTGATCAACAAAAGCCATTTCGCAGTCAATTTGCGTAAATTCTGGTTGACGGTCGGCTCTTAAATCTTCATCTCTAAAACAACGCACAATTTGATAATAACGATCGTAACCACTAACCATTAGTAATTGCTTAAATGTTTGTGGTGATTGCGGTAAAGCATAAAATTGACCTTCGTTCATTCTGCTTGGCACGACAAAATCTCTTGCTCCTTCCGGTGTAGATTTAATTAAATAAGGTGTCTCAATTTCAAAAAAATTGATACTATCTAAATATTTTCTTACTTCTATAGAAAGTTTATGTCTTAATTTTAAATTGTTTTGAAGTGGGTTTCTTCTTAAATCCAAATAACGATATTGCATTCGTAACTCTTCACCGCCATCAGTTTCATTTTCGATAGTAAAAGGGGGCGTTTTACTTTTATTTAAAACAATAATTTCTGTTATCGCAATTTCAATTTCACCTGTAGGTATGTTTTTGTTTTTGCTTTCACGTTCAATTACTTTTCCTGTAACTTGTATCACATCTTCACGACCTAAGTTTTTAGCAACTTTAAGGTGTTCTTCTCCACAAACTAATTGAGTAATTCCATAACGGTCTCGTAAATCAACAAAAGTCATAGCTCCTAACTCCCTTGCTTTTTGAACCCATCCGCAAAGCTTAACTTCTTTACTAATGTCTTCTAACCTTAATTCTCCGTTGGTATGCGATCTATACATTGGTGTAATTTTGAGGAACAAAAGTAATAAAAAATGCCTGCTATTTAGCAGGCATTTTTTAAATATTGATGAGTTGTTTTTATTGAAATGTTGGAAATAATCCTCTCAACCCCATATCAACAACAGTGTCCCCGGGGTTTACTCCGTCAGATGGTTCAAAGAGCCCATCGCTGTTTATGTCTCTCCATTCAAAACTTTTGTTAGTTGATAAGTTTAAGGTAACAATTATATCTTGTGTTTCATTGCCAGTAATAGTTAATGGTATTGGAAAGCTTCCTGTAACTACACAGCTTCCCGATGGAATTGGTGAAGTACTGGCAATTGGATTAGGTACGGTTGTTCCTGCAGATTGTCCTTCAGAAACATAAGGCGTACTTAAAATAATGGTTTCAAAACCCCAATAACCCTGAGCTTTATTTGCGTAAACATTTACTGTTTGAGTGTTAATTACGTAATTAGTAATGTAGGTATTAAAGCCTACAAAAGAAGCTAATGTTCCGGTGTATTGATTTCCAGAAGCTAAAAAATCGATGTCATATTTTTGGTAAGTTAGGGAAACCCTAACCCATTTATAAGTTCCAGGGTTAATTTGTGATAATGGTTTTGAGAAAAAAGCAATATTTTCACTTTTAACGATTGCTTGACCAAAATCAACAGCCGGAGAACCACCAATAGAAGTTTCAGCTCCTTTGTAAATAATTTCTCCATTACCTAATTGTGTAGTGCTATCAGGTGCAAACTCAATGTAGTGAGCACTCATTTTTTGAAATCTTGGTGACTGTGCAGAATTACCTGCTGGGATAGTTGATGGATTTCCAAAATTATCTAAACGAACAAGGGTAGAATCAAAATTGAATTGAAAAATAAGCCGTGCCTCTTGAGGTGTTACTGGTTGTTGAACTCTTGGTTCAATTTCATCTTTGCTACAAGATGCTAGAACTAAAACAGACACAGTTAGTAAGGTTAATATTTGTTTCATAGATTTTTTTAAAATTTAAAAATCAAAGATATTAAAGATTATTAAATTGTTCATTTTAAATGTGTTGATTGTTTACGTTTCAAATAGATTATAATGCTAAAAATTATCTTACTTGTTTACTTGTTTGTTTTTTGTTAAAACCTTAACTTCGTAAATCGAAACAGCAAGTTGGGATATCCTATCTGGGATAATGTGAAGTTGGTAAGAGAATTTATCCATAATAAGCTGGTTTTATTAAAAAAATGTTTGTTGATAGTTTTTTGTTGATGGTTTTACCATTAACTAAATACTGGCAACTATTCACTAAAAACTAATAAATTATGGCATTTGACATTGAAATGATTAAAGCTGTTTATGCAAAATATCCAGAAAGGATAGCAGCAGCTAGAAAGGTAGTCGGGAAACCTTTAACATTATCCGAAAAAATTCTTTATACTCATCTTTGGGATGGCGAAGCAACAACGGCTCATGAAAGAGGAAATTCTTACGTAGATTTTGCTCCAGATAGAGTTGCGATGCAGGATGCAACAGCCCAAATGGCGTTGTTACAGTTTATGCAAGCAGGAAAAGCTAAGGTAGCTGTTCCTTCTACTGCTCATGCGGATCACTTGATTCAAGCGAGAGTAGGAGCAACTAAAGATTTACAAGAAGGATTAAATAAAAACAACGAAGTTTTTAATTTTCTAAGTTCAGTTTGTGATAAATATGGTATTGGGTTTTGGAAGCCAGGTGCGGGTATTATTCATCAAGTTGTATTAGAAAATTATGCTTTTCCAGGAGGAATGATGATAGGAACAGATTCACATACAGTTAATGCTGGTGGATTAGGAATGGTTGCTATTGGAGTTGGTGGAGCTGATGCTGTTGATGTAATGGCAGGTATGGCTTGGGAGTTAAAAATGCCAAAGTTAATTGGTGTTAAATTGACAGGAAAGCTAAATGGTTGGACTTCTCCAAAAGATGTTATTTTAAAAGTTGCAGGTATTTTAACTGTAAAAGGTGGTACTGGAGCTATTGTTGAGTATTTTGGTGATGGAGCTAAATCTATGTCGTGTACAGGAAAAGGAACTATTTGTAACATGGGTGCTGAAATAGGAGCAACAACTTCTACTTTTGGTTATGATGATTCGATGAGAAGATACTTAAAAGCTACTGATAGAGCAGATGTGGTTGAAGCTGCGGACAAAGTTGCAGAACATTTAACTGGTGATGCTGAAGTTTATGCAAATCCAGAACAATATTTTGATCAAGTTATAGAAATAGATTTATCTACTTTATCTCCTTATGTTAACGGACCTTTTACTCCAGATTTAGCAACTCCAGTTGCAGAAATGAGAGCGAAAGCTACAGCTAACAATTGGCCATTAAAAGTTGATTGGGGATTAATAGGTTCTTGTACTAACTCTTCTTACGAAGATTTAGCAAGAGCAGCATCTATTGCAAAACAAGCGGTTGATAAGGGCTTAGTTACTAAATCAGAGTTTGGAATTAACCCTGGTTCTGAGCAAGTAAGATTTACAGCAGAAAGAGATGGTTTATTGAAACCTTTTGAAGATTTAAAAGCTACTATATTTACGAATGCTTGTGGACCTTGTATCGGACAATGGGATAGAGCAGGAGCAGACAAACAAGAGAAAAACACGATTGTACATTCATTTAATAGAAACTTCTCCAAACGAGCTGATGGGAATCCAAACACACATGCTTTTGTTACCTCACCAGAAATGGTAGCAGCAATTGCAATTTCAGGAGATTTAGGGTTTAACCCAATTACAGATACATTAACAAATAATAAAGGGGAACAAGTTAAATTAGACCCGCCAACAGGTGATGAATTGCCAACAAGAGGATTTGATGTTGAAGATAATGGATATCAAGCTCCTGCTGCTGATGGTAGTGGAATTAATGTAGTTGTAAAAGAAGATTCTGATAGATTACAATTATTATCTCCTTTTGCAGCTTGGGATGGACAAAACATTACTGGAGCTAAATTATTAATTAAAGCGAAAGGAAAGTGTACTACCGATCATATTTCTATGGCAGGTCCATGGTTGAGATATAGAGGTCATTTAGATAATATATCTAACAACTGTTTAATCGGAGCTGTAAATGCATTTGGTGAAGCAACAAATTCTGTAGTTAACCAATTAACTGGCAGCAAAGGAGAAGTACCTGCTACTGCAAGAGCTTATAAAGCTGCTGGAGTACCAAGTATAGTTGTAGGAGATCACAATTATGGAGAAGGTTCTTCAAGAGAGCATGCAGCTATGGAGCCTCGTCATTTAGGTGTAAGAGCAGTTATTGTTAAATCGTTTGCTCGTATCCACGAAACTAACTTGAAAAAACAAGGGATGTTAGGATTAACTTTTGCTAAAGAAGCAGATTATGATAAAATCAAAGAAGATGATACCTTCAACTTTACTGATTTATCAGCTTTTGCTCCGGGTAAACAATTAACGTTAGAAGTTGTTCACGCAGATGGTTCTAAAGAGAACATTATGCTAAATCATACTTACAATACACAACAAATTGAGTGGTTTAGAAAAGGTTCTGCATTAAACTTAATTAAAGAAGAAGCAGCAAGAGCTAACGCTTAAATTTTGTTTTAGCATAAAAAGTAAAAGCCCAACTCATTGAGTTGGGCTTTGTTGTTTAACGCATGTGTATGAAACATGCTTTGCAGTTTCAAGTACTTATAAGAGTAATAATTTTTGCCAAAGCTCCAGTTTAGTATTAAACAAATAAACAGAATCAAAGCAAACCAACCAAATTGAAGGATGCAACTTGCAACTTATTTGCTTGTAGCACAAGCATAAATTATGGTGTAAACTGAAAAAGTTTCAGATAACCACAACTGCTAGCAATGGCATGTTTTCATACAGGATGTTGTGTGTTCGTTTTATTTTTTAGCCTCAATTTTTTGGATGAATTCATCTATTTTATTATCAATTTCATATAGACTTACTCTACCCATATATTTGTTGGTCATATTGCCGCTTTCTATATACTCCTTATTATTTATTGGCTGCGGGCCACTTGGGAGTATTTCATATACTAATGTATCATAATGTAAATAACTTGTTTGAAAAAAGTAATAATTTCCTTTTTGCTTTCCAGACAATATTTTTCTTTTTTGCAAGAATTTTAAATTAGAGGGAATTCCATCATTAGGTGTCGATTCCATAATTGTAATCAAGTCAGATTCTGCAAAATATTGTTGATTCAGATATTTTGTTGGTAAAAGTGAAATTTTATTTAATTTTTTTAAATCTCTGTAAAATATTAATCTATAAAAGGGGTCTTTTATTAACTTGTTAATGTAAATTGGATCAACTGTCTGGTTGTTTTTAATGAGGGCAAGTGCAGCCTGTCTTAAAATCTCTAACTTAGGTAATGACTCATTATGATAGTATGAACGACCGTCATTGTTGTGATAGTCGTAAAAAGATATATTGTCTTTTAATGAGTTTTTATAAATGTTATTCAGTTTTGGGTCTTCTCCAAAAATACTTAAACATTGAATTAAATAGCTCAGAGAATATTTGTAGTGACCTTTATAATTGTTATTGTCAGATGCCACTGATTCTCTTCCTATTACTAATTGGTCGTAAAAGTTTTCTAAGTATAATTTGGAAGAAAATAAATCATCTTTTGTTAAATGACCAGATTCAAATCCATTTATAATGATGAAGAGAATATCGTCACGAATCCATCTTTGATTATCAATAGATTTTGCAAGGTCAGGAAATAGATATTTTGCTTTTTCAGTGTTGTCTTTAACGTCCCAAATGAAAAACATATTACCTGGGGAATTTAATTTAGAATTATTGATGATTTTTGCATATGTTCTAAATGATTTTGCAGTGTTAATATCGATTAGTACTTCAAGTATTTTATATTGATAATCAGAATACTCCCATATTGTGGTGTCTATTTGGTAGAATAAAACCTCTAAACTATCAGGAGTATTTTTATCATTAGTTTTTCTGAGTTTTGAAATAGAGAGTAGTTTTTTGTCTGATTTTTTTGGATGACTAATTTGGGGGGAAATACGGATTTCGGAGTAAATATCAGTAAGATTTTCGTTGTCAGTATGTTTTTTATTCGTCTCATTGCAAGAGAAGAAAAGTAAACACAAAAAAAATGATATTATTATTTTTAAATTCATTAATCTTCAATGACACACAACGTAGTAATATGTTGCATGCAACATATTACTATTAAGGGTTATCCAAATATAACCAATTACCCAAACAAATGAGTAAAAACCTCTTCTACCTTGCTTACAAAAACTACCTCAATTTTTGTTTTGGTTAAAGAGAGTCCTTTTTTGTTGTATTTAGAAATAAATATTCTTTTAAAACCTAGCTTATCAGCCTCAGCAATTCGTTGGTCTATTCTGCTAATTGGTCTTATTTCTCCAGATAAACCTACCTCCGCAGAAAAACAAGTATTAGAATCTATTGGCAAATCTTCTCCAGATGATAAAATAGCACTAATTACCGCTAAATCAACGGAAGGATCGTTTACTTTTAAGCCACCAGCTACATTTAAAAACACATCTTTAGAAGCTAATCTAAAGCCACAACGCTTTTCTAATACTGCTAATAACATGTTTAATCTGCGAGCATCAAAACCTGTTGTTGAGCGCTGAGGTGTTCCGTAAGCAGCCGAACTAACCAATGCTTGTATTTCTACCAGTAATGGTCTGTTGCCTTCCATGGTTCCTGCAACAGCAGTTCCACTTAGTTGCTCATCTTTATTGCTTATTAATATTTCAGATGGGTTTTCAACTTCACGCAAGCCTGCACCGTGCATTTCGTAAATTCCTAACTCATTGGTAGAACCAAAACGATTTTTAATAGAACGCAATAAACGGTAAATGTGGTTTCTATCACCTTCAAATTGTAAAACTACATCAACCATGTGTTCCAATATTTTAGGCCCAGCAATGTTACCATCTTTGGTAATGTGCCCAATTAAAAATACAGGCGTGTTGGTTTCTTTGGCATAACGCATAAGTTCAGAAGTACTTTCTCTAACTTGAGAAATACTTCCTGGGGATGAATCAATAACCGCAGTATGCAAAGTTTGAATAGAATCAATTACCAATACTTCTGGTTGTAATTCTTTTATGTGGTGAAAAATGTTTTGGGTAGATGTTTCGGTTAAAATAAAGCAATCAGGATTTTTATTGCCAATTCTATCAGCACGCATTTTTAATTGTTGCTCACTTTCTTCGCCAGTTACATAAAGTATTTTTTTACCTTTTAGTCGTAACGACATTTGTAACATTAAGGTAGATTTTCCAATGCCGGGGTCACCACCAAACAATACTAATGAGCCAGGAACTAATCCTCCACCTAAAACTCTGTTTAATTCTGTGCCTGGTAATTTTATTCTTGGAATATCAGCAATTTCAATGTTTTCAATTTGCTGAGGTTTGCTTGTCCGTTTAATGCTAAATGTAGCTTTAACATCATTAGGGTCGGGTTTACTAACTACTTCTTCGATGATTGTATTCCACTCATTACAAGCAGTACACTTTCCTACCCATTTTGGGTATTGAGCACCACAACTCTGACAAAAAAAAGCGGTTTTTACTTTTGTTTTTGCCATAATGTAAAGTTAAGCTACAACCGCTCTACGGTTTTTTTTATGCTCAATAGAAGCTTTAATGTCTTCTAGTTGTCCTTTTGGAATTGCGTTAATTAGTTGTTTGGTGTATTCTGTCTGTGGATTTGCATAAATTTCATCTGCTAAGCCCATTTCAACAATTTGACCTAATTGCATTACAATCATTCTGTCACTCATAAATTTAACCACCGATAAATCGTGAGAAATGAAGATGTAAGTAAATTGAAACTCTTCTTTTAATTCGTTTAACAAGTTTAAAACTTGCGCTTGTATCGATACATCTAATGCAGATACAGACTCATCACAAATAATAAACTTAGGGTTTAGTGCTAATGAACGAGCAATACAGATACGTTGTCTTTGTCCACCAGAAAATTCGTGTGGATAACGGTAAAAATGTTGCTCTAATAAATTTACTCTTTTTAGGAGCTCCATTACTTTAGCTTTACGTTGCTCATCATTATCAAAAACTCCGTGTACACGCATAGGTTCCATAATGGCTTCACCAATAGTTATACGAGGATTTAAAGAAGAGTAAGGATCTTGAAAAATAATTTGCATCTCTTTACGGTACTCACGCATTTCTTTTGAACTTAAAAGCGTTAAGTCATTACCTTCAAATATAATATTGCCAGATGTAGGTTCAACTAATTTTAAAATGGTTCTTCCTAAGGTAGTTTTTCCACAACCAGATTCTCCAACCAGCCCAAGTGTTTCTCCGGGGTAAACCTCAAAAGAAACATCGTCAACCGCTTTTACATAATCCTTAGCTTTACCAAATAGTCCTTTGTTAATTGGGAAGTATGTTTTTAGATTTTTAATTTCTAAAATGGGTGTTTTTTTATAAAGAACTTCGTGTTTTTTTGCTGTTTCAGCAGCAGATATTACTAAGCTATTAGTTACTTCTGCAACAGATTTGTTTGTCTCGTGCATTATACCATCGCTATCAATGGTCATAAAATCAGAAACAGTAGGTAGCCATTGTAGTCTTCTATCTAATGGTGGGCGACAAGCTAATAAGCCTTTGGTGTATGGGTGTTGAGGTTTAGAAAAAATATCTAATACATTACCTTGTTCAACAATTTTACCTTTATACATTACTACCACCTTGTCTGCCAATTCTGCAATTACACCTAAATCGTGTGTAATAAATAAAATTCCCATATCCTCTTCTTGTTGCAACTTCATCATTAACTCCAAAATGGTTTTTTGAACAGTTACATCTAAAGCTGTAGTAGGCTCATCGGCAATTAATATTTTTGGATTACAAGACATTGCCATTGCAATCATTACTCGTTGTTTTTGTCCACCAGAAATTTGGTGAGGATAAGTGTCATACAAAACCTCTGGTCTTGGTAATTGAACTTTCTTAAAAAGCTCAATAGTCCTTATTTTTGCTTCTTTTTTCTTTACTTTTTGGTGTAATATTATTGCTTCAGCAACTTGATCGCCACAGGTGTAAACTGGGTTTAATGAGGTCATAGGTTCTTGAAATATCATAGCTATTTCATTTCCTCTATAAGTTCTCATTTCTTTTTCGGTTGCTTTTGCTAAGTCAACAACACCTTTTTCGGTATGAAATAAGATTTTTCCGTTAGAGATTCTTCCCGGAGGATTAGGAATTAAACGCATAACGGATAAAGAAGTAACTGATTTTCCTGATCCAGATTCTCCAACTATACCAATAGTTTCACCTCTGTTTAAGGTAAACGACACATCATTTACAGCTTTTACAGTTTCATCTTCAGTTTGAAATTCTGTTACTAAGTTCTTTATTTCTAATAATGTTCTATTACTCATAATTCTTTATTTCAACTTCAAAGGGCAATAAAATTACACTTTCTAAAAAAATAAAACAAGTATAAAATTTAATACATTGATATCCATTAGACTATTGAGGGTTTATTGCAGATAAAAGAGGATTAACTGCCTATTAACTAATAATCTAAGTCTCGAATAATTATGGATAAAAAACCATAGCTATCACTATCATTTATCATCGCAATTTCTACTCTATTTCCGTTAATAGAGTTGGTGGTAGTCCAAATAGTATAACCATCCTCCTCAATTTTTCCTTTTCCGTATTTTTTATTAAAATGGGTTGAGAAATCTACAAAAAGTTTGTCAGCATCTTCTATTAAGTCAAAATAAGCAGCTATTTCTATTTCGTACAACTTATTCTCTTCCGAAAAATCGTAAGTTACCGTGTAGCTGTTACCCATGTTTATTTCGTATTCATAATACAAATAATCGGGCATTTCATTTTTTAAAAATTCGGTATCTTCGAGTGCTTTAACTGTTTCTATGGACGTACCTATCTCAATACCTCTAATATTTCCTTTGTCGGATTTTAAAATATCATTGTAATGTTCTGTTTTGTTTGCGCCACAAGCAATAAAACAACCAACAATAACAAATAATAGGATTTTAAAAAAGGAATTTTTCATACAGTAAAAGTAGCTATTAAGATGTGATAATATGTTCTTCGTTAATTAAATTTTCGTTTCTAAATCTTAAAAATAATTGTGTTAACGCAACAACATCTTTCTGACAATAAACAGCAATACGTTCTAAGTCTTTATCTTTCCAATATACATCATTTACCATACTTCCGTCTATGTCATCTTTTGGTGTTGGAATATTAAAAATTGACGTTAATAAACTTAAAGAAGTATAGTGTTTGTAATCGCCAAACTTCCATAGTTGCAAAGTGTCTAAATGGGCAACTTCCCAGGGTTTTTTACCTGCTAAATCTAAAATTGCAGGGATGTCTATTCCGTTTACTAATGCTCTTCTGGCAATGTAAGGGAAATCGAATTCTTTGCCATTATGAGCACACAAAAGGTTGTCTTGCTTGTAAAAATGATTGTTAAGTAATTCAAAAAACTCGATTAATAATACTTTTTCATCATCGTTGAAGTAAGATTTTAAACGGAGATTTTTAATACCATTTTCTAGTTTAATAAAGCCTACTGAAATGCAAACAATTTTTCCAAATTCAGCGTAAATTCCTGCTTTACTATAAACTTCTTCTGGTGTTTCTTCTTCTTTAGCAAGAAACCGTGCTTTTTGCTCCCAGTGTTTTTTAAAGTCAGCATCTAATTGAGAATATTCAGGACTTTGAGCAACTGTTTCAATGTCTAAAAAAAGTATTTTTTCGAGGTTAATTTTTTCTAACATAAGGTGATGTTTTGAGATACAAAATACAAGTTAGGGTTTTTTAGAATAAAGTCAAAAAATAAAATAATGAGCCCTTATTTTATCATAACCCCAGGCTTGTTTATAAGCGGGATATTGATTAGGTTTTGTTCGCAAATAGTTTCAGCTAAAAAGATATATTTTTTATCATAAATAACTTTTTCTTGATAAAAACTCAACCAATATTCATTGTGTAATACAAATAGATCCTCTATAATAGGTTCGATTAATTGGAAACAGTTTGCTTCAACTTCACCTAATGAATGTCTTAAAACAGATGTTTTTGTTTCGTTTCCTTCTAAATCTGTCATGTAGCCTTTAGAGCTTATTAATACATTTTGTAATGAATTATTTTTTTGGTTGATTAAATAAACGTTCCAAATGGTTTCGTTGATTTCATTTTTTTCTTTGACAATAGCAATTCCAACATTCTCTATTTTAGGAGGGATAATATCTTTTTTCATAAGGTATTATTTGAAACTATTTATTGCTTTTTGAACGGTTTCATCATAATCATTGATGATTACATAATAGCCAATATCGTTAAATAAATTTCGGCTTATTGAAGCCTTTAATCCTCTTGATATTAATTTTTTAGAGGTAATAATTTGATTTAGGTCTTTAGGTATATCATTATCACTAGCATATTTTATAATACTATTAAATAAATCATTATTTACATGAAAATTGTTTTTAAAATCAATGGCATTTTTGTATTTATTTTTTAGTGCTACTCGGTTTTTATCAGCATAATTCAATGCAAAATCTGAAATTATTCCTTTGTATCGCAATTCATATAAATAAGGTGTGCCTTCATTGGTATCTAAAGGAACAAAAATGTCGGGCATAATACCACCTCCACCATAAACCAATTTACCTTCAGGCGTATAAAATTTTAATGAATCAGGGAAATGGATGCTATCAGCAGACAATAACTCGCCACTTTGCAAACGGTTGTATGCTTCAGAATGATAAGCCTCTAAACCTTCGTCATAAGGTTTTTGAATACATCTTCCAGTAGGGGTGTAATACCTAGCAACAGTTAATCTTAAAGCAGAGCCATCTGGCCACATTACTTGTTCTTGTACTAATCCTTTACCAAAAGATCTTCTTCCAATTACATGTCCTCTGTCATTATCTTGAATTGCCCCTGCTAAAATTTCACTTGCTGAAGCTGAATTTTCATTAATTAAAATTGCAACTTGAATGTCTTGTAAAGTACCTTTATCAGTAGAGAAATATTCTTCTCTATGTCTAGTTCTACCATCGGTGTAAACAATCATTTTATTTTTAGGCAATAATTCATCAGCAATTAGTGTAGATGCACCTAAAACTCCACCACCGTTGCCTCTTAAATCTAAAATAAATTTAGTCATGCCTTTCTTTTTAAGTTTTTGGGTAGCTTCCATAAATTCGGCATAAGTAGTTTTGGCGAAACGAGTTATTCTTAAATAGCCAATTTCATCATCTATCATATATGGAGCATCAATACTAAAAATTGGTATTTGGTCTCTGGTAATGGTAAAATGTTTTCTTTTTTTTTCGCCTGGCCTAACAATATCTACTTCTACTTTAGTTCCTCTTGGGCCTTTTAATAATTTAATTACTTTTTCATTGGTAATTCCGTTGCCTGCAATATCAATGGTATCTACCCTAACAATTCTATCTCCTGCTTGTATTCCTAATTTTTCTGAAGGACCATTTGCAATTGGAGAGATAATCATTACTGTATCATCTTTTATTCTAAACTCTACACCAATTCCATCAAAATTACCTTCCAAAGGATCATTCATTCCATCAAAATCTTTTGCAGGAATATAATAAGAATGAGGGTCTAGTTCTGAAAGCATTGCAGTAATAGAACGCTCTGTTAAATCTTTTTTATCTACAGAATCTACATAAGTATCTTCAATAAAATTTAAGATTTCGTTTAGTTTAGCTGCATTATTAAATCGTTGATTTTGTGGAAAAAATAGTGATTTATCATTAACATTTGAAGGAACCAATAAAGTGCCTAAAAAGATTCCGACAACAACACAGCCAGCAATAATTAATGGGAGGAAAATAAATATTAAAGCTTTATTCTTGCTCATAATTTAAGATAGATTTTCTATTAGTGAGGTTTCGATTCCAGCTTCTTTTAAAAAATCTAGTCCAGATTGGTCTTTGTATGGATTAATGTAAACTACACGTTTAATACCTGCTTGTAAAATTAACTTGCTGCATTCTTTACAAGGTGATAATGTAATATATAATGTTGCTCCATTTGCATTGTGGTTTGATTTTGCAATTTTTGTTAAGGCATTCGCCTCAGCATGCAAAACGTACCAATGTGTTTCTCCATTTTCATTTTCACAGCAATTGTTAAATCCTGTTGGAGTACCGTTGTACCCATCAGAAATAATCATTTTATCTTTTACAATTAACGCTCCAACTTGTTTTCTGCTACAATGTGATAGCTTTGCCCATTCTAAAGCCATTTTTAAATAGGCTTCATCATAACGTTGTTGTTTTTCTTTGCTGTAATCCATTTAATTTTTAAAGTACCAAAAGTAGGAAAATGTTAAAAGATAAAGGGATTAAATAAAATTATTGTTTGCCAATAATCGTTAAAACGAATAGGTTAACCCACCCAATACACCAAACTTTTGTGTAGGATAATCTTGCCATCTTTTATAAGCAGTAGAGCTAAGGTTGTTAAAGTTAATAAAAGCAGACAACTTTTTAGTGTAACGATACTCTAAGCCTAAATTAGCATCAAACACTCCTTTCAATTCTTCTGCAAATTCGGTAGTAGTTATTACGTTGTTAGTAGTTGTTGTATTGAAAGCCTTTGCATATTGCTTGTCAATGTAAAACAAATCAGCTCTAACAATAATTTTATCGCTTAAATCATAAATACCAGATAAGGATACTTTAATGTTTGGTTTGTGCCAAGCTTTTAATTCGTTTTTAGGAGTATAACTGTAATAATTTCCACCTAATATAATTTTAAACTTTTCTAATTTTTGGTAGGTTAATTCACCAGTAATTTTAGAGAAACTAATCGTATCATACTCTACTAAGAATTGATTTTCGATAAGGTTACCGAAGTCTTTTGTGTAAAGAGGCATTCCTTCAATTTTTTGACGACTAAAGCTAGTGTTAAAAGTAATTTTAGAACTTAAACTTCCTCTAATACCACCATAAATATCGTATTTCTGATTGCTGTTTTGTGTTGCCAATAATTGAGTATTGATAAATGGGTTTTCTTTGTAAAAGTTGTTTAAGTTATTACTAATTAAACCACCTTTAATACCAACGTAAGGAATTAAAATATGCTCTACAACATTGTACTTAAATTCTGCTCGTGGGTAAAAATGGAATTTAGTGTCAGGGTAAGAGTTTAAGTACAAACCAATACCAACTTGAAATTGCCATTTGTTGGCTGTTGTACTAATTTGTGGAGTTAACCCAACCACTAAGTTGTTTTCTTGGTTTAATAAATTGTTTAGTTTGTTGTAATTCATTTCAACACCAATAGAATACAATTCGTTTTTATGGTATTTACCTAGTTTTCCATCAATTTCTAAATGGTTTTCTTGAACATTATATAAATCGTTAATTAAATGATAATTGATATCAAAATTATAATCGAACTGAGTGGTATCGGTAAAGTTTCTAGTTAAACTAAAATCGGCATTAAATTGATCTAACTTTTGTTTAATGTTATCAGCATTTGTAATGACGACTGCATTTTCATCAGAAAAACCATAATAATGATTTACATTTCGGTTATAACCAACTTTGCTGTAAAGGGTAAATTCTTTTAAGAAACGTTTACCGAAAAAGTTTAATTCATTGTCGCTAAAACCACTGTAATCGTTACCAGAAATTCCGCTTGATGAAAAATGCTTTCCATAAAAACCATAACCCCAAGCTTTATTTCTTTTGGCATTAAAATAAAGTTCTGCTAGAGGAGTAGTATTAGTACCAAAACCAACTTTAGCATAACCACCATACAGTTTTACCAAAGGCTCGCCTTTAATTTTTGCTGCAGCAATTGGGTCTATTTCAAAATTAATAGGTACTTGTTTATTTAAAAAGCTGTAAGTTAATTCGGGTATAATTTTATTGGTATCGTTAATGCTTGGGTTTTCTTTAATTTTAAAAGCATCTTTTAAGAAAGGGTTAAATTCTGTTTCAGAAATAATGGTTGTACTATCTGTTGGTCTGCCTTGGGCAAAAATAGTTAGTGGTAACATTGTAGCTGCTATCACTAAATAAAATAATATGTGTTTAGCATTATTCATTGTCTAATTCTTCTTCTATTTCTTTTGGAGTATTTTCTTCTTTCGCTTTTGGTAATTCTTCGTCAATTATTTCTTCTTTTTCCATAAATAATTTCATGTCACTTTCTTCAAATAAATCTAAGTCAATTTCTGGTGTTTCAATTACTCTTTTAGCAGCATCTTCTTCTTTTTGAATAATGTCTAATTTCTCAGTAGCAGTGTTTACCAACTCAGGAAATTTGCTGTTATCAATTACATTTTTTAAGGTAACTTTTGCTTGAAATAAATCGTTTTTTGCAACATAATTATCAGCCAATAGAATTAAAGACTTTCCTATCCAATAACCATAAGAAGGGAATTTTTTAATTAAACTAAATACTTCCGTTTCGCATTTGTTGTGTTCTCCACGTAAGTGTATAATGTAAGCAATGTAGTATTTCGCTTCTGCACCAAGCTCATTAGCAGAAGATGAAGCAGTAGTAAATTCTTTTAACGCTAAGTTGTAATCATCTTTAGCCATTACTGTTTTTCCATAAATTAAATGGGTTTCAGTAATTAGGTTGGCATCATCATTATCTTTATTGATAATTAACTGACAATATTTAATCGTTTCATCATGTCTCTTTAGCTTAAAGTTTAAACGCATTTGTTCTACTTGCGCTTTAAATACATTTGCTGGAATATCGGCTAAGTATTCTAGTTTACTATAGTTGTTTACTGCATCCTCTAACTTACCTAGTTTAGTATTGATGATACCAGCTTTTAATAGGGCTGTTTCAGTAAACTTGTTTTTAGGTTGATTAATTACATAATTAAAATCTAATAAGGCTTCATTGTCAAAACCAGCTTTATACTCACATTCGGCTTTGTAAAAACGAGCATTTAATACATAAGTACCGTTAGGATATTTTTCTAAGTATTTGCTTAAATCGTTGGTTGCTTTATTGCAATCACCATTCATATAGCTGTTTTCAGCAACTTCATAATAATCTGCATCCATTACCATAGAAGATGAATCAGCACCACCAATGCTAGCTAAATATTCTTCGTAAGGACCTAGCTGACCTTTATCAATGTATATTTTTTTGATGGTAATTAATGCTTCTGCAGCATCTTCAGTTTTTGGATAATCACTTATTACTTTTTTAAAGGAAGATAATGCTTTTTCATCATCTTTTTTGTTGTAATAAATTAACCCTTCTTTAATTAATGCTTGACTAATGTATGGGCTATTAGGGTGCTCTTTAAACAATAGCTGAAAATGAGCCAATGCCTCATTGTCTCTTTTCATTAGTAACTCAGTTTTACCTAATTGAAAAATGGCATCATCTAACAAGTGAGATTTTTCTTTTCTATTAATTAAAGTTTGTAGCAAGCTAATCTTGTCTTTATTGTTGCCAACAACTCCATTAGTAATTGCACTTTGAAATAAAGAATAATCTACTTTATCCATACCTAACATAGTTGCTTTATCATAATACTCGATAGCAGCAACATAATCTTTAGTAATGTAAAAACAATCACCAACACGGTTTAAAGCATCATTTTTAGTTTTAGTTTTTTCGTTAGGAGCATTTTGCACATATTTTCTAAACCATTGATTGGCACTGCTGTATTCTTTTAGCTTAAAATAAGAATAACCTAAACTGTAATGTGCTTTATTAATGTCATTTGCAGCAATAGCTTCAGGTTCAAATAAATAGTTTTTGTATTCTGCAATTGCAGGGGCATATTGTTCTAATCTGTAGTTAGCTTCTGCTCTCCAATAACTATTTGCAGCTTTCACTTTTTTATCTAATAAATATTTATCCGATTTGTTGAAATGAGTGATAGCTTCAGGATACATTCTGTTATTAAAAAGTTCTACACCTCTGTAGTAAGCTATTTTTTGGTAGGCTTCTTCTAGCTTAATATTCATGTTTTTAATGTTCTCGATAGAAGTTAATGCAGCTTTGTAATTTTTAGTTGTAAAATATACCGCAACTAAAAATTCGTAAGCATTGTTGAGTTTTGTGGATTTTGGATAGGTATTGATAAATTCTTCAAAAGCAATAATGGCATCGTTGTATGGATGTAAAGAAAGTTCGTAAGATATTTTAGCAAAACTAAATAAAGCATCTTCCTTTATTTGAGGATCAAAATCGAGTTTTGAAGCCACTCTAAAAGAAGTTTGCGCATATTTTTTATCACCTAATTTTAAATAACATTCTGCTAAATGGTAATGAGCAGTTTGTGTTAAGCTATCATCTTTAGCAATGGCTTTTTTAAACCAATCGATTGCCAACTCACAACTATCACTTTTGTAATAAGCATACCCTAATTCGTATTTATCTTCACGTGTTGCATCGTAGGTTTTTTCTTTATGGAACCTTAACAAATAAGGAATTGCTTCGGAATAACGTTTGGTTCGGTAATAAGATTCTCCCAATAAACGAGCAATTTCTGGAGCTCTTTTAGGGATGGCATTTTCCAATAATGGTGGAGCATAAGTTATTACATCATCGTACTTTGCTTGTAAATAATAGATTTGAGTAATGTAATAAGGGACTATTTCCGAAAATTTTTCATCGTTGCTTAACAATAAAAATGTTTGTAAGGCAGGCTCGTATTTTTTTTGCAAGTACGCAATGTGTGCGTAATAGTAACGAGCTGGAGCAGTGTATTTAGTGTCTGCATCTTTTATTTCGTACAAAGATTTAGAGGCATTGTTATAATCCTCTTCCATAAAATAACTGTAGCCTACTTTAAAATGATATTCTGCTAACTCTTCTTCATCTAAATCATAAACATCTAGTTTGGCAAACCAATCAAGGGCATCAACATATTTTTTTTGACGGAATTTGTACCTTCCTAAATGAAAGTAAGCCAATTTAACTTTAGGGCTTTCTGGATAAGCGTAAATAAATTCGATTAATAAATTTTCGGCATCAGTATTAAATAATTCTAAGCCACAAAGCGCTAAGTAATATTGAGAATTAACTGCTACTTCAGATTTTTTATCGTCAATTTGTTTTAAAACTTGACTAAATTTTTCTTGTGCAGCACTAAATTTTTCTTTGTCGTAAAGCTCTAATGCAGAATTATAAGTTGCATTATCGTGTACATAAATAGTAGTTTTTTGCCCGAAAACAGTGATGTTTAAAGAGCAAAAGAAAATAACAACAACTATTAATTTTTTTAAATACAAACTACCTTTGAATATTTACTTGTAATGGGTTAAAATTAAAAATGATAAAGCCAGCTGTTTTGCTAAAAGCTTATAGTTTTCAACGTGAGAATGTTTACATTATTTTGTTAAAAAACGGATTTAAAAATTAATTACTTAAATTAGTTAGATATATTTGTTACTCCTTAATTACAACTATTTAGCATGATTATAGACATAAATTCAGCCCAAATTTTTCAGAAAAAAAACCTGATTTTACAAAATGTAAATGTAAAAATTGGGAAGGGGGAATTTGTTTATTTAATTGGTAAAACTGGTTCAGGAAAAAGTAGTTTGCTTAAAACACTTTATGGCGATTTGCCTTTAAATGATGGGGAAGCGGTAGTTTGTGATTTTAATTTAAAAACAATTAAAAGAGGACAAATTCCTTTTTTAAGAAGAAAATTAGGGATTGTTTTTCAAGATTTTCAACTGTTAACGGATAGAAGTGTACACGACAATTTATTGTTTGTTTTAAAAGCTACTGGCTGGAAAGAAAAACAAAAAATGGAAGACCGTATAGCTGAGGTTTTAGAAAACGTAGGATTAGGAGCAAAAGGATATAAATTTCCGCACGAGCTTTCTGGTGGAGAGCAACAAAGAGTTGTAATTGCTAGAGCTTTGTTAAATGAACCTGATTTAATTTTAGCGGATGAGCCAACAGGTAATTTAGATCCTGAAACCTCCGAAGAAATAATGAAATTGCTATTTGATATTAGTAAAAAAGGTAAGGCTATTTTAATGGCAACACACGATTTTCATTTAATGGGTAAGTTTAAAACACGTACAATTAAATGTGAAAACAGCACTGTTTTAGAAGTTAGCGGAACTCCAACTGCTAATAGTTTTGCAGCAAGCGAGCCAACCATTGAACCTGAAAAACAAGAAGGGGAGAATCTTTAACGATTAGTATATGAAAAGTAGGCGATTACGAAGCACCATATTTTCGATTAAGTACAAAGTTTGATACGAGCCAAAACTCTTGATTTTACCACTATTTAGCCTATTTTTTATATACATTGTTACCTGCTGGCTTTATTCATTCACAGTCTTTTTCACATTATTCTTTATTAATATTTCACGGTTGCGGAATTGGCTCAACCGTTAATCTATTTCCCTTTTTGTCAAGATAAGTTACTGTCATTTCAATCATATGAGTTGTCCATTTTTCAACTCCTGCGTCCGAAGCTTGTTGGCAAAATGTTGGATAGTCCGTTTCTCCTTGTTGATGTATTGAAATTGCGTGTTTCAGTTTATCCGCTGAACTTATGTTATTTACTTCCATTTTCGGATATTTTGATTCTCCGTCAAGGGTAAAATCATTTATTCCATAATATTTTGTTCGTCCGTCTGATACAAAGTTGTCATAATGTGTTACTCCAATTCCTTTTAAATCTTGGACAAATTGAGGGAAATCCGCTCCACTTTTAACTTTTCCAAATGCTTGCTGTATTTGTTCTATTGTAAACATATTTAATAATTTCTTTTTTTATTTCAAGTTTCGTTTTTTCAGCTTGCAGGTAACAACCGAATAAGTACACCGGTGTACTTATTCGCATTATACCAAATATATAAAAATACTTTTATATGGTCATTGAAAATATACGCGTAGTGGGTTTGTTGCGTATTAAATGTAAATCAAAAGCCATACAAACATTACGTACAAACGGGCGAGCTTTTTCGGGTAGGGTTAATCCATTTTTGGTAAGTTGTACCAACCCATCTTGTTCCATTTCATGTAAACGGGCTAAGCATTCTTGTAATTCTGGAAATTGCATCGCTGGGTTTTCCCAACTAGTTTCAAAATGACACATGATGTTTAAAATGTGTTTTCTTATCACCAAATCTTCGGCATTCAATTCGTGTCCTCTAAAAATTGGAATTACACCTGTGTTTACTATTTCGGTATATTCTTCTACAGTTTTTACATTTTGAGCAAAGCTGTACCAACTATCACTAATAGAACTCATGCCTAAACCAACCATTAATTGCGTTTTACCTGCGGTGTAACCCATAAAATTACGGTGCAAACCTTTGTTTACCATTGCTTGGTGTAAACTGTCGCTAGGTAAAGCAAAATGGTCCATACCAATTTCTTCGTAACCTAAATCGTGCAATAATTGTTTTCCTGTTTCATACATTTTACGCTTTAACTCTGCACTTGGCAAATCGTTATCATCGTAACCTCTTTGTCCAACTCCTTTAATCCAAGGCACATGGGCATAGCTGTAAAAAGCAATTCTATCCGGCTTTAGCTCTTTGGTTAAGTTAATGGTATTTACAATACTTTCTTCGGTTTGGTGTGGTAAGCCAAAAACCAAATCATGACTAACAGAAGTGTACCCAATTTTTCGAGAATCGTCTGTAGCTGTTTTTACTTTTTCGAAAGGCTGAATTCGGTTAATAGTTTGTTGTACTTTATCATCATAATCTTGTACTCCGAAGCTGTTTCTTCTAAAACCTAAATTGTATAAAGTTTGTAAGTGGGCAGTAGTAGTGTTGTTCGGATGCGCCTCAAAGCTAAATTCGTATTCTTCGCATTTTTCGGCTGTAGCCATAATGCCATTAATCAGTTTAGCCAAATTTTCGGCACTAAAAAATGTTGGGGTTCCGCCACCTAAGTGTAATTCTTTAATGCGAGGTTTTTCATCAAACAAATCGCAATACAATTTCCATTCTTTTAAAACAACATCAATGTATGGTTCTTCAACTCCATGTTGTTTAGTAATTCGTTTGTGGCAACCGCAAAAAGTACAAAGGCTTTCACAGAAAGGTAAATGAATGTAAATGCTAATTCCTTCGGTGCTGTTAGATTCTTTAAAAGATTTTTTAACAGAATTTATCCAAGTAGCATATTCAATACCATCAGCATTCCAAAACGGTACAGTTGGATAACTGGTATATCTTGGTCCTGCAATGTTGTATTTTTGAATAAGATTGTTGTTCATTATCTAATATTATTGCTAAAATAATAACCTAACACAAAAGAAATACAACCAGGTTTTGTGTCGTTTAATACTTCATATTGCACCATCATTTTTCGTTGAGGAAATTCCATGGTTACTTCGTAAGTATCATTCTTAGTTTTTTCGGCAGTGGCCGAGCTAAAAACTAATTCATATTTTCCTGCGCCACGTTTTTTACCTAAATCGTACAAGTTAATGGTGGCTCCTTCGGGCATAGCCGAAGCATCAAAAATTAGTTTGTAAACTACTCCTTTAAATAGGTTGATTTGATACTCTTCAATTAGCGTGTTTTCAGATGTAATAATTTCTGTACTTCTAGAATTGTCGTATTCTGCGGCACCTAATAAGTGGCGAATATCTTTATTCTTTAATTTTTCGCATTGGGCAGATACACTACTCAATCCAAACAAAAGAAAACAACAAACTATAGAGATGTACTTTTTCAAATAATTATTTTTTTTTGTCTAACATTTTTTCGCCTATTTTTTTACCAAATTCTCTCATTTCTTCAGCCACTTCTTTGTCATTAGTTGCTCTTTCATAAGTGTCGCTCATGGTAATTATAGATTGGTAAAAGAAATGTTTCATTTCATCCAACATCATTTCTTTGGTCCATAAATCAATACGCAAAGTATTATTTTCTGTTGGATCCCACAAACTAATAATCATTGCTTTGGCTTTTTTTATACCATCTTCACCAGTATCAGAAGCTGACCATTCTATATTTTCTGGCACATGATTTTCGTCTAATGTTATGGTAAAATTTATTTCTGATTTTTTACTCATGGTTTGTATTTCGATTTGGTTAATATTTTTTGAGCATCATTTTCATTAACTAGTTGTTCAAGCGTTATAGTTGGATTGTTTTGCATGTAAGCTTTTACAATTTGCCATCCAACCCAATGACCAATCCTACCTGGAGAACCTTCAGGAAAGCCTTGTATAAAAGGAGCTTCGCCCATATATTTTATTATTTCTGTAGTTTGTTTATTGTACAAAAGTTTGTTGTCGATAAAATAAAACCAAACAGGTTCTGCATTGGTTTTACACCAAGCTATTTGTTCTTCGCTGTAACTAATTTTTGTGGTAGCTGGTGATAAAGGCATGAGTGCATCTAAAATGTATAACAATTTACCTTGATGAATCATTTCGGTTAATAAGTCAGCATTTTTTTCTTTCATTTCAAATTCGGTAGATACCCATCCAATCATCGCTCCAGTAACTAAACTTTCTTTATTCATAAAGTCGGTTTTGTATTTCGGTAAACCTAAATTTGGATAAGCTTCATGGTCGCTTCCCAAGAACATATCTAAACCAATCCCTAAATAATTTTTATCGGTAACAATGGCATAATTAAAGCCAGAGATATAAGTAATAATCTCGGGCACTTGTTTTTTAGGGAAGTAATGTTTGTAATGCTTAAAAGCATTTTCTAATTCTTTTTGGTAAGGAGAAAAATCACTATAAATTAAGTTTACATCCGTTCTTATATCATTGATGTAACTGTCTTTTTTAAATGCATTTAAATGATGTAGTGCTTCCGGGTTGTTGTAAGCACCTATGTTTATAATGCTTTGTGTGAAGTCTTGAAAAAACAAGCCATACTTTTTATTAAAAGTTTCTACTGTTGCAGGAGTAATTTCTGTTTTTCCATCAAATAAATCTTGTTCGAATCGTTTTACAGTTAAGTCTAAGTTAATAGTGCTTACATCAATTTCTAAAGGATTGTTTCCACAGGAATATAGCAGCGAAAAAACGATTAAAGTTATTAAGTATTTAAGTGTTGAAAAGTAGGTTTTCATTAACTATTTTAGGCTTTAATTATCTCTATTTTTGTAGCAAATAATTCAACAATAAATGTTACAAAAAACAAAGGTACTTACTTTAATAGTATTTGGCTTATTATTTTTAAACCTTTCTGCACAAGATGATAATTTTAGCAATGATAAAGTAGCTAAATTACCAGATGATGATAGGCAGGTAAGGTTTGGGCTACATTTTAATCCTAATTTATCATGGTTAAAATCTAATACAACAGGTTACGATGGTAGTGGAACTAAATTGGGTTTTTCTTATGGGTTAATGGTTGAATTTTTTTTAACTCCTAATAGTTTGCTTTCTTCAGGTATTGATTTATTGTATGCTGGAGGTGATTTAAAATACAAAGGAACTACAAGTGGATTGGTTCAAAACTATCCAGCAGATGTAGAACAAGCATATAATATAAGGTACATTGATTTACCAATAGTGCTAAAATTAAAAACAAATGAGATAGGTTATTTTAGTTATTATGGGCAGTTTGGTTTAAAGGTAGGCTTTAATTATAAAGCAAATTCTGATAATAATTATTCTTATAAAGATCCTCTTTATCCAATCAATCAAACTTATACCACTTCGGTTAAGAATGCCAAAGGAGATATTAATTTTATTAATATGTCTTTAGTGGTGGGTGTTGGAGTTGAGTATAATATTTCAGGAAACACAACTTTGGTGTTAGGAGCAACTTTTAATAATGGTTTTATTAATCAGTTAGATACTAAAACACACCAATTAGATGCAAATGGGAATGCAACTATAGATACTAATAACGAACCAATTTATACGGATAAAGATGCTAGTGCTAACTTAAATTATGTAGCTTTAAACATTGGAGTATTTTTTTAAGATGAATTCATTAAAAGTAAAAGAACATATTGTTGATTGGTTAAAAACTTATGTAGAAACTTCTAAAACTAAAGGTTTTGTTATAGGTGTTTCTGGAGGTATAGATTCTGCTGTTACTTCTGCATTAGCAGCAGAAACAGGCTTACCTTTAATTTGTTTAGAAATGCCTATTTATCAAAATGATAAAGAGGTAGACAGGGCAAAAAAGCACATTGATTTTTTACAAGAAAATTATCCCAATGTTAGTTCGGAAAAAACGGAATTAACAGCTGTATTTGACACTTTTATTGCTGCAATGCCGCAAGTGAATAAAGAAGAAGATAGAAAAATGAGTTTGGTAAATACCCGTGCTCGTTTAAGGATGACTACTCTTTATTATTTTGCTGCAATCAACAACTATTTGGTTTTAGGGACTGGTAATAAAGTGGAAGACTTTGGAGTAGGATTTTATACTAAATATGGTGATGGTGGGGTAGATATAAGTCCTATTGCAGATTTGGTGAAAACAGAAGTTTATGCATTAGGTAAAGAATTAAATGTTATTAATGACATTATAGTTGCACCACCAACAGATGGTTTGTGGGGAGATGAAAGAACAGATGAAGACCAAATTGGAGCTTCTTATCCGGAGTTAGAATGGGCAATGGAAATGGTTGAAAAAGGCACAATAGATTTTACATCTTTTACATCTCGTCAGCAAGAAGTTTTTTCAATTTACACTAGACTAAACACAATTAATCAGCATAAGATGCAAGCGATACCCGTATGTGAAATACCAAACGAATTAAAGTGATTTGTTGTGATTAGGCTCAATGTGTATAAGTACATGCCCTAAATTGGGTATTTGTTTTCTTAATGTGTCTTTTAATTGATGCGATAAATAATGACCTTCTTTAACTGAAATTTCTCCTTCAACAATTGCATGTAAATCTACATGATATTTCATCCCGGTTTTTCTAATAAAACACTTTTCAGTTCCTATAATTCCTTTAACGGTTATTGATTTTTCTCTAATTTCTTCAATTAAATCATCGTATAAATTTTCATCCATAATTTCTCCTAAAGCAGGTCTAAAAATCAAATAGCTATTGTATATGATAAAAACAGAAGCCAATAAAGCTGCCCAATCATCAGCTGTTTCGTATCCCTTGCCTAAAAATAGGGCAATAGAAATTCCAATAAAAGCCATTACAGAAGTAATGGCATCGCTTCTATGATGCCAAGCATCTGCTTTTAAAGAAGAGCTATTGGTTTCTTTACTTTTTTTAATTACAATTCGATAAGATATTTCCTTCCATAAAATAATTGCGGCTAGTACTAATAAGGTCCATGATTTAGGTGTTTCATGTGGCGTTTGAATATTTATTATGCTTTCATAAGCAATAAAAGCAGCCGAAGTTACTAGAAAAGCAACTACTATAAAGGTAATTAAAGGCTCTATTTTGCCATGCCCGTAAGGATGATTTTCGTCAGCAGGCCGTTTTGCATATTTAAGCCCAAATAAAACTAAAAGAGATGAAAAAATATCTGTTGTTGATTCAATAGCATCAGCAATTAAAGCAAAAGAGTTTCCAAAAATACCTGCAATACCTTTAATAAGTGCAAGGCATAAATTACTTATTATACTAAAATAAGCTGTTTTTATAGCACTTGTCTCTTTGCTCATTATTTTGGTTAAAACTCAAAATGAAACTTTAAGTTAATTTGTCGGGAGGTTAAGTAATTAGGTACCGCATAACTTCTTCCTGTAACATCTTTAATCCATAAATAAGAAATAACGTTGTTTATTTGAAGCAAGTTAAATACCTCTGCACTTACCCAAATGTTTTTAAAACCACCAATTATTTTGCTTTTCGTTTCTTTCTTTTCGCTTTTTAATAAATAAGAAAATCCCATGTCTACTCTTCTGTAAGGAGGTATTCTAAAAGTTGCTTTATATCGTTCATGATCTCCTGGAGGACCAAATGGCAAGCCAGTTGCATAATATAAGGCAATGTGCATTTTTAAGCTTGGTAGTTTTGGCAAGTAATCTTGAAAGTAAAGTGAAAAATTTACTCGTTGGTCTGTTGGTCTTGGAATCCAACCAGGTTCTACTACATTACTATCTACCACAGTAGAGTTAGCCGTATAACCAGATACAATTACTTCGCCTTCACTGTTTAAATATTCGGTATATGAATCATCCACCAAATCTTCTTGAGTTTTCATTACAGACATACTAAACCAAGATTCAACTCCCTTTACAAACTCACCATTAATTTTAAAATCAATACCTGCAGCATAAGCATTGGCATTATTGGTAGCATAATACCTTATTCGTACGTTATCAATTTCATAAGGAATGATGTCTTTCATGTATTTGTAGTAAATATCTGTAGTAAATTTAAAAGGTCTTTTCCAAGCTTCAAAATTGTAGTCAGATCCAATTACTGCTTGGTAAGAAAACTGTGATTTAATATCTTTATTTATGCTTCCATCAAAGTCTCTCATTTCTCTGTAAAAAGGAGGTTGGTAATACACACCAGTAGCAATTCTAAAAAGGTAATCCTTTTTCCAATTTGGTTGGAAACTAAAAGATGCTCTTGGACTAACTATAAACTCTTCATTCAAATCCCAGTAAGCGCCCCTAACTCCAAAAGTAAAAGAATAGTTAACAGTATCTTTTTCCCAAATCCATGAGCGTTGCACATAACTTGCATAACGATTACTGTTTAATGAAACTTGAGACTTCAGCACTTCATTCAGTTCTAGTAATTGGTTGTTGTTTGCTAAAGGGTCAGTATAGCCAATAGAGTCGGTTGGATGAGGTAAAAAGTATCCAGCAGAATCTACAAATCCCCATTCACTAATTTTATCTTTTATGTATTCGTGTTGGTAGCTAGTACCCCAAAAAGTAGTATGCTTGCCGCTTATTTTTTTTCCTTTGTGTTCAACATTAAAAACAGTAGCATCCAAGGTGTTTCTTGCATGATCTAAAAAGGTTCCAAAACCTCTATTAAATTTTACATCTCCAAAATCAGACTGACTCAAATCTCTTTCTAATTCATCAATTCTGTAGCCACCTTCAATGTCATAAGTTTCATCCTCAAGTGTACTAAATATAGATGTGATAAATTTTAATTCAACATTATCTTTAGGAGTAAAAGTGTTGCTAATTGCACCAAAATAAGTTTGAAACTGATCTACTTCTTGTCCATCGAAAAACACTGTCAATTGCAACGCTTCATTAATGGTTCCAAATTCTGTTTCACGAGTTTCAGGAATAAAGTTGTATTTATTTTGAGCAATGTTTCCTAAAAATCCAATTTCCCATTTCTCATTAATGTCATAAGTTAAGTAGGTTTGAACATCTAAAAATGAAGGACGATATTCACCATCAGTATCTAAGCTTTGTAATACGTATTGGTTAGATTTATACCTGATACCAGTTAAATGAGTAAAGCGGTGGTTTTTGCTTGAGCCTTCAACATGAACTGCTGCTCCTTGTAAACTTGCAGTAAATGAACCAGCAAAATCATCAGGCTCTTTATATTTTACATCTAATACAGACGACATTTTATCCCCATATTTTGCGTCAAATCCGCCAGCAGAAAATTGAATATCAGAGACCATGTTAGAGTTTATAAAGCTCAAACCTTCCTGCCTACCAGCTCTAATTAAAAAAGGACGATAAATTTGAATATCGTTTACATAAATTAAATTTTCATCAAAGTTCCCACCTCTTACAGAATATTGAGAACTTAATTCGTTGTTAGAAGAAACTCCAGGTAAAGTTTTAAGAATTGCTTCAAAACTACCAGATGCACTCGTAAAATTAGAAGCCAATTTGGGTTCTATTTTAATCATGGTTCCTAACCTATTTCCCTCTTCTTCTAAAATATAGGTATCCATTATTTGAGTAGATGGAGCCAATTCAGGAGAGAAGTTAATACTTCCTCCCTTTGGTAAATTAAAGTTTTTTAAGATGGTTGTATAGCCAATATAAGTAATACCTATCTGAACATCCTCATTGGCTGGAATGGTTAATGTAAATTCTCCATTAAAATTTGTTTGCGTACCCCCTGTTTTACCAACAATAGAAATGTTAGCATTTTCTAAAGGCTCACCTTTTTTGTTTTTTAAAGTACCTGATATAGTAGCTGTACCTTGAGCATAAGCCCCAGAAAAAGTAAACAATAAGAGAAGTATGTAAATAATTTTTTTTAGTATCACTAAATCTAAAGCATTTTTAATGGCTTCAAAAGTAACTAAAAATGATTCAATATATTGTTTAAACTAGTTTGTAAAGTTGGATTGATAGATTACCACTCGTATTGTTATTTAACCATTTATGTATAATGTAATAGTGAAGGATTTTTTTTATTCTTATTTTCGCATAAACTAATATTGAACATAAATAAAGTAAGTATGAAAAGAATCCTGATGTTGGCTTTGATGTTTGGTGGGGTATTAGCTTCACAAGCACAGTCGAATAAAATTGAGTTTGAGCAATACAAACTAAAAAATGGCTTAGATGTAATTTTGCATGAAGACCATTCTACTCCTATTGTTGCAGTTACAGTGCTTTACCATGTAGGTTCTAAAAATGAAGACCCAAAAAGAACAGGATTTGCTCACTTTTTTGAACATTTGTTATTTGAAGGTTCAGAGAATATTGGGAGAGGTGAATACATGAAATTGGTGCAAAGCAATGGGGGTATTTTAAATGCAAACACTTCTTTTGATAGAACTTTTTACTTTGAGATCTTACCATCTAATCAATTAGAATTAGGATTGTGGTTAGAATCTGAAAGAATGTTACATGCAAAAATTGATGAGACAGGAGTTGAAACTCAAAGAGAAGTAGTAAAAGAAGAGTACCGTCAACGTTACGAAAACACTCCTTATGGTTCGTTTTTACCAAATATGTTTCAAAGAGCTTTTGAAGTACACCCATACCAATGGGTACCAATAGGTTCTTTAGAGCATTTGAATGCTGCTACAATTGATGAGTTTAGAGATTTTTATGATACTTATTATGTTCCAAATAACGCAACATTATCTATTGCTGGTGATTTTGACAAAAAACAATTAAAAAAATGGATAGATACTTATTTTTCTGACATTCCAAAAGGAACTAAGCCAATGTTTAGGCCAACAGTAGCTGAACCTATTAAAAATAAAGAAGTTAGAGCTGTTATTGAAGATAACATTCAATTACCAGCTGTTATGATGGGTTACCATACGCCAGCACAAGGAACTGATGAGTCTTATGCGGTAAGTATGTTGGCTCAAATATTATCACAAGGAAATAGTTCAAGAATGCAAAAAAGTATTGTTGATGAACAAGAAAAAGCATTGTTTGTAGGAGCATTTCCTTTTCCAACAGAAGACCCAGGTATGTCGTTAGCTTTAGGAATTACCAATATGGGAGTTTCTTTAGATGAATTAGAAAAAGCGATTGATAAGGAAGTTGAAAAATTACAAAACGAATTAATTTCTGAAGAAGAGTTTCAAAAATTGAAAAATCAAATTGAAAGTGATATGACTTCTCAAAATTCAAAAATTGAAGGTGTTGCAGAAAACTTAGCAAACTATGCAGTTTATTATGGCGATGCTAATTTAATTAACACTGAGGTTAATAGGTATATGAAAGTTACTCGTGAAGATATTAGAAATGCTGCTAAAAAATATTTTAGAAAAGACAACAGAGTGGTTTTACATTATGTACCAAAAAAGACTGATAAATCAGAAACACCTAAGTTAAAGGAAGAAAAAAAGTAATCGAACTATAAATTCAAATTGAATCAAAATATAAATATCATGAACAAAAAGATATTATCAATCATATTGGCAGCTACCTTAACTTTAGGAGCTTCTGCTCAAAAGTTAGATAGAAGTAAAAGACCTACTCCATCAGCTGCACCAGAGATTAAGTTGGGTAAAATTGAAAAATTTACTTTACCTAATGGATTAAAAGTTTTCGTTGTAGAAAATCATAAGTTACCAAAAGTGGCTTACTCGTTATCATTGGATGTTGATCCGATTATGGAAGGAGATATGGCAGGATATACTGCTGCTGCTGGAGAATTATTGGGAAGAGGAACAAAAACAAGAACAAAGGAACAATTAGACGAACAGATAGATTTTATTGGAGCAACTTTAAATACTTCTTCAACAGGGATTTATGCTTCTTCATTAAAAAAGCATCAAACTAAGTTATTAGATATGATGGCTGATGTTTTAATGAATGCTGATTTTAAACAAGATGAATTAGATAAAATTAAAAAGCAAACAATTTCAGGGATTACTTCATCTAAAGATAGTCCTGATGCTATTTCTGATAATGTATCTCACGCTTTAGTATATGGTAAAAATCATCCTTATGGTGAAATTGCTACTGAAGAAACTGTTGAGGCAATTACATTAGAAAAATGTAAAGCGTATTACTCAAGTTACTTTAAGCCAAATGTAGCTTATTTAGCTGTTGTCGGTGATGTTACTATGGCAGAAATTAAACCATTAATTGAAAAATACTTTGGATCTTGGACTAAGGGAGATGTTCCAATTAATAAATATAAAACACCTATTGCGCCAGAAAAAACTAATGTTGCATTAGTTCATAAAGAAGGAGCTGTACAATCAGTAATTAACATTACTTACCCAATTAATTTAAAACAAAATAGTCCAGATGCAATTAAAGCAAGAGTAATGAACTCTATTTTAGGAGGAGGTTCTACAGCTAGGTTGTTTATGAATTTAAGAGAAGGGCATGGTTATACTTATGGAGCATATTCTTCTATTAACTCAGATATGTTAGTGGGTAGTTTTAGTGCCAATGCTAAAGTAAGAAACGAAGTGACAGACAGTGCTGTAACTGAGTTTATGGTGGAGTTAAAAAGAATGATAAATGAAACAGTTACTGCTGAAGAATTAGAAGGTGTAAAAAATTACATGACTGGAACTTTTGCATATACATTACAAGACCCACAAACTATTGCTCGTTTTGCAATTAATACTGAGAAGTATAATTTACCAGCAGATTATTATGCTAACTATTTAAAAAATGTTGCAGCAGTTACAATAGAGGATGTGCAAGAAATGGCTAAAAAATACATTAAGCCAGAAAATGCAATTGTTATTGTAGTAGGAGATAAAGAAGTAGCTAAAAAACTAGAGTCGTTTTCAGCAAGTGGTAAAGTAGATTTTTATGATACTTATGGTAATGATTATGTAGAAGCTTTAAAACCAGCTCCTGCAGGAATGACTGCTGAAAACGTATTGGATAAATTTATTGAAGCCAAATACGGAATGCCAGCAGGTAAAAATTTAGATAAAAAGTTAAAGAAAATTAAAGATGTAACTGTTAAAATGAATGCTTCTATACAAGGGCAAACAATTAGTGTTACTCGTTACAGTAAAGCACCTAATAAATTTGCTATGTCAATGACAATGGGACCAATGGTTATCCAAAAACAAACGTTTAACGGAACCGAAGGTAAAGTAAGTGGAATGCAAGGCAACAAAAATGTTGAAGGTGAAGAGTTAGAAGAATTAAAGAAAAGCTCTGTAATGCATAACGATGTTAATTATGCTGCTTCTGGAGATAAATTTATGTTGTTAGGTGTTGAGCCAATTGAAGGTAAAGATGCTTACAAGATTGAAGTTGCAAAAGCTAATGGAGATAAAGAGAGTGAATGGTATGATGTGGCAAGTAACTTACAAGTAAAAGCTATGCAAGTAAAAGATGCTGGTGAAGAAGCTGGTGGAGCAATTACTATTGTATCAGTTTTTTCTGATTACAAAGTGGTAAATGGTATTAACTATGCCCATAAAATAAAGCAAAGCTTTGGGCCACAAACTTTAGATATGGAAGTTATTTCTGTAGAGCAAAATACCAAGTTAGGTGATGATGTTTTTGAGTAAGTAATTTTTAGATTATAACACAAAGAGCCCTGTTAAGCAATTAACAGGGCTCTTTTAATTTTATTAAACCGTTGCCTTCTTCTTTTAAACGTATAAAATAATTGTTTAATCGAAGTAAATGAAATATATTCGCAACCTCACAATTATAAAGATTTAAACTATGAATTTAAACTACATGCGAAAATTAATATTAGTAGTTTTTGTGTTAGGAGGTACTGCAGTTAATACAATTGCTAATAATCCAATTACAACAGAAATTGCAACAGAAAGCTCAGACAATTTTGTGCTGATAAAAAACGAAAATGGAATAAATGTTTATTTTTCTAAATACAACCTTAATGATAAATCTTACTTAGAAGTCAGATTTGAGAATACCACCAATCAAGAAATTAACTTTACTTGGGTTTTAACTAAAAATTCTGAGCTAATTATTAATAAAACAAACACTTCAGTAGGATCATTAGCTAAAATTGGTAGACCAGATACTTCTATTTTAATTCCAATAAATAATGGAGAAACGTTTAATGATTTTTCTTTAACAATTAACCTAAAATAAGCCTTTAAGATGAAAAAATATATACTAAAAATAACCTTTGGATTAGTAGCTTCATTTGTTGGATTTACTGCAAGTGCTCAATGTCCAACTATTTCATGTCCTGCTAACATTACTGTAAATAATGATGCAGGTAATTGTGATGCAGTAGTAACATTTGCCATGCCTACAGGTAATGACCCTTGTAACTTAACCCCCGGAACACAAACTTTTAATTATACAGGAACTATAGATAATTTTACTGTTCCTGCAGGTGTAACTTCAATAACTGTTGATGCTTATGGAGCACAAGGTGGAGGTGGTTCAAATAATGGAGGTAAGGGCGCTAGAATAAAAGGTGATCTTGCGGTAACTCCAGGTCAACAGCTTCAAATATTAGTTGGACAAATGGGACAAGTAAACTATGGTTATGGTGGTGGTGGTGGATCATTTATAGCAGATGCTGTAAACACACCATTAATTGTTGCTGGCGGTGGCGGTGGTGCTGAACACAGTGATAATTTTCCAGGTTATGATGCATTAATTACTAATAACGGAATGGATATAGAAAATGCACTTGGGGGTACTAGTGGTTCTGGTGGAGGTGAAGGATTGCCTAATACTAGCGGATGTGGATGGTCTGGTTCAGGTGGAGGTGGTTTCTTTGGAGACGGAGCAGTATCTGGTGCTGGAGGTGGATTTTCATTTGTTAATGGTGGTGCTGGTGGTACCGACCATGCTGCAAATTGTGTAGTTGGAGGTAGTGGAGGTTTTGGTGGAGGTGGATGTGCTGGAAATGCTGGTGGCGGTGGCGGTGGTTATTCTGGTGGTGCTGGTGGTGCAAATATAGGGCTTGTGCCTAACCGTGGTGGTGGTGGTGGTGGTTCCTTTAATTCAGGAACCAATCCGACCAATACAGCTGGTGTTCAATCAGGAAATGGTCAAGTAATTATAACTTACAATATACCGGGTCCTGTTACTATAGCACAAACAGCAGGTTTAGCAAGTGGTTCTACTTTTCCTTTAGGTACTACTACGAATACTTTTACGGCTACTGATGCCTTTAGTAATGTAGCAACCTGTTCATTTACAGTAACAGTAGTTGATGCAGAGAATCCAACAATTACCTGTCCAGGAGCAATAACAATAAATACAGATGCAGGTCAATGTACATCTACTGCTTCTATAGGAACAGCTACAGGAACTGATAATTGTGGAACACCAACAATTACGAATAATGCTCCTTCAAGTTTTCCAATAGGGAACACAACAGTAACTTGGACTTCTACTGATGGGGCTTCTAATGCAATAACTTGTACACAAGTAGTAACAGTAACAGATGTGGAGAATCCAACGATTACATGTTCAGGAGCAATAACAATTAATACAGATGCAGGACAATGTACATCTACTGCGTCTATAGGAACAGCTACAGGAACAGATAATTGTGGAACACCAACAATTACCAACAATGCACCTGTAAGTTTCCCAATAGGAAACACAACAGTAACATGGACATCAACAGATGCTTCTTCTAACACTATTACTTGTACGCAAGTAGT
>JBBKXK010000022.1:0-4052 GCA_037969435.1 Vicingaceae bacterium
ACCTTATTCCGCTCTTTAGTTAATGGTTGAAAGTGTCCGTATTCGGAGTTGGTTTTTTGATAACAATTTAAAATAGAAGCTATGAAAAAAGTAAATATTATTTGGATAGTATTGATGGCTTGCACAATGGCGATAACACCTATGTTCGGGCAATCTCGTGCAAAGAAGAATAAAATTATTGCTGATAGCAAGATGGCAAAGGTGGAGTTTATTAAAACGGATCCTCTTATGAAGGGGCTTTTTGATAAAGCCTATGGCTATGTTATTTTTCCCAATGTGGGTAAGGCAGGATTTGGTATAGGAGGAGCGTCTGGTAATGGGGCGGTCTATGAACGCAATACCTTGATGGGAATGGCAAGGCTGTCGCAGCTGAGTATAGGATTTCAGGCAGGGGCGCAAGCGTATCGCGAAGTCATATTTTTTGAGACAGAAGCTGATATGGAACGATTTAAAAGCAGTCAATTAGAGTTTGCGGCTCAAGTTTCGGCAGTAGCCGTAACAGCAGGAGCTTCGGCAAATGTGAAGTATACCGAAGGTGTTATGGTATTTACGATGCAAAAGGGTGGACTCATGTATGAAGCGTCAGTAGGTGGGCAACAATTTAAGTTTAGTAAAATGTAGCGTCGAGATACTTTTTGGATATTACATATTTGCAATTTGTGATGATCAGATTGAACTTGCTAAGTACTTAACGAGTGAAAGTATAAAAGGAGCTAATGGCTCCTTTTTGTGTTTGTTGTAGTACTATTATAAAACAAAAAACCCGAATATTTCTATTCGGGTTTTAAAGTGGTGCCTCCAGGGATCGAACCAGGGACACATGGATTTTCAGTCCATTGTTCCAAAAAGAATAATTCCATAAGCTGGTTTATGTTAAGTAGAACTATTTGTCTTTAGATAAATACTCATCCATCGCACCTTGGTTACCGATAAGTTCTCCTATAGATATTTCTAATCCTTTACAAATTTCAAGTAATTGGAAATAAGTTAGATTAATACCTCCCGCTTCTAATCTATTAATGGCAAGGTTCATATTATAGTTCTTCTTTTACTTATGGAGCAATTACTCAAGGAATCATAGATAATGGAGTTGTTCTTGTTTATGCAAAGGTTGGTAATGGTTATAATCAAATACCACTTACTTTTTATAATTCAAGTTATTCTACATCATTAGAGGTACATGCAGAAGTTGGCACATTTTCGTTGTTTTGGACTAATTCGGATTTTCTACAACATGGTACTCCTTCCATAACTCAAATTAAAGTTGTAGTTATGTCTGCTTCACAAAGGTTAGCCTATCCTAATGTTGATTATTCTAATTATTATGAAGTGAAAGGAGCTTTTAATTTAGAGTAATAATATTATTTGATCAAATAATTTTTTGACAGGAAGTCTGATGGGAATTGAAGCTTATGGTTTTAAATTTTCAACTATTTAAATTTCACTTCAAACCCCGTTGAATGTCGTTAAACAAAGTAAAACATCGTAGTACGGGGTTAAACTTTGTTTAACGTAAATTTTTAGATGATTTGTAATGCTATTTTAGCTTCAAAGTTGGCTAATATCAGATTTAATATCAGCCACTCTTTTACGAAAATTTATTAGCATGTTTTCATTAGTAGAATAAAGCCCTTCTAATTCTACTTGATAAACTTCTAATGCTCTAATTTGTGCTTCAATTTTCGTGTATTCGTCAATTTTACTTTCACCAACAAGTTCTCTCTTTTTCTTAAAAAGTGTTTTAAGATCATCTATAAGTGTTAATAAATTTTGAGACGTATTTTGCATGGTGCAATTTTACAAAAATTCAAGCAATTTATGATAATTACTTTATAGTTACCTAGAATTTTTAACCATGAATGATATTAGGTGAAGTTCGGAAGGGGCACACTCTTTAAATGTAAAATATAAAAAACACTTTTTAGATAATGCTTCTGCTTTATATTCAATAAACTTGATTGGAGGTCTGAAATTTTTTATTATTTTTAGCTACTTAAATAAAATCTCTATTATCATGAGTAACAACATATTATTATCAACTTTATTTTTACTTGTTGGAACTATTAATGCACAAGAGGTAATATCAACTCAAGGAGATAGTTATTCTAATTCAAGTAATACAATAGATTATACTATTGGTGAGCCAATAATTGAAACTGTTTCAGATGGAAACAATGACTTAACACAAGGTTTTCACCAAACATTGTTAACTGTAGTTGGAATAGAAGATTTAGATGTTAACTTTTCAGTAAACATCTTTCCTAACCCTACATCTGAAATAGTAAACCTTGATATTGAAAAATACGAAGGAATAATTTTTCATTTATTTACTTTAGAAGGAAAACTATTAAATCAAGCAGTATTAACTGAAAAGAAAACTACACTTAATGTGGCAGATTACCCAAAAGGGACTTATTTATTAAAGTTATCTACTTCAGGTAATCAAAAAATAAAAACATACAAGATTATAAAAAATTAAATACCATGAAAAGATTTATACTTTCTACATTAGCTATTATAGCTTTATCATTAAGCACCTATGCACAAGCTCCAGAGTCAATGAAGTATCAATCTGTTGTCAGAGATGCTTCACTTAATATTATTGCTAACCAAGCAGTAGGAATGCAGTTTGCTATACGTCAAGTTAGTGCAACAGGAACTATAGTATACCAAGAAACATTTGCACCTACAACAAATGCTTATGGATTAGTTAACTTAGAATTAGGTGCTGGAACAGTTGTTAGTGGTGTTTTTGCAAATATTGATTGGGCTAATGGACCATATTTTATAGAAACTGCTATTGATGTAACTGGAGGAACATCATATGTAGTTATGGGTACTTCTCAACTATTAAGTGTCCCTTATGCATTGTATGCTAAAACATCTGGCAGTTCAACAGCTGGGCCAACAGGACCAACAGGGCCAACAGGAACTACTGGTTTGACAGGAGCTACTGGTCCAACAGGTTTAACTGGTGCAACTGGTCCAACAGGTTTAACTGGAGCTACTGGCCCAACAGGGTTAACAGGTTTGACTGGATCAACAGGTGCAACTGGTAATATAGGGCTGACAGGACCAACAGGAAGTACTGGTGCAACTGGAGCTACTGGCCCAACTGGATCAACAGGTATATTGGGATTTGCAGAATTTTATGCAATGATGCCAGGTGATAATGCCGCCACAGTTGCAGTAGGGGCATCGGTCGATTTTCCTCAGAATGGACCATCAAGTGTTAGCGGTACAATTACTCGTTTATCCTCAGACCAGTTTCAATTATCTGATATAGGTACTTACATGGTTAGCTGGCAAGTAAGTATTAGTGAACCGGGTCAACTTGTTTTAGCACTCAATAGCCTTGAAATTCCTTATACAACAGTTGGACGTGCAACGGGTACGTCTCAAATTACAGGCAATAGTTTAATTACTACAACTACTTTAAATAGTGTTTTGAGTGTAAATAATCCAGTCAGCAATGTGACGGCACTTACCGTAACTCCAATGGCCGGAGGTGCGAACCCTGTTTCTGCATCGTTGGTGATTACACGCATACAATAAAGTACATTTTTATCATAACCAAACTGCTGAATTAACTGATAAGCGAACTGCTTTAACTCTATTAAGGTTGGATTTTCTTCATTTATTACAACTGTACCATCTATTGTACCAAATGAATAAACCACACAACAATATACAAAAAATAATCAACAAAAACAATTTAAATAACTGATTATTAGGAGATTAAGATAATTTAATCACAAACTAGTGGAATTACATTTTTTCTATCATTATAACTCTTAATTCTTGTGTCAGAAGTGATTAAAGGACAATTCATAGTCATTGCCGCAGCTAATATTTGTTTGTCGTGATTGTCAAAATTATACCCTTTTTCAATATCAGTAATCAATATAAAATTTTCCAAAATTTCTTTATCAAAATGGAAAAAACGGTGAAAGTGACCACCTGTTAACGTTTTAAACTGACCACCCAAAAACGGTTGAAAGTGAGCAGTTAAAACGGAGCAAATTGACCACCCTAAATACGAAGAATAATTA
>JBBKXK010000023.1:0-135150 GCA_037969435.1 Vicingaceae bacterium
GGCATGTTTTGAATAGTTGTTGCCCAAGTAGCCATATCTATGTCACTACTACCTGCCGTTGTTTTATTAAATGTAAAAGGAATATAATTGGTAGTATTAGCTCCAACACCAAAAGGAAATACATAATTTCCTGTATTAGTTCCAGATACCCACTTCACAAAGTTATATTGATTTTCTGAGTGGATATGCCCTCCTCCAGCTAATCGAGTAATACCCGAAACATTTGATTGATTAACAACCAAGTAAACAGGTGTTCCTGCCACTCCTCCATCCAAAACAGTTATCGCACCATTTAATACTAATGCATTGTTTTGGGCTGTAATAACAGAAGTACATAAAACCATAAGAATCATAAACAACCCTTTTAGTCTATATTTTTTAGTAATTAGCATAATAATAGTCATTGAGAATTAAATTCTTATTTCAATATTATTTAAGGGGTTTAACTTCTACATCAACAGCTTTATCAATTTCAGTTGCTTTTCTAGATATAGAACCGCTCTTGATTTCTTCATTTGCACCTTTTGGCAATCTTAAATCTTCAAATTTAGAAGCTAGTTGACCGTTAACATATAAGTCTGCTCGATTCCCAATAACTTTATAAGTAAATTTAACATTAGAAGTTCCTCCGCTCAATTCTTTTACCTCAAATCCATTTTTCGACTTATTAGTAACATAAACACCATTACAGTCACCTTCTAATTGAATAAAGACTCTTAAAGGATGTTTATCATTTACAGTAATATTTTTTGCGTAAATTTCATCTAGTGAGATTTTTGCAGAACCGTTTAACAATTGCCCCACTCCATAGTCTTCAAATAAAACTTCCGTAGCTTCAGGACAAAACATTGTTCTATCTTCTCCACTCAAATCTTTTACTATTGTAGATACAGCTCCTCCTCCTCTAATCTTATATTGTGTGCCGGCATCATAACAGGCAACCCTAACGGTAATATCTTGAGCAGCAGAAACACTATCTCTAAAGAAACCTCCTGCAGATAATGTAGTATTACCACTCCATGCAAAAGAATAAATTCCATATTGTTGCCCATTAAATGAAGCTCCTGTTCCTGTTGTTAGAAAATAACTAGTTGCTAATCCATTTCCACCCGAAACTAACCCTGTTCCAGATGCATTCGAATTAACAAAAAATCCTCCTATTCCTCCAGCTCCACCAGATTGCCCAAACACACCTAAACCATTTGTAGCACCTGTATTAAACCCAACAACACCTGTTCCTGTGCCTCCAACTTGACCTAAAACAGCAGTAGCTGTATTAGCTGTACTAGTAGAAATTCCAAACACACCAATTCCTGTAGCACTTGATGTTTGACCCTGCACACCAAAACCTCCTGCAGCACCAATATGAATTCCTATAACCCCTCTTCCAGAGCTATTTGTTAGTCCTCTAACTCCATTTCCTGTTCCTGTCTGTTGTCCATAAACGGCATCTCCTGTCCCAGCAGCAGAACCATCTACAGCATTACTATTACCTCCGGCAGCAGAAAAGAAAGTAGAAGTTGGAAAAGTAGTTGTTGAATTAACAGCAACTTGGCCAGTATTTAACACTCTCATTCTTTCTAAATTATTAGATCTAAAAACTAAAGATTGATTATCTGTTGTTCCTAAAAAATTTGTCGCAGGCACGGTTCCTGAATTTCCTAATATTAACCATGCATTAGTAGTAAATGTTCCTGTTGCTCCAGTAGCACCAGTAACACCAGTTGGTCCTTGAGGACCAGTAGCACCATTTGTTCCATTAGTGCCCGGAGCACCGTTGGTTCCGTTTGTACCATTAGTACCTGTTGGCCCTTGTGGACCTGTGGCGCCATTAGTTCCATTTGTACCATTAGTTCCAGCAGGACCAGTTGGACCAATAGGACCTTGTGGTCCTGTTGCTCCAGGAGCTCCGTTTAGTCCATTTGTACCGTTAGTTCCATTAGCTCCTGCAGGTCCTGTTGGACCGATAGGCCCTTGAGGGCCTGTGGCACCATTAGTTCCATTTGTACCATTAGTTCCATTTGCTCCTGCAGGACCAGTTGGTCCAATTGGACCTTGAGGCCCAATAGCTTGAACCCAATTTACGCCATCCCAATACCAATAACCAACGGCACCACTAATCATAGCAGCATTAGTATTATAAACCAACAAGCTTATAGCAGGTGCTGGTATTGTTATAATATCCGTATTAGATACCAAAGGAACCCTTGGTATAAGTAAACCTTTATTTGTGTAATCAATATCAAGAGCTGCAGATGGATTGGGTGTAGCTCCTGTAGTATTTATACCTACGTTTTGCGAAAAAGATAACGACACAAAAGTCGATAATGCTAAAGTGAAAAACAGTTTTTTCATTTGAATTATAGTTTATGTTTTTTGATTAATTTTATATTTAGAATATCAAATGTAATTATATATTTGATAAACAACACACTTTTAGTAATTTAACTTAAAATAAATAAGTTATCCACAAGCTAAAAACTAAAATACGAGAAGCTTACCTTTGTTTTTATGAATTATTTGAATGAATTAAACGATTCGCAAAAGCAAGCAGTAATAAATACAGATGGCCCTATAATGGTTATTGCTGGTGCTGGATCTGGAAAAACAAGAGTTTTAACCTATAGAATTGCACACCTTATTAATAAAGGAGTAGATCCTTTCAATATCTTATCATTAACATTTACCAACAAAGCTGCTCAAGAAATGAAGGCTCGTATTGGAAAAATTGTTGGTTTTTCTGAAGCTCGAAATATTTGGATGGGAACCTTTCACTCAGTTTTTGCTAAAATTTTAAGAACAGAAGCTGAAAAAATTGGCTACCCTACCAACTTTACTATTTACGACACCCAAGATTCTAAAAATTTAATTAAAACCATTTTAAAAGAACAAGGTTTAGATGAAAAAGTCTATAAACCTGGATTAGTTTTAAATCGAATTTCGTCAGCAAAAAACAACTTACTATCATCTACGGCATATAATAACAATACCAATATACAAGCAGAAGATAGACAATCGGCAAAACCAAAAATTGGAGAAGTATATAAAGTTTATGAAAGTCGTTGTTTTAAATCCGGAGCTATGGATTTTGATGACTTGTTATTTAAAACCAATGTTTTATTAAGAGATTTTCCTGATGTATTAAACAAGTATCAACACCGTTTTAAATACATTTTAGTAGATGAGTATCAAGATACTAACTTCTCTCAATACATAATTGTAAAAAAATTAGCTGCTTTATTAGAAAATGTTTGTGTTGTTGGAGATGATGCTCAAAGTATTTATGCTTTTAGGGGTGCTAACATTCAAAACATTTTAAATTTTAAAACTGATTATCCAGATGTAAAAACATTTAAATTAGAAGAAAATTACCGTTCTACTCAAAACATTGTAAATGCAGCTAACAATATAATTAAGTATAATAAAGACCAAATTGAAAAAAACGTTTTTACATCTAATGCTGAGGGGAACAAAATTAAAGTTCACCGAGCTGCAACAGACAATGAAGAAGGCAAAATAATTGCCAATTTAATTTTTGACAAACAACTCACAAACCAAGTACGAAGTAAAGATTTTGCAATTTTATATAGAACCAATGCTCAATCGAGAGCGATGGAAGAAGCTTTAAGAAGAAAGAACATAGCTTATAAAATATATGGCGGATTATCTTTTTATCAACGTAAAGAAGTAAAAGATTTGTTATCTTATTTTAGATTAATGATTAACCCTAATGATGAGGAGGCTATAAAACGTGTTATTAATTACCCTGCTCGTGGCATTGGAAAAACAACTATTGATAAAATAAGTATTGCAGCTAACAACAATCAAACTAGTTTTTGGAGTGTTATCTGTAATTTAAATAAATACAATACGGGAATTAACAGCGGTGCACAAAATAAAATTGGTGAATTTATTGAGATGATAAAAAGCTTTGCGTCTCAATTAAATAGTAAAAATGCCTTTGATTTAGGAAATGAAGTGGCAGCAACATCTGGTGTTTTAAAAGATTTATATAGTGATAGAACTCCTGAAGGTATTAGTCGTTATGAAAATATTCAAGAATTATTAAACGGGTTGAAAGAGTTTACCGAAACTGAAAACGAAGAAGAGGAAGATGTTACTCCAAGAGGATTGGCTGAATTTTTACAAGATGTTGCTTTACTCACCAATGCTGACAATGAAAAAGATGAGGACAAAGACAAAGTTACATTAATGACTATTCACTCTGCAAAAGGGTTAGAATTTCCTTATGTACATGTTGTTGGTTTAGAAGAAAACTTATTTCCATCACAAATGTCTTTAACTTCTCGAGCTGATTTAGAAGAAGAAAGAAGGTTGTTTTATGTTGCTATTACAAGAGCAGAAAAAGAATTGCACTTATCTTTTGCCTCAAGCAGATACAAATGGGGCTCTCTTATTTTTTGTGAGCCAAGCAGATTTCTTGAAGAAATAGAAGAACAATATTTAGAATTTACTTTTCAAAAAGGAAATAGTAATCAACCACAAAATTCGTTTGCTACTGAAAATAATTATGTATCCTCAGCTAATTCTATTGCTCGGAAAAACAAATTGCCAGAAAAGAAAAACTTACCAACAAAAGTTATCCAAACTACACCAAAAAATTTAACTAAAGTTTCTGCAGCAGCCACTCCAACTAACTCCGAAAGTGCAATTGGACTTAACCTACAGCAAGGAATGATGGTCAACCATCAAAAATTTGGCAATGGAATTATTGAGGTTTTAGACAACGGAAAAGCAACCATTAATTTCCAAAACATAGGCAATAAGCAACTACTATTAAAGTTTGCTAAATTGACAATAGTAAAATAAAATAATTAGCTTTGAACAACATTTTAAAACATTAGCGTACAAAATACATGGAAGCAGCAGAGAAAGATTACAACACAAGAAGACCTCAAATGGTAATTCCGGAATACGGAAGAAATATACAAAAAATGGTAGAGCATGCCATTAATACTCCTGATAGAGCTGAAAGAAACAAAATAGCCAATGCTATCATTAGCGTAATGGGACAATTAAACCCACATTTACGAGATATTGCAGATTTTAAACACAAATTATGGGATCATTTATTTATTATCTCTGATTTTAAGTTAGATGTAGATTCTCCATATCCTTTACCAGATAAAGAAGTGATTTTTGAGAAACCTAAAAAAATGAGCTACCCTTCATTTGATAACAGGTATAAACATTATGGTAAAACTATTGTTGATTTAATAGATCAAGCAATCTTACTTCCTGAAGGTGATGAAAAAGTAGCTTTAGTTGCAATTATCGCTAACCTAATGAAAAAAACCTACCTTAATTTTAATCAAGATTCTGTTAATGATGAACAGATTCTTCAAGATTTAAAATTACTATCTAAAGGTCAGTTAAAAGTAGAAGATTCTTTTGAGTTAGTTTCTACCAATGAATTTTTAGCGATGAATAAACAAAAGAAGTCAAACACTTCTACAAATCATAAAAACCAAAAATCGAACCCTAAAGGAAAACAAAATTTTAAAAAACGTAGATATTAATGGCAACTTTTAAAATTAAAGGAGGAAAAAAACTTAAAGGAGAATTAATTCCTCAAGGAGCAAAAAACGAAGCTTTACAAGTAGTTTGTGCTGTTTTATTAACTTCTGAAAAAGTTACCTTAACCAACCTTCCTTTTATTAGAGATGTTAATTTTTTAATTGATTTATTAGAAGAACTTGGCGTTAAAGTAGAACGTGAAGGAAACGGAGTTGTCCATTTCCAGGCTGATAACGTTAATTTAGATTACTTACAAAGTGAGCAATTTAAAAAAAGAGCAGCTTCGTTAAGAGGGTCTATTATGATAATGGGACCTTTATTAACTCGTTTTAAAAAGGCTTATATGCCAAAACCAGGTGGTGATAAAATTGGAGCAAGACCATTAGATACTCACTTTTTAGGATTTACAAAATTAGGAGCTACCTATACTTATGATCATGATAGTGGTTGTTATACTTTAAAAGCTGATAATCTTGAAGGAAAATATATTTTATTAGATGAGCCATCCGTAACAGGTACTGCAAATATTTTAATGACAGCAGTAATGGCTAAAGGTAAAACAACTATTTACAATGCTGCTTGCGAACCTTACCTACAACAACTTTGTTCTATGCTTAACAGCATGGGTGCAAAAATAACAGGTGTTGGATCCAACTTGTTACACATAGAAGGTGTAACTGAAATGGGAGGATGTACCCATCGTTTATTACCTGATTTTATTGAAATAGGGTCATTTATTGGCTTAGCTGCTATGACTCAGTCTGAAATAACTATTAAAGATTGTAGGATAGATATGTTAGGGAGAATTCCTGATACTTTTAGAAGATTAGGAATTGAACTTAAAATAAAAGGTGATGATATATATATTCCATCTCAAAAACATTACGAAATAAAACGAATGATTGATGGATCTATTCCTACTATTTATGATGCACCTTGGCCAGGATTTACACCTGATTTATTAAGCGTTATTTTAGTGACAGCCATACAAGCCAAAGGGACAGTTTTGGTTCACCAAAAAATGTTTGACAGTCGCTTGTTCTTTATTGATAGATTAAAAGATATGGGAGCTCAAATTATACTTTGTGATCCACACAGAGCAACGGTTATTGGTATTGATAAAGAATATGATTTAAGAGGTACAACCATGTCTTCTCCTGATATTAGAGCTGGTGTATCTTTATTAATTGCAGCTTTATCTGCTGATGGAGAAAGTACTATTAACAACATAGAACAAATAGATAGAGGTTATCAATACATAGATGATAGGCTAAATGCAATAGGTGCAGAAATAACTCGTTTATAATTTATGGAATAGATATTGCTAATTGTCTTCAAAACTACAATTATAAAAATCTAAAACTCCTAACTTTACTTTTATTAAATCACATTTTATGAAAACAATTAAAAAATTTAAAGCTTCAATTATACTTGTTGCAATTATTACTATTACTGCAAGTTTTATGATGAAACCTACTGGTTTTAATATTGGAGACCAAGCTCCAGAACTAGCTTATAAAAATCCAACCGGAGAAACAATGAAATTATCTGACTTAAAAGGTACGGTAGTATTAATAGATTTTTGGGCATCTTGGTGTGGCCCTTGTAGAAGAGAAAATCCTGCTGTAGTTGCTGCTTATGAAAAGTATAAAGACAAAAAATTTACAACTGGTAAAGGGTTTACAGTGTTTAGTTATTCTTTGGATCAAGATGCTGCGAGATGGAAAGCTGCCATAGAAAAAGATCAATTAACTTGGAAATACCATGTAAGTGATTTGAAAGGATGGAATTCTGAAGGTTCCGCTGCTTATGGTGTAAGTTCAATTCCGATGAATTATTTAATTGATGGAAAAGGAAACATTGTTGCAAAAAACCTAAGAGGTGCAGCTTTAGAAGAGGCATTAGAAAAAATACTTAAATAAGCTTTATCCCTAATAAAATAAAAAAGGCAGAAGACAGTTCTTCTGCCTTTTTTGCGTCTAAAAACCCTGTAAAAAAGAAAAAACTGTCAATATGACTTTAATTCGTTCAATGGTAGTATTTTTGCCAACTCGTTTTTCGAGACACTAAAAATCAGAAAACTATGAGCACAGAAGAAAACATCAACGAAGAAGAATTGGAACAAAAAGAGGAGCAGCCAATTGAAGAAGAAACTCAACAGTTAACTGCCGAAGAAGAAGCAATAGCTAAATACAACGAAATAAATGATAAATATTTAAGGTTGTATTCCGATTTTGAAAACTTCAGAAAAAGAACTCAAAAAGAAAAAATAGAATTATATAAAACTGCTGGTGAAGATGTAATTTCAGCTATTTTACCTGTAATTGATGATTTTGAAAGAGCTCAAAAAGCTATGGAAGAATCAGATGATATTAAAGGGGTAAAAGATGGAATTAAACTAGTACATAACAAATTCACTTCTATACTTAAACAAAAAGGATTAGAAGAAACTAAATCTGCTATTAATAAAGATTTTGACATCGAATTTCATGAAGCTATCACACAAATTCCTGCACCAAGTAAAAAATTAGTAGGTAAAGTAATTGACGAAGTTGAAAAAGGTTATCAATTAAACGGAAAAGTAATTCGATTTACTAAAGTGGTAGTAGGGAAGTAAAACTAAATTAAAAGTAGAAAGTTATTGTTGTTATGAAAATTAATCGATTTGAAGATATTATTGCATGGCAGAAAGCAAAAGAACTTACTACTTTAGTTTATAAAGAATTCGAAACAAGCAAAGATTTTGGGTTTAAAGACCAAATTCAAAGAGCAGCTGTCTCTACCATGAATAATATTGCAGAAGGATTTGAAAGAAAATCTAATAAAGAGTTTAAATACTTTTTATTTGTAGCAAAAGGTTCATGTGGAGAAGTTCGTTCGATGTTGCATTTAGCAAGAGATTTAGAAAAATTGTCAGAAAAAAGTTTTAATGAAAAGTATAAATTGTCTGAAGAAATATCAAAAATTCTAACTGGTTTAATCAAAACTTTATAGTTTATTTAAAACTTTAGACTTTACAAACTTTTAAACTTTATGAATTAAAAAAATATGAGCAAAAGAGATTTTTACGAGGTATTAGAAGTAAGCAAAAGTGCTTCGGAAGCAGAAATTAAAAAAGCCTACCGAAAAATGGCTATCAAGTATCATCCTGATAAAAATCCGGATGACAAATCTGCTGAAGACAAATTTAAAGAAGCAGCTGAAGCATACGAAGTATTGAGTAATCCAGAAAAAAAGCAACGTTACGATCAATATGGACATGCAGGAGTTGGCGGAGCTGCTGGGAGTGGTTTTGGCGGTGGTGGAATGAATATGGATGACATTTTCTCTCAATTTGGAGATATTTTTGGCAGTGGATTTGGTGGCGGTGGCGGATTTGGAGGCTTCGGAGGAGGCGGAAGAGGTAGACGTGTTAGAAAAGGAAGTAATTTACGAGTTAGAGTAAAAATGACTCTTGAAGATATCACCAATGGTGTTGAGAAAAAAATTAAGGTTACCAAACTCGTAAATGCTGAAGGCGTTACTACAAAAACTTGTCCCCAATGTGGTGGTAGCGGCCAAATATCAAGAATTGCCAATACTATTTTAGGACAAATGCAAACCTCTTCACCCTGTACAACCTGTGGTGGGGATGGAAAAATAATTGACAAAAAACCAGCTAATGCTAACTCTGATGGTTTAATTCAAAAAGAAGAAGTAATTACGATTGATATTCCTGGTGGAGTTGAAGATGGTATGCAACTTTCTGTAACTGGTAAAGGAAATGCTGGCCCAAAGGATGGTATTCCAGGAGATTTAATTGTAGTAATTGAAGAACTTCCTCACGATAAAATTAAAAGAGATGGTACCAATCTATTATTTGATTTATACCTCAACTTTGTTGATGCTGCCTTAGGAACAGATGTAGAAATACAAACCATTAATGGGAAAGTTAAAATTAAAATTGATGCTGGAACTCAAAGTGGAAAAGTTCTACGTTTAAAAGGAAAAGGTATTCCTAATATACAAGGCTATGGTACTGGTGATTTTTTAATTTATGTAAATGTTTGGACTCCTCAAAAATTAAGCAAGGAAGAAAAAACTATACTTGAAGGTTTAAAAAGTTCCGAAAACTTCAAACCTAATCCAACAAGCAAAGACAAAGGATTTTTTGACAGAATGAAAGATTATTTTAAATAATAGTTATCGTTATTGCGAGTTAATTGTAATGCTGAGCTTGTCGAAGCATAAAATTAATGAAGCAATCTTATCAATAAAAGATTGCTTCGGTCATACTTTCTTCGCAATGACATAAAAGATAATTACCTTTAAACCGTGATTTACAAAAGCACCATAGATTTAGTTAATGACCTTGAAAAACATGGCCATTTAATTAGAATAAAAGAAGAGGTAGACCCTAACTTAGAAATGGCGGCTATTCAATTGCGAGTTTTTGAAAAAGGTGGCCCTGCTATTTTATTCGAAAATATAAAAGGTTGTAATTTTCCAGCAGTTTCTAATTTATTTGGGACATTAGAACGAAGTAAATTTATTTTTAGAGACACCTTTGAAAAGGTTCAGCAATTAATTGAACTGAAAAATGATCCTATAAAAGCTTTAAAATCACCACTTAAAAATATAGGTATTGGCTTATTAGCCAGAAAAGCTTTCCCTAAAAAAAGAAACGGCTTACCTTCCAACTTTAAAGAAACAACCATAGATAAATTACCTTTAATAAAATGTTGGCCAGATGATGGTGGAGCTTTTATTACCTTACCTCAAGTATATTCTGAAGACCCAAATCAACCAGGAGTTATGAACTCTAATTTAGGGATGTATCGTATTCAATTAAACGGAAACGATTACAAACTGAATGAAGAAATTGGATTACATTATCAAATACATAGAGGCATTGGTGTACACCAAACCAAAGCAAACGAATTAGGTAAACCATTAAAAGTTTCCATATTTGTTGGTGGCCCACCTGCTAATACCTTAGCTGCGGTTATGCCTTTACCTGAAGGAATATCTGAATTAACTTTTGCAGGTGCATTAGCTGGCAAAAAATTTAATTACACTTATGTCGATGGTTATTGTGTAGCTACTGATGCAGACTTTGTAATTACTGGAGAAATTTATCCGAACGAAACTAAACCTGAAGGTCCTTTCGGAGATCATTTAGGTTACTACAGTTTAACACATGAATTCCCTGTATTGAAAATTCATAAAGTTTACCACCGAGAAAATGCCATTTGGCCCTTTACTGTGGTTGGTCGTCCACCACAAGAAGACACACAGTTTGGAGCCTTAATACACGATTTAGCAGGTAGTGCTATTAAACATGAAATACCCGGAGTACACGAAATAAATGCTGTTGATGCAGCCGGTGTTCATCCGTTGTTATTAGCTATTGGAAGCGAACGATATACACCTTACCAAACCATTAAACAACCACAAGAACTCTTAACTATTGCCAACCACATTTTAGGTAAAGGACAACTGAGTCTTGCTAAGTATTTATTTATTTCAAATAAAGTAGACAACCCAAATTTGAGTTGTAACAGCATTGAAGCATTTTTTACGCATATTTTAGAACGAGTTGATTGGACAAGAGATATCCACTTTCAAACGAAAACTACCATTGATACTTTGGATTATAGCGGAACAGCCATTAACCAAGGGAGTAAAGCGATAATAGCTGCTGTTGGAGAAGCCAAGAGAAGCTTAACTACTACTTGCAACATTGAAAATGGAAGATTAGTAATGCCAGGAGTTGTTGCTTTAAATTTTAAAGAATTTATAACTTATGAAAGTGCTGAGCAAGAAATAGAAACGCTTTCAACATCACTTAAAAAACAAAACTTAGAGGGCGTAATGCTAATATTATTGGTTGATGATGCCAGCTTTGTAGCTGAAAACCTCAACAACTTTTTATGGACTACATTTACCAGAAGTAACCCTGCTAAAGACATTTATGGTGTTGATAGTTTTACTGAAAATAAACATTGGGGTTGTAATGGCCCTTTAATTATTGATATCCGTAAAAAACCACATCATGCTCCTGCATTAATTAAAGATGAAGCAACTGAAAAACGAGTAGATGAATTGTTTAAAAATGGTTCTTTGAAGAATATTTAACACCAATTTAAAGGGCAAGATTTACAACAACTTTTACCTTTCTTTTCAAATTTACGGCAACAAGAATCCTTCTTTTTTTTCTTCTTTTTAAACTGAAGAACTTCCGAAGAATTTACTGTAGGCAAATTATATTTAAAAGTCTGTTTCATAAAGTGAAACAAATCTACTATTTAGAATCATTCTAAGCAATACCACAAATGTGGTATTTTTATCTTTTAAAAGAAATAAAATTGGTGTCTGGCAAGTCTCCTCCTAACGCTTTAAGCTCAGTAATTACTTGTCCCCTATGATAATTAGAATGATTAAGCACATGGTACAATACATCATTAATTCTATTTTTATATGCTACTCCTTTGGTGTTTTGGTAGCTTAAATAATCATTCAAATCGTATTGCTCAATAATTAAATTAGTTGTTTGATTAAACTCCTCTGCTAACTTTTTTAAATCTGTTGCTTCATGAAGACTCCAAACTTCATGTTCAAACTCTCTTTTTAAAATTCGGTTATTCCAAAAATATTGAGCGTTTAAAATATGGCTCATCATTTTTAATATGTACTCATTACTACAAGTTTCAATAACTTTAATGAGTTGTAAATTAGCAGCTAAATCGTACTCAAATTTATCTTTATAAAATATTTTCATAATTATCAATAATGCCCTAGTTTTGCTTGAATAGTCATACCCACTTGACTAGCTCTTAACTTCATTTTTTCGGCTATTTCACCTTTAAAATGAGCATCTATGGTTTCTCCTAACAATAGTAGCCAACGTTGAAAGTGTTCTGATTTTAGCGCCTCTTTATCGTTTAAGTCTTTATGAATTTGAACTACATTGTTTTTGTAGCCTCCAGTATGAAACAAAGCATTATTCCAAAAATCAGCTAACATGGGTAAATGGTGTTTCAAATCCAAACTTGCCACCTCTGTAAAAATATATCCTATCTGCTCATCTCTCAACATTTTAGTATAAAATGCTTCAATCAGAAACAATAAATCTTCTCTGTTCGCTATGTCTTTCATTTATCAATTACTGTTAAATAAAAATCAATCTTTTTATCTCCTCCCTCTATCCAGGCATTGATGTTTTTCCCATCTTTATAATAACAGATTTTTTTAGGAAAATCGTGTGCTAAATTCTCAAAAACTAACTGTTCAGGATTGTCTGATTTTAATTCAAACTTTACTTCTACACCTCCATTCTGATCAAAAACCAATGGTATGTAATACAGTTTACCCTCTAGTTCTTTAATTTGAATAGTTTCTGTTAAAGTAGTATCGCCACCTGAAATAGCATATGATTTACCTTCTAAAATTTCATTATTTTGTTCCCAGGTTTCCATAATAATTTCCTCTCCTGCTTCCATTTGTCTGCTGCCCAACAACCAATTTAATTGATTAATTTTTACAATTCCTTGTTGGTTGCAACTTATTAAAAAGGTAATTAAACCTAGTAATATAAAAGTTTTAATGCTCTTCATTTCCAATATGTCCATTTTCGTAACCCTCTTTTATCATTTCCTTTAATACTTCCATATCAATATCCGCCAGTTTGTTTACATACAAACAACCTTTACCAGTTTTGTGTTTGCCTAATCTACTTAACATTTCTTCAGCCTTAGAAACATCACAACCCATTAAATACAGTGATATGTTTGCTTTTCGTGGAGAGAATCCGATTTTAAACCAATCCCCCTCTCTACCACTGGCATATTTATAATGTACATCACCAAAGCCAATAATACTAGCTCCCCACATACGAGGTTTTTCTTTGGTAATAGTTTTCATCATTGCTAAAATCTCAAAAGCATCTTTTCGTTTCCCTTCATGTTCAACTTTATTAATAAAGTCTTCAACACTTGCTGCTGTTTTTTGAGTTTTGTTTTCGGGCATAATTAAAAAGTATATTTTCAAATTTACTAAATATGCTTTAATAAAAAACTCCCCAATTGGGGAGTTTTAAAAGTCTAACCTATCACAATTAAACTGAACTAAAACTTAGCAGTTAACCCAACTAAAAAGTTGGCTCCTGCTTGGGGATAAAAGAAATTCTCAGTAATTAAATCATCATAAATATAACTATAGGTATAACCGTTACTACTGTATAGATTATTTAAAATGTTATTCGCCATAAAATTGATGGTTAATTCTTTCATTTTTTTAGGGAATAACGTGTAAGAAACTTTTGCATCAACTGTGTAGTAAGCATCTATTGTTCTATAAGCATTAGAAGTATTGTCTAAAAACTGCTCTGCAACATATTTGCCTTGCAACATTAAATTCAACGATTTTATTGGTACATACTCCACGCCAAGCGCTGAAATTACGTTAGGAGAAAAAGCAATATCCGTATTACTATAAGTGTTTTCTACAATGTCAAATCCATTGGTGTAATCGTACAATACTTCAGTAAAACTGTTAATCTTATTTTGAGATAAAGTAGTATTAAAATTAACTACAACTCTTTTGCTTACTAAAACATTGGCAATTAATTCAACTCCTGCTCGATAACTTTTATCTACATTTTTTCTAATGGATGAACCGACATCATTTAACTCTCCTGTTACTACTAACTGATTAGTGTAATCCATAAAATAGAAATTACTTTGTAAACGCACTTTTTTTGCCTGATAGTCTAAACCAAATTCATAATCTACTAATGTTTCGTGTTTTGGTTGTTGGTCAGAAGTGTTGTCAATAAAATCGTTCCTAACTGGCTCACGATTTCCGACACCAACAGAAACATAAGTTCTTAATTTATCTGTAAATTGATAGTTTAATCCTGCTTTTGGATTAAAGAATACAAAATTGGTATCGATACTTAATTTTCTTAAATCGTTGTCAATTCCTTTGGTTGAATAATCAACCATCCTTACTTGTAAATCAGCAAAAACAGTTAACTTTTTACCAATTAAGTAATCTACTTTTAAATAGTTACTCCAATCTGTTTTTTCACCATTGTTATTGTAATACTTATCTCTAATAGCTGTTCCATTTGCAAATTCTGCCCAAATTATTTCTCCAAAATGGTCTCCATCATAAATATTGTATCCTCCACCAATGGTTAAGTTTAATTTATCTGTTTTATAATTTAAATGGTAAACTGTTCCATAAAAATCGTTGTCTAACCAACGTCTCCTAATTAAATCTGTTGAAGTAATGGTATCGTTACCAATTACCAAATCATCCAATCCATAATCAGAAAAAGCATCTTGCTGTCTAAATTGTTCGTAATAACCTCTACCATAAGTGTAATGGAAAGAAATGTTTCCAGACAGCTTATCATTAAATTGATTGGTGATGTGTAATTGATAATGATCTTGGTTGTAATTATCAACTTCATTATCATATTCATAATAATTGTAAGTTCTTCCTGAATTCAATAAATTATAAGTTTGAGCGGAATCTAAATAATTATTTGCTGCATGGGTTTCCATCGCTTTTTTATTTCCAGTAATTCTACTTTCTGGAGTTCCCCACCAACTTTGGTAAGTTGTTTCATGCCCAGCAAAATGGATGGCTTTAACAATCGTTTTTTTACCATAATATCCACCAGAAACATAATAACTTTTTAAGTCTGATGAAGCTCTATCAATATATCCATCAGAAGCAATATAAGATGCTCTTCCATCAAAAGCCCATTTCCCATTTAATAACCCTGACCCCATTTTAGCAGTATATTTTTGGGTATTAAACGAACCATAAGATGTTGCTAGCTCTCCATAAGCTTTTTCATTTAATGTATTGGTTTGCATATTTACTGACCCGCCAAAAGCTCCAGCTCCGTTGGTAGATGAACCTACACCTCTTTGTATTTGAATGTTTTCAGTTGAAGAAGCAAAATCGGGCATATTCACCCAATAAACTCCTTGCGATTCAGCATCATTTACCGGAATTCCATTAATGGTAACATTAATACGAGTTGCATCAGATCCTCTTAACCGAAAACCAGTATATCCAACTCCTGCTCCTGCATCACTGGTTGAAACCATTGAAACTAAATTCTGCAATAAGAAAGGAATGTCTTGCCCTAAATTATTTTTTTCTAAATCTTTACTAGTAATATTGGTATGAGCTATTGGTGAATTTTCGCTAACTCTAGTTCCAGAAACAATAACTTCATTTAATTGTTGGATAGAATTTTTTAATTCAAAATTTACCTCTAAATCTTTACTTAAAGACTTTACCTCGTAAGTTTGTGTTTGGTAACCGACAAAACTTACTTCAAGCTGATAATCTCCTGCTTCGAGGTTTTTTAATTTATAAAAACCATTGTTATCGGAATTTACTCCTTTGTAGGTTTTTACAATTCTTACTGTTGCTCCAGGAACAGATTCCGATAAAGAATCTTTAATTGTTCCAGAAATTGAAAATTGTGCGAAGCTAGTGACCGAAAAGCCAACTGCTACCGTCAAAAAAAATAATTTTTTCATTACTTTAAATTTTTTTGACGAACGATGTGGGGTACCACATTCGTGTATGTTATTAATAAATTTCATTACCTACGCTAGCATTACCTAGATCAGGTTCATTTTTCTGATTTCTCAGAAAAAATGGGTATAATCTCAGTCCCGAAACTTCGGGACACCCCATGAGATGCGACAAAAGTAAAACTTAAATTAACTTATTAATGATTTCTTTTGCTTTTTTTTCTCGAGCTATTTTATCTCCCGAAATAATATGATAAGTTAAATTATATAACTCAAAAAGTTTTTGATATTCATCAAAAAGTCTTTCTCTATCTTCTAATTTAGGATGCTCTCTTAATGGATCTTCTTCCCACTTTAAATCAACAGCACACAATAAATAGATTTTATTTTGAGCTTGGGCTAAATGCTCATTTATCCAATCCACCTCTTGCTTATATTTCTCTTTAATCCAAACATAAAAAACGGTTAAATCGGTATCTAAAAACAATGTCTCATTTTGTAAAACAGCCTCTTGTTCTTTTTGCAATTGAATTTTTGCCATATTAATTACATCTTCAAAAGTATATGCTTGAGTTAGGTTATTCAAATAATCACGGGCATGTTCTTTTACCCAATTCAAATTATATGCCTTTGCTAAAAACTCAGTTAATGTTGATTTCCCTGAAGATTCTGGACCTGTTATGACAAAATTTTTAATCAACTTTTACCACTTTTAATTTCTTCCATTCAAAATATCCGTAAACAACAATGATGGTGTAAGCAAACATTAATAAGGCGTAAATTTCTAACTCACGAGTGTAATATAAGTAAACCGAAACCCCATCAATTACTATCCAATAAAACCAGTTTTCTATCCATTTTTTAGCCATTAAATAAGTAGCTATAAAACTAAAAATAGTGGTAAAAGAATCTATTAGTGGTTTTTCAGCTTCTTCAAAAAAATAAATTAATCCATAATACATTAAAAAAGAAAGAACTGTTCCAATGGCTATTAGTTTAATATGTGTCAATATTTTTCGCTGGTAAACCTCTTCAATCACTTCTTGTTTTTTCCAAACAATCCAACCATAAATTCCTGCAAAAACATAAAAAACAGACAGCAATGCTTCGGCATACAACTTAGCATAAACTATAAATAAGTAAATGCTTAATAAGGAACCTATTATTCCGAAAAGCCAACACGAAATTTTATTTTTAGCCATTAAAATGGTGTAAAATACACCAAAAATAACAGCTACAATTTCAAGCAATGAAGCGAAGTTATTAGATATCCAATCCACCATTTAATACCTTCATTACAAAAATTGCTTTTCCATATTTTTCAAATGAGTTTTTTATTTCTTTTTGAAGAATAGACATTACCTCATCAAACTCACCTAAAATATGTGTGCTAGTAGCATTGGTTTTTACGATAATGTTTGTATTCGCTTTTATCCTTCCAATAAAATCTAAAATTGGCGGTTCATAATCTGCATTAAGCGGATAGTTACTAATTTCTACAGTTGTTTTCATAATTATCTTTTTAATAAAACCAACTTTAGGAATCAACAAGAAAGAATACTCTTGTTCAGAAACTTTTCCCTTCGACTGCATTATCAGCATCAGGTTTAAAGGGTATAATCTCAGTCTACCCAGTTTGAAAGTTGAAAGCGAAAAGTTGAAAGTAATTGTTCTCACTTTTAACTTTAAAAACTTTTAACTTTTTACTGAGTTTGACACCCCTAAAGCTTTTCAAAAATACATATAAATAAAAAGGCTGTACAAATTGTACAGCCTTTTTATTCAAATTATTTAAAAATCTTTTAAGCCACACTTAAAGGTTCTAAAATACTATTTAACATAGCGCTTGGTCTCATTGCTTTTGATACTAAATCTTCATTAGCGAAATAATACCCATCAATATTTTGAGGCTTTCCTTGTGCTGCTATTAACTCTTCATTAATCTTTGCTTCATTAGCTGAAAAAGCTGCTGCAATTGGTGTAAACTCGGCTTTTAGTTCTGCATTATCATTCTGATTAGCTAAAGCTTCTGCCCAATACATTGCCAAGTAAAAGTGAGAACCTCTATTATCTATTTGTCCTATTTTACGAGCTGGAGATTTATCATTGTCTAAAAATTTACCAGTTGCTGCATCTAAAGCATCTGCTAAAACTTGTGCTTTTTTATTGTGTGTTGAAACAGCAACATGCTCTAAAGAAACAGCCAATGCTAAAAATTCTCCTAATGAATCCCAACGTAAATAACCTTCTTCAACAAATTGCTCTACGTGCTTTGGTGCAGAACCTCCAGCACCAGTTTCAAACAATCCTCCACCATTCATTAAGGGAACTATTGAAAGCATTTTAGCAGAAGTACCTAATTCTAAAATTGGGAACAAATCAGTTAAATAATCTCTTAATACATTCCCTGTAACTGATATTGTTTCTAGTCCTGCTTTTACTCTTGTTAATGTATAAGTTGTAGCCTCATCTGGATTCATGATTAAAATTTCTAATCCTGAAGTATCGTGATTTGGTAAATATTGTTTTACTTTTTTAATGACCTCTCTATCGTGAGCTCTATTTTCATCTAACCAAAATACAGTAGGAACTCCTGTTGCTCTTGCTCTGCTTACAGCTAATTTTACCCAATCTTGTATCGGTAAATCTTTTGCTTGACACATTCTAAAGATATCTCCAGCTTCAACATTTTGCTCCATTAAAACTGTTCCATTAGCATCAATAACTTGTACTTTCCCATCTGCTTGCATTTGGAATGTTTTATCGTGCGAACCATATTCTTCAGCTTTTTGAGCCATTAAACCAACATTAGGAACTGTACCCATAGTTGTTGGATCAAAAGCACCATTTTTTTTACAAAAATCAATTGTTGCCTGATAAATACCAGCATAACATCTATCCGGAATAATTGCTAGTGTATCTTGTAGTTTTCCTGCAGCATTCCACATTTGCCCTGAAGTACGAATCATTGCTGGCATACTTGCATCAATAATCACATCACTTGGTACGTGTAAGTTGGTAATTCCTTTATCAGAATTAACCATTGCTACAGCAGGTTTCAATTTATATAATTCTTCAATTGCAGTTTTTATTTCATTTTCTTTAGCATTACCTGCAATTTTTGCATAAACATCTCCCAATCCATTATTTGTGTTTACTCCTAATTCAGCAAATAAATCAGCGTACTTTTCAAATATCTCTTTATAGAAAACTTCTACAATTGCTCCAAAAATAATTGGATCAGAGACTTTCATCATTGTAGCTTTCATGTGCACGGAAAACAAAACTCCTTGTGCTTTAGCAGTCTCGATTTCTTTAGCAATAAATGCTTTTAACGAATTTAAACTTAGTGTAGAACAATCAATAATTTCTCCTGCTAATAAAGGTGTTGAAGCTTTTAATGTTTTTACAGCACCATCATTCCCAACAAACTCAATTTTTACATCTGTAGCATTTGCAACAGTAACAGATTTTTCACTTCCGTAGAAATCGTTAGCATTCATACTTGCAACATGCGTTTTAGAATCCGCACTCCAAGCACCCATAGAGTGTGGATGTTTTTTTGCATAATTTTTTACCGCTTTTGGTGCTCTTCTATCAGAGTTCCCTTCACGTAAAACTGGATTAACAGCAGACCCTAATACTTTCGCATATTTTGCTTTTGTAGCATCGTCACCAGGATAATCGGGTATTGCATAACCTTTTGCTTGTAATTCTTTTATTGCTTCTATTAATTGAGGTACTGATGCAGAAATATTAGGCAACTTAATAATGTTCGCTTCTGGAGTTGTCGCTAAAGCACCTAACTCAGCTAAAGCATCATTTACTTGTTGATTAGCTGGTAAAACATCATTAAAGTTTGCTAAAATTCTAGCCGCTAATGAAATGTCTTTTGGTTCAATTTCTATATTAGAAGAAGCTGTAAAAGCTTGTACTATTGGGAGAAAAGAATAAGTTGCTAAAGCCGGAGCTTCGTCTGTTTTAGTGTAATAAATTTTTGATTTTGCCGCCATATTATGCTATTTTTATAATGAAAATAATGTTCTGAAATATGAATGCGAAGCTACTTATTTTAAGCCTTTTATTCAAGTGAAATGTGACATATAAAAATGAAAAAAAAATATTTTTATATTATTCACAATTAATTGTTTGAATATTCAAATAAAAATGACTTATTTTGCAGTCCTCAAATTTTAAAGAGAAAAGAAATGTCAAGAGTTTGTCAAATAACAGGAAAGAAAGTAATAACAGGTAATAACGTGTCTCACTCTAAGAGAAGAACGAAAAGAAAATTTTACCCAAACTTACAAACTAAAAAATTCTATCTTCCAGAAGAGGATAAATGGATTACATTAAAAGTTTCTGGTGCTGCAATTAGAACTATCGATAAAAACGGTATTTCTGCAACATTAAAAACTGCAAAAGCGAAAGGTTTTTTATAGAAAGAAAATATTTTAAATTAACAAAAACGTTGTTACCTTAGTAGCAACGTTTTTTTTGTTGTAATAATTTATGCGGGTTATAATTTTAATCATATTGGTTTTTCCTTTACTTGCTTTATCGCAAGAAATACAAATTAACTTAAAAATCGACACCTCAACTACACCCAACCAGTACGATACAGACTTATTAACCCCTGAATTTCACAAAAAAAATAGAGAAGCTTTAAGGCAATTAATGCCCAACAATTCGGTTGCAGTTTTTTTCTCAAGCCCAATAAAAAATAGATCTAACGATGTTGATTACGAATACCATCAAGACCCAAACTTTTATTATTTAACGGGATTAAAAGAGCCTCATGCTGTTGTATTAATCTTTAAAGAAACGCAAGAGTTTAATGATTTTAAAACCAATGAAATTTTATTTCTCCAGAAAAAAGATCAAAAAAATGAGTTATGGACTGGTAAAAGGTTAGGGGTAAAAGGGGCAATATTAGACTTAGGAATAAACACAGCAATTGAAAATGATAAATTTTTAAACTTTAATAGTGACTTTAAAAACTTTGCTGAAGTGCTGATTTATGAATTAAACGAAACTGTAAAAAATACCTCCGAAAAAGGAGATTTATATGGTTTAATTCAATCCTTTAAATTAAAAACTGAAAAGCAACCCAATGTTAACAAAACCAACCTGCCAATTTATATGGCAACATTAAGACAGGTTAAATCTAATGAAGAAATTGCGTTAATGCGAAAAGCAATTACCATGACTTGCGATGCACAAATAGAATTAATGAAAGCCTTAAAGCCTGAAATGACTGAGTACCAATCTGAAGCTATTGTAGAGTATGTTTTTAAGAAAAATGGTGCAGAATACCCTGGCTTCCCTTCAATTTTAGGTGGTGGAGAAAATAGTTGTATTATTCATTACACTAGCAACAGAAAAAAACTATCTGGTAAAGATTTATTGGTGAGTGATATTGGTGCAGAATACCATGGCTACACAGCAGATGTTACTCGGACCCTTCCTGTTGATGGACATTTTTCGGAAGAGGAAAAAATCATTTACAACTTAGTTTTAACCGCACAACAAGCCGGTATTGATTCTTCTAAAACAGGGAATAAGTTTTGGGAACCTCACCAAGCTGCTACTAAAATAATAACGGAAGGCTTATTGGAATTAGGAATTATTGAAAAAAGCTACCATGTACAACGCTACTTTATGCACGGAACTTCTCATTATTTAGGATTAGATGTGCACGATGCTGGCTTGTTCGGAACCCTACAACCAGGCAATGTAATTACAGTAGAACCTGGTATTTATATTCCAGAAGGATCGGAATGTGACCCAAAATGGTGGAATATAGGAGTAAGAATTGAAGACGATATTTTAATTACTCCTTTTGGTCCTGAAAATTTATCGGAAAAAGCACCTCGAACAATTGAAGAAATTGAAGCGTTGATGAAAGAAACAAGTCAGTTTGAGTGATGTTTCTTTTTTTGTCATAGTGAGTTTATCGAAGGATAATTAAAGACAAAATTTAGTTCAGAATGACAAAAAATTTAATGCTGCACCACCAACTTACCAATTAATTTTTCTTGGGTAGAAGATTTTATAATCGTGAAAAAATACAAGCCTTTAGTTAAAGCTGCTGTATTTACATCAAACTTGTTGGTTGTACTAATTTGTGAACTTATTTGAAATCCCGAAAGATTATACAGCACGAACTCAAACTCATTATTATTATCATTTTGATAATAAATAACTGCTTTTTCGTTAGCGGGGTTTGGTCTTACCTGAAAACCAAACACCTTGGTATCAATAACCGTTACTATTTTTACAATTGTATAACCATAACCGCCTAATTCCAATTTATAATAACTCGGCTTATTTAAAATAGGAGTATCATCTACAAAATCGTAAGTAACAGGAGAAGATGAACTACCACAGAGACCTGCTACATTGCCAACATTCGTAAAGTTTAAACTATCGTCTGATCGAAAAACATCTATTCCATTACAAGTATTACCCGAAGAAATGGTGCAGCTTATATAAACTTTACCGCCCGTTTCAAATACATTGTATTTATCTAATATTGGATGCCCTGGCCCTTCTTGTTGAGCCATAGTGCTTGTTGAGATCAACAAAACCAATAAATAAAATATGCGTTTAACAGTTTTCATAACCACCACAAAGCTAACGAATTGATTATTAAAATGTTGTTTGGAAATGTCAAGTAAAGGACAAAATGAAATATTAATTATTTATAATCAAAAACCATACTTAATGAAAAGTATTATCCATATTAATTGTAAAATAATTCCAAAGTAAAATAATTGTTTTCCTCTTTTTCTTGTCTTTTCATCATAAACATAAAATCTTTTACCTAAAGGATCTGTCTTCTTAAATGTCCAATGAAACCAACCAATAAAAACTCCTATAATTCCTCCAAATAAAGCCATTATATAACCTACTAAAATCCAACCTTCTTTTACTTCTTCTGGTTTTCTTAATTCAAAAAGTCTTTTTTGTTTTAACTCTTCAATTTTCTCCTTATTAATATTCTCACCTCTTTCACCTAAAATATGTTGAGCCAATAAATAATCTTCTATAGACCATTCATCTGGTTTTTCGAGAATTTCAATTAATTCTTGCTTTGTAAACTCAAATAAATAGTGATCTTTAGAAATTTCTTTAATATTTTTCTTTGCTTGTTCTTCCAATATCAAATTGGCTTTTTCGAAATAACTTGGGATAATTTTAACAATAAATTCATGTTGCATATTATTCATAGAAAAAGTAATATCAACTGATGGAGAACTATTCTCAATTATTGCTTCGACACCATTTACTTGTAAAAGATTTAATAAAAAAACTGCGTCTTGCTTAGATGAAAACTTCTGAAAATTTATGTGTTGGTGACTTGACATTTAATTCGCTACATCACTCATAAACTTAATGCGCAATAAACGCATTTCTTCTTCAGAGAAAGCATTTTCAAATTCTTCTAACGCATCTTCAATATCGTCAGATTCGGTTTCCATAAAATATTCAAAAACCTCCTCTTGATCTGCCTCGTCTATCTCTTCATTAATGTAATAATCTATATCTACTTTAGTCCCCGATTGTACGATGTGTTCAATTTCTGTAAGGATGTCTTCTAAATCTTTTCCTTTAGATTTGGCAATGTCTTCTAAAGGCATTTTTCTATCAATACTTTGTATTACATAAACCTTTAATCCAGATTTATTTACTACCGATTTTACCACCATATCTAATGGTCGTTCAATGTCATTTTCTTCTACATATCGCTCAATTACCTCAATAAATTCATCTCCAAATTTTTCAGCTTTACCCTGTCCAACACCCGAGATATTTGTTAACTCTTCAATAGTAATTGGATAACGTGTAGCCATATCCTCTAAAGAAGGGTCTTGAAAAATAACGTAAGGAGGAAATCCTTTTTCTTTGGCAATAGATTTTCGTAAATCTTTTAAAATGTTGTATAAAGCTTCATCAGCAGCGCCTCCACCCGATTTGTTTTGCATTACCACATCACCATCATCAACATCACTATAATCATGAGCGGCTACTAACATTAAAGATGTAGGTTTTGTGATAAACTCTTTTCCTTTTTTACTTACTTTAAGAATTCCGTAATTTTCTATCTCTTTAATAATTAAACCTTCTATAATACATTGGCGAATTACTGCATCCCAATACTTTTCATCTTTTTCTTCTTCAATATTTTCTCCCTTCCCAAACAATGGGTGAGCATCATGTCCAAATGCTTTAATTTCAGAACTACCTTTTCCAGCAACAAAGTTGGCGATGTATTTGGCTTTAAAAACTTCTTTTAACCCCAAAACACATTCTAACAACACTTTTACATCTTCTTTTCCTTCAAATTTATCTTTTGGGTGCTTACAGTTATCGCACATTCCTTTATCAGAACAATCAGTATCAGTATATTCTTCTCCAAAATAATGAAGTAATTGTTTTCTTCTACATACTGCAGTTTCTGAGTAAGAAACCATCTCAAAAATTAACTGTAATCCTATTTCTAATTCTGCTACAGGTTTTCCGTGCAAGAATTTTTCTAACTTTTCAATATCTTTATAACTGTAAAAAGCTACACAAATTCCTTCTCCACCATCTCTTCCAGCTCTTCCCGTTTCTTGATAATAACTTTCTAAACTTTTTGGTATATCATGATGAATAACAAATCGTACATCTGGCTTATCTATCCCCATTCCAAAAGCAATTGTAGCAACAATTACATCTGCATCCTCCATTAAAAACATGTCTTGATTTCTTGCTCTTGTATGAGAATCTAACCCTGCATGATAAGGCAATGCATTTATTCCGTTTACTTGAAGCAACTCAGCAATTTCCTCCACCTTTTTACGGCTTAAACAATAAATAATGCCTGATTTGCCTTGGTGTTGTTTAATAAATCGAATAATTTCTGATTTAACATCTTTTTTTGGACGAATTTCATAATAAAGATTATCTCTATTAAATGATGCTTTAAACACCTTTGCATCAGTCATTCCTAAGTTTTTCTGAATATCTTCTTGAACCTTAGGAGTTGCGGTTGCTGTTAATGCAATAATTGGCACTCGATCTATTTCTTCAATAATTGTTCTTAATCTTCTATATTCTGGTCTAAAATCATGACCCCATTCCGAAATACAATGAGCTTCATCAATTCCAAAAAATGAAATTTTAATACTTTTTAAAAACGCTACATTTTCATCTTTTGTTAACGATTCTGGAGCTACATACAATAATTTTGTTACTCCATTAGTAACATCTTCTTTAACTTGTCTGGCTTCAGTTTTTGTTAATGATGAGTTATAAAAGTGTGCAATTCCGTGATTAGTAGACACCCCTCTTATGGCATCTACTTGATTTTTCATTAAAGCAATTAATGGTGAAACTATTATTGCAGTACCATCACAAATTAGAGCTGGTAATTGGTAACACAGTGACTTTCCTCCTCCAGTTGGCATAATCACAAAAGTGTCATTTCCGTCTAAAAGATTAAGTATTACATCCTCTTGTCTTCCTTTAAATACGTTAAAGCCGAAATACTTTTTTAAATAGTCGGTTAACGGGGCATTGATTGTTTGCATTAATTAAATTGTTGTTTACCTTATTTCATTTACATTTGTATATAAATATACGACAATTAAATTGTTATTATTTTATTTTATTTTAAAAATTTATTGATTTGAGTTCAAGACAGGAAATTATTAACATCGCTAAACAAACTTTAGAAATTGAAGCCAAGTCTATAGCTAACCTTACTAATTTTATTAATGATGATTTTGTTAATGCAATTGAACTTATTTTAGAAGGAAAAGGTAGATTAGTAATTACAGGAATAGGTAAAAGTGCTAACATTTCTCAAAAAATTGTAGCAACCTTAAACTCTACAGGAACACCTGCTATTTTTATGCATGCTGCTGATGCCATTCATGGAGATTTAGGTAATGTTTTAAAAGATGATATTGTTATTTGTATTTCTAAAAGTGGAGATACTCCCGAAATAAAATCATTAATACCTTTAGTAAAGAATTTTGGCAACCCTATTATTGCAATTACAGGAAACCCTGAATCATTTTTAGGGAAACAAGCCAATTTCGTTCTAAATACTTTTGTAGAAAAAGAAGCTTGTCCAAACAATTTAGCTCCAACAAGCAGCACCACAGCACAATTAGCTATGGGCGATGCATTGGCTGTTTGCTTATTAGAAACTAGAGGTTTTGATAGTGCTGATTTTGCAAAATACCATCCGGGTGGAGCTTTAGGTAAAAAGCTTTATTTAAAAGTATCAGATATTTATCCTAACAATGAAAAACCTGAAATAAACCCAACCGATACCATACAAAAGGTAATTGTAGAAATTTCATCTAAACGACTAGGTGTAACTGCTGTTACTGAAAATGGACAATTAATTGGAATTGTTACTGATGGCGATTTAAGAAGAATGCTAGAAAAAACAAGCAATTTTGAAGGGTTAACAGCTAAAGACATTATGACTAAATCTCCAAAAACAATTAGCCCAGATATATTAGCGGTTGGAGCCTTAGAAGTAATGCAAAACAACAACATTACCCAATTAATAGTTGCTGAAAACAATATTTACTTAGGTGTTATTCATTTACACGATTTATTGAAAGAGGGGATAGTTTAGTTTACCTCAAAACATTTAACCTTTCTGAGTCTAGCTTTATAAAGATAAAAAGCAATATGGTAAACGACCATAACGAGGAACCACCATAACTTATAAATGGTAATGGTATTCCAATTACAGGAGCTAATCCGATAGCCATACCAATATTTACTAAAAAGTGAAAAAACAGAATAGAAGCAACACCATAACCATAAACTCTGCTAAAAATTGAACGTTGTTTTTCTGCCAAGTATATTAGACGAAGAAACAACGCTACATAAATGGAGACTAAAAGGAATGTCCCCAAAAACCCCCATTCTTCACCTATGGTACAAAAAATAAAATCAGTACTCTGCTCAGGCACAAAATTAAACTTAGTTTGAGTCCCTTCTAAAAATCCCTTACCACTAAACCCTCCAGAACCAATTGCAATTAAAGATTGTTTTATGTTCCAACCATTTCCCTGTCTTAACTCTTTTAAGCTAAACTTTTTTGCTCCAATATCATCACTAATTATTTGTTGTTCTTCTTTATTTATACCATTAGCATCTCTTGCTAATTTTAAATTTTCAATTTGTTCTACTAACTTATCTTCTTCACCTAGCAGAACAGTAATTCTTGTTCTTTGATGCTCTTTTAAAACTTCATTAAAAGTAAAATCAATACTAAAAATGTACAAGCAGGTAATTACAAAAACAAAAATTCCTACATAATGAATCGCTTTATCTTTCAGTTCTTTTTTTATAATTAAAAATCCTAATAGGAAAACTAAACTACCTCCAAAAACATAATAAATTAAATTATCTTTTAATTGGTAATTGTAAAAGATAAATACAAAAACCGAATATAATAACAATGAAATAATTGTGACTTTTAAATCAAATTTTAACAAGGTATAAAACAATATGTAAGCAAACCCAGCAGTAATAATAATATTGATTGGTCCAAAAATAAGGGTAAGAATAAAGACTACTATTGCTAATAATCCAAATAAAAGAATGTTTCCTGAAAGACCTTCTCTATATAGTACAAACACAAAAGCTGCATAAACTAATGTTGATCCTGTATCGTTTTGCAATAAAATTAAAACTGCTGGAAAGCCAATAATGGCAATAGCCACAACTTTTGTTTTAATATCTCTCATATTAATACTTAACATAGAAAGGTATTTGGCCAAAGCTAAAATGGTAGCAAATTTTGCAAACTCGGATGGTTGTATTTTAAAATCTCCTATTTCAAACCAAGATGTAGCGCCATTAGTAGTTGCTCCAACCAACAAAACGGCAATTAAGGAGAACATGACGACCCCATAAATTGGAAAAGCAAAAGACGTAAAAAATTGACCTTCAAGCATCAGTATTATTAACGCCAAAATTAAAGCAAAACCTATCCAAATTAATTGCTTACCATAGCGCTGCGATACATCTAAAATACTGTGATGATCTTCATTATAAACAGCTGCATATATATTAATCCACCCAATAAAAACAAGCGCAAGGTAAAGCATAATGGATACCCAATCTACATTTGCAAATATGTTCCCATATCTTCTCATTTCTTCACTTTTACATCCATTAAATTAGCCTCTAAAATTCTTTGTTCTTTTGGCAAATTAGCTGTTGATATACTGTCCGTTAAATATTTCTCAATCATTAAACTTGCAATGGGCGCAGCCCAAGTTCCCCCAAACCCTGAATTTTCCACATAAACCGCAATGGCAATTTTGGGGTCATCTTTTGGAGCAAATGCAATAAAAACAGAATGATCTTCACCATGAGGATTTTGAGCTGTACCTGTTTTTCCACAAACGATAATGCCATCATGTATTTTTGCTCTTCTTGCAGTACCTCCTGGTTCATTAACAACCCCATACATTCCTTCTAGTATTGGTGTGAAATATTTATCCTGTATACCTACCATATTTTTTGTGGTAAATTGAGACGGGATTGTATCTGTTTTATCAATCTCTTTAAGAAAATGTGGTGTATAAAAATAACCACGATTAGCAATGATTGCTGCTAGATTTGCCATTTGCAAAGGAATTACTTCTACTTCTCCTTGACCAATACTTAACGAATAAATAGTACTAAATGCCCAACGTCCTTGTCCATACCATTTATTGTAAAACTTTACATCAGGAACATTTCCTTTTTTTACACCTGGTAAGTCAGTAGCTAACTTAACTCCAAAACCAAATTTTTTCACTTGCTCAGACCATAATCCTAGACCTATCTCACTATCCTTGTAAAAACTTTTGGCTTTGTTTTGTTGGATAATTTTCTTAAACACTTGGTAATAATAAGGATTGCAAGACATTTTTACTGATGCAGCAACATTACCAGCAGTTGGATGATTATGACAATTCACTAAACTTTTAATGCATGAAAATCCTGAATTCTCGGTAATTACTTCATCCTCCATGCCAATTAAAGCTTGTATAGTTTTAAAAATAGAACCTGGTGGATATTGTGCCATTAACGCTCTATTAAACAAGGGGTTTAAACTATCCATACTCAAAACAGGATAATTCTTTTTTACAGCTCTACCAACCAACATATTTGGATCGTAATTTGGAGCAGAAACTAATGATAATATTTCTCCTGTTTTAGGATCAATGGCTACAATACTTCCTTTTTTATTTTGCATTAACAACTCCCCATATTCCTGCAAAACAATGTCTATTGTAGTCTTAATTGATGAGCCAGTTATAGCCATAGTGTCAGTTGCTCCATCTAGATAACTACCTTTTTCACGATTATGTACATCTACCAAAATACGCTTAACTCCACGCTGACCTCTCAATAAATATTCGTATGAATTTTCCAAACCACTTTTACCAATATAATCTCCAGATCTGTAATATGGGTTTTCATCAATTAATGATTGACTAACCTCTCCTATGTAACCCAAAATATGAGCCGCACTATTTCTTGGGTACTTCCTTAATGTTCGAGTCTGCACAAAAAAACCAGGATATTTAAATAATTGTTCTTGTATATTGGCATAAGAAATAGATGAAATTTCTTTTAAGAAAATTGAAGGTTTGTAATAAGAAAATGACTTCGCTTTTTCAATTTTTTCTTTAAACTCTTCTTTTGTTATTTCTAAAAGAGAGCAAAAAGCAAGTGTATCAACTTCTTTAACTTGTTTGGGTAAAACCATTAAATCGTATGCTGCTTCATTATAAACCAGCAACTCTCCATTTCTATCATAAACCAATCCTCTTGCAGGATATTCCACCAACTCTCTTAATACGTTATTGTCTGAATCTACTTTGTACTTATCATTTAATACTTGAATAGTAAAAAGTCGAACCGTAAAAACAAGCCCAATAACAAGGAAAATTATTCCAACAATAAATTTTCTGTTGGATAGATTTTTCATGACCGTGTGGTAGATTTAAAATTAAACAACTGAACAATCAACACCAATATCAAGGTAAAAAAAGTGCTCGCAATTGCTCTACCAAAAGTGGCAAAAAACTGAGATAATTTAAACGATTCTATATAAAACAAAAATAAGTGATGCAATAAAACCAACACACATGCATACAATAAATACCAAGTTACCCCCATAAACTGTATACTAGGTTTTGTATTAAATTCATACCCTCCCCTTGGTTCAATAAGTTTTAATAAATAACCTCTACAAAAAGCCATAAACACTGTTGCCGATGTATGCATACCCAAAGTGCTTGAAAAACTATCAATGGCAATTCCTACTACAAACCCTAATACTAACACTAACCATTTTGGGGTTTCGAAAGGCAACATTAATATAAAAACAACATATAAAAATGGATTAACATAACCTCCAAACTCTATGTTGTTTAAAATTAATCCTTGAAAAAGGATTAATAGAATAAACACTATTCCGTATTTAATTACATTAATTATCATTCTACAACTTCATTATTTAATGCTTCTAATTTTTTCTGTTCATCTTTCATCCATGATTTAACTATAAAAACATGAGACAAGCTCTTATAATCTACTGAAAATTCAACCTGTACATCATAAAAGTTACTACCATCTTCTAAACTAAAATCTTTAATAACTCCAATATTTATTCCTTCTGGGAAAACCATAGAATAACCACTAGATATAACTGTATCTCCAATACTTAACTGCACATGATTAGGCAAATCTTTTAATTCCGCTATTCTATAATCTCCCAGCTCCCAAACCAAGGAACCAATGTATCCTGATTTTTTAATTTTAGCGCTGACCGCATTTTTTTCATGCAAAACAGACATTACTGAACAAAAATTTTCAGAAACATTTTTAACTGTACCTATTATCCCTTTAGCAGAAATAACTCCCATGCCTGGTTTAATACCGTTCAAAGAACCCTTATCTAGTGTAATGTAATTCTCTCTTTTATTGGTAGAGCCATTAATTACTTTGGCAGAAGTGTATGCGTATTTTTGAAAATAGTCAGTATCTTTTATCTGCACAGTATTCCCATAAACTTTTATAAAAGAACTAATATTAGTTGTTTGCAATTGAGCATTTTGTTCAGCCAACTCATTATTAACTTCTTTTAAACTAAAATACTCTTCTACATTATTTATGGTAGCAAAAAGATTTCCAATTAAAAAATTAGACGAATTAAAAACTTTAGAATTTTGGTAGTTGTTATTTTTAATTAATAAAGAGAAAGCAATTAACTCAAGAAATAGGAAAAGAAATACAACCGAATTTTTTAATAAAAACTGTATTAAATTCCTCATTTTTCAACGCAACTTTTTTTAATTCTTAATTAAGAAAGGGTACATGCTTATGTTCTTAAGAGCCCTTCCTGTTCCTCTTGCAACACATCTCAATGGATCTTCAGCAATGTGTACAGGAAGTTTTGTTTTCATAGAAATACGCTTATCCAACCCACGCAACATAGATCCTCCACCAGCTAAATACAAACCTGTTTTGTAAATATCTGCAGATAATTCTGGTGGTGTCATTTCTAATGCACTTAAAACCGCATCTTCAATTTTAGCAATAGATTTATCTAATGCATGCGCAATCTCTGAATAAGAAACAACAATTTCTTTTGGTGTTCCAGTCATCAAATCTCTACCTTGAACTGCGTAATCTTCAGGTGGATTTTCTAATTCAGTAAGAGCAGAACCACACTCAATTTTTATTTGCTCAGCAGAACGCTCTCCAATTAAAAGATTGTGTTGTCTTCTCATATACTCTACAATGTCATTGGTAAAATCATCACCAGCTACACGAATTGATTTATCACAAACAATACCTCCTAAAGCAATAACGGCAATTTCTGATGTTCCCCCACCTATATCAATAATCATATTTCCCATTGGCTCCAACACATCAATACCGATACCAATTGCAGCAGCCATAGGCTCATGAATTAAATAAACTTCTTTACCACCTGCATGTTCAGCTGAATCTTTTACAGCTCTTTTTTCTACCTCAGTAATACCAGAAGGAATACAAATTACCATTTTTAATGATGGTGTAAACAATTGCTTACCTGGATTCATCATTTTAATCATTCCTCTAATCATGTGTTCTGCTGAATCAAAATCTGCAATAACACCATCTTTTAATGGCCTAATTGTTTTTATATTTTCATGCGTTTTTCCATGCATTTGCATGGCTTTTTTACCAACAGCAATTACTTTTCCTGTTGTTCTATCTTTTGCAACAATAGATGGCTCATCCACAACAACTTTGTCGTTGTGAATTATTAGCGTATTAGCTGTACCTAAATCTATTGCTATTTCTTGTGTTAAAAAACTAAATAATCTCATTTACCTTTTTTATATCAATTCTGTTTGAAGCTATGTAAAAGTAGGGTTTTAAAATTCAATTATCAATGCTCAATTTACAATTGATAAACATTAATTTGTTAATGAAATGCCCTACTTTATTAATGTCTAAAATGTCTTATTCCTGTCATTACCATTGCCATATCATTTGCATCACAATAGTCAACAGAATCCTTATCTTTTATTGATCCTCCTGGCTGAACAACCGCTGTAATTCCTGCATTTTTTGCTATTTCCACACAATCAGGAAAAGGAAAAAATGCATCTGAAGCCATTACTGCTCCATTCAAATCAAACCCAAAAGCATTTGCTTTTACGATTGCCTGACGCAATGCATCAACCCTAGACGTTTGTCCCGTACCACTTGCCAATAATTGCTGGTTTTTTGCAAAAACTATGGTGTTAGACTTTGTATGTTTTACAATTTTATTAGCAAACTCTAAGTCTTCTATCTCTAACGAGGTTGGTGACTTTTTTGTTGCAGTAGTAAAATCAGTAGCATTGGCTGTTTTCAAATCTTTATCTTGAGCCAAAACTCCATTTAAAACAGTTCTGAATTGTTTTTTAGGTAATTCCACTGGCTTTTGAACCAAAATAATTCTATTCTTTTTTTCTTGAAGAATTTCCAAAGCACCAACTTCATAACCCGGAGCAATAACTACTTCACAAAATAATTTATTAATTTCTTCGGCTGTAGCTACATCAATTTTTTTATTGGTAATTAAAACCCCGCCAAAAGCAGAAACTGGATCAGCAGCTAAAGCCGCATTCCAAGCTTCTAACAAAGTATCTCTTGAAGCTAAGCCACAAGCATTGTTGTGTTTTAACACCGCAAATGTTGGTTTATTTGGAAACTCAGCAATTAAACTAACTGCTGCATCTACATCTAATAAATTATTGTAGGATAATTCTTTACCATGAAGTTTCTCAAACATCGCATCTAAATCGCCAAAAAATGTTCCTTGTTGGTGAGGGTTTTCTCCATAACGTAAGGTTTGAGACTGGGTAATGCTTTGTTTAAAATAATCGTCACCATTGTTATTAAACCAATTAAAAATTGCTGTATCATAATGCGATGATTCATTAAAAGCCAATTTTGCCAAATGCTTTCTATCGTCTAAATCAGAATTTCCATTTTTAGTGTTTAACAAGTTTAGCATAAAATCGTATTGATTTCTTGAAGAAACGATTAAAACATCTTTAAAATTTTTTGCTGCTGCACGAATTAAAGAAATTCCGCCAATGTCAATTTTCTCAATAATATCTTGCTCTGGAGCTCCAGAAGATACCGTATCTTCAAAAGGGTATAAATCAACGATGACCAAATCAATTTCTGGTATTTCAAACTCTTCTAATTGAGCCAAATCGCTGTGTAATTCTCTTCTACTTAAAATGCCTCCAAAAATTTTGGGGTGTAATGTTTTAACTCTTCCGCCTAAAATTGAAGGATAAGAAGTTAAAGTTTCAACAGCAGTTACAGGTATATTTAATTCTTCAATAAAACTTTGTGTACCACCTGTTGAATAAATAGTAACTCCTAACTCGTTTAATTTTTTAATTATTGGCTCTAAATTATCTTTGTGAAACACCGAAACTAAGGCGTTTTTAATTTTTTTCTGACTCATTTTATTGATTTGAAAATTAAAAAAATTGAAGCTGCAATTTTACATCTTTTTACCCCCTTAACCAACTTGCTAAAGTCTTATTTTTAAGTTTGTTGATAAGTGTTTATTTTTGTTGAAAAGGACACCAACAAAAGCTGTCAATTCGAGTGTTTTTTTGTTTTTTGTTCTCGATACATTCACGCTTTTAGCGTGACCACTCGAACTGACAAAACAAAAAATGTATCGAGAATAAGCTTTTAGTTTTACTTCCTAACTATTTACTAATTTTGCTCTATGATAATATACAATGTAACTGTTAACGTAGAAAACGAAATTCACTCAGATTGGATTAGTTGGATGAAAGAAGCACATATACCTGCAGTGATGAACACAGGTTATTTTATTGAACATAAAATATGTAAGGTATTAAGCACACAAGAAGATGAAACAGGACATACTTATGCCATACAATACACCTGTAAAACGATGGCTGATTTAAAAGAATACCAAGCCAACCATGCACTGCAATTACAAAAAGAGCACTTAGACCGTTACGAAGGAAAATTTGTTGCTTTTAGAACTTTGTTGGAGGTGGTTTAAAATTTTTAACTCTAAATGAAGTTATTTAACTATGAAAATTCATATTATATTAGTTGTTTTAATTTTCTTTTCCCTTAAAGTCTTTAGCCAAAACATTGACTTCATTATAAAAAAAAGTCCTACTGAATTTACTGAATATTTTGACACTGCGTCTATCAAAAAAAATCAAATACTTATTCCACTTAAACATAATTCTAGTAAAATTGAAAACATAGAACTTTTTGATTCTTTAAAAAATGAAGTGATTTATTCGATAGAACTTATTTATACGGAATCTGATAAAAATGCCTTCAATCAAGAAAAATTAAACAGAAAACGTTTATCTGAATTAAGTAGTATCGCTCCACAATTTATAACTAACAACTTAATACAGTGGTCATTTATAGAGCAAAAAAAGACAATAATATACGATAGTAAAAATCTTTTTCATGGTTATTTAATTACTATTAGACCTAAATTAGAAGGCAAAGATGGTTTAACTGAATTTCAAATTTTAGAACGTCTAATTAAAGAAGAAAAAACACCTTGTAATAATTCTAGCAATATTGACTCTATTTCTGTTTCAACTGACAGCACTAATCATGAAAAAATAGAACATTCAAACGATGAACAACCTAAATTTAGAGGTGGAGAAGAAGAGTTTAAAAACTACCTTAAACCTAAATTAATCTACTCTAAATCAATGTTTAAAGATAATGTTTCTGGATACTTATCAGTTTCATTTTACATCAACAAAAAAGGAGAATTTAGCAAAGTAGATTTTAGTGACAACTTAACAGATGAATGTAGATTCCTAGTAAAAAAAACTTTAAAAGAAATGCCTCAATGGCTACCAGGAATATCTCGTAAAGGTTTAATAGGGGGTGCATTTAGAATATCATTATTTTTTTCGCAAGAAAGCCAACAAATCTATATACAAAGACTTTCTTATAGCGGCCCCTACATAGAAAAAAGTATTTCGGATCTATTGGGTGATTATTATTTTCCTGAAAGTATTTTGTGTGACAGCACAGTTTTTAAGGCCTTGGAAAGAAACACTCACTGGAAAAATATAAGTATTGTTGCTGATTTAACTTGTAGTATGTACCCTTATACAAACCAACTAATATTATGGTTTAAACTAAACAACACCAATAATCCTGTCAAATACCTAACATTCTTTAATGATGGAGATGGAATACCTAACTCTCAAAAAAGAGTTGGAGAAGTTGGGGGTATATATCAATCAGAATCTAAAAATTATACTGATGTTTTAAATTTAGCTGAAATGACTATGACTTGCTGTAGCGGAGACATTATAGAAAATAATATTGAATCCGCTATTGCAGCAATGGAAAAGTATCCTAACGCTGATGAATTAGTTATGATTGCTGATAATTATGCAACACCAAGAGATTTGAAACTTTTAAATAAAGTAAAAAAACCTATTCGATTAATTCTATGTGGAACCTACTATGGAATTAATGTTGATTATTTAAATTTAGTTCGAAAAAATGGAGGTTCAATCCATACAATGGAAAATGATTTAATCGAATTAATAAAAATGAATGAAGGAGAAATTTTAAACTTTAACTATAGAAAATTTAAAATCATCAACAGTGATTTTGTTGAAGTTTTTGATTTATAAATCTTAACTCGCCTTATTTACCAAATTAAAAGCTCTGTCACCAGAATCATTAAAAGGACCATCAATTAATTTTCCGTTTTTATCAATCAATTGAATTCTTATTTTGTTATCGGCTTTTGGTAATCCAGAAATTTGGTAAGCTGCCCATTTGTTTAAGATAAACTCTGTTTGGTTAATGATAACTTTTACTTTATTGCCATCTTTATTAATAGAAGTATTTACTAAATAAAAATCTAAAATAGGGCTTACACCACTGGTTTGTGGCAAGTAATAAAACAAATGGGGTTGGTTCATATCAAACAAACCTTCCATATCGCCCATCACCACATTTTTTAGCACACTCCCTTTATTCGTTTTAATGCTAATGCCTTCTTTATCTGTTAAAAAAGCCAAAAACACATTGTTACCATACATTAATTCCACATCAAAAACAGCATCAGAAAATTTTGTTAGGGTGTAATTATTAGCCAAATAAGCAACTTCGTAATCAGAAACCCCTGTAACATTAAATTGTAAGTTGTTTTTTCCTTCTTTAAATTGTTTGGTTTTTAATTCTATTGCAGCATTTTTGTTGTTTTCAGCTTTTACTTCGGTTAATGTGATGCCATCTTTTTCTAACACTACTTTTTCATCATCAGCAATTGGCTCAATAATTTGAGCTTCACCAACAACTGTTTTAACTTCTAATGCCAACGAATCTTCTTTAGAAATTTCGGTGCCATCAGTTTTATCTCCTCCGCAGGAAAAAAAGACAAAAGACAAAAGATAAAAGACAAATACTGTCTTCAACTTTAAACTTTGAACCTTAAACTTTGAACTCATTAACATTTACACAAAATTTAAAATCAATTGATTTTTCTCTACTGTTTCTCCTTTTTTAATGGCAATACTTTTAATAACTCCATCAGTTGGCGATTTTATCACATTTTCCATTTTCATTGCTTCTAATATTAATAAGGTATCACCTTTTGCAACCTCATCTCCAACTTTAACAATCACATCTAATACTAAACCTGGCATTGGTGCTTTTAAATCGGCAACTTTTTTACTCGCTAAATTGTCCATACCTAAACTATGCAACAACTCATCAAACTGATCCTTTACATTAAATCGATATTTATCTCCATTCACTTTAACAAAAAAGGTTTTTTCTTCTTTATTAATACTCAATACTTCTAAATTATAAGATTTGTTGTCCTTAATAATGTGATAGCTTTTATCTTTTATTTTGATAACATCCCAATTAAATGGTTTGTCATTAAAAAGTCCTGACTTTTTATCTGCAGCCAATTCAACTTTAAATTCTTTTTTGTCTTCACTAACAACTTTAATAGCACTCATCAATTTTAATTTTATTTCTTCAAAGATATATAAACTGATTTACATCAAAAAAACGAACTTTGTAATTATTTTATTTTATGGAATTAAATTATAAAAAAGTAGGTGAAGGTGAGCCATTAATTATTTTACATGGCTTATTTGGTTCATTAGATAATTGGATGACTTTAGCCAAAACTATTGGTGAGCATTATGAAGTTTTTATTGTTGATGCTCGTAACCATGGAAATTCTCCTCATAGCGATGAATTTAATTATGATTTAATGGCTGATGATTTATATGAGTTTATTATCCAAAATCAAATTATCAATCCTATTGTTTTAGGTCATTCTATGGGTGGGAAAACAGCCATGCAATTTGCAATGAACTACCCTACCAAACTTTCAAAACTAATTATTGCCGATATTGCTCCAAAAGCATACCCTGTTCATCACACAAGCATATTAGAAGGCATGTTTTCTTTAGACTTTAATATTATTAAAACAAGAAAAGCTGCTGATGAAAAACTAAGTGAATCAATAGCAGATTTTTCTACAAGGCAATTTCTACTTAAAAACCTTTATTGGGTAGATAAAGAAACTTTAGCCTGGAAATTTAATTTACCTGTTATTGATAAAAATATTGAAATTATTGGAGAAGGTTTAAACAATGTTAATGAGTTTGATAAACCTACTTTATTTATAAGAGGCAATAAATCAAATTACATATTAGAAAGTGACTCTGATTTTATTAAAAATATTTTCCCAAACGCAGAAATAAAATCTATAAATAGTGGGCATTGGGTGCACGCAGAAAATCCTGTTGAGTTCCTAAAAATATTAAATTCATTCTTAAAATTGGCTATCTAGAGATACTAAAGTTGCAACCTATCTTATTCAATGAACGTCCTACTGTGGAATAAGTATAAAATATTATTACGTAAATTGTAACATATTTTGTATCATTGCCGTAACCTTATCATTGTCTTAAACAAAAATGTTAATGGATTTTATAAAATCTCGTCTATTACATGTTGCTCTAAGTTTATTCTTTGTAAGTAATATCTTTGCCATAGACTTATACTGGGTTGGTAACAGTGGGAATTGGAATGACTCATCACATTGGTCAACTATTTCTGGTGGAAATGGTGGCGCAGGAACCCCAACTCAAAATGATAATGTATTTTTTGACACAAAATCTTTTACACAAAAAAATCAAAAAGTTACCATAAATGGTAATATCTCTTTAAACAACCTGACTATTCCTTCTTATATTTTAGACTTTGAATTAAAATCTACTCAGCCAATTAACTTAGATATTTATGGTGTTGTTAATGTAAACGCTACTTTTAAAAATGAAATAACTGGTGTAATCACATTAAAATCAAACTCTTCTGCTACCAAAACTATGAATTTTGGTACTTGGAATTGGAAAACAGATTTTATTTTTGATGGTAATGGCACTTATCTTTTAAACAATCCTATTTTAACTCCTAACAATACTGTAAACTTAAAAAGTGGTGAGCTAAACTTAAATGTAAACGATATAGTTTGTAACACTTTTATTTCAAATTCAGGCTTAAAAAGAAAATTACTCTCAGACAAATCTGATATACTTGCTCATAATCAATGGATAACCAATAGTTCGAAATTTAATTATAATTTTTCTCAAACAACAATATATCTTTTAAACGCTGATAAAAACGCTTTAAATAAAGGTGGAGATAGCTACAATGTTATTCAATCTCAAACAAACAATGCTAACAAAGTAATCTCAAGCATTGTAATTGCCGATGATACTGTTTCATGTGGTAATACTTGTGATGGAATGCTTTATATTGACACTGTTATTACTAACTGTATACCTCCTACTTACACAGTTATCAACTGGGTTGGGGCTACCGGAGGACCTCCTTGGAGCGATACAATTACAGGGTTATGCCCAGGATCTTATACTGCGGTTGTCCAAGATTGTAACTCCTTATTAGGTCAAGCAGCTAATGTATTAGGTCATCCTCCAATTATTCCTATTTCTCAAGTAATCACACCTCCTACTTGTAGTGGTGATTGTGATGGGGGTATTGCCGTAACTGTTATTGGAGCAAGCTACGCAAACATGACTTTTACTTGGCTTCCTGTTGGTGGAACTGTAACTACAGCATTCACCACCACTTCTTATACTAATTTGTGTAATGGAGTTTATACATTAAGAGCACAAGATGGGTTTGGCTGTGATACTACCTTTACATATAACGTAGTTGAACCAGATAGCTTGTATGCAAATGTTACAGTAAATGATCCTTTATGCTTTGGATATTGTACAGGAAGTGCAACTTCAAATCCTACTGGTGGAAATGGAGGTTATAGTTATTTATGGAGCCCCCCTACCGGTAACCCTTCAATAGACACCTCTCAAACTTTTCCTAACCTTTGTGCTGGAAATAATTATACAGTTTTAGTTACGGATAATAAAGGGTGTTTCAATGATACTACAATAACCCCAACTCAACCACCACAAATACAATTAGACACCTTAGTAACCAATGTCTCTTGTGGAGGAGCTTGTGACGGAACTATTACAGTTACTGTTTTAAGCGGTGGAACCGCACCCTACGCTCATCATTGGAGCACAGGAGCGATTAATAATGGTCCAGTTGGTAATATTACTGGATTATGCCCTGGTAATTATTCTGACACTATTATAGACGGTAATGGTTGTGATACAATAATGTTCTTTACAATTACAGAACCTAGCATTTTAACTACTACTACTATTCCTACTGATGTAACTTGTAATGGTGCATGTAATGGAAAAGCAACTACATTCCCTGTCGGTGGTGCAGGGGGCTACACTTATTCATGGAGTTGTGGTCCATCAATTTTTGATAGTATCACCAATTTATGTCCAACCCCACAATGTATTGTTACAGTAACAGACGCAAACCTGTGTACAGTTTCAGATACATTTAGTATTTCCGAACCTCCAGCCATAGTTGTAAACCCTAGCTCAACAAATGTAACCTGCCCAGGTTTTTGCGATGGGACAGCTACAGTAAACCCAACTGGAGGAACAGGAAACCCAGCAATTAATTTTACTTATACATGGACTGGTCCTGGAGGGCCATACAATACACAATCAATAAACAGCCTTTGTCCTGGAACCTATATTATAACTGTTACTGATTCTTTTAATTGTGTAGCTATAGATAGTGTTACCATAACGGAACCCTTACCTTTAAACCTAGTTATTACAGGTAATGATGAAAGTTGTTCTGGTGCATGTGATGGCTATGCAGTTGTGGTTGTATCAGGTGGAACATCTCCTTATTCTTATATATGGACTTCTGTTCCAATTGGTCAAGTTGGTCCCGGCCAAGGAACTGATTCTATTTTTAATTTATGTGCAGGAACCTATACCGTTAATGTCACAGATTCATCCGGTTGCCCTAATAGTAATAGTATAGTTATTAACCCACAAACACCTATTTTAGGAAATCTAACAACTATTAATCTAGCATGTAATGGCGTATGTAATGGTTCTGCTACTGTTTCACCTACTGGTGGGGTTGGTCCATATACTGTTTCTTGGGATGGCGGCCCTGCGATTGCTATTCCAGTAGCTGGATCAAATACAATCAATGGCTTGTGTGCAGGCCCACATACTGCTTTAATTACTGATTTTAATAATTGTACGACTTTAATTAATTTTAACATTGTAGAACCCCCATTACTAAATACTAACACAAACACAACAGATGTATCTTGTTTTGGAGCATGTGATGGAACAGCAATAACAATCCCTAATGGAGGAACTGCACCTTATGTTTTTAATTGGAATAGTATTCCAGCAAACCCTCCTTTCCCAATTGCAAGCGATTCTATTAGTAGCCTTTGTGCTGGAACATACTTTGTTACGGTAACAGATGATTCCCTTTGTACAGTTAATGATACAATAATAATTATTGAACCTGCCCAAATTTTTCCTAATGCTCAATTTACAAATATCACATGTAATGGGCTTAATAATGGAACTGCTATATCTTTACCTACTGGTGGGGTTGCGCCTTATACTTTCTCATGGTCAGGACCAGGTGGACCTTATAATTCACAATCAATAGGACCTTTAGCTCCTGGTCAATATATTGTTACTGTTACTGACACAAATGGATGTACAGGATTAGATACTATAAACATTACTAACCCTCCTGTTTTAACAGTAACTGCAACAGCAACTAATGCCAGTTGTGGAACTGTTTGTGATGGAACTGCTTTTGCAACAGCAAATGGAGGAACTCCAGGATATAACTATTCCTGGAATACTGTTCCAGTTCAAAACACTCAAGGAGCAACAGGTTTATGTGCAGGAACATATACTGTGACGGTAACTGACACTAATGGATGTACTGCACAAGATACAACTGTTATCAGTAATTTAATTGTTATTCAAATTAACCCTAGTATTATAGGAATAAGTTGTAATGGAATTTGTGATGGTCAAGCTACTGCTATCCCATCAGGAGGTTTAGCACCTTACACCTATCAATGGAGTAATGGTGACACTACGCAAACTGCAGATAGCCTTTGTCCAGGTAAAGTTTATGTAACAGTTACAGACATGAATGGTTGTGCAAGTACAGATTCTATTATGATGCCTGTTGCACCAACTGTTTTAGTGCCAAACGGAATAATTGTACAACCTATTAGTTGTAATGGTGTTTGTGATGGTATGGTTTCTTCTTCACCTTCTGGTGGAACCCCTCCATACAGTGTCGTTTGGAATTTACCTAATGGAATTGACACAAATAATGTCTGTGCTGGAGTTGTAACTGTAACTGTAACAGATTCCAACAATTGTACTCAAACAGATACTTTGGTTCTTATTGCACCAGACACCATTTCCCCTAACGCTACAATTGTAAATGTAAAATGTAATGGAAACAATACAGGTAGCATTTCTTTAGCTCCTTCTGGCGGAACTCCAGGATATTCTTTTGTTTGGGTGCCGAATGTAAGCACTACAAATTCTGCTTCAGGTTTACCTGCTGGAAATTATAGTATTACAATTACTGATACTAACGGTTGTTCTAGAACAGATAATTATATTATTACTCAACCACCAACATTATCTTCAACACCTATTGGAGTTAATATAAGTTGTAACGGTGCTTGTGATGGAATGGCAGCAGTTATTGTTGGTGGTGGAACCCCTCCATATCAATATAATTGGGCTCCAAACGGACAAACAAATGACACTATTTTTAATTTATGCCCACCATTTTTAACAAATTCTGTTACAGTAATAGATAGCAATGGTTGTATTACTTCAAAAACAATAACAATTACTGAACCTACCCCATTAAATGTAGGTATTTCAGGAACACCTGTAGGCTGTAGTAGTGTTTGTGATGGGACAGCTGTATCAAATCCAACTGGAGGAACTCCGGGTTATACTTACCAATGGTCAGTAAATGCTGCACCAAATAATTTAACAAATCCAAGCATTAATAATCTATGCCCTGATACCTTTACAGTGATAGTAACTGATACTAATGGTTGTTCAGCTTCTGGCACTTATATAGTTACTTCACCACCTGCTTTAGCTGTAACTCTAAACAGTACAAATGTTACTTGTAATGGACTTAATAATGGTACAGCAACAGCTACGCCTACAGGTGGAACAGCTCCTTATATATTTAATTGGGTTGGAGGTTGCTTAACGTCTCCAGCTAGCACACCTTCGATATCTAATCTTTGCCCAGGTGTTTACACAATAACTGTTACAGATTCCGCAAATTGTGTTTTTACAAGTTCGATCATAATTACTGAACCAACACCTATAAATGATAATGAGGTAGTAGTCGGTGCTAATTGTGGAGTTTGTGATGGTTCAATCGTTATGTTCCCATCAGGAGGAACCCCTGGTTATACGCACTCATGGTCTAATGGACCAACAACACCAAACAACCCTAACCTATGTGCTGGTTTTTATACCGATACAATTACTGATGCTCAGGGTTGTATCGCTACATTTACAATTGCAGTAAGTAACCCAACAGGTCCATCTGGAATAACAGCAACAGTTAATGATGCTTCTTGTTTTGGTGCTTGTGATGGTTCTTTAAATGCAATTCCTATTGGAGGTGCAAAACCTTATACATTTAATTGGTCTTCAATTCCATCTGGAGGTCCTTATCCTAATGATAGTACCTTAACTGGATTATGTGCAGGAACTTATAATTTAACCTTAACTGATGCTTTAAATTGTATTTTAGCTACTACTATCGTAGTAAGTCAAGCTGATAGTATTACTGCTAATCCAATATTCACGAATGTCTCTTGTAATGGAAATTGTGACGGTACTGCAAATGTAACTCCTACAGGAGGAACTGCTCCTTTTACTTATCTGTGGTCTCATAATGGCTCAACAGCATCATCTGCATCAGGCTTATGTGCAGGACCTGTTAGTGTAACAATTACTGATAATAATGGTTGTACTAAAGTTGTTAATTTTAATATAACTAGTCCTAATGCTTTAAATATAAATGTAAATAAAACAGATGCTCTTTGTAATGGAACATGTAACGGAAAAGCAACAGCAACTCCAAATGGAGGAACTGCTCCTTATACCTATCAATGGAATGACCCTTTAGCACAAACAACTCCTACTGCAAATGGATTATGCGCTGGCACTTATTCAGTAACTGTTACTGATGCGAATGGGTGTTCTAATATTGCAACAATTACAGTTGGAGAACCATCATTAATAATCCCTAATGCTGTTACAACATTAGCAAGCTGTGGAATATGTGATGGGACTATATCTTTATCACCAACTGGAGGAACAGCTCCTTACACATACAATTGGCCAAGTATTGGAGCAACAACACCTAATGTAAGTGCTTTATGCGCAGGAACATACACTGTGGAAATTACTGATGCGAACTTATGTAAACAGACTTTCTTAATAGCTATTAGTAACGGTAATGGCCCAACTGTTTCTGTAAGCTCTATTAATGCAAGTTGTAATGGAGTTTGTGACGGACAAGCAACAGCTACTGTTACTTCTGGGACCCCTACTTATCAATTTTTATGGACACCAGGTGGACAAACTACACAAACTGCTACAGGCTTATGTGCTGGTAGTTATACTGTTCAAGTTACAGACGGAAACGGGTGTATCACAGTTATGCCTGTTACAATATCAGATAATACTGCAATTTCTGCAGCATTAACAACAACAAATGCAACTTGTAATGGTGCTTGTGATGGTTCTGCAATGGTCGTGCCTAGCGGTGGCATTCCTCCTTACGCTTATAGTTGGGTAGGTGGTAATGCAACTGGTCAAACTACAAATGCAGTAGGTGGTTTATGCGCAGGAAATTATACGGTAACTATTACTGATGCTTTAGGTTGCTCTTTCATACAGAATGTTGTAATAAATCAATCAAATATTTTAAGTGCAACAGCAACTGGAGTTGCAGCAAATTGTAATGGATCTTGTGATGGGTCTGCAACAGCAAACCCAGTTGGAGGTACTGCTCCATATACTTATTCCTGGTCTAATGGAGGAACAACACAAAATATAACTGCGTTATGTGCTGGAAGTTATACAGTAACCATTACAGATATAAATGGTTGTACAACAACTGCAAGCATTACAATTGGAGATGGTATAGCAATAACTGCCATAACCAGTAAGGTAGATGCTACTTGTGGTCAATGTGATGGATCTGCAACAATTACAGCTAGTGGTGGTTCTGGTGCTCCGTTTACATATTCTTGGTCACCAGGTGGACAAACAACACCTTCTATCACTAACTTATGCCCTGGTGCTTATAATGTTACTGTAACAGATAACTTAGGTTGTACCCAATTATTTACTATTTTAGTTAATAATGCAAATGGGCCTACATTAAACACGCAAGCTGACAGCGTTAGTTGTTTTGGTATTTGTGATGGGTTAGCTTATACAACTGTTACTGCTGGTAATCCAAATTACATATTCCAATGGGATGATCCTCTTTTACAAACAAATGATTCTGCTACAGCTTTATGTGCAGGCTTATATACTGTTGTAGTTCAAGATGCTTTTGGTTGTATTACTGTTGACTCTGTTACAGTTCAAGAGCCTTCACAAATTTTAGCAAACGCTACTTTAACCATTCCTTCTTGCCCTACTATCTGTGATGGTACAGCAACTGTATCTCCAACAGGTGGTGTTGGTCCTTACATAATACTTTGGGGAGCAAGTGCAGGAAATCAAGCAACACCAACAGCAACTAATTTATGTGCAGGTACGCATTTGGTAACAATTACAGATTCCAAAGGTTGTTCTAGAGTTGACAGCGTTACTTTGGTTGATCCAAACCCAATTTCAATAACATTAAGCTCTACTCCACCAACATGTAATGGTGACTGTGATGGAACTGCAATTGCAAAGGCTTCAGGAGGTTCTCCAGGTTACTCATATTCTTGGAATACTGTTCCTTCACAAGCTAATTCATTAGCAGTATCTTTATGTGCTGGAACTTATATTGTAACAGTTACTGACAGTAAAGGTTGTTCTGATACTGCAAGTGTACAAGTTATAAACCCTACTATTTTAAGTACTTCATCCACACCTACTTCTCCGACTTGTAATGGAGTATGTGATGGAAGTATTACAACAACTCCACTTGGAGGTGTTGCACCATACACTTACATTTGGAGTAATGGAGATACTAGCCAAACTACATCTTCTACTTTATGTGCAGGTACTTATAACGTAGTTGTAATTGATGCTAATAATTGTACAGCTTATGATACTATCACGTTAACTCCTTCACCGATGTTAAATGATAGTACTGTTGTTAATCAACCTAATTGTGGATTATGCGATGGTTCTGCAACATCTACTCCTGTTGGTGGAGTTGGTCCATTTAATTTTGTATGGACAAATCCTTCAAACCCAATACCTCCTTTACAAACAGATTTAGGTGTAGCAACTTCTACCATTGTTGGATTATGTGCTGGAACCCTTAACTTACAAATTACAGATTTGGGAACAGGCTGTATATACAATTATACAGTATTGGTAAGCAATGCAAATGGTCCTACTTTAAACTTATCTGCTACTGACGAAACTTGTCCAAACCTGTGTAATGGAACTGCAACTGCAATTCCTTCTGGTGGAACAGCTCCTTATACGTATAGTTGGTCTCCAACAGGCCCTCCAACTGATACTAACCAAACAGCAACAGCATTGTGCGTAGGCACATACACTGTAACTGTAACTGATAGTAATAATTGTATTAGTATTGATACCATCTCTATCAATACAAGAAGTTTAAACTTATCAATAATAAGTATTGTTCCTGAAACATGTTTTGGAAATTGCGATGGAAGTGCAACGGTTTCAGTAAGTAATGGAACTTCTCCTTTTATTTACTCATGGATGCCAACAACTCCTGTGCAAACAACACCTACTGCAACAGGTTTATGTGTTGGTAATTATATAGTAACTGTGACTGACAGTACAAATTGTAGTGATTCTATCAGTGCTAATATAACAGGTCCTAATATTTTAACTGTAACAGCAAGTGTAAACAATCCAATAACTTGTAATGGAATTTGTAATGGATCAGCTGTAGCATCAGTATTAGGTGGTACAACAAACTATACTTACCAATGGAATGACCCTTTAAATCAAACAACTCCTGTAGCTACAGGATTATGTGCAGGTACTTATATTGTAACAGTAACCGATAAGAACGGGTGTACTGCAATGGACACAATAATACTAACAGAACCTGTTGCAATTCTTGCCAATGAAATACTAACAGCACCTAATTGTAATTTATGTGATGGTGCTATTACAATCGCTCCAAGTGGAGGAACTGGACCATATACTTTCTTATGGACAACACCTTCTGCTCCTCCAAGTCCAAAACCTTTAACATCAACATTAATTAATTTATGTCCGGGTGCTTATTCAGTAATCATTACTGATTCTACTGGATGTGCTATTAACTTTAATTTCCCTTTAAGTAGTACATTGGCTCCTATCCCAAATACAACTGTAACAAATGCTAGTTGTAACGGAGATTGTAATGGAATTATAACTGCTGCTCCAACTGGTGGAACTGCTCCTTATTCTTATTTCTGGACTCCAACTGGTGACACTACAATTTCTGTAACAGGATTATGTTCAGGTTTATACTCTTTAAATGTTACAGATTCGAATGGTTGTGTTGGTGTTGCAATAGATAGTATAACTCAACCTGATGTTTTACAAGCTAATATTAATGCAGCCAACTTAACTTGTAATGGTAATTGTGATGGTTGGGCAGTAGCAAATCCATTTGGAGGAACAACTCCATATGCTTATAATTGGACTCCAGGTAATTTACCTCAAGATTCAATTACTAACCTTTGTGCTGGAACTTATTTTGTTACAGTAACAGATAGTAACAATTGTACAGTAACAGATAGTATAACCATTATTGAACCGGGGGCAATAACTGCTACAAACACTACTACAGATGCTTCTTGTTCTTCAGTTTGTGATGGATCAGCGACTGTTACACCAACAAGTGGTGTTGGACCATATTCTTACCAATGGAATGGTAATACTTTACCTGGACAAACTAACACACAAAACAATTTATGCTTTGGAACTAATTTAGTATTAATTACTGATGCTAATGGTTGTACATTTATTGACACTGTTAACATTGCTGCAACTGATACCGTTCAGGCAAATGCCGGTAATGATACAACCATTTGTTTAGGTACCAACTATACACTTATTGGTACACCAACTGGAAACTTTACGAGTGTAGAATGGTTTGAATTACCAAGTATGAATTCTCTTGGAACAACAAATTCAATAACAATAACACCATCAGCTACTGGAACTTTCTGTTATGCTTTTCAAGTAAATGGAGCATGTAACTCTATTGATACGGTTTGTATTACAGTTGATCCATTACCAATTGCAAATGCTGGTCCTGATGTTTCTATTTTTGAATTTGGAAGTACTAATTTAAATGCTACTGGAGGAGGAACTTATTCTTGGACTCCAGGAACTGGGTTGAGTGATTCTACCATTGCGAACCCTGTTGCCTCACCTTCTGTAACAACAACTTATTATGTAACAGTTACCTCTCCAAATGGATGTACTGCTATCGATAGCATTACGGTTACCGTACTACCAAACATTAAATTCCCAGACGGAATTACACCAAATGGTGATGGTATTAACGATTTCTGGATAATTGATTTTATTGAACAATTCCCTAATAACGTTGTTGAGATTTATAATCGTTGGGGAGAATTATTGTTCCATGCAGATGGCTACCAACAAAATTGGGATGGACGTTACAATGGTAAAGAACTACCAATTGGTACTTATTATTATATTATTGATTTACACGAAGAAACAATAGCACCTTTTACCGGACCAATAACCATTTTAAGGTAGTTTAAATTATGAAAAAAATATTCATCATATTAATCTTGCTGATATGTGGACAAAGTTTGTTTTCACAACAACTACCCCATTTCAGTCAATACTATTTGAATGATTTTTTAATTAATCCTGCAGTAGCTGGTAGCCGAAATTACTTTGAAGGAGTTTCTACCCATCGCTATCAATGGGAAGGGATAACTGATGCCCCTAGAACTTATACAATAAGTATTCATGGGCCAACTAAAAACCGTAAAATGGGATTAGGTGGTTATATTTTTACTGATAACGTTGGCCCTACCAGACGAACAGGTTTTAACGCATCTTATGCTTATCACTTAAAGTTAAACGATAAACTAAAACTTTCTTTCGGTATTAATGCTGGTATTTTACAATTTATGATTGATGGCTCTAAAATAACCTTGCGTGATGCTAACGATGCAATTATTACTGGAGGTGTACAAAAAGAATTAGTGCCAGATGCAGGTTTTGGAACATATCTTTATCACGAAAAATATTATGTAGGCTTTGCTGCTCCACAATTATTAAATACGAAAGTTCAGTTTTTTGATGAAGGACAAAATCCAAATGGAACTTTACCTTCTCACTTCTTTTTAACAGGTGGTTATAAAATTAAAGCAACCGAAGACTTAACTGTTGAACCTATTGTTTTTGTAAAATATGTAAGCCCTGCACCAGTTCAATTTGAAGGAACTGTTCGATTAATTTACAAAGATTATATCTGGCTATCTGGAACATACAGAGATAAAGATGCCATAACAGCATCAGTTGGGTATATTATAAATGACAGTTTTACGATTGCTTACGCTTATGATTTTACCACTACAAATTTAAGGAATTATAGTAGTGGCTCTCATGAACTAATGATTGGTGCTCGTTTTTATAAAAACACCAATAAACAAAAGTCTGCACCAAAAATAGAGTAGCATTAGAAAAATGCTCTTACTTGTACTCCACCAGTATGTATAACAGGTGTGTTTTCTGATTTTCTTCCCGTATAATTTACACTTAACTGCATATACTTTGAAAGGTTTTGTTGGTAAGACATTTCCCAAGTCATGTTAACACCTTCTTGCAATCCCTCTAACATTTCATAAGCTAACGCAGCATTATTAGTTAATGAAAATTGATTTTCGATGTAATTGTATGTTGCCCTAAAACTTCCCTTAGACGCAACATTGTAACGAATTTCCCCACCTGCTGTTTGACTAATCAACTCTTCACCACCAAAAACATCCTCATTTACTTTTTCTTCATAATTAAATAAAATGCTCGCTCTAAATTTAGCGTTGGGTTGATAACTTAATTTTGGCTCCAATTCTATACTCTCAATTTCAAAATTTCTATTGTTAAAAAATTGAGAGATATTTGATTTATAACCATTGGCTGCTAATAGGTTAATAGTATAAATTCTCGTAATATTCCACCTAGTTTTTAAAGCCCTTGTAACTGTTCTTCTTGCTTCTATTCCATTAGTTAGTAAAGACCTATCTCTATTGTCTTGAAATGTAAAATCAGAACCAAACTTGGTACCTGTTCTGTTAAAATATACTGTATTTAAAAATCCTAAATTTAGAGTTACCAAGGTGCTATCTTCAATGTTTCCAATAAAAGGGTTGTAATACTCATCTTTATCAGACAACTTTCTATTTACCCTATAATTTGTTCTATTAGAAAATCTTGACAATAATTTTTTAACTCCTTTTTCATTACTCCATTGCGTTTCAGGTCTTAAAAATAATCCTTGGTTAAATTGATTAGTATAAGTTCTCACATAATCATTAGTAGGAGTAAACACCTTTATAAATTTTGCCTGATCCTGAAAAGCAGCTATTTCAAACTCATTTAAGTCTTTTACGCCATTACCATTCAAATCGCCAATATAAGCGTGTGTCCCTTGTCCTGGTTGTACTTCTATAAACGAAAATTCTTTTTTAACTTCTAACCCAGAACCTACTTCATAATAAGTATTAGAAGTAACAGCACTTTTTAAAAATTTAGCGACATATTCTACTCTCGCTAATACATTTTCTTCAGGTTTTAAAGTAGATAAAGTGTTGGATAAAATATCCAATTTTCGATAGGTTACTTTAGTTCTAAACTTATGATTCGCACTTTTAATTAAACCTAATGATAAACTAATATCTTCAGCGCTAGTTGCCTCACTAAACCCTTTAGCTAAAGGAGCGTTATCTGCACGTTGTTTATAGCTAATTAAAAAATTATTGGTTGTAGTATCAGCACTTCTAATAAACGTTTCCCATATTTTAAATTCAAAACTACTTGCTTGTAAGGAGTCATTTATTTGATTAACAAAAATTTTATTTTGCTCTACCTCTTCACTAACTCCAACAACAAACCATTTTATACCTTTAGATAAAACTGCTTTGTGCCTAATAAACTGAGTATTATTAATTCCTTCTGTAGTTAAAAAACTACCATCTCCTTTAAACAAAAACCCTTTCCACCCATAAGACCCATAAAGTGCATTTTTTAATCCATCATACTCACCTTCATTTCTTAAAACACTAACATCATATAGGATATTTCCTTTTTTATCTTTTTCAAAACCTGCAAAAGCATTAAAAATAGTTTGGTTAGAGGATAACACAACATTATTAATGTTCCAATCCCTTTCGAACTCCACTGATCTAAATCGTTCTATTGGAGAAAAATAATCTTCCACAAACTCATAACCTCCTCCAACATTTAATTTCCATGGCACCTCATTTCCAGATAGCTTAATCTTATTTCCTGCATTAATTTTAAGTGCATAACCAACATTATCAGCAGCATCTTTATCAGAAAATGTATTAATGTCATTATTAGATATCCCTCCCTCCCAACTTATAAAAGATTCTTTAGCAAAATCGTATTGACCTCCAAAAGTTGCCATTTGCTTAGTTTTAGGAGCTACTAATAAAATTACTGGTTCATATTCACCTTGTGGAACTCCACCAACAGGAACTATCCATTCATAAACTTTACCATTGGCAGAACTTTGTATCTGCATATAATTACCTTTATTAGGTCCTAAAAAAGAAAATCCAAGTTGATACCTTGCACTATCTGGATTTGTTGAATAAACAAAAACTGAATCGTATCCCAAAGTATCAATCATATTATATAAAACTAAGTTCTCAGAAAACTCTACCAAATTTGCATTTGGAATTAAAGCTTGACTTAAACTATCTCCAATATTAGATAATAACAGCTTTTCGGCATCATTCAAATCTTGTTGCAAGGGTTGATTTCTTGAATCTTGCTCAGAATAAACATTTAGTCTTAGTTTTAATTTTTTACTTTCAAACTCATTCCCAAAATGCACCAATGATCTTCCGTAGTTTTTATCAGAATATTGAAATTCTGCTACAATTCTAGAGTCTTTAGTAATAAGCTTATTGGTAGTAAAAATCAATTCTGCCGTATTATAATCAATGATATAATCGTTTTCATTTCCACGGGCCATTAATTTACCATCTACATATATTTTTTCTGTACCTGACAAAATAATAATAAACGTTTCTTTTTCGCTTCCTACTAATCGATAAGGACCTTGATTTCCTTCAATTCCTTGAATCAAGTTTCGAGCAAACTTACCTTTAGAAACTGCAGCACTTATTGTTGGTCTTAAAGTGTTAAATTCATTTTCTTTATCCGTTTTTACTTTCACCTCAAAACTTCCACCCTTTACTTTTTTATTAAAATTCATAAAGTGGCTATTTGGCCTTTCTAAATAAAAATCACCCGCAGTTAACTTCCAGCTATCACTAAATAATTGAATAAAAACTCTATCAAACTCTTGTAATTGCTGCGTATTTCCTTCTGCTTGAATAGGAATATTGTCGTCCGAAATACTTGCTAAAACACTAACATTATCACTTATTTTACCCGAAAGTTGTAAGTTTAAACTAGAGTTTACTGATAAATCTTGATTGTTACCAAAAGCAACTCCTCTAGAAATGCTACCGCTTTTATTTAGTCCATTTAAATAAAAAATATCCTCATTGTCTGGCGTATATTCAAACACAAAAGGGTTTATTGATTGTTTTCCTTGCTCCTCCTTAATGTTCGCTTTTTTGTTTTCATGCGATTTTTCAAAAGATATTGGAAAAACTCTATAAGAAATTGAAAGTTGTTGGTTTTTCAAAGTCTCTCCCTTTATAATCAATAAACTCTTCAAAAAATTTATTTCATAAAAATTTGATGAAACAATTTCACCGTTCAAAAAAATTATTTCAGAGTTTGGAACGATACTTAAACTGTCTAAAAAAATCGTGTCGCTATTTATTTTTAGTTGTTGTTGTCTAATATTTGTAACGCCTTGTGCCCCACAGTTTTGAACAACAAAAGCGAAAATAATAATCAATATTTTTAAATAAACTTTCAAATTCCTTAACCAAAGGCATAACCAACAAAGATACAATTTGTTATCCAGCACTACTATAACTTAAAACGCCAATTAATATTGAAATTGATGAGAAAATAGTTAAAATCATGATATGATAATAAATACATGTTACCGTTCATCAAAAATAAACAACACTTTAGCCAAGTTATGTTAGGATATTTTATCGTATTAACTATATTTGTATTTACTTTTAAAAAGTAATATCGATTTTTTATGAAAAAACTTATTTATTTAATGATTGGAGCTACACTTGTTCTTTCAAGTTGTGGTGGAGATAAAAGTAACGACCCAAAGGAGCATGCTATTGCTAAAGGTCCTGTAAAATATGGTGGCGTTTTTAAAATGAACGAAACTGAAGACTTCAAAAGTTTATACCCTCTTAATATCACAATGGCCTTAGAGCAAAGAATAGCTAATCAAGTTTATGAAGGCTTAGTTAAGTTAAATCAAGAAGATTTAAGCATTTTGCCAGGTTTAGCTGAAAAATGGGACGTGAATGAAGATGCTACATCTTATACTTTTCACCTTAGAAAAGGAGTTAAATTTCACGATAATACTTGTTTTAAAGATGGTAAAGGGAGAGAAGCTAATGCTCATGATTTTAAATTTGCTTTAGACAGGATTTGTGTAAGTGATGCGTCTAATCAAATGTATTGGTTATTTAAGGACAAGGTAATAGGTGCTAACAAATATTATGAGGCAACGAAAAATGACAAAAAAGTTGAAGGTGGAGTTAGCGGAATTAAAGTAATTGATGATTATACACTACAAATTAACTTAAACTACTCTTTTGCAGGGTTTTTAAACATTGTTAGTCATGCTGCTTGTTATGTTTACCCTAAAGAAGCTGTTGACTCTTATGGTTTAGAAATGAGAATTAACGCTGTAGGTACAGGTCCTTTTGTAGTTAAAAAAATTAAAGAATCTGAAACAGTTATATTAGAAAGAAATCCTAACTATTGGAAAAAAGATCAATATGGAAATCAACTACCATACTTAGATGGTATTAAATTTTCTTTTAACAAAGAGAAAAAAGCTGAATTATTAGAGTTTAAAAAAGGAAACTTAGATATGGTTTTCCGTTTACCTTTAGAAATGATTAAGGATGTTGTTGGAGAATTAGATGATGCAAAAAAAGGTGGAAACAGACCATACGTAATGCAAGTTGTTCCAGCTTTAAGTATTTTTTACTTAGGTATGCAACATAAACTACCTCCTTTTGACAATGTTGATGTAAGAAGAGCTTTTAACTATGCTGTTGACAAAGAATCTATCGTAACTTATACTTTACAAGGTGAAGGTAGAGCAGCAATGCACGGAATTGTTCCTCCATTTAAAGGATATGATTTCGAAAGTGTTAAAGGTTACGAGTACAGCCCAGAAAAAGCTAAAGAATATATGGCTAAAGCTGGTTATCCAAATGGGAAAGGTTTTCCTCAAATAACTTTACAAATTAACCCAGGTGGTGGAGATAGAAACGTACAAATTGCTGAAGTTGTTCAAAAAATGTTAAATGAAAACTTAGGTATTAACATTAAAATTGAGCAAATGCAATTTGCACAACATTTAGAAAGTTTAGAGACTGGTAAAGCATTATTTTGGAGACAAGGTTGGATTGCTGATTATCCAGATCCAGAAAACTTCTTAAACTTATTGTATGGGCAACATGTTCCTGCTGAGTTATCTTCTAAGGCATACATTAACCCAATGAGATACCAAAGCACTGAATTTGATTCTGTATTTAATACTGCTTTAAGAGAAGTTGATGATGCTAAAAGAATGGATTTATTCAGACAAGCTGATCAAATTCAAGTAAATGACGCAGTTATTTTACCTATCTTTTATGATGAAAACACAAGATTAATTCAAGTTTATGTTAAAAACTTCCCTTCAAACTCTATGGAATATAGAGATATGACTGAAGTTTACTTTGATCATGACGAAGAATAAAAATAATTTACAATTCATTGTTAAAAAGCATTCTGATAAACTTCAGAATGCTTTTTTATTTTTAGTTGCTTTACACATTATTATTTAAAACCTAAAATGGGTAAATACGTTACTACACTATTAATTATTTGTGTTGCATTAACTAGCAATGGTCAAATGCTAGACATTAATAAACCTTTGTTTAGTGAAGATCCTTTTTTTAACGCTGTCTTTATAAAACAAAATAACATCCAAGCTATTACAGGCTCTATCTCATCTAAAAAAGTAAGAGATATTATCCGTACCAAAGGATTGGATTACTTTTACGAATTTAATACAGATGGCACTCTAAAAATGCAGCTTTCTTCACACTTTAGCTCAGGATTAAAAGACTCAACCACCGTTTCTTATGAATATGACAATGGAGGAAAAATCACCGTAAAAAGGAAAAATGACAGTTATGGATATTTTTCACATCGTTATACTTATGATAGTTTAGACAATATTATTTTGCAAACCTACTGCAGAGATGAGAACAAGTACGAATGCAAAAACAAATTTGAATTAGGTAAACAATACACAATTGTTAGTGATAGCTTTTCTTACGAAAAATTTAACGACACCCAAACCAAAAAAATATTTTATAATGGTTATGGTAAAAAGTTTAAAGAACAAATTAATTATTACAACGAACTAGGTTATTTAACCGAAGAATACACCAAGTTTTTAATTGGAAACAATAAAAAGAAATATACTTACGAATACGATGAAAACGGAAGGCTCTTTAAAAAACATGTTTTCACCAACATTGCCGAAGACAAAAAAACTACTGAAGTTTATACTTACGATGAAATAGGTAATATTTTGGACATTAAAATCTACGACAACGAAAAACACACTACTACCAAGCAGTTTTTATATGATAAAAAAACTATGCTGTTAACCGCACAAATCATACAAGACATTGAAACCGAGTTTTTACGAATACTACAATATCGTTATACCTTCTTTGGAGAAGAAAATCAGTTACAATTTACGGATACTTTAAAATAACTATCTGTTATCATGAAATCTATCATTAGTTTATTCCTAGTTTTTTTAACCTTATTCTTTTTTGTTTCTTGTAACACTACTAAAAAAATTGAGGCACTAAAACCACCTGTTTCAGATAGTAGTAAAATGGTTTTTAAAAATAAAACTTCTTTTATCTCATTGCCCACAGAAATCTCATTAATGGATATTGAAAAACTTTTAAATAAAAACATGACAGGTTTAATTTATGAGGACAATAACATTGATGACGATAAAACTGAAATGAAAATTTGGAAAACTTCGACCATTCATTTAACTGAAAAAAATGGAGAAATTCTTTCAGAAATACCGCTAAAAATTTGGGCAAAAATAAAATATGGAACAGATTTTTTGGGTTTAAATGATACAAAAGAAATTAATTTGAAAGGTGTTGTAACATTAAGTAGTAAAACCCATTTATACAACTGGAAACTAACTACAAAATCTTCTATAGAAGATTTAAAATGGAGTGAAAGTCCAACCATTGATATTGCTGGAAAAAAAATCCCCATTACTTATATAATAAACTCTTCCGTTTCAATTTTTAAATCCAAAATTACCAAGATGATTGATGATGCTATAAATGCATCTTGCGATTTTAAACCTATGGTTTTAGATGCTATGGAAAAAATAAGCAATCCATTCATTATAAATGACAGCTATGAAGCTTGGTTTAAGTTAGTGCCAATTGAACTGTATGTTACTGACGCTCAGCTTAAAAACAGCAAAATAGCGATGAACATGGCCTTAAAATGCACGATGCAAACAATGATAGGAGAAGAACCAAAAAATACATTTAATAAAAACGAATTAATTTTAAAGCCCGTTGCTAAAATTCCAGACGAATTTTCCGTAGCTATTGCCGCTATATCAACCTATGAAAGTGCTTCAAAAATAATGACTAAAAACTTTCAAGGAGAGGAGTTTGGATCTGGAAGCAAAAAAGTAACTGTTCAAAAAGTAAATTTGTGGCAAAATGAAGGAAAATTAATTATTGCATTAGATTTGTTAGGCTCAGTAAATGGAACCATCTATCTATCGGGTTACCCACAATATAATACTGTTACGCAAGAAATATTTTTCGATAAGTTAGAATATGTTTTAAATACTAAAAGTGTATTGATCAAATCTGCTAACTGGTTTGCTCAAGGAAAAATTTTACAAAAAATTGAAGAAAATTGCCGCTATTCTATACAAGAAAATATGGATGAAGGTAAAAAAGACATGATGACTTACCTAACCAATTACTCACCAATGAAAGGTGTTTTTGTAAACGGCACAATGAGTGATTTTGAGTATGATAAACTAGAATTAACAGACAAAGCCATTATTGCTTTTATTTCTACCAATGGAAAAATGAAAATTACCATTGATGGAATGGAGTAGAACAATGATTTAATTTTATTAATAATAAAGATGAGTAAAGAAATATTCACTATAAAAAGCATTCTACTTGGAGTTGGGTTTATAATTCTTGATATATTTATTTACATCCTCTTAGGAATATTTCTAATGGGCTACGATGATTCTTATGATGAAAGTAAAGGTCCTTATTTCAGCTTAGAAAGTATGACAAATTCAGAAAAGGCATTATATATTGGAATCAATATATGGAATATATTAAACCTTCTATTACTTGCTTATTTAATCTATCGAATAATTAAATTAATCTTCAATAATAAGGCGAAATCATCACGTAAACAATAACCCCTGTTACTGCTACATACAACCAAAGTGGAAAAGTAATTTTAGCTATTTTTTTATGTTTATCAAAAGCTTCAGATAAAGCTCTAGTATAAGTTATCAAAACCAATGGTATAATAGCTATTGATAATACAATGTGTGTTATCAAAATAAAATAATACACATATTTAATTACTCCTTCTCCGCCAAATTCAGTAGAATTGGAAGTCATGTGATAAGCCACATACATTCCTAAGAAAAGTATTGATAATACTAGGTTTGTTTTCATTAAACGCTCGTGTAATTGGCGTTTACCATTTTTAATGGCAATAACCGCAGCTACCAACAAAATGGCAGTTAATCCATTAATACTAGCATAAATTGGCGGCAAAAAACTTAATGGTTCTACATTGGGTATTTTAATACCAAACAAAGCTGCAACAGCCAACGGTAAAACAATAGAAATTACAATGGTAAGCTTCTTATACTTATTCTCGTTCATACAAACTGATCAATCAAAATAATTGATAGAGAAACAATTAAATATAAGTATGACATTAATAAAACTCTTAATGCAAACTTATCATCTTTAGTTTGTAATAACCTAATTGCTGGGTAAATCATAAATAATGATAATATGCCTAATCCAATAGTGGTTAATCTGCCAGCAAAGCCAAAAAATTCAGGTAAAATGCTAGTAGCAAAAAGTGTAACTGCACTCATTAAAATGATAAAAGCAGTAGCTGTATTTTTCTTACCGAAAGGCAACATTTTAAAACCAGCTTTGCTGTATTGGCTATTTACTTTCCATGCTATTGCCCAAAAATGAGGGAATTGCCACACAAATTGTATTAAAAATAAAATACCTGCTTCTACACTAAAGCTTCCTGTTGCTGCAACCCAACCCAACATTGGAGGAATTGCCCCAGGAAAAGCACCTACAAAAACAGATATGGTTGAAATTCTTTTTAAAGGAGTATACAAAGCCACATACATAAAAATGGCTAGTGCTCCCAAAATACCACTTAACGGATTAATTAACGTCAAAATAATTATCCCTAACAATCCAAAAATAGATGCTACCCAAATAGCTTCAGCACTACTAAATTTGTTTAATGGTAAGGGTCTATTTTTAGTCCTATCCATTAACTTATCGTAGTTTTTTTCTATAACCTGATTAAATGCATTAGAAGAGCATGTAACCATAAAACCACCCAAGGTTAACAGGATAACAACTGATAAATTATAGCTTTCAGCACCAATAAAGTAACCAAATATGGCAGAAATAACTACAAAAGAAGTTAGTCGTAATTTAAAAAGTTGGGCATAACATCTTACTCGCTCACTTAAAGTTAAGGTTGTAATTTCAGATGTTTTGATATAAGACATTTATTACTTTAAGTGTTTTTTAAGAAGCACAAATATAAATAAACCAACACATAATAAGAAATCTTAGTAAAAGCATTTTATTTTTTTATTATTTGTCTATTTACAACAACCTTAAATAACTACATTTGCGGATTGTTAAGTCAATTTGTCAGAAAATGTAGAATGGTAACATTATTGACTGCCTGACTGGAAATTAAATAAAGTATTACGATGAGTGGAATATTAAGCAAGATTCTAAAAACATTTGTAGGTAGCAAAACCGAAAGAGATTATAAAGAATTATCCCCAGTTATTGATGAAGTAGCGATTGCTTTTAACAGCTGTCAATCTTTATCTGATGATGAACTTAGAAATAAAACATCAGAATTAAAAGCAAAAATCGCTGATAAAACAAAAGCCACAGAAGATGAAATTAGTGGTTTAAAAGATAAAATAGAAAACGACAACAGTTTAGCTATCTCCGAAAAAGAAACTATTTATAACCAAATAGATGAATTAGATAAAGAAATTTTAACCCAAATTGAAGAAGTTTTAAACGAAATTCAAGCCGAAGCTTTTGCGGTTGTTAAAGAAACATCTAGAAGATTTTCAGAAAACAAAAAACTGGAAGTTACTGCCAATGATATGGATAGGGACTTAGCTGCTATTAAAGAAAGTGTTGAAATTAAAGGCGATAAAGCTATTTATTACAACGAATGGTTGGCTGCTGGAACAGAGGTAAAGTGGGAAATGATTCATTACGATGTTCAGTTAATTGGAGGTAGAGTATTACACGAAGGTAAAATTGCAGAGATGATGACTGGTGAGGGTAAAACTTTAGTTGCTACCTTACCTGTTTACCTAAATGCTTTAGCTGGTAGAGGAGTTCACTTAGTTACAGTAAACGACTACTTAGCAAAAAGAGATTCTGAATGGATGGCTCCTATATTTGAGTTTCATGGTTTAACAGTAGATTGTATTGATAAACATGAGCCGAACTCCCCTGAAAGAAGAAAAGCATATTTAGCAGATGTTACTTATGGGACGAATAACGAGTTTGGTTTCGATTATTTAAGAGACAACATGGCACGTTCTCCAGAAGATTTGGTACAGCGTAAACACCATTATGCAATTGTGGATGAGGTGGATTCTGTATTGATAGATGATGCAAGAACTCCATTAATTATTTCTGGACCTACACCAAAAGGAGACATACATGAGTTTCACGAATTAAAACCAAGAGTTGAGCAATTAGTAAATGCTCAAAAAAGGTTTGTACAAAATGCTTTAGCAGAAGCTAAAAAAACATTATCTCCTTTAATTGATGGTGAAAAAATAAGTAAAGACGCTCATGAATCTGGTGGATTAGCATTGTTAAGAGCTTTTAGAGGGTTACCAAAAAACAAAGCTTTAATTAAGTTTTTAAGTGAGCACGGTATTAAAGCTGTGTTACAAAAAACTGAGAATCATTACATGCAAGATCAAAGTAAGGAAATGCATAAAGTTGATACTGAGCTTTTCTTTGTTATTGATGAAAAAACCAATGGTGTTGAATTAACTGAAAAAGGGATAGAATTAATTACTGGTTCTGGTGATGATGCCAATTTCTTTGTAATGCCTGATATTGGAACTGAAGTTGCCAAAATAGAAAAAGCAAACTTACCAGATGATGAGAAGTTAGCTGAAAAAGATAAAATGATTCAGAATTACTCTGTGAAAGCAGAACGAATTCATACCATTAACCAATTGCTTAAAGCTTATGCTATGTTCGAAATTGACGTAGAATATGTTATTATGGACAACAAAGTAAAAATTGTTGATGAGCAGACTGGTCGTATTATGGATGGAAGAAGGTATTCTGACGGATTACACCAAGCAATTGAAGCTAAAGAAAACGTAAAAGTTGAAGCAGCTACGCAAACTTATGCAACAGTTACTTTACAAAACTACTTTAGAATGTACCACAAACTTTCGGGGATGACTGGTACAGCTGAAACAGAATCGCAAGAGCTTTGGGACATCTACAAACTAGATGTGGTAATTATACCTACTAACAGACCTATTGCAAGACAAGATAGAGAGGATTTAGTTTACAAAACTACCCGTGAAAAATATACTGCCGTTATTGAAGAAATTGTTTCTTTAGTAGCACAAAAAAGACCAGTATTGGTTGGTACAACTTCTGTTGAAATTTCTGAACTTTTAAGTAGAACACTTAAAATGAGAGGCATACAACACAATGTATTAAATGCAAAATTACACCAACGTGAAGCGGATATTGTTGCTGAAGCGGGTAAACCAGGAGCAGTAACCATTGCAACCAACATGGCTGGTAGGGGTACCGATATTAAGTTGGGCGCTGGTGTTAAAGAATCTGGTGGTTTAGCAATTATTGGTACAGAAAGACATGATTCTAGACGTGTGGATAGACAGTTAAGAGGTAGAGCAGGACGACAAGGTGATCCAGGTTCTTCTCAATTCTTTGTTTCTTTGGAAGATAACTTAATGCGTTTATTCAACTCAGAAAGAATCATTAAATTAATGGATAGAATGGGCTTAGAGGATGGTGAAGTAATTCAGCATTCAATGGTTACCAAATCTATTGAAAGAGCTCAAAAGAAAGTAGAGGAAAACAATTTTGGTATTAGAAAAAGATTGTTAGAGTATGATGATATTATGAACTCTCAAAGAGAGGTTATTTATAGCAAAAGAAGAAATGCATTATACGGAGAAAGATTAAGCGTAGAGATTTCTAACATGGTTTATGATGTTTGTGAATCCATTATTACTGAATACCAAGATGCAAGAGATTACGAAGGCTTTAAATTAGAATTAATCAGATTACTTTCTCTTGAAAGTCCGTTTTCGGAAAAAGAATTTTTTGAAGGGAATGTAACAGAAATGGTAGAAGATTTACATGAAATGGGAGTTAACCATTACATTAGAAAATCTGAATTTATTGCCAATACAGCTTTACCCGTAATTAAAGATGTGTACGAAAACCAAGCAGCTCAGTACGAAAACATTGTTGTTCCAATAACTGACGGGATTCGTTCAATAAACATTACTACACCTTTAAAAAGAACTTACGATACCAATGGTAAAGAGCTAATAAAATCGATTGAAAAAACTTGCATTTTAGCAATGATTGATGACGATTGGAAAGAGCATTTACGTGAAATGGATGAGTTAAAACAATCTGTTCAAAATGCAGTACACGAGCAAAAAGATCCTTTATTGATTTATAAGTTTGAAGCCTTTAAGTTGTTTAACAACGTGCTTTTAAAAATGAACAAAGAAGTTGGAAGCTTTTTAATGAAATGCAGTTTACCAAAACAAGATGGAGCAATTGAAACAAAACAAGAACAACCAAAAGTAAAAGCAGACACTAGCCAATTACAAACTAGCCGACCAGAAACGGTAACTAGCAATGCTCAACAACAAGGTGAAAACATGCCACCACAACCTAAACCCAAAACACAACCAGTTAGGGTAGAGAAAAAAGTTGGTAGAAACGATGTTTGCCCTTGTGGTAGTGGTAAAAAATACAAACAGTGCCACGGTAAATTGGTTTAAAATAAAAAAAAGGAGCTCTTTCGAACTCCTTTTTTTTATTATAGAACAATGGGGAAAGTGGACACTTTTTTAAAACGAAATAAATTTCTCATTTTTTACATTTATTATTAAGCTGCTGCATTGCTACTTCATCTCCATATTTAGAACATTCCTCAAAACATTCGCAAGCCTTTTCAATCTTTTCCAACATTAAATAACACATCCCTAAATTATATTTAGAATCTAAATCATAAGGATTTGAATCTAATGCATCTATGAAACTGGATTTAGCCAAAATAAATTGTTTGCTTTTATATTCCTCTACTCCTTTTAAATAGTAATACTCATTATCTTCGCAATTTTTATTAAGGTCATATTCTTTACTATGAGTTACCGTTTTATATTTTCCCCCAAGACCATTAGAAGCTGATGCTTTTTCATAACTTACTCCCTTTGAAATAGTTTTTTTAGAATATACATTAAATAATGTGAACCCAAAATTTTGATTGAACTTCACTCCTTTTTTACCATCCATGAGTGGTATCCATCTACCTTCGAAATTCATAATTGTGTATTCAACAATACTATCTAATACAAAATAAGAGGTACCTGACACTATAGAAACCCCGGCAGTATTACCTTCCTCATCAATTACAATATTGGCCTTTACCTCCTTAGTAATGCAAGCATTTATTGGTAGTTTTCTTATTGCCTTAGTTAATTCTTCATAGCGAATTTTATTGCTTAATTCGAATGTTTTATAAGATTCTTGAGTAATATTTTGCGAAACACCAATAATCGGCAAAAATATTAGAAACATTAAGTAATAGATTATTTTTTTCATCCTCTAAAAATAATCAAAATATTAAAATGATTTTGAGAATGGAGTTTTGGACATTCAACTTATTTGTCAATTTCATCTTTAAAACACAAAAAAGCCCCTCCATAACTATGGAGAGGTTTTGAAATTTTTTATGCTTTGAACCTAAAAAGCTCTCTCATATGATTCTTTTCTTTGAGCAGATTTATTTTTACTTAACTCCTCATACTTGTCTTTTAATGATTCATATAAGTCTGTAGAATTTCCACATTTATAGTAATCTTTTCCGTAATATAGATGCTTCGATTTTTTTAAGTTATCTATAAGTTCCTTAATTAATTCAGGATAATCTTTAAAAGAACCATCTACCGCTTTTTTGAAATATTGTAAATTGTAATCTACATCCTTACTTTTCCCCCTATTTCTTAGCGCAAATGCTCGAGTTTTAAATTCAAAAGTATGTCTATCTATTACCCATACATTAAGTGCGTTTCCATAGTCTGCGGCAACAAGAATATCATCATCACTAAATGCAAGAACATTACATAAATGAGATCCTTTCATATTCTTATATGGCATTGCAATGTATGTTCTATTGTGAAAATATGCTTTCTTTATATGATCTGTTGGAATTACTTTTCCATTCACTCCTTTTTTCTTTTTACCATTTTCCATTGCACCACACCTAAGATTACCAACAGTAGGGCTTGTTTCTGGAAAATAAAATACTGTATCTAAAAGATTCTCTATGTCGTCATTGTATAAAACTGCGTAGTTTTCAAATTCTTGTCCTTTTAATGTAGTTGCAGTAAGTAAAACCAACCCAAATACAACTGTTTTAAAATAATTTTTTTTCATATTTCATTTAATAAGTTAATTAATCCTCTAAAAATAATCAAAATATTAAAAATGAGGCTTATTCTATGCAGGGAAAAAATCAACCTCCAACAACTATAAAAGAAAGTCCCTCCTTTTAACTATTTTTGGAAGCACAAAAAAACGCTGTTATTAACGCATTAAAACACATAGTATTATTATCTGCTGTTATCATTTGTATAACTTCTTTTGCTCAATCAGACACCAATAAACAGGGGCATTTTATTAATCCCGAATACATGATTGGTAAAATAATTCCTGCAAGTAACAATTCTGTTTTTCCAAAAACAGGGTTTCAGCAAGTATTTGCCTTGAGTTATGGTTTTACAAATAACGATACTACTAAGTGGGGCAAATTTTACAACCAGCCAGAAACGGGGTTGATGTTCTTATATTCTAACTTGGGTAACAATGATATTTTAGGACATCAGTTTGGCATTTTACCCTTTATAACTTTTAAAGTGTTTAACAAATTAAACAAACCGTTTAATTTACGTTTTGCTGGAGGAGCTTCTTATTTTACTAATAGATTTGATAGCATTGCTAATCCAACTAATGAAGTAATAGGTGCCCAATTTACTTGGGATGTAAAAGTGTTTTTATTTAAAACACTCTACAAAAAAAATGGTTTTAACTTGCAAGCGGGCATTGGTTTCTCTCACGAATCTAACGGACATACTCGCTTACCAAACCTAGGAATTAACACGCCTATGTTTAGTCTCTCTGGTAAATTTTACAACAAAAAAGAAGACAATTACACCAGCTTTAAAAGAACTAAACGAGGCAATGTTTCTCCAAAAAGTTACTTTTTTACAGTTCGGCAAGGAATTGGCTTGCACGAGCAAGACGAAACAGAAGGTCCAAAAATGGGCGTTTTAAAACCAGTATATGCTACAAGTATGAGTGGAGCAATTTTATTCAACAAACATTTAAAATTAAGAGTAGGTTTTACCTATCGTTTTTACCAACATTTTTACGATCATATTATCGATAGCAATGTGGTTAACTTAAAAAGCAATCCTACTCAAAATGCTTCTAACATTAACTTTTTTATTGGAAATGAATTTTTAATGAGTCATGTAAGTATTGATGTCGAATTAGGGGTTAATCTTTACCGTCCATTTTACAATCAATTTAATCCGGGCACTAAAATTGGGACTACCTTACAAAAAACATTATCAAGCAGGATTGGTTCTAATTTATACCTGTTTAATACCAACAAACTACCTAAACACAATGTATTTATAGGTGCTCACATTAAAGCCAACATGGCTAAAGCAGATTATACCGAGTTTACACTAGGTTATACCTATAAAATACCATCGAACCGTAAATTAACACCTTATGTTAATTAAAAAACTAATTCCTATTTCAGTTCTTTTATTGGTGATTTTGATGCTAACAAAATCTGCCAATGCACAACAATACCAAGAAGGTAAATTTGGAATTAATGTAGGAGTTGTTATGGCTTTAGGTACGCATATTGATCGTTTTGGGGTTAACATCAATTCCTACTATAAAAATGGAGCTTTTCAAATAAATCCAACTTTACGTTTGTATTTAAATGCTAAAAATTTAGGTCCAAACAAATCATCTATAGAGGGTGTTGTTAGTCTTGGTGTTGTTTACAGTTATGGGGCAACCGATACTACTGCAAATGAATTTTATAGTTCGGTAAGTAATCAAACCAACAAAAAAAATAGTTTTGGATATGCTTACAATTATTATTTAAACAATATTGAAACCAACCAAAGTACTGGAACTATCTCAATACAAGTGAACGATTTTAATTTTATTGCTGAAAATGATTTGTTTTCAGGAACTCCTCAATTGGATAGGTTTAGAACAGGAGCATTTTTATTACAATACCAAAAAGATGATTATCAATTTGGTTTAAATAGTACTTTGTTTACTGGTCAAATGGGGGAAAGAGTTACTGATGAAAGCTATCCTTTTGGTCATCTTTATGAAAATACTGTTGGAGGGAAATACACTGAGCATTCTCATGGTTTATTAAGTGTTCAAATAAAATATCTAGGTGAGTTTTATCAAACCTACCAAGCAAATATTGGTGTAGATTCTGAAAGAATTAGACACGCCATACAAAACCGTTTTGCTCACGATATATTAATTGGGCATGGAATTAATGCACATGTTCCTATGCTCGATGATAAAGGAAATCAATACTTATTTAAAGATGGACAAAATATAAAACCAATACGTTTTTACATGAACCTATTTAGCAACCCAGCTGTATTTTATTAGACAAAACTTTTACATTCTCAACTTCATCAATTCTATCATTCAATCATTCCCTCATTAAATCATTCTCTCCTACTAAAAAGTAAAACCTACACCAATTAAATTATCTCCGTAATAAGATCTTCTAATAATTAAATTAGGAGTAAAACCAAAGCCATCTTTAGAAAATTTATCTGCTTTTACCTTAGTAATTTTACTATTAGCAACTACAGTTCCTACAGCATAACCTATTAAAAAACCAAAAGGATAATCCGAACCCCAATGAACTCGGCTATTCATCATCTCTAGTCCTAAAACACCTATTAAAGTATATCCAACAGGTCTTATCCATTTAACTTCAGGATAATTTTTTGCTAAAACTGTAACAGTAGAAGTTAAAGTTGCTACATGTCCTGAAGGCATGGCATCATAGCTTGCTGTGTGTTGCATATACTCATTCCATCCAGGAAAACCATGCCACTTGCCTCTTGGCTGAGTAGCAGCTTCTGGACTTTCTCTTCCAATTACTCTTTTTAATCCTTGCGTTAAAACACCCAATGTTAAAATGCCTTCTAAAATTTCGCTAGAGGTATGTATCGCTCTATAATCTTTATTAATAGCACCAGTCAATAAAAATCCACCACTAATTAATAAAGAAGTATTTCCATGCCCTAAATGGTACATCCCTGCCGAAAGGTTAGTTGGCACATCTACTTTACCACCTAAAATATGGTATTCATGCTTTCTAGTAACTCCTAAGCTTCGAATGTTGGTTGTTGCATCTAATAAACTTTCATCCGCTGGCAATAAAATCAGAGTTGCAGCTGCTGTTAAACCTAACCATTTAAAATTTTCTTTCTTAACTGTTTCTTTTCCTAGATTAACATAGTTTTTAGGAATATTGGTAATAAATCCAAACAACTTAGGGCGAGGATAAACATATTGTAATTCATCCGAAATTTGATAAGTCTGTGTTGCTGGTTTTTTATTTTCGGTAGAATCTAAATCTTGCCCGTTAGCAAAAGCTGAAGAAAACACTATTAATATGAATAAATAAAACTTCACCACTTAAAATTTATATCCAGCAGTAAAAGTAAATTGTTCCCCATTATAATCCGGATAAAAAGAAACATTTTTGCTATTTTTAAAAGGATTCCAATTTTTTAATGGCTCAAAATGATAAACTAAATTAGTTACCAAAATAGCAACTCCTGCACCTGCAACAACATCAGAAACCCAATGTCTGTTATTCATTACCCTTAAACCACCAGTAGCGGAAGATATTAAAAAACCACTATAAGCATATACAGGTGTAGATTGTTTAAACTCGTGGTATAAAACTGTAGCTCCTACAAAAGAATTTGAAGTGTGTCCTGATGGGAAAGAATGGTTACTACTTCCATCTGGTCTTTCTTTACCAATTAAACGCTTAAAAGAATGGACAATTATTCCTGTTCCAACACTACTAAACACCATGTTTTTTGTCTGATCAAACCAATGGTTTTTAGCTTCTAACCCAATAATATCTCCAATATAAACCTGAGCAAAAGGAATGTACTGAATATAATCATCTGCTCCATTATGATAAGTATTACCTACTCGGTTTCTAACATCCACTTGAACATTTTTTTCTGATTGAGTTCCGCTGTATAAAGACCCTGCAACAATTAATGTTACTGGTAAAACAGTTTTAGATAAAAAAGATTTTTGATTAGGCTGTTTAACTATAGTCGTATCTTTTTGAGCATTTGTAAAATGAATACAAAAGAAAAGTAAAAACAATAACCAAAAATATTTACTCATACCACCCAGTCATTTAGCAACACAAATGTAACATAAAAAATAAAGTTGCTTTATAAATTATGTGAGCAGCTTAACTTCATTATTATTAAGTTTGTAAAAAAAATCAATGAATTTAAAAATGCCAAATAGATATAAGCTTCTTTCAACTTTTGGGTTGGTATTTTTAGTTCTTTCGTTTTTAACTCGGTTATCATTATACATCTGGTCTTTTGATAGTATCGATTTTTCAATTATCAATTTATTCAGAATATTTTTTACAGGATTATTTTTTGATATTGGAACAGTCTCATTTTTTTTATTGCCATACGGGCTTTATTTGTTGCTAATTCCCAACAAACTCCACGGAAAATTATTCGATAAAATTGTTACCTACTTTGCTTATTTTGTAGGCTTAACGATATTTATTTTCAGCACTTTTTCGGAGTTTACTTTTTGGGAAGAGTTTAGTAATCGTTTCAATTTTATTGCGGTAGATTACTTAGTTTATACGCACGAAGTAGTTCAAAACATTAACGAATCCTACCCTTTACCAATTTTACTTTCATCAGTTTTATTAATTGTTGGGGTAATTATTTTTGTTACTAAAAAGCGCCAAATTTTTAAAACAACCTTTAATGGTGATACCAACTTAAAACAACGATTAAAAATTAGCGTTGTTTTATTAGTTGTTCCCATCTTATTTACCGCTTTTCTTGAAAATAAAAATGCTGAATGGTCTATTAACAGGTATGAAAATGAGTTAAGCAAAGCAGGTATTTATTCCTTTTTTGCTGCGTTTAGAAACAACGAATTAGATTATACCCAATTTTATTTAACGCAAGATTTAGAGGTATCTATCACCGAATTTAAAAAGAACATTATTGCACCAAACGATAGTTTGCTAACCGACAATAAATTTAGTTTAAAACGATTGGTTAAAAATGAAGGGGAAGAACTAACTCCCAACATTATTTTTATTTGCATTGAAAGTTACAGTGCTGATTTTATGAAACGATATGGCTCTCCATACAACATCACACCTTATACAGATGAGCTATTAAAAGAGTCAGTTAATTTTGTCAACCTTTATGCGAATGGAACCAGAACAATAAGAGGAATGGAAGCGATTACACTTTCTATTCCACCATCGCCAGGGAGAAGCATTGTTAAACGACCAAATAATGGAGGTTTTTTTAACATCAGCACCGTATTTAAACAAAAAGGCTATAAAAGTGTTTTCTTTTATGGTGGTGATGGCTATTTCGATAACATGAACCAATTTTTTGGTGGCAATGGTTTTGATATTGTCGATAGAGGAAGAGGGTATTTAATGGGTGATGATTTTAAATCTAAGCGAACAAACATCAACGATGATGAAGTAACTTTTGAAAACGCTTGGGGAGTTTGTGATGAGGATATTTACAGAAAAGTGATTAAAGAAGCTGATTTGAATCACGCATCAAAAACACCTTTTTTCAATTTTGTAATGACTACCTCCAACCACAGACCATACACTTACCCAGAAAATAAAATTGATATTCCTTCGGGTTCTGGTAGAGATGGTGCAGTAAAATATACCGATTTTGCAATACATCAATTTATAGAAACTGCAAAAACAAAACCTTGGTTTAACAATACTGTTTTTGTGATTATGGCAGATCATTGTGCTTCGAGTGCAGGTAAGCAAGAATTGGACGTTGAAAAATATCATATACCTGCTTTTATCTATAACCTAAAGTCAGAAAACACACAAGAAATTGATAAAACATGTTCTCAAATAGATTTGTTTCCTACGCTTTTTGGTTATCTCAATTGGACTTATGAATCTCAATTAGTTGGTAGAGATATTTCTAAGATGGATAAAGAAGATGAGTTAGCTTTTATTGCCAATTACCGAAAGCTAGGCATGCTAAAAGGCAATCAATTAATGGTTTTAGGAGATAAGAAAGCTGCCAACTTTTATCAATGGGATAAAAAAAGTAATCAATTAACAATAATAGAAAATAATCCAATTTTCTTAAAAAGAACCATTGCTTATTATCAAATGAACGATTACTTCTATCAAAACGATTATTACAAACTAAACAAATAAGCCATTTTTAAAAGTCAGTTTTAAATAAAACTATATTAGCACAATACTCCACAACGTTTTAGTTTTGAGCAATAATTTATACATTGTATTATGATTTATTCTTTTCTTAAAACAATTACGAAACTTGCTTTAAAAGTATATTATCGGAAAATTCACATTGAAGGCAAAGAAAATTTACCAAAAGAAGGTCCTTTTTTAATTGTTGCAAATCATCCAGGTTCATTTTTAGATCCTATTAATATTGCTACACAAGTTAATCAAAAAATAAGTTTTTTGGCTAAAGGTGTGATGTTTAAAAATAAAATTATTGCTAGTATTTTAAGAGGCTTAAATATGGTACCTATCCATAGAGCACAAGATAATCCTGAAATGCTGAACCAAAATAAAGAAGTTTTTAAAGCTTGTTTTCAAAAATTAAAAGACAATGGTGTTATCATGATTTTTCCTGAAGGAACAAGCGAAATGGAACGCAGATTGCGAAAAATTAAAACTGGAGCTGCAAGAATCGCTTTGGGAGCAGAAAAAGAATACAATTATAGTTTAAATATGAAAATTGTTCCCGTAGGTTTAAACTATACAAATTCTAGTAAATTTAGAAGTGAGGTATTTGTAAATTTTGGAGAAGCTATTAATGTGAGTGATTACTTTGAAAGCTACAAAGAAGATGAAATTACAGCTGCTAAAAACTTAACCGATAAAATTGAAGTGGAAATTAAAAAGTTAATTGTAGCAATAGACAAACAAGAGTATGATGTGTTAATTGAACGCTTAGAAAGCTTTTATAAAACCGCATTAATTAAAAATGATAACGATAAAGTTGAAGATTTAAAACTAACTCAAGAAATTGTAAATGCTGTAAAATATTACCAAGAAAAAGACCCAGAACTTTACCATCAAATGAGCTCAAAAATTGATATTTATTACAGAAAATTAAGACGTGTAAAACTATCAGATAAAAGCTTTAACGCTAAAAAAAATGCTCCTTCAAGATCTATTTTAACAACAATTGCAACTTTATTCTTTGGTTTCCCAATATGGCTGCTTGGTTACATCAACAATTTTATTCCATATAAATTACCAAGAACAATTGCGTTAAGCATTACTAAAGATGAATCGTTTTATGGCGCCCTATTAATGTCATTAGGCACCATTATATTTACCTTATTTTATAGTGTAGAAATATATTTAGTTTGGCATTATACACACCACTTAATTTTAAGTCTTTCATTACTAATTGCGCTACCAATCACTGGCTTTTTTACTATTTATTATGCACGACTTGCAAGACGTTTTTATTACAATTGGTTACTAATTTTTAAGTTTAACGGAAAGAAAAAAATAATGATGGACTTAATTAAAGAAAGAGCAGAAATATTAAATGAATTAGAAAAGGTTAGAAAAAATTTCCTTTTATTGAAATAGTTTTTGTGTCTAAATTCTATTTTTTTAATTAACTTGCTAAAGTTTTAACACTAATTTTTATGAAAAAAATCATCATCTGTGCATCAATACTTGGTTTGTTTGTTCTTACTGCAAATAATGTTGCAGCCCAAACTAGTCAAACAGTAACAAAAGAAATAGACACAAAAACTGCTGTTGCAATTAAAACCATTAATGCGAATAAAAAATTGACTGACACAGAAAAGAAAAACTATGTTACTCGAATTTCAATTGCTGCTAGAGTTGCTAAAACAAAAAATGACACCGAAGGTAAAGCAAGTTATGATAATGACTTTAATACCTTAGAGGCCAGTTATTCAAAAAAAACAGGTGAACAATTAACTAGCAGTAAGTAATTAAAAATTACCTGTTTTACATTCAATTCCTGAATTTGCAAAGCTTGTCGTTATTGAATCAACAGGAATATTAATAAATTCTACCCCCAGATTAACGTTTGTACTAAGTGTAACGCAACATTGAACTTGATCACCATAATTACCATTTGCTAAAGGAACCGATAAAATACTAGTATTGGTAGATTGGTTATAAGAAAACCCTTGAACATCTATTAAAGTTGTAGATCCCTTTGTTAAGTTTTTATACTCCACTTTGGTAACTAATCCTGGATTAGCAACAACTTTAACACTTAAATGTCCTACATCATAATGTGGCGCATCATATTGATAAACAGGAAGTTTTTCCTCTTCTTTACTGCATGAAATATTAATAATAGCAAAAGTTACAAGAGAAAATAAGTATTTAAAAATTATTGATTTCTTCATTTGTTGTCTATATTAATTACGCTTAAATGTAACGATTTTTATCCTGCCCAACCTTCTCTATCCAAACTACGGTATTGAATTGCTTCAGCTAGGTGATTCGTTTTTATACTTTCTTCGCCTCCTAAATCTGCAATGGTTCGAGCAACTTTTAAAATTCTATCATAAGCTCTTGCTGATAAACCAAGTTTGTCCATTGCTTTTTTAAGCAATTCTTTACCTGCTTCATCTATTTGGCAAATTTCTTTTAACGTTTTGGATGATATTTGAGCATTGGCATGCACTCCTTTTTTAGTTTTATAACGCTCTTCTTGGATTTTACGTGCCTCAATAACTCTTTCTCTAATCGTATTACTCGATTCTCCAGTTCCTTTTTCACTCAACTCATTAAAAGATACTGGTGTAACCTCAACATGCAAATCAATTCGATCTAATAATGGTCCAGATATTTTACTCAAGTATTTTTGAACTACCCCAGGAGAACAAACACAATCCTTTTCAGGATGGTTATAAAATCCACAAGGACAAGGATTCATTGATGCAACTAACATAAAACTTGCAGGATATTCCACTGTAAACTTAGCTCTAGAAATGGATATTTTTCTGTCTTCCAAAGGCTGTCTTAAAACTTCTAAAACTGTTCGTTTAAATTCTGGTAATTCATCTAAAAACAACACCCCATTATGTGCTAAAGAAATTTCTCCAGGCTGTGGAAAACCTCCCCCTCCAACTAAAGCAACATCACTTATTGTATGATGTGGAGATCTAAATGGGCGAGTATTAATTAAAGAAGTTTCTTTTGCTAATTTACCTCCAACCGAATGTATTTTAGTTGTTTCTAATGCTTCTGACAAAGATAATGGTGGTAAAATAGTTGGTAACCGTTTTGCCAACATTGTTTTTCCTGCTCCTGGAGGTCCAATCAATATCACATTGTGTCCACCAGCTGCTGCAATTTCTAATGCTCGTTTAATATTTTCTTGACCTTTAACATCTTCAAAATCAAAATCTACGTTGTTTAAATTATCGTAAAACTCTTTTCTCGTATCAAGATTAGTAGCTTCAAGAATCAAATCTTTATTAAAAAAATCAATAACTTCTTTAATATTTTCTACACCAAAAACTTCAAGGCCATCTACAATTGCAGCCTCTTTTGCATTTTCTTTAGGCAATATAAACCCTTTAAATCCTTCTTTCCGAGCTTGTATTGCTATTGGTAGTGCTCCTTTAATAGATTGTAAACTCCCGTCTAATGAAAGTTCTCCCATAATAAGGTAGTTACTAATATTTTCTTCATCCATCTGCCCAGATGCAGCTAAGATCCCAATGGCAATTGTTAAATCATAAGCAGAGCCTTCTTTTCGAATATCGGCAGGAGCCATATTCACCACAATTTTTTTTCCAGGCATTTTGTAGCCAACATTTTTTAAGGCCGATTCGATTCTATGCTGACTTTCCTTAACAGCATTATCAGGCAACCCAACCATAAAAAACTTTATACCTCTATCAACATTAACCTCTATCGTAATGGTTATTGCATCTACTCCAACAACAGCACTTCCAAAAGTTTTAACTAACATTAATCTAAATTTTCTTCAATGTAATGAATTAATGAATGGATTACTTTGATATGAATTTCTTGTGCTCTATCAGAATATTCTGAAAACGGTGCTTTTATTTCGATATCACAAGCTTTAGAAAGTTCTCCACCCATTTTTCCTGTTAAACCAATAACAAGTATTCCTTTTTCTTTAGCAACTTTTACAGCATTCATAATATTAGGAGAATTTCCGCTAGTACTAATAGCTAATAACACATCTTCTTTTTTACCTAACGAATCAACATATCGTGAAAAAATTTGATCATAACCATAATCATTCCCTACACAGCTTATGTGAGAAGCATCTGATATAGAAACTGCTGGTATTGCTTTTCTATTTTCTCTAAACCTTCCTGTTAATTCTTCAGCAAAATGCATGGCATCACACATAGATCCTCCATTACCGCAAGATATTATTTTACCACCTTTCTTAATAGAGTTTACTAAAGCTTTACCAGCCTCTTCTATTTTTTTTAAGTTATTTTCATCGCTTACAAATTGGTCTAATATTTGTTTTGCTTCTAAAAAATTATTTCTGATTAGCTCTAAACTCATTTTTGTAATTAGTTTTAAACGATTAAAATACAAAATTATAGCTGTCAAATTTAGATAATAAATAAAGTTATATTTATTTTTACGTTCATTAATTAGAATTTATACTTATGAAAAGATTTTTATTAGCTCTTATAACCTTAGTTAGTTTCGGTTCTATCAATGCCCAAGATCAAGAAGGAATTCAAACCTGCCATCAAGAATATGCAGAAATTTTTGAAAAAAGAGGTGCTTTTGCAGTTGAAGATGCCACTTATGATGATGTTATTATAACTTTTAGAAAAGGAAGTTTAGCAGATTGCTTTTATGGAAAAGTGCAAGTTCAGAGAGGTCAAATTAACACCTATGAAATGTATTTGAAATTTGAAGATGACTCTTATGAAAAAGTTATTAGAAAATTTAGATACCCAGAAGAGGCTATTACTATAGAAAATGGTATGAGCAGAACAATGATTACTGTTGATGATGAATTAATAACTATACTTTTCATCAAAAGTATTAAACCTAAAAAGAAATCCTATGTTAAAGCAAAAGCGCCAGTTTTTGATTAAAGTTTTCTCTAGTAATTAATAAAAAAGGGTAGCAAAGATGCTACCCTTTTTTATTTTTTGCAATAAAAGACTCTATTAATTGATTCCAATGAATAAACCTTACATTTATTAATAAACAATTGATTTAAAATTTGCTTCATCTCTATTACTTGTTGCTGTTTTTCATAATTATAAGCGACAAAATTAAAAAGTAGTTCTCCTTCATCATTAAGTAAACTTTTTAATTGCTTAAAAAAATCTTGTGTTAAAAATTCTAGTGGCACATTAATATCATTAAATAAATCAACTATAATTAAATCATACTTTTTATCTGTTTTTTTCACAAAATCAGCAGCATCATTAATAATGATGTTAAGTTTTACAAAATCATTTAACCCAAAATATTTATTCGCTAAATCAATTACTTTTGTATCAATTTCTACTGCATCAATAACAAAGTTTAATTTTAACTCCTTGTAAATTATTGTTGGAATACTCCCTGCTCCACATCCTAAAACTAAAACAGATTCAATATTTTTATTCGATATTTCTATTTTTTGAAATATCTGACGAAAAACTCGATGTAAACTTGCAAAAGAATAGTTAGCATTTTTAGTATTTAATACATACCTGCCATCTTGAATGGCAACAATTAATTCCGAATTGTAGGTGCTTGATTGTTTTTCAACTACTATTCTAAAAAAATAGCTCCAATATTTCTGAATATTATTCAATTAGACTGATCAATTTTTAAACTTTTAGTAGAGCATCCTATTAAAATTAAAACGCTAAAAGGGATAAAAAAAGTGAAAATAAAAGGAGAAAAAAAATCTCCTAAATAAAACACAAAGGCTACTATAGAAACAAATAAAATTCCTATTAAACCAATTTTTTGTGCTACATTTAATTTCATAAGGTAAAGATATAAAAAAGAAAATCCCGAGAAACTACTCGGGATTTAAAATTGTATCTATTATTAGATTACATCATTCCAGGCATTCCTCCGCCCATTCCTGCCATTGGATTCCCTCCAGCACCTTCTTCTTCCGGCTCATCAGTAATTACACATTCTGTAGTTAATAATAACGCAGCAATTGAGGCAGCATTTTCTAAAGCAATTCTTGTCACTTTAGTTGGATCAATAATTCCTGCTTTATACATACTAGTGTATTCATCTGTTCTTGCATTGTATCCAAAATCATCTTTCCCTTCTCTAACTTTTTGAACAACGACAGCACCTTCACCGCCAGCATTTACAACTATTTGTCTTAATGGTTCTTCTAACGCTCTTCTAATTATTGCTATTCCTGTATTTTCATCATCATTTAAACCTTTTAAGCCATTGAGTGCTTTTTCAGCTCTAACCAAGGCAACTCCTCCACCAGGAACAATTCCTTCTTCTACCGCAGCTCTTGTTGCAGCTAAAGCATCATCAACTCTATCTTTTTTCTCTTTCATTTCAACTTCAGTCGCAGCTCCAACATACAATACAGCAACACCACCAGCCAATTTTGCTAATCTTTCTTGAAGTTTTTCTTTATCATAATCAGAAGTTGTTGTTTCTATTTGAGCTTTAATTTGATTTACTCTTGCTTTTATGTCTGTTTTTTTTCCTGCACCATTAACAATAGTAGTATTATCTTTGTCAATACTGATTTTTTCAGCAGTCCCTAACATTTCTAAAGTTGCATTTTCTAATTTAAAACCTTGCTCTTCAGAAATTACATTTCCTCCTGTAAGAATAGCAATGTCTTCTAACATCGCTTTTCTTCTATCTCCAAAACCTGGAGCCTTTACTGTAGCTATTTTTAATCCTCCTCTTAATTTGTTAACCACTAAAGTTGCTAAAGCTTCCCCATCAACATCTTCTGCAATAATTAACAACGGTCTTCCTGATTGAGCAACAGGTTCTAAAACAGGCAACAGGTCCTTCATATTAGATATTTTTTTATCATAAACTAATACATAAGGGTTTTCCAATTCAACAATCATTTTCTCTGCATTGGTAACAAAGTACGGAGATAAATAACCTCTATCAAACTGCATTCCTTCAACAATATCAACTGTCGTTTCTGTTCCTTTTGCTTCTTCAACAGTAATAACACCTTCTATTTTAACTTTAGCCATCGCTTCAGCTATCAAGCTTCCAATTGTCTCATCATTATTTGAAGAAACTGTTGCAACTTGTTTAATTTTTTCATTGTCAGATCCCACACTTTTAGATATTTTTTTCAATTCTGCCGTAACAGCAGCAACTGCTTTATCGATACCTCTTTTCAAATCCATAGGATTAGCTCCTGAAGCTACATTTTTTAATCCTGTTAAAACAATAGATTGAGCTAAAATTGTAGCTGTTGTAGTTCCATCCCCAGCATCATCAGCAGTTTTACTTGCCACCTCTTTTACCATTTGAGCTCCCATATTTTCTATTGGGTCTTTTAACTCAATTTCTTTTGCAACTGTAACTCCATCTTTTGTAACATGAGGAGGTCCAAATTTTTTGTCAATAATAACATTTCTTCCCTTTGGACCTAATGTTACTTTAACAGCATTTGCCAATTTATCAACGCCTCTTTTTAATCCATCTCTAGCTTCTACATCAAATTTTATATCTTTTGCCATTTTATTTTTTTTTAGTGACTAGCCATAAGTGACTAGCCATAAGTTTTTGTTTTTAATTAAAGGTATAATAAAACCTAATTACCTCATCCCTTGTGGCTATTGCCTTAATTTAAACTATTGCGAAAATATCTGCTTCACGCATTATTAAATAATCTTTCCCTTCTACTGTTATTTCAGTACCTGCATATTTACCATAAAGAATTGTATCGCCTTCTTTAACGGTCATTGGTTCATCTGGTTTTCCATTCCCCACGGCAACAACTTTTCCTCTTTGTGGTTTTTCTTTTGCTGTATCTGGTATAATTATTCCACCAGCTGTTTTTTCTTCTGCTGCAGCAGATTCAACAATTACTCTGTCTGCAAGCGGTTTAATGTTAATTGACATTGTTTTATATTTAATTTGATTAATAATATTATTGTAATTGTCTCCGTCATCTTTTATGCCAACAGCATAAAAAAGACTTTATTCAGACAATATTTCAGTTAAAATAAAAAAAGTGTCAACTAAAAAATTTAAGCTGACACTTTTTCATATAATTTTTATCTTAAACTATTGTCCGTCTTGATCAGGAGTAGGAGTTGCATCAGTACCTGTAGGGGCAGTGTTTTCTGGAAGAGGAACACCATTGTTAATTGGTGCTGCAGGCAATGCTTTATCATCAGATAAATTTTTAATCTTAGATTCTCTTACCTCTTCTACATCTCCAGTAGCTGGAGTAATAAAAGCAGAAGAAGCAATACTCAAAACCACAATGGCAATGCCCATAGTCCACGTTGCTTTTTCTAAAAAATCTGTAGTTTTTCTTACTCCCATTACTTGGTTATTAGTAGAAAAAGCTGAATCTAATCCTCCTTTAGGATTTTGGATTAACACAATTAGTATTAATAAAATACAAACGATAATTACCAATACTGAAATTAAATATATCATTGCTTAAGTTTTTGTTTCAAAATTTTTATTTGGGATGCAAAATAACTGCTTTTTTTTGGATTATTCAAACATAATTTTTCGTAAGCTTTTATTGCCTTTTCAAAATTGCCCTGATCTACATAAATTAATGCTAAAGTTTCACTTACAATTCCATTGTCTGTAACGCTTAAACGTGCCATATTAGTAGGTGAGTAAAAGGTTGTTTTTTTAGGTTCTATTCTTGGGTCTTCTTGAATAAATTTATTGATGATGTCTTGATTAATTGCTTTTTTAACTACATGAACAGGCTCTTTTTGCGTAATTACATCCTCCCCTGAGTAATGTTTTAGCCAATCAGAAAAAGAATGGTTTGTAGAAGCATCAAATAAATTGATCTCTTTTTCTTCAATAACCTCTTCTTCTATTTTTTCCTTCTCCCCAACATTTTCATCGGCATCTAACAAAATAGAAGTACTTATCGCTGTGCTCAAATATTCTTTTTCTAAAATACTTAACTCATCTTTCCCTTCCGCTGGAATAAATTTCTCATCTACTAAAGGAGTTTTAACTTCTTTTTTAACTTCTTTTTTAACTTCTTTTTCTACTTTAACAGTTGGTTTAGTTACAACAACTTCTTCAACCTCAACAAACTCTTCATTTTTTGTTTCTTGATGAATGTAATTGAACAACTTTACCCTATCAGCGCAATAGGAAGCTGCCTTTTTCAATTGTTCATCAAATAAAATACTGTTTGCTCCATTAAGTTGTATGGCATACATTAAATGTCCTGTTTGACAATATGGAAATTCTTTTAAAATAGGTGCAATCTCATCCTCTTTAATCGACAAGATTAATTCATAATTATCAATGTATTTTATAAAATTATTGACTTGCACTTTAGTATCTTGTTACTTTTTCTGTTCTTAAAATTATTTTTTTCAATTTACGCTTAACTCATTTTTTTAAAAATGAAAGAATGATTGAATGCTATAATAAAGTTAATTAACATTTTATTTTAACATTCTTTCATTAACACATTCTATCATTAATAAACTACCAATTACTTAGTGCTCTATTAAAAATATCTTGTGTTAATTGATCATTAATATCTTTTATCAAACCATCTTCTACGCTTGCTAAATTTTGAGAACTCTCATAATCTGCAAAACGGGTAAAAGTGGTTTCAAAATCTTGTTCTTTATCTTTTTTATTGGTAAAAGTTACTTTTACTGTAATAGACAACCTATTTAAAGCTGCTGTTTCGTTACCTTGTATTGCCACAGACGTAACATTATAACCAACAATTGAACCTTCAAAATTTAAATCGCCACCTTTAGAAACTAAGTTTAAATTAGTTTGAGAAATTAAAATATCTTTTAAAGCCTCGGTAAAACTTTGACTTAAATTTGCATTTGCCAATGGAGCATAACTCTGAAATGTTTTTACAGATACCGTTTTTACATCTTCTGGAATAGAAGCTCCAGTAAATGAATAGTTCATTTTGCAAGAAATAAAAATCCCTAACAAAACAAAAACAGCAATATTTAATGTTTTAATTTTCATAATTATTCCCCAAATATAAAAGAAATTCCTGCTTTCATTTTAGGTTGTTCTGGATAAAAGGTATCTAAAAAATTAGTTAAACGATATTCAAAAGTAAAAGCAACAGGTGCAAATCCTAATCTAAAAACAGCTGAAAAATCATTGTAATGGTGAATTTTTTTTGTTACCGTTTTGGTATCTCCCTTAACTAAAACATGCCTAAACAATAAGGGAAAATTATATGAAATACCTCCATCCATAAACAATCCACGACTTCTTTTACTATTATTATAAAATGTAGCTCTCAAAAACACCATATAATTTAAATTCCAGTAATAATATTTTTCAGTGTCTTTAACAAAGTTTGGATATAACGATTTTGACTCATTAAAATAAGTGTAATTCATACTTGAACCAAATTGCTGCCCAATCTTTAAGTAATTTATAATACTTGAAGTCCCGCCTATTTGAAAACCAAATTGATTGTAGGCACTAAAAATTTCATTATCAGCGTTTATAGAACTATTACCTGTTGATAAACTCAATAATGCATATCCAAAGTCATTAAAAGTAGTATTAGAATCAATAATATCTTTAGTAACAGTTGGAGTGTGAAAAAAAATCGATGTTTCTTCTCCTGATTTTATTTCAATTTTCTTAATTTCTCCTAAAAGGTCTTTGTTGAAATTTATAAAATATGAGATTGTGTATGTCCCAACATTTAACGTATCTGTAAATATTTCAAAATCTCTTATAAATTCCTTATACTCTGAAACTACGACTTCCTCTTGTGAAATCTGAATAGTTATGTGGTCATCAATATAATTATCTCCAAAATCACGAAAACCAACATTAACAACACTTGTTTGAGCTTCAGAAACTAAATAACTCGAAAAAAAGATACTTAATATTAATATTTTGAAAACATTGCCCATCAATTGTCAATATTGTATTCTTTAATTTTTCTATACAATGTTCGCTCAGAAATGCCCAACTCATCAGCCGCTTTTTTACGTTTACCATGGTATTTTTCTAATGCCATAATAATCATTTCTTTTTCTTTATCTGCTAAAGATAAAGATTCTTCCACAACTTCTTCATGGTGTGTGATTTGTTCTTCTTTGGGTAAAATTTTTGGCTTATAAACCTCTTCTTCCTCTACTTTTGCAATTTTTTCAGATTTTTCATATAAACGTTTAATACTTTGCACTAGCATTGGGTTATCTTCTATACCATCAAAGTCAGAACCATTATTTTTAATCATTCCAAAAACCAAACTTTTCAATTCAGTAACATCTCCTTTTAAATCGAACAAAACTTTGTACAAAATATCTCTTTCTGATAAATCAGAATTTTCGTTTCCTTTAAAAACTGCTGGCAAATTTGAATCGTTGACAACCGGTAAATATTTAGTTATGGTATCCGCAGTTATGTCTCTAGAGCTTTCAATAACCGAAACTTGTTCAGCAACATTTTTAAGCTGTCTAATATTCCCTGACCATTTGTAATTTTCTAATAAACCAACAGCATCTGGAGATAATTTAACTGCTGGCATTCTGTATTTACTCGCAAAATCAGCGGCAAATTTTCTAAACAACAAATGGATATCTTCTTTCCTTTCTCTTAACGAAGGCAATTGAATTGGCACTGTATTTAAACGGTAAAACAAGTCTTCTCTAAACTTTCCTTTTTTTATTGCTTGAGCAATATTAACGTTGGTTGCTGCAACAATTCTAATATCGGTTTTTAAGACTTTAGATGAACCTACTTTTATAAACTCCCCTGTTTCTAAAACCCTTAGCAACCTTACCTGGGTAGTAACTGGTAATTCTGCAACTTCATCTAAAAAAATGGTGCCTCCATCTGCAACTTCAAAATAACCTTTACGTGAATCGTGAGCCCCAGTAAAAGCTCCTTTTTCATGCCCAAATAATTCAGAATCTATTGTTCCTTCTGGTATTGCTCCACAGTTGACTGCAATATATTTATTGTGTTTTCTAGCACTTAATTGATGGATAATTTGTGGCATTATTTCTTTTCCAACTCCACTTTCTCCAGTAATTAAAACGGACAAATCAGTTAACGCTACTTGAGCGGCAACATTTATTGCCCTATCTAACATTGGAGAAGCTCCAATAATTCCAAAACGTTGTTTTATCTGTTGTGTATCCATAATAATAGAATTAAGAATCGAGAAGCAAGACCTTTGATCGAAAAGAAAAAATCATTTTTTGAATTTCTTCCAATTCTTTCAAAATAAGTTCTAATTGCTCTTGATTTCCATAATTTCTTTGTTGACAAATTAATAATTGTGTTTCTAATTCATAAGAAGAACTTATGGAAATAGATAAATATTCACCAAATTGTAATTTTGTTCTTTTCCCTGATCCCTCAGCAATATTAGAAGGAATAGAGCATGAGCATCGATTTATTTGGTCAATTAAATTATATCGTTCGTCTTTTGGTAAATCTTTACAATAATTAAAAGTAAGATTAGTCAAATTCATTGACCGTCCCCAAATTTTTAACTTTTTAAAATTGTGATGATTCATAAGTCTTGTCTCTTATCATCTAACATCTTGATTCTCCAAAGGTGTTCCTATCAATGTTCCTCCTGTGCAATCGTGTACATGTACTTGTACATAATCTCCAACTTTGTAATTCCCTTTTGGAAAAACTACCACTGTATTTTGAGAAGTTCTTCCAGCTAATTCTTGGTCTGATTTTTTTGATAGTTTTTCAACCAACACCTCATAAGTTCTACCTACATAATTCTGATTTGCCTCCAAAGAATGACTTCTTTGTAAAGCAACAATTTCAGCTAATCTTCTACTTTTATCTTCCTCGCTAACATCATCCTCAAACTTATTAGCTGCCTGTGTGTTTGGTCGCTCAGAATATTTAAACATATATGCAAAATCATACTTCACATATTCCATTAAAGATAAAGTATCTCGATGCTCCTCTTCAGTTTCAGAGCAAAACCCGGCAATAATATCAGCTGAAATAGAACAATCAGGCATTATTTCTTTGATTTTATTAATCCTACCCATATACCATTCTCTAGTATATCCTCTATTCATTTTTTCTAAGACCCTTGTATTTCCGCTTTGAAAAGGCAAATGAATATAATTACAAATGTTATCGTATTTAGCCATCACATATAAAAACTCATCAGTAATATCTTTTGGATGAGAAGTTGAAAAACGAACTCTAAGTTTCGGACTAATTAATGCAACTTGCTCCATCAATTGAGCAAAATTGATACTCTTAGCTTTTTCTTCATCAGATAAGTTTTCAAAATTCTTTTTTAACCCTTCTTTTCCATACCACAAATAAGAATCAACATTTTGACCCAAAAGTGTAACTTCTTTGTATCCTTTTTCAAATAAATCCCTAGCTTCGGCTAAAATACTTTCAGGGTTTCGGCTTCTTTCTCTTCCTCTTGTAAAAGGAACCACACAAAAAGTACACATATTGTCACATCCTCTAGTTATAGAAACAAAAGCAGAAACACCATTACCTAATAACCTTACAGGACTAATATCTGCATAAGTTTCTTCTTTTGATAATAACACATTTACTGCTTTTTTACCTTCATCAACTTGTTTTACCAAGTTTGGTAAATCTCTATAAGCATCTGGCCCAACAACAATGTCAACTAATTTTTCTTCTTCTAAAAATTTGGATTTTAATCGCTCTGCCATACAACCTAAAACACCTATTTGCATTTCAGGTTTATTTTTCTTTGCTGTTTGGAAAGATCTTAATCTTTGTCTAACTGTCTGTTCAGCTTTCTCTCTAATTGAACAAGTATTTACCAATACTAAATCTGCTTCCTCTATATTTTTAGTAGTTGCAAATCCATCTTTTGTTAAAATTGAAGCAACAATTTCGCTATCAGAAAAATTCATTTGACAGCCATAACTTTCAATGTAAACTTTTCTTGCTCCTTTTTCGCCACCTTCAATTAATGTAGCTGTTCCTTGCACAGATTCATCAATAACTTTATTCAACTCTTCCATAATTTAAGTATTGGTTACAAAATTACTTATTAATTTGTTTTTAATGACAAAATGACATAAAACTAAAATTAATTTGTTTTTTTAAATATATATTATTACATAATATAAGTAGGTTACTTTTCTTTTTATTTGGAAAAGCAAAATATTATTTCATTTCTTTGCAAAAAATAGTTCTTAACTTTTATCTAAAATATGGCAAAGAATCTTGTAATAGTTGAGTCACCCGCAAAGGCTAAAACCATTGAAAAATTTCTTGGAAAAGATTTTACCGTTAAATCTAGTTTTGGTCACATAAGAGATTTACCCGGCAATGATATATCAATAGATATTGAAAATGGGTTTGAACCAAAATATGATATTCCTTCTGATAAAAAGAAGTTGGTTGCAGAATTAAAGAAATTAGCAAAAGCGGCCGAAATGGTTTGGTTAGCTTCGGATGAGGATCGCGAGGGAGAAGCAATTTCTTGGCATTTACAAGAAGCATTAGACTTAAAAGAGAATAAAACAAAACGTATTGTATTTCATGAGATTACTAAAACTGCGATTCTTAATGCAGTAGAAAATCCAAGAAAAATAAATAAAGATTTAGTTGACGCACAACAAGCGAGAAGAGTTTTAGATAGACTAGTAGGTTACGAACTATCTCCTGTACTATGGAAAAAAATAAAACCATCTTTATCTGCCGGAAGAGTTCAATCGGTTGCAGTACGCTTGATTGTTGAGCGTGAAAGAGAGATTATTGATTTTAAATATGAATCTGCATACAAAGTAGTAGCTAATTTTATCGTTGAGAAAAATACTATCTTAACTGCTGAATTACCTAACAGGTTTAAAACAAAAGTTGAAGCTGAAAAATTTTTAGCAAAATGTAAAGACGCTGATTTTACTATTGAAAACTTAGAAACTAAACCTTCTAAAAAATCACCAGCAGCACCTTTTACAACATCAACACTTCAACAAGAAGCTAGTAGAAAATTAGGTTATTCCGTATCACAAACCATGACTATTGCTCAACGTTTGTATGAGGCTGGAAAGATTACCTATATGAGAACAGATTCTGTTAATCTTTCTAATGATGCCATTGGTGCAGCAAAGAAAGAAATTACAAAATCTTATGGCGCTGAATATTCTCAAGTAAGAAAATATACGACTAAATCTAAAGGAGCACAAGAAGCTCACGAAGCAATTCGTCCCACTTACATGAACGAACACAGTTTAACTGGTGATGCTGGTCAAGCAAGATTATACGATTTAATTTGGAAAAGAACAGTTGCTTCTCAAATGAGCGATGCTCAGTTAGAAAAAACGACTGTTCAAATCAATATATCAACAGCTACTGAAAAATTTATTGCTAGGGGAGAAGTTTTAATCTTTGAAGGATTCTTAAAAGTTTATTTGGAGTCAACAGATGATGACGATAATGAAGATCAAGAAGGAATGTTGCCTCCTTTAAAAGTTGGTGAGCAACTTAACATGAAACAAATTACAGCTACCGAAAGATTTACACATCATCCTGCAAGATACACAGAGGCTAGTTTAGTAAAAAAATTAGAAGCATTAGGAATTGGAAGACCATCAACCTATGCTCCAACTATTTCTACAGTTCAAAAAAGAGGTTATGTTGTAAAAGAAGATAGAGATGGTTTTGAAAGAAACTACAATCAACTTACTTTAAAAGATGGTAACATCAGAGATGATAACAATACTGAAAATTATAGTGTTGAACGTAAAAAAATGTTCCCTTCTGATATAGGAATTGTTGTAACCGATTTTTTGGTGGAAAATTTTAGTAAAGTTTTAGATTACAGTTTTACTGCGAAAGTAGAGGAGCAGTTTGATGAAATTGCGGAAGGACAACAAAAATGGAGTAAAATGATTGCTGAGTTTTACAAACCATTTCATGCTCAAATTGAAGACACCTTAGAAAACGCAGATAGAGCAAGTGGAGAAAGATTTTTAGGTGATGACCCCGAAACTGGAAAACCAGTAATTGCAAGAATTGGAAAATTTGGAGCAATGATTCAAATTGGTAAAACTGAAGATGAGGAAAAACCAAAGTTTGCTGGATTACAAGGACAACAAACTATTAGCAGCATTACATTTGAAGAAGCATTAGAATTATTCAAATTTCCAAAAACTATAGGTAAACACGAAGGACATGAAATAATAGTTTCTCAAGGAAGATTTGGTCCTTATGTTAAGTTTGATGAAATGTTTGTTTCTATTCCTAAAGGAGAAGAATTAGGGAGTGTTGATTTAAAGCGAGCAATTGAATTAATAAAAGAAAAACAACAAGCTGACGCTCCAATTGCAGAATATGAAGGTTTTCCTGTACAAAAAGGTGTAGGAAGGTTTGGTCCTTTTATTAAATGGAACGGAATGTTTATCAATGTTAACAAAAAATACAATTTTGATAACCTTTCGCAAACGGAAATAAAAGAATTGATAGAAGATAAAAAACAGAAAGAAATAGATAAATATATCCATAACTGGAAAGATAAAGGTATTTCTGTCCAAAAAGCTCGTTGGGGAAGATTTAACATCATTAAAGGTAAAACCAAAATCGAATTACCTAAAACCACTAATGCAGAATCATTAACTTTAGATCAAGTAGAAAAAATAATTGCTGATAAGGCTCCCGCAAAAAAAAGTAAAAAAAAGAAGTAGAAAAGTTATATTTGGGTTTTAAATAACAATTACCAAAATGGATTTAACTGATTTTTTAGAGCCCATCAATATTAATGAAGGAGATTTAAACTTTAATTATAAAGAAAATCAATTCGTAAATTCTATTGAACACTACAACAATCAAAACGTTAATAATTTTGATATTGCAATTATTGGAGTTGGGGAAGAAAGAAATGCTTATAACAACAAAGGTTGTTCTAATTCTCCTAATCATATCCGAAAATATCTTTATCGATTAATAGGTTTTAATACTTCTACCAAAATTATAGATTTAGGAAATCTAAAAATAGGAGATACTGTTAACGACTCATATTTTGCCCTGAGCTCAATTTTAGAAGATTTAATTAAAAACAACACTTTACCTATTATTATTGGAGGAAGCCAAGATTTAACTTATGCCAATTTTTTAGCTTATAAAAACTTAGAACAAACCGTCAACTTAGTTTCTATTGATTCTAAATTAAATTTAGGAGCTGTTGATGAAGATTTAAATTCTAACAATTTTTTAACAAAAATTATACTTCACCAACCTAACTACTTATTTAATTATAGTAACATCGGTTACCAAAGTTATTTTATAGATAAAGAAGAAGTTGACTTAATGTCGAAACTTTATTTTGATACCTACCGATTAGGTCAAGTACAAAGTAATATAGAAGAAGTAGAACCTATAATAAGAAATGCAGATATAATTAGTTTTGATATTTCAGCTATCAGACAATCTGAAGCACCAGGGAATAATAACCCATCACCAAATGGTTTTTATGGAGAGCAAGCTTGTCAAATTACTAGGTATGCTGGGTTAAGTGATAAATTAACATCCATTGGTTTTTACGAAACAAACCCCGAATTAGATATTAATGGACAAACAGCTCATAGTGTAGCACAAATGATATGGTATTTTATTGATGGTTATAACCAACGTAAAAATGAGTTCCCTATTGGAAGTAGAAAATCATACACTAAATATATGGTTAACATCCAAAACAGCCAGGATGAAGTAGTTTTTTACAAAAGTGATAAAAGTGAAAGATGGTGGATGGATGTTCCTTACCCTTCTCATAATAAAATAAAATACGAAAGACACTTATTAGTTCCTTGTTCTTATGACGACTATAAAACCGCTTGTAACAACGAAGTTCCTAATAGATGGTGGCAAACTTTTCAAAAATTATCCTAATTTTTAAGTTATTAACAGGTAATTAACAATTAAAAGTTGAAAAAGTTTTTGGATAAAATAAATTTTTATTTATCTTAGCCGACTAATGTATGCTGAAATACATTATTTTTATGAAAATTAATACGACATATATGAAGAAATTTATTATTTCTACAGCTTTTTTATTTGCTGGATTTGTTGCTGTTGCTCAACAAGATGCACAGTTTACGCAAAACATGTTTAACAAACTAAGTGTTAACCCGGGTTCTGCTGGTAACAATGGTGGTATTTGTGCTACTTTTTTAACTCGTTCACAATGGATGGGTTTTGATGGTCGTCCACAAACACATTTATTTAGTGCCGATGCATTATTAGGTAATAAGCATGGATTAGGTCTTACAGTATTTCAAGATCAATTAGGTATAGAAAGTTCTTTTATTGGAAAATTAGCTTATGCTTATAACCTACCATTAGGCCCTGGTACTTTAGGAATTGGATTAGAAGTTGGTTTAATTAACAAATCATTTAAAGATAATTTTATCGCGATAGACAATCCTATTAATGATCCATCCATTCCAAATGGAAGCACTTCAGCAATGACTTTTGATGCTGGTTTTGGATTATACTATAGTATTAAAAATAAGATGTATGTTGGATTATCAACTTTACACATCCCTCAAACAGAATTAAAAGATGTAGCTAATGGTAGCGGTGTCGGAGCTTTAACTTATGCTCAGTCTCGTCATTACTATGTTATGGCTGGTTACGATTGGGACATGTCTGGTGGAGCACAAAAATGGATATTAAAACCATCTATCTTAGCTAAAACAGATGCTGCATCTACTCAATTAGATGTTAATGCTCTAGTTTTATACAATAATTTAGTATGGGGTGGCGTTACTTATAGAGTACAAGACGCTGTTGCAGCATTAGCAGGTGTAAACATTCCACAAGTTCCAGGTTTAAAACTTGGTGTGTCTTATGACGTAACAACATCTACATTAGGCGACCACAGTAGTGGAAGTTTAGAATTTATGATTAAGTATTGTACAAGTATTGTTAAGCCACCAAAAAGAGAGGTTTATCACTCAGTAAGATTTTTATAAGAAAAAACTATATACATTTATTTTAAATTACAATAAAAATGTTTCCGTTTTTGCATAAAAGCGGTTGTTTGGAGTAAGAGCCCAAATAATAAACAAAAGAAGGAGGTAATTATGAAACGAATATTAGTATTATTAGCAGTAATTATACTTTACTCATGTAGTAAAGGTAATGGTGAATTAATTGGCGTTCAAGGAAGAGAGGAATGGTATCAACCAGACCCTTTCGGAATGTTATTTATCCCTATGGGAAGTTATAACATGGGCCCATCTGATCAAGATGTACCTTATGCATTAACTGCTCAATCTAGAACAGTTTCTGTTCAAGCATTTTACATGGATCAAACTGAAATTTCTAATAATGAGTACCGTCAGTTTGTATTTCATGTTAGAGATTCTATCGCTAGAAGAATATTAGGTAGCGAAGTAAGTGAAGAAGATTATTTGTTTACTGTTGATGAATATGGTGAAGATATTGATCCACCAAACCTTAATTGGTATACTAAGTTAAAATATGAAGATCCTAAACAGCCTGAAATCAGAGAAGCTTTAGAGCCTATGTATTATTCTCAAGGAGAACGTTTTTTACGTAGAAGAGAATTTGATACAAGAAAATTAAATTATACTTATTATTGGATTGACTATAGAAGCGCTGCTTTAAGAAGTAATCGGGATGCTTTAACTGCAGGGCAAGGAGAAAGACATGCATTTTCTAATGATAGATCTCAGTTTTTAATGAAAGACATTATTAATGTATACCCAGATACTTTAGCATGGATACATGATTTTACATATTCATTTAATGAGCCTATGACTCAAAATTATTTTTGGCATCCTGCCTATGATGATTATCCGGTTGTAGGAGTATCGTGGAAACAAGCTACTGCTTTTTGTATTTGGAGAACTGGATTACTTCATAGTTTCTTAATGGAAAATGGAAGTGTGATTGTAAACGATTTTAGATTGCCAACTGAATCTGAATGGGAATATGCAGCGAGAGGTGGATTAGATTTAAGTCCTTACCCTTGGGGTGGACCTTATATTAGAAATAGTAGAGGTTGTTTCTTAGGAAATTTCAAACCTATGAGAGGGAATTATATTGATGATGGTGGATTCCATACCGTAAAAATAAACTCTTATAACCCTAATGATTACGGGTTGTATTGTATGGCTGGAAATGTTTCTGAATGGACTAGTAATGCTTTTGATGAATCAGCATATAACTTTGCTCATGATTTGAACCCTGATTACCTTTATGATGCTAAAGATGAAGATCCTGAAGTATTAAAAAGAAAAGTAATTAGAGGTGGTTCATGGAAAGATATAGGCTACTACCTTCAAACTAGTACAAGAACTTATGAGTATCAAGACACCGCTAAATGCTATGTAGGATTTAGATGTGTAATGACTTACTTGGGAAGAGCAAAAGATGATAATTTGTAATATTTAACCTATCTATATATTAACTTTTAAAACTTAAACATTATGGGATTTGTAGAATTTTTATTTGAAACTAAGAAAGGTAAAACAATCATGGGATTGTTATACGGAATGGGAGCAGCAGTTGTAATTGTTGGAGCCTTATTTAAAATTATGCACTGGCCTGGAGCAGGTCCAATGCTTGTAGTTGGATTATCAACAGAAGCATTAATTTTTGCCGTCTCGTCATTTGAACCGGCTCACATGGGACTAGATTGGACTTTGGTTTACCCAGAATTAGCAGGTATGCATGATGAAGATGGTCATGCCATTGAGAATAAAGGTTCTGCAGTTGAGCAATTAGATACAATGTTAGAAGATGCTAAAATTGATTCAGCATTAATTGAAAGTTTAGGAACAGGTTTAAGAAGCTTAAGTACAAATGCTAATAAATTGTCAGAAATATCTGATGCATCAGTTGCTACAAATGAATATGCTACGAGTTTAAAAACAGCTTCTGGTAAAGTAAGCGCGTTAGCTGATGATTATGCTAAAGCGTCTGAATCATTAGCAGTTTTAAATGAAGCTGCAAACTCTGGAGCTAATACTGGTGAAGAAATGAAAAAAATGGCGACTACTTTAGGAGCTTTAAATGATTCTTACGCATCTCAATTAAGCGGTTCTCAACAACAAGCTGAGACTATGAAGAGTATGTATGCAGGAATTACTGCATTAATGACTAATCTATCTGATTCTGTTGAAGATACTAAGCGATACAAAGAAAATATTGCTGAATTATCAACTAACTTATCTGCTTTAAATAATGTTTATGGCAATATGTTAACTGCAATGAAATCATAACTAATTATTTTTTGTTTAACTAATTTATAAAACTATTGAATTATGAGTGGAGGCGATTTACCACCAAGACAGAAGATGATTGGAATGATGTACTTAGTATTAACTGCATTATTAGCGATGAACGTATCGAAAGATATTTTGGATGCTTTTATAGTAGTAAATGATGGTATAGAAAATTCTACTGGATCTTTTGCAGATAAAACAAGTATATACTACACAAAGTTTGCTGCGGCAGCTTTAGATAGTGAAACAGCAAAACCATTTAAAGTAAAAGCAGACAAAGTAAAAGTAATGTCTGATGATTTATATAAATATATTTTCGAGTTGAAGAAACACTTAATTGGAAGTACCGATAAGTTACCTGAAGGATCTCCTGATAGTTTATATAATATTAAAAATGTACAGAGTAAAGATAATTACGACATGCCTACTTTGTTGATGGGTTTAGCTGAACCAGCTACACCAAAAGATGGAGAATGGAGTGCTGTAGATTTAAGAAAAAGAATCAACAAATTTCAAACAGAATTGTTAGACTTATTTAAAGAAGATAAGGATGTTCAAGCTGTGATGAAAAAATCATTGGCAGTTCTTGATACTGAAGATTTTGGAGAAATGAATGGTACATTTGAAAGTTGGGAGACTGGTAACTTTTACCATGTACCTTTAGCTGCAGTTATAACTATTTTATCCAAAATCCAATCTGATGTTAGAAGTGCTGAGGCAGAGGCCGTAGCTAAATTATATGAAAATATTGATGCTTCTGGTGTATCGTTTAGTAAAGTAGATGGTTTTGCTTACGCTAGAAAAGCTTACGTAATGGATGGTGATTCCTTTTCTGCACAGGTTTTTACTGCTGCATACAATGATTTAGATAATCCAGAAATTTTTATTGGAAAATATGATAGTGCAGCAGTTGCTAATGGAGAAACTGATGAAACTAAGCTTATGAAAGGTGCAAAAGGTGAAAACTGGGCAGCCTATAAAGAAGGTGGTTGGTATGAACTTAAATCTGTTGAAGCAGGTAAAGGATACTTAAAAATAAAAGAAGGAGTAGGGGTTCATGATTGGGGAGGCTTAATCAAAGTTAAAACTAAAAAAGGCCCTAGGATTTATCCATTCCAAAATACTTTTGAAGTTGGTAAACCTTCTTTAGCAATTTCAGCTGATAAAATGAATGTATTTTATATTGGAGTTGATAATCCTGTATCTATAGCTGCTCCAATGCCTAATTTTACTGCGTCTGGGGCTGGATTATCGAAATCTGGACAAGGATGGGTTGTTAGACCAAAAACACCTGGTACAATGAAAATTACTGTTACAGGTGTTGACGAATTAACAGGAAACAAAGTAAACCTAGGCAGTTCAGAATTTAGAGTTAAAAGAATACCTGATCCAAAAGCATTTTGTGGCGGTAAATCTGGATCTGAATCTATTAAATTGATTCAATTGAAATCAGCTTCTACTGTTCAAGCAAAAATGGAAAACTTTGATTTTGATATTCAAGTAAACGTAAATTCTTTTATGTTCTCAACAACAAAATCAGGAATAGTAGATGAAATTAAAGTTTCTGGTAATAAATTAGATAGTAGATGTCAATCTATGATTGGTAGTGCAAAAAAGAATCAAAAATTCTTTATTGAACAAATTCAATGTAGAATGCCAGATGGAACTACAAGAAAACTTGCACCAATTATATTAAGAGTAATTTAATATTTAACCTAAAGAAAAAGGAGGATGATTATGAAATTTGTGAGATTAACATTATTGACCACTGTATTTATAGCTCTTTTGGGTGTTACTAATTCAACTGCCCAAAAAATATTGGACAAACCTTGGATTAAAGAAAATACACCTACAAGAAGAGTTGTTCCTTACACGCATGTTAGAGAAGCTGATGTTATGTGGCACAGAAGAATATGGAGAGAAATTGATCTTCGTGAGAAAATTAATCATCCTTTATATTATCCTACTACACCAATTAATGATAGAAAAAGTTTATTTGATGTTATCAAGGAAGCTGTAACTGTAGAAAAAACATTAACAGCTTATGATCCTGTAGATGATGAATTTACAGTGCCTTTAACCATTTCTGAAGCAGTTGGAAGAATGGGAGATTCTATCACAATTATGATGGAAGATGAATGGGGTGACCCAAGTATTCCTCAAATTACTTATAATGAAGTAACTGCTGATGCAATTGTAAAATATAGATTAAAAGAAGATTGGTTTTTTGATAATGAACGTTCTATCATGGATGTAAGAATTATGGGGATTTGTCCTTTTATGACTGCTACTGATGAGAACGGAAATTACAAAGGTATTAAACCTATTTTTTGGATATATTTTCCTGAAGCAAGATATGTTTTTGCAAATTATGATGTATTTAACAGACAAAATGATGCTGAAAGAAGAACTTTTGAAGATATCTTTTGGAAAAGGATGTTTAATAGCTACATCTTAAAAAGATCAAATGTATATGACCGTTATAGTATTGATTATCTGGCAAATTCGCCAATTGAAATACTATTTGAAGCAGATAGAATTAAAGCTGATATCTTTAATATGGAACATGATTTATGGCATTTTTAAAATTATAAATTCTACTAAAAAGTCCGATGAAATTCATCGGACTTTTTTTTTACCCTAATTATTCCTCAGAAAAATCTATTAACATTTTACGGTAAGCATTAAAGAGTTTGGATTTAGAAACAAATCCTGTGTAATTATCATCTTCATCTATGACAGGCAAATTCCATGCTTTAGTTCTCGAAAATTTTTCCATTACTATGTCCATTGTATCAGAAGAATTAATACAATCCATAGGTTGTACCATCAATGATTCAATTTTAACTTCATCATAAAGCTCAGGTTTAAACATGATTTCACGAATATGATCTAATGTAATTATTCCATTGAGTAATCCATCTTTACCAACAACTGGAAATAAATTTCTTTTAGATGTAGAAACAATTTTAACTAAATCTCCCAAAGTAGATTCAGGTTCTATAATATTAAAGTCCGTCTCAACTTCTGAATGTAAGTTCATTAACGTAAGTACTGCTTTATCTTTATGACGTGTTAATAACTCCCCTCTTTTAGCTAACTGCATATTATAAATAGAGTGGGGTACAAAATATTTTGAAGTTAAATAAGCAATTGTAGCCGTTATCATTAAAGGTATTATCAATTCATATCCGCTAGTAATTTCAGCAATTAAGAACAATGAAGTTAAAGGTGCGTGCAAAACACCTGCTATTAAACCAGCCATACCAACCAAAGTAAAATTACTTTCAGATAACTTACTTAGTCCAAAATGGTTGATTGTCTTAGCAAATACAAATCCACAAGATGCTCCAACAAAAAGTGACGGTGCAAAAACACCACCTACTCCACCTGCACCAAAAGTAAGGGCTGAAGCAACTACTTTAAAAAACATCAACGCAAACAAAAGCCCTAACATCAAGAGAATATTATCTTGTTGATCATAAAAAATACTATTGTTTACAATACTTGTATAGTTGCCTGAAAACAACATTTTAATTGTAATAAATCCTTCACCATATAATGGTGGAATAAAAAAGATAAGAACGCCCAATAAAGAACCGCCTATTAATAATCTAATAAATGGCTTACTTACTTTCTCAAACAATGCTTCTATAAACCAAAACATCTTGTTAAAGTAAACCGACATTAACCCTGTAAAAACTCCTAATAAAATGTAAAAAGGAACATTAGAGGCAACAAACTGGTCTTGTATTTGAATGTTGAATAAAACATTATCGCCCAGCATCATTCTAGAGGTTAATGCTGCAGAAACAGAAGCCACTAAAAAAGGAATCATTGATGCCAACGTTAAATCAAACATAAAAACCTCTAAAGCAAAAACTAAAGCAGCAATAGGTGCATTAAAAATACCAGACATGGCTCCAACTGCTCCACAACCTATTAATAAAGTAGTTGTTTTATAATCTAATTTTAAAAATCGTCCTAAGTTAGATCCTAATGCACTACTTGTACTTACTGTTGGTCCTTCAAGTCCAACAGAACCACCAAAACCAACGGTTAAAGCACTAGTAATTACAGAGGCGTAGGTACTAAAAAACTTTACGATACTGTTTTTTTTAGAAATAGCGTACAACACTCCTGGTATTCCATGTCCAACTGGTTTTCTAATGACATACTTTATAATAATGTAGGTTAAAAACAACCCAATTAATGGGAAAACAAAATATAGGTAATTGTGTAAATTTTCGGTAAAACCTGTGGAAATTAACTCTTGAATAAAATGAACAGAATTTTTAATGACAACTGCAGCTAACCCAGAAAGTAAACCTACTATTAAACTTAAAAATAACACATAATGCTTGTGTTGAATGTGCTTAATTCTCCAAGCAAAAAATTTATTCAATACTTTACTTGCTCCCACTTTTACTTTTGAATAAGATGAACGTCTCTTTGAGGAAAAGGAATAGAGATATTGTTTTCACGAAATAATTTATCTATTTCAAACCTTAAATCACTTTTAACCAACTCAGTTTGCCAAGTGTCCATTAACCAAAAATGTAATTCAAAATTAAGTGAGGAGTCCCCAAAATCTTTAAAAAAGACCATAGGAGTTGGTCGATTAGCTACCATTTCATTACTTTGAGCAGCGCTTACTAATAACGTCCTTACTTTTTCGATATCTGAACCGTAAGCTACTCCCACAGCGACATGAAATCTTGTTATCTTAGTATTAGTAGACCAATTAATAACTTTTTCATTAACTACTTTAGAGTTAGGAATAACAATATAAACACCATCTCTAGTTCTTATTAATGATGTTCTTAAATTAATTTTTTTAACAACTCCTATTAACCCTTCAACCTCTAATATATCTCCAGGACTTACATTTCCTTCAAACAAAATAATGATACCTGAAATTAAGTCTTTAAATACATCTTGTAAAGCAAATCCAATACCTAATCCTAAAGCTGCAAACACTCCAAAAATGATAGAAATATCTATCCCTAAACTTTCTATCGCTATAAATACCGTTAATAAATAGATAATGTATTTGAAGATTTGCGTAATTGACGTGCTTCTGCCCTCATCTATCACTTTCTTTTTAGCTAAACGCTTCTTTATTAAAAGTTCTATACTTCTTATTAGCAACTTAGCGAGAACAAAAACAACAAGCAGTATTAACAGGTTGGTTACCGTTAACTTAAATGCCTTAAGATCTATCAACTTAAAATCTAATATGTTATCTAACCATTCCATTTGTTACAAAGGTAGTAAAGCTAAAGCAACTAGTTACTTTTTATCAGAATAAAGCCCACCTGCTTGTTTAGCAGAAACGGTAATTCCTTTAATAAAGGAAGAACTAAATCCATTGTGTTCCATTTCATTTAACCCAGCTATTGTACATCCTTTTGGAGAAGTAACTTTATCTATTTCATCTTCTGGATGGGATTTATTTGCTATTAACAAACTTGCAGCTCCTTTAGCTGTTTGAGCTGCCATTTTTAATGCTTCACTCGCATGGAAATCAATCTCATTTCCACCTTGTGATGCAGCTCTTATTGCTCTTAAAAAGAAAGCGATACCACATGCACATAAAGCTGTTGCTGATGTCATTTGTTCTTCATTAATAATTATAGTTTCGCCAACTAATTCAAATAATTCTTTAACCTCATCTATCTGATTTTTATATTGATTGCTGTTAGCAATACAAGTCATTGACTCACGAATAGCAATAGCAGTATTTGGCATTGCTCTAACAACAGGTATTTCTGAACCAATAATATTTTGAATGTCTATTACTTTTACTCCAGAAACCAAAGAAACAACTAATTGATTGGGTTTTATTTTCCCTTTTAACTCCGTTAAAACTTCATCTACTTTTTGTGGCAAAACAGCTAACACAATTGTATTTGCATTAATAATGGCTTCTTCGTTACTAGCCATTACTTGATACCCTTGTTCTTTAAAACTATCTAATTTAGAAAGATTACGCCTTGTTAACATAAAATTAGTTGGTTGGTATTTACCACTAGCTACTAGTCCTTTTACTAATGATGTACCTAAATTTCCTGCGCCTATTATTGCAATTTGTGTTTCCATTATTTTGGTTTTAAGAGCACAAAGTTAACAAGTTAAGTTTAGCTTATCCGAACATACAATAGAAAGTTTATTTGGTATCTTTGATAGAAATATATTATCATAAAAATTAAATGATTGGAGTTGGAGATGCATTAGGAAGTGTAATTGAACTAATTTTATTTTTGAGTTTGTTCACTTTTATTATAATTCCTACAATTTGTCTATTTGGATTAAAAAAAACACAACTTATTTCAAGAATTAATAATCCAAAAAAAATATTAATATTAACTGTACTTTACTTAATCACAGCGTTTACTAGTCATTTCATTATGATTAGTTTTTTACAATTCGGTTTTACATTCAGCATTATTTTAACTGGAACAATGTTATTCTTAGCTTTAGGCTTTAACCTAATTATGCTTAAAAGAACTGAATACAAAAAACTATAATAGTCCTATAGAAAACTATTCACCCAACCCCTGCCCAATATCCTCAATAATATCATCAATGTGTTCTAACCCAACTGAAACACGAATTAAACCAGGTAAAATTCCAACTTCTTGTCGTTCTTCTTCTGTTAGTTTAGAGTGCGTTGTTGAAGCTGGGTGAGTAGCGATGGTTCTGGTATCTCCTAAATTAGCAGTAATAGAAACCAATTGTAAGTTATTTAAAAACACTCTGCCTTTTTCAATTCCTCCTTTAACGATAAATGTTACTATTCCACCACCTGCTTTCATTTGTTTTTTAGCTACATCGTATTTCGGGTGTGATGGTAAAAAAGGGTATTTTACCAACTCTACTTTTGGGTGTTGCTCTAACCATGTTGCCAACTTCAATGCATTTTCCGAATGCCTATCCATACGTACAGCTAAAGTTTCTAAACTTTTAGATATTACCCAAGCATTAAAAGGAGATAAAGCTGGTCCGGAATGACGAGCAAACCCTTTAATTTCATCAATTAATGTTTGCTTGCCTGCAATTAAACCTCCTAAGACTCTTCCTTGCCCATCTAAATATTTAGTTGCAGAATGGATAACCAAATCAGCGCCAAATTTTATTGGTTGTTGTAAATAAGGTGTTGCAAAGCAATTATCAACTACATATAGTAACTTATGTTCTTTAGCAAAAGTTCCCAACCATTCTAAATCTAAAATATCTACCCCTGGATTGGTTGGAGTTTCTACAAAAACTAACTTAGTATTTTCTTGAACTGCTGCTGCCCAACTTTCAATATCATCAATATCTACGTAAGTAAAGGTAATTCCCCATTTTGGTAAAATTTTGGTTAAAAGCGTATGAGTAGATCCAAAAATTGAACGACAAGCCAACACATGATCTCCTTGTTTTAATAAAGTTCCAAAAGTAGTAAAGACAGCAGCCATTCCTGTCGCAGTTGCCCAACCTGCTTCTGCTCCTTCTAAAGCACAAATTTTATCTATCAATTCCGTAGTATTCGGATTAGAAAACCGACTATAGATATTCCCTTCCACCTCATCAGAAAACATTGCTCGCATTTGTTCTGCATCATCAAACACAAAACTAGAAGTTAAGTGTAAAGGTGTTGAATGCTCATTAAATTGAGAGCGTTCACTTTGGGTTCTAATTGCTAATGTTTCGAAGTTTTTCATAATTTTTTTATTTAAAGTCCCTCTTGGAGAAGAGGGATTTAGGGAGATTGATCATCTTTTACTCAATCCCCCTTCCCCCTTTTCTAAGGGGGATTATTTTATCGTGTAAGTTGCTGTAATTTCTATTGCTGCATTTAAACTCAAGGCAACTGAGCAATACTTGGTTAATGTTAATTCAATAGCTTTTTCTACTTTATCAGCATCCAACTTTCCTGTTAAAGCAAAATGAATGTTAATGTTCTGGAAAGCTTTAGCTGGAGTTTCATCTCTTATTGCTGCAACCTCAACTTGATAATCAACTAATTCTTGTCGTTGTTTATTTAAAATTAGCGCCAAATCAATACTTGCACAACCACCTAGTCCCATTAGTACCAATTCCATTGGTCGAACTCCTTTTCCTTCCCCACCAATTGCTGGATTGGCATCAATGTTTACAATAATTTCATCTTCAGTTGTAGCTTCATAATGGAATGCATGATTAATTCTTTTTAAATTTACTTTCATAGTTATTGTTTATAAATGCAAGCCACATTCAGTTTTTGGATTGTTGTTCCATCTTCCACTTCTGTCTTTACCAGGAAGAGTACAATGTTTACAACCAATAGAAGAATATCCTTTTGCAACTAGTGGATGGAAAGGTAAATTATTTTTTTGAATATACTTTTCTCTTTCTTTTTTAGTGACATCTAAAAGTGGGTAAAACTTCAAAATTCCTCCACGCTCTTCAAAAATATTTAAACTTGCTCTGTGATCAGATTGCCATTCCATTAACCCAGAAACCCATACCGTAAAACGTTCTTTAATTAATTCTAAAGGTTTTACTTTGTTTATTGAGCAACATAAGTTAGGATCTTTTTTCCATGTTTCATCTGAAGTAGTAAAATCATGCTCCCATTTTTCAGCTCCAATGCTTTCTACATCCAATCCATACAAATTTGTAAGTTCTTCTTTGTAAGTTAGTGTGTCATCAAAATGGTAACCTGTATCAATAAAATATATTTTTTGATTAGCATTTACCTTAGAAAAAACTCGTAACAAAAATGCTGAAGTAGCTGCAAAAGAAGAAGTAAGCATTACTTCTTTAGCATCAAAATCTTTGTACAAGTGTTCAACTCTATCACAAACTGATAGTTGACTATATTTTTTATTCAACTCAGCTATTTTTTGCTTGGTAAATGTTCTTTTAATTGTATTCATACTCATCTCATTTATATTTAAACCGTAAAGGTCAGTTTCTTTATGGAACCTTTCAATATGATTATAATCACTAATTAAAGATGTTCTAAAATTGATTTTATTTTTTGTAAGGAATCCTGTATTAAACTAATTCTAGTTCTTTATTTAAAGTTGTTTGAGTCAATTTTTCAATTAAAGAATCGTTTTCTAATGTCAAAACAGAGATCCCTTCTTTTTGTAAACTTGGTTTTACTTTTTGCAAATCTTCCAAACTTATTTTAGCGATAAATCTTTTACCATAAATATCTAATGGATATAAACTCGTTAATTCGGCATCGATAGTTTTAATAGAATAGGCATCTTTTGCATTAAGTATTACTGTTGTTTTTTGATCGTTAGTAAATTCATATTGCTGAGTTTTTAGTTTTTTGTATGAATAACTATAATCATTATCAATCGCTTTTAAATCTGAATAAACTACTGAACCTGTTGGATAACTTCCTGCACCTTTTCCTTTGTAAAAGTGTGTTCCTATGTTTTTTCCTTCTACTACTACTCCATTGTATTCATTTTCCACAAAAAACAAATCATTGGTATTACTCACCAATGTTGGTAAAACAGAAAGGTTTAATTGATTGTCAACTAAAACCGCTTTTGCCACTAACTTAATTTTTAAATCGTGTTGTTTTGCAAAATCTACATCTTGTTTAGTGATGGCTTCAATCCCAATATTTAATACTTGAGCAGGCTTAACTATTGTGCCGAAAGCATGAGCTGTTAATATAATTAGTTTATACAAGGCATCAAAACCGCCCACATCAGAAGTTGGATCTGCTTCTGCAAAACCTAAATCTTGGGCTTGCACCAGTGCTTCATTATAAGAAATTCCTTCATTAAACAATTTGGTTAAAATATAATTAGAGGAACCATTAACAATTCCTTTTATTTCTTTAATAGGTTCATTGGCAAACAAATCATTTAATGTTCTGATGATGGGAATACTTCCACAAACTGCTCCTTCATATAAAAATTTACCATTGTTTTCTTTTTCAATTTGAATGAGTTCTGCTAAGTTTTCAGCAATCAATTTTTTATTGGCAGAAATTACTTTCTTCCCAATCTCTAAATTTTCAGCTACAATTCCATAAGCTTCTTCTGAAGAACTAATCAGTTCTACTATCACATCCATGTCTTTATCTCGAGCTGTATTTTCGTTAGTCGTTTCTATAATGGATGCAACTTGTTTACGCTTTTTAGTATCATCTTTTACAATAATCGTATGTAAACGATTCGCGTTTTCATTGTTCTCTAAGTAGTTTTGAAATCCTTGCCCTACTACTCCAAATCCATATAATTTTATGTTGTTTGTTTTCATGTTATATTGCTATTTGTAATCGTTTAACTTCGTTTTTAGAATTGTAGAATTTTTTAAATTCATTTTTTAATTGTTCTGTTTCTATTAAAAATCCATCATGCCCGTAAAGCGAATTGATAATAGATAGTTGAGCATTAGAAATCCCATCTGCTAAAATTTCTGATTCAATTACCGGGAATAATAAATCTGAACTAATTGCCACCACCAATGTTTTGGCTTTAATTTGAGTTAATGCTTCATTTAGTCCGTTTCTTTGTCTTCCTACATTATGGCTATCCATTGCTTTTGATAAATGCCAATATGAAAAAGCATTAAAGCGTTTTATTAATTTTTCTCCTTGATAATTTTGATAACTAGCTGCATTAAAATCATCGGTTTCTTCATCTTCATCTTGCTGTGTAGCATTATAAGTTTCATAATTTCTATAACTTAATAAAGCGATAGAACGAGCTGCTTTTAATCCTTTTAATCCAGCATCATCTGTATAAGCATACCAAGTTCTGTCAGCTTTAATGGCTAATCGCTGACTTTCGTTAAAAGCTTTTCCCCAAGGAGAATGTTTAGCGTTTGTTGCAATTAAAAACAGGTTTTCGAAAACCTGAGGCTGCTGAATTGCCCATTCAACTGCTTGTTGACCGCCTAATGAACCACCTAATAATGTATTGATTTTTTCTAGTCCTAAATGATTTCTCAGCAGTTCTAATCCATTTACAATATCTCTAATTGTAATCTCAGGAAAGTTATGGTGATAAGGATTTCCTGTAGATGCATTTATTGATAATGGTCCAGTAGTTCCATAGGCAGAACCTAACACATTAGCGCAAACAATAAAATGTTCTTCTGGATTGTAAAATTTTCCTTTACCTATTAGTCCGTTCCACCATTCTTCTGGATTGGCATTGGCTGTTAAAGCATGTGTAACCCAAATAACATTAGTTTTATCTGTATTTAATTTCCCTAAAGTGGTATAAGCAATCTCTAACTCTGTTAGCTTTCTGCCAGATTCTAGAACAAATGGTTTTTTATATTTAAAGATTTGTGTACTCATATTAATTTTTTGAATTTGATTTAAAATATCCTTCGACATGCTCAGGATGACAAAATTGATTATAACGAATCCACCTCGCGCAGACACGAATCACTCTAATTTCAAGGAAATGTTATGAAAAAGAATGATGCTTAGCAGTGGCAACAGTAGCATATGCGATACATCATTTTCTCTGCAACTAAAACAGATTTGTTTGAACTAAAATTTTGAGTAATACCAATTTGGCTTACAATTTTTTGTTGTTTGATGTTTGTTTGTTTCATTTTGCAATTCTTTATATTTTCTCCCGAAACATTCGGGAGATAGGAATTGGCACCGGTTTTCCAACCTCATTTTATAGAGACTTTTAGTTGGTTGCCAGAAGGTCATAGAGCCTAATCTCTCGCTTCTTCTGTATAAACAATTACAAATCACGAAAAGTGATGTATAATTGAAATCCGAGACAAATTTAAATATAATTTTGTGAAAACAAAAAAAAATACTTTTTATTTTGTTTGAGAAATAGTTTTTAGCCTGTGTAAAATATAATTTGGCATCGTTTAGTTGGTCAGATTTGTGTATGTTTGAAACACTAAAATATATTTCATGTCCTTAATCCCTAGTATTCTATTTAGTTTTACACTGTTTTTTTCATTTTACCCTAATAACAGTATATCTTTAGTAAGTTATTATGAATATCTCGACTCTAATAGGTCAGAGGATGGCTTACCATCCAAATGTGATTGCGACTATAAAAAAATTGGATTGTCATTAATGCCTGATTCTAGCTTTAGAATAAATCATCAAATAGGTAAGCTGGAAATTATATTTTCCGAAAAAAGTTATGGCTCATGGTCAGTAAATACATCTAATAATTTAGTGCTAAAAGTTGACTCTGTAAATATGATTAATAAAAAAGCATTCGACAATTCTAATAAAAAAAAATCTTCCGACACTAAGGTATTAATACTTGAAGCTTCAGAAAACAGTTTTTTATATAAAGGCAAAACCTTAGCTCCGAGAGGTAAAAAATTATTTTAAAATAATTCTACCTAGTTTTTCAGCTAACTGCTTTTTAAATTGCTGTAAGGTTATTTGCTGTTGTAATAATTCAAGCTGTTTCTCTTCATTAGCTGTTTTTAATTGCTCTTGATTATCGCCAATTAATTTATTGAGTTTACTTAGTTTGAAAGCATAAACAGTATTGAAAACAGCTAATTTTAATTGCTGCTCTTCGGTAGTTGTAAATATTTTATGCGTTGCCCAATTCGGGCTTAACTCGTGTTGAATAGATAAAATATTAATTGTTAATTGACTAATAGCTTGATTGGGATGATTAATAAAGTCTTGATGAGTTGGTAATTCTTCTTTGTTTAATTTCTCAATATAAAAATCACAAACCTCTTGATAAATAGGTTTTTCAAACAAAATATTATCTGCACTTATGTTAGAAATAATGTAAACTGCAGCAACAACTTCTTCTATAATTTTTTCTTCTTTTTCATTTTTAGATTCCACCAAAATTGTTTGATCACCATAAGTAATTAGCAAACGAATGATGTCTGATTCCCAATGGCCTATATCTGTTCCTGATTCTTGCTGTTGTTCTTGCTGTCCATCAGTATCATAAAAGTCAGGAAACTCTTCTGGTTCAGAAGAAGTAGTTTTTTTTGTTGCGTTTCCGCGAAGAATTTTATTTGTTTCATTAATTAAAGCTTGTTCAGAAATATCCAATAAGCTACTACATTCCTTGGTATAAACCGAACGTTTTATTTGGTCTGGAATTATAGCAATACTGCCAACAATATCTTTAATTAATTCTGCTTTTTTGATAGGGTCATTCCCTACTTCTTTTATTAAAACAGCTGTTTTAAATCTGATAAAATCTTGAGCATTTTTAGTAATGTAAGCTTTTAGCTCTTCGGTAGAATGGCTTTTAGCATACGAATCTGGATCTTCTCCTTCAGGAAATAAAACAACTCTTACATTCATTCCTTCTTTCAAAATCATGTCAATTCCTCTGAAAGAAGCTTTTAAACCTGCTGCATCACCATCATATAAAATAGTAATGTTAGGCGTAAACCTACTAATTAACCGAATTTGCCCTTCGGTTAAAGATGTTCCTGAAGAAGAAACTACATTTTCTACACCGGCTTGGTATAAAGAAATTACATCGGTATAACCCTCTACTAAAAAGCAATTGTCTTCTTGAGTAATTGCCTTTTTAGCATAATAAATTCCATAAAGAACTTTACTCTTACTATAAATTTCAGACTCGGGTGAGTTAACATATTTTGCTGCCTTCTCTTCTGTTTTTAAAATTCTTCCGCCAAAACCCAACACTCTACCAGAAAGATTATGGATAGGAAACATTACTCTCCCTTTAAATCGATCAAACTTCTTATCTCCTTTAACAATGGTTAACCCAGTTTTATCTAAAAATTTTAATTGATAACCTTCATTTTCTGCGGCATCAGTAAAAGCAGTCCATTCGTTAGGGTTATAACCTAACTGAAATTTTTCAATAATATCTTCTCGAAACCCTCTCTCTAAAAAATAACTTAAGGCAATGGCTTTACCTTCGTCTGATTCGTGTAATTGCTTTTTAAAGTAATTGGCAGCATAATTAGAAACAATGTATAAACTTTCTCGCTCATTATCAGCCTCTTTCTGTTCGTCAGTTCGTTCTTCTTCCTCAACTTCAATGTTAAATTTATTAGCTAAAAACTTTAAGGCTTCTGGATACGAATAATGTTCGTGTTCCATAATAAAGTTAACAGAATTCCCTGCCTTACCACAGCCAAAACATTTATAAATTCCTTTTGCAGGAGAAACGGTAAACGAAGGTGTTTTCTCATTATGAAAAGGACAGTTCCCTAAAAAATTGGCTCCTCTTTTTTTTAATTGCACAAACTCACCTACTACATCTTCAATTAATGCAGCATCAACTATTTCATCTATGGTTTGTTTTGGTATCAAAGTCAGTTGTCAGTTGTCAGTTGTCAGTTGTTTATCAACTATATGCCAACAACCATCAACTATATTTAATAATCTTTTTCGTCTACTAATATACCTTTTTCATTGTAAAATTTCCAGTGTCCAACTTCTTTGTCATTTTCGTATTGACCTTCATAGCGCAACTTTCCATTAGGGTAATACACCCTTGCAATTCCATATCGTTTCCCTGCTTTAAAAACCCCTTCGCTTTGTAGTTGATCGTTTGCAAAATAAGCATTCCACTCACCTTCTCTTTTTCCATCTTTAAATTTTCCACCCATTTTAAACTTTCCATTATCATGGTAATGAGTTTCTTCAACTAATACTTCTTTGCCTTCTACTTCCTGATAAAGACTTACTTTTTTCTTCTCTCCATTTGGGTATTTACTATCTATTTTTTCTATAATAGGGCTTTCGCAAGCAAATAGAAATAAACTAATTGTTAAAAATATTAAAACTGTTCTCATTTTATTTTGTTCGTTGTGTTGTATAAATCACCAATTCGGCTAAAGCTTTATTGGCTTCGTTTTGTTCAAATTCTTGTAAAATTGCCAAGGCTTTATCTTTGTATTGGTGCATAGCTTTTTGAGCGTATTCAATGCCTCCACTTTTCAATACAAAATCTATGACTTCTTTTACTTTTTGTTTGTCATCATTTTTCTTTTTAACAATTTTGGTTACCCATCTTTTTTCTGATGAACTCGCATTGTTTAAAGCATAAATTAAAGGTAAGGTCATTTTTTTCTCTTTAATATCAATGCCCGTTGGTTTCCCGATTGTATCTCCATTGCTACCATAATCAAATAAATCATCTTTTATTTGAAATGCTATACCGGTATATTCTCCAAACAACCTCATTTTCTCTACATTTTCTTTGCTAGCCCCAGTAGAATTTGATCCTGCAGCACAACAGGCCGCTATTAATGTTGCAGTTTTTTGTCTAATGATATCGTAATAAATATTTTCTGTGATGTCTAATTTTCGAGCTTTTTCAATTTGTAACAACTCTCCTTCACTCATTTCTCTAACCGAGTTTGACATAATTCTTAATAAATCAAATTCATCGTTTTCAACCGCTAACAACAACCCTTTAGATAATAAATAATCGCCAACTAAAACAGCAATTTTGTTTTTCCAAATAGCATTTATTGAGAAAAACCCTCTCCTTTTATTGGCATCATCAACTACATCATCGTGAACTAAAGTTGCTGTGTGTAAGAGCTCAATCATTGCCGCTGCACGATAAGTTGAATCGGTAGTTGTTCCAAAAACCTTAGCTGATAAAAAAACAAACATTGGTCGCATTTGTTTCCCTTTTCGCTTAATAATGTAATGCATTATTTTATCTAATAGCGAAACTTTGCTTTTCATAGAAGCCCTAAATCGAGGTTCAAATTCCTTGATTTCTTGCTCAATTGGTTGCTTTATTTGATCGAGTTTATTCATTAAAAATCAAAGGTAGTAAATTTAAAAGCTAGGTATGTATTCCTTTACGAATAAACTTTTTTCAACCATTTAGGTAATACAATTGCTCCAATAAAAAGGTAGGGATAATAACTTAACAAACGCCAAAGCACGGCTAACAAACCTCCCAATCCAATAGGTATAAAATCGACTAAAAATCCTTCAAAGGCAAACTCTGCAATTCCTGCTCCTCCGGGGGTTGGACTAATCAACATAATTACCCACATTACTAATTGTCTTCCATAAATTAATAAATGATCATCTACCGAAATAAAAGCTAATATTAAAAAATTAACTACCCAAAAACGTGCTGTCCAAGAAAACATAGTTGCACCAAAAGCTTTGAGCCAAAACCAAATAGATTTACCTTTTAATTCTGTAGAAGTTTGAATTAAATCATCTCCTAATTTTTCAATTTTATTTTGCCATTTTCTCAATAACTTCAAATTAAAAAGTTTTATTAAAATCATTTTAATTGATTTAGGACTTATAAATACACCAAAAATGATAATCAATGAGAGTAAAAAAATAAAACAATAACCACCAACAAAAATTCCTTTAGCAGAAAATGTAATTCCAAATATTTCTTTTTGTAAAGCAATAGGAAACAAAAATTGTGTGCCAATAAAAAATATAATTAAAGGAACAGTTAAAATATAAAAAAGCTCATCAAACAAAGCCGTTATCATTACTATTGCTGTACTTTTACCCGCACTTAATCCTTCCTTATTTAATATGTATAGAGCTACTCCTGCACCTCCAACTACTGAGGGAGTTATCGCAGAAGCAAACTCCCACAACATAATTACATCAAAACTATTACGCCAACTAATTTGCTTATCTGTTAAAACTCTAATTCGATACATATAGGCCAAATCTCTAATCAACATCATTAACAATGCAATTAACATCCAACCTAATGTTTTGAATCCCCAATTTACTTTTTTAAATTCTGCCCAATCAGTATTAGACCACAACATATAAAATGCTACAATTAGTCCTATGATTATAGGAATAGCAATTTTTTTTGCTGTAAATAATTTTTTAACTTGATTACTTTTGGACATCTTTGTTAAAATTACTACTATGGGAAAAATATATTACCTCTCCACTTGTTCAACTTGTACCCGAATTATAAAAGAATTAGAGTTAGATGATTCTTTTGAGTTTCAAGATATCAAAGCTAACAAAATAACAACCGAACAAATTGAACAATTAGCAAAAATGAGTGGTTCTTACGAAAGTTTATTTAGTAGAACAGCAATGAAGTATAAATCTATGGGGTTAAAAGATAAAAACCTAACCGAAAAAGATTACAAAAATTATATCCTAGAAGAATATACTTTTTTAAAACGTCCAGTAATTATTGTCAATGATAAAATTTTTGTTGGTAATGCTAAAAAAACTATCGAAGCTGTTGCTAACGAGTTATGAACACTAACATTAAAGCTCATCTTGCTCTTGTTGGTGCAAATGTAATTTACGGGTTAAATTATTCAATTGCTAAAGATGTTATGCCTGCCCATATTTTGCCTTTTGGATTTATATTTTGCAGAGTATTAGGGGCACTAAGTTTGTTTTGGTTGGTTCATTCTTTTAACTATGAGAAAGTAGAAAAGAAAGACTTTTTATTACTAGCCATTTGTGGCCTTTTTGGTGTTGCAGGAAACCAATTAATGTTTTTTTATGGCTTAAACATTACTACCCCCATAAATGCAGGTATTATAATGACCTCAAACCCAATACTCGTTTTAATAGCTTCTGCTATCATTTTAAAAAACAGAATTACAGCACTTAAAATTGGTGGAATATTTTTAGGAATTACTGGTGCTTTGTTATTACTACTATTTAAAACAGACTTTTCTTTTGGTTCTGAAACCATATTAGGAGATATGTTTGTGTTTTTAAATGCTATGTCCTACGGAACATATTTAGTAATTGCAGTGCCATTAATGAAAAAATACAAGCCTTTAACTGTTGTTAAATGGGTTTTTACTTTCGGTTTTATTTTTGTTTTTCCTTTCGGGATTCAACAGTTTATAGCAATTGATTGGAGTTTGTTTACCAGTGATATATGGCTAAAATTCGGTTTTGTTATTGTTGGCACTACCTTTTTAGCATACCTTTTTAATATTTATGGATTAAAAAAACTTAGCCCTTCAATCGTATCTACTTATATTTATTTACAACCATTAATAGCTACTTCATTTGCCATTTGGGCTGAAAAAGATTCGTTAGATTGGATTAAAATCGTGGCTGCAGCGCTAATTTTTAGTGGAGTTTACTTGGTAAGTAAAACAAAACCATTGAAAACCCAGTAGTATTATTATTTTTGTAATCTAATTTTCTTTGTATGATTAAATCAATGACCGGTTTTGGAAAAGCAACCGGAGAAATAAACAACAAAAAAATTACTGTAGAGATAAAATCTTTAAACAGTAAACAAGCTGATGTTTCTGTGAGGCTACCTTCATTCTACAAAGAAAAAGAATTAAGCCTAAGATCGTATATTAATAAAGAGCTAGAAAGAGGTAAAATTGAATTTAATCTTTATGTAGAGCTTTTAGGCGAACAATCTAACCTGCAAATCAACAAAGAACTTTTTAAAAAATATTATACTGAATTGTCTTCAATTGCAAATGACTTAGGCGAAAAAGATAAAACAGATCTTATTTCTATCATTACAAAAATGCCCGACATTTTAAAAAATGAAAGAGAGGAATTAGATGAAAATGAGTGGTTAGCCATCAACAAGGTAATTATAACGGCTATTGAAAACATTAACAACTTCAGATCCACTGAAGGATTAGCTTTAAGCGAAGAATTAAGTTCTCGAATCAATAATATTAGCGAACTTTTAAATCAAGTAGATCAGTTTGATGCCGCAAGAATTGATGCTGTAAAAGAACGCATCAAAAATCATTTAAAGGAGAGTGTTGGTGAAGGCAACATCAATAAAGATAGGTTTGAGCAAGAATTAATTTATTACATCGAAAAATTTGATGTTACAGAAGAAAAAACAAGACTATCAACTCATCTTAATTATTTTATTGAAACCATGGATTCTTCTATTTCTGAAGGAAAAAAATTAGGCTTTATTAGCCAAGAAATAGGTAGAGAAATAAATACTTTAGGCTCTAAAGCGAATAATGCTGACTTGCAAAAAATTGTAGTTCAGATGAAAGATGAGTTGGAAAAAATTAAAGAACAAGCATTAAATATATTATAAATGACAGGAAAGTGTATTATTTTATGTGCACCATCAGGGGCGGGAAAAACATCCATTACTAAATTTTTACTGACTCAGGATTTAGGGCTTGAGTTTTCTATTTCGGCATGTAATAGAGAAAAAAGAAAAAATGAAATTGACGGTATTGATTATTATTTTTTAAGTACTGCAGATTTTAAAAGAAGAATTGAGAATGAGGAGTTTGTAGAATGGGAAGAAGTTTATAATGACAATTTTTACGGCACTTTAAAAACAGAAATAAACCGTATTTGGAACTCTGGTAAAAATGTAATTTTTGATGTTGATGTTGAAGGCGGGCTAAGTTTAACCAAGCATTTTGGAGAAAAAGCTTTAGCAATTTTTATTCAACCACCATCTATTGAAGCTTTAGAAACAAGGTTAAGAAGCAGAGGTACTGAAGATGAAGAAAAAATTCAGAAAAGATTAGAAAAAGCAGAAAAAGAATTGAGCTATTCTAAGTGGTTTGATACCGTAATTGTAAATGAAAACTTAGAAACAGCACAAAAAGAAGCATTAACCATTGTAAAATCTTTTTTAAGAAAATAACATGAAAATCGGTCTGTATTTTGGCACATACAACCCTATCCATATTGGTCATTTAATTATTGCCAATCACATGGTTGATTATACTAACTTAGACCAAGTATGGCTAGTGGTTAGCCCTCAAAATCCTCTAAAAAATAAAGCATCTTTATTAGAAGATTATCATCGATTAGCTATTGTTCGTATCGCTGTAGAAGGTAATACTAAATTAAAAGCCTCCGACATTGAGTTTGATTTGCCTAAACCGTCATATACTAGCACCACACTTGCTTATATTAAAGAAAAGCACCCAAACTATACCTTCTCATTAATTATGGGAGAAGATAATCTGAGAACATTTCACAAATGGAAAAATTATGGAGAAATAATTAATAACCACCACCTTTATATCTATCCGAGAGCTTTAACAGAACAAGAACGGTTAGAGCAAGCTGAAGAAACAAGCTTACCTCCTATTTTTGATAACCATCCAAACATTACTCTTTGTAATGCCCCTGTAATGAAGGTCTCTTCGAGCTTTATACGTGATGCAATTAAAGATAAAAAAGATGTGCAATACTTACTTTCAGAACCTGTTTTTAAATATGTTACTGAAATGCACTTTTACGAAAAATAACTAATTATTGAGCTAATAATAAGTAACAAAAACAAAACTTCAGCTAACCACCCTCTTTTTATTTCATTAAAATAATTAGCAAAGAAAACAGCCAAGGGTATAACCATTAATAAGAAGGTTGAAATATAATCGTGTCCATTAACCAGCCCTATCAAAAAAATAAAAGCTGTCATTATTAAAAACACAAGTTTGAATTTCCTGACTTTTATTACATCTTTTTGAAGCGTTTGCATCATTTTAACTAGTGCTAACAAACCTATTCCTAATAAGGCATAAAAAACAAAAGATAACTTACTAAGACTTAAATCCTCTATAAAAATCTTTTCATTAAACCTAAATAGTTGTATTACATTAAAAAATTCATTTATAAAAAAATGGTAAGCAAAATAAAAAATATAAGGTATAATTAATCCAATAATAGAAATCGCAAAATTTCTCCATCTAGAAACACCTGCATACAAAAACACAATCCAAATAAAAGGGAATAAAATAATTAAAGGAAAATAAAACAATGATGCTAATGCTAATAAAAATCCTGTATTAAAAGATACTGAATAAGGTTGTTGAATATTATAAGATTTAGCTAATTGGTGCAACAAAACTAAAATAAAACTATTTGCTACAATAATTGGATTAAAAACTAAAAAATCGGGGTTTAAGCCACATAACAAAACATAAAACAAAGCTGGTAAATGAGTATTGTTTTTAACCAGCTTTAACTCATTAACAATATTATTTAAATAAATTGCCTGAATACTTATTAATATAACGGAAAATAAAAAGTTAGCTGTTTTTAATTTTAAAGCCCATGAAAATAAGTTGAATAGAGAATTTTTTTCAATAACAATAGTATTATTAAACCAAAAAGAAGGGATCCATAACAAAGCAGTAAGGGCAACTACTAATATAGTAAGTAGTTTTTGATTAGATTTAAAAACACCTATTAACATTACTTTTTAAAATAATTATTTCACAAATATACCTCATTAGAAAAACAATCATTGTTTAAAAACCCCTAACCTTTTAATTTTTCAATAAAAAGTATTTTGTTTATTAAAGATAAGTTATACATTTGCTTTATAAATTTAAAGTTATGACAGAATTTATTTATGCATTAACAGGATTTTTCTACTGGATATTTGAAAATACTTTAGAGCCTTTAGGAAATATTCCGAACTATAGTTTTATAGTTTTAGGGTTTGTAGGATTGTTTATTTGGTTGAAAATGCAAAAAAAATACAACGAAGAAGCAAAATCTACTGGTCATCTTAAATAATTAGATTTAACACATACTATTCAAAAAGACCTCGAAATTCGAGGTCTTTTTTTCATAAATACATTCAATTATTAATTTTTTAACTATTTCAATCAATTTATTATTGCCATATAGTTGGAGTATTAAAAAAAAGTCTTAAATTCGCAGCCCCAATTTAGGGTACATTGTAAATTATAGATTGATTAAAAATCATTTTAAGTGGATACATTAAGTTATAAAACAATATCAGCAAACGCAGCTACAGTTGAAAAAAACTGGCTACTTGTTGATGCGCAAAACGAACCGTTAGGAAGAGTAGCTTCTAAAGTTGCAAGTCTAATAAGAGGTAAACATAAAACTAATTTTACTCCACATGTTGATTGTGGAGATAATGTAGTTGTTATTAATGCTGAAAAAATTAAATTAACTGGTAACAAATGGGACGATAAAAAGTACATTACTTTTTCTGGTTACCCAGGTGGACAAAAAACAGCTACTGCTAAAGAAGTAATGGCTAAAAAACCAACTTTTATGTTTGAAAAAGCTGTAAAAGGGATGTTACCAAAAAATAAATTAGGTAGAGCAATTATTAAGAACCTTTATGTTTATGAAGGTGGTGAACACCAACAAGCTGCTCAACAACCTAAAGAACTTAAATTAAGCGACATTAAATAATAAACATGGAAGTAGTTAACGCAACAGGTAGAAGAAAAACAGCAGTAGCTAGAGTTTACTTATCTAAAGGAAAAGGAAACGTTACTGTTAATAATAAAGACTACAAAGTATTTTTTCCTACAACAGTATTGCAAGGAAAAGTTCAACAAGCTTTTGAGCTTACTAACACAGCTGGCACTTACGATGTAAAAGTAAATGTTGATGGTGGTGGAATTACAGGTCAAGCAGAAGCTGTGAGACATGCAATTTCTAGAGCATTAGTAAAAATTGACGAAGATTATAAACCAGCATTGAAAGCTGAAGGTTTAATGACGAGAGATCCAAGAATGGTTGAACGTAAGAAGCCTGGTCAACCTAAAGCTCGTAAACAATTTCAATTTAGTAAACGTTAATATAAATTATTGTTTAGTATCTAAATTTTTAAGACTTAGCTTTAAGCTAGCTACTTAAAAATTGAAGTTATTAAAGAATGTAAACAATCAAAAAAATGTCAAAAGTAGATTTTAAAGAATTACTTGAAGCGGGTGTACACTTTGGTCACCTAAGAAGAAAATGGAATCCGAAAATGGCTCCTTATATTTTTATGGAGCGTAACGGTATTCACATTATCGATTTACACAAAACTGCAGCAAAGTTAGAATCAGCATCAGCTGCATTATCTCAAATAGCTAAGTCTGGTAAAAAAATAATGTTTGTTGCTACAAAAAAACAAGCAAAAGATGTAGTTGCTGAAAAAGCAAAAAACATCAATATGCCTTTCGTTACAGAAAGATGGCCAGGAGGAATGTTAACCAACTTTGTTACTATAAGAAAAGCTGTTAGAAAAATGGCTGCTATTGATAAAATGAACGAAGATGGAACCATGTCTACTCTTTCAAAAAGAGAAAGACTTCAAATTAACCGTCAAAGAGAAAAATTAGAAAAAAACTTAGGTTCTATTGCTGATCTTACAAGATTACCTGCTGCAATTTTTGTAGTAGATATTATGAAAGAACACATTGCTATTGCTGAAGCAAAAAAATTAGGAATTCCTACTTTTGCAATTGTAGATACTAACTCAGATCCAACATTAGTTGATTTTGCTATTCCTGCAAATGACGATGCTACTAATGCTATTGAAAAAATAATGGACATCATTACTACTGATATAGCACAAGCTTTAGCTGAAAGAAAAACAGAAAAAGATAAAGTAAAAGCTGAAAAAGAGCCTAAAAAAGAGGCAAAACCAGCAGCAGCTAAAGAAGAAGCGAAAGCAGAAACAAAATAATTATTTCAACTTTAATAGATTCGTAATATGTCACAAATTACAGCAGCAGACGTAAACAACTTACGTAAGCATTCAGGTGCAGGGATGATGGACTGCAAAAAAGCTTTAGTAGAAGCTAATGGAGATTTTAACCAAGCAGTAGATATACTTAGAAAACAAGGTCAGAAAGTTGCCGCAAAAAGAGGTGATAGAGATGCTAATGAAGGTTTAGTTATCGCTAAAACTACATCAGATGCTAAAAAAGCAGTGATGGTAGTTGTAAATTGCGAAACTGATTTCGTTGCTAAAAATGACGACTTTAACAAATTTGCGACTAGAATATTAGATTTAGCAATTGAAAATAACCCAGCTTCTATTGATGCATTAAAAGCTATTAGTTTTGACGGAAACGGATTAACTATTGGTGATAAGATTATTGAGCAAACTGGTGTTATTGGAGAAAAAATAGACATCTCAGGATACGAAGTAATAGAAGCAGATCAAACAATCGCATACAATCACCCAGGAAATAAACTAGCTTCTATAGTTGGTTTAAACAAACTTGGTGAAAACGTTGCAGAAGCTGGCAAACAAGTAGCAATGCAAATTGCAGCTATGAATCCTATTGCTGTTAGCGAAGAGGGTGTTGACCAAGCAACTATTGACCATGAAATGAAATTAGGTAGAGAGATTGCTATACAAGAAGGTAAACCAGAAGCAATGATTGATAAGATTGCTGAAGGTAAAGTAAACAAGTTTTTAAAAGAAAACACTTTACTAAACCAAGTATCTATTATAGATGGTAAAAAAACAGTGAAACAAGTTTTAACAGATATAGAAAATGGCTTAACAGTTACAGACTTTAAGCGCATAATGTTAGGATAGTAAATATTATTTAAAAAAAGAGAGAAATTAAATTTCTCTCTTTTTTTTGACCAAAAATTTGAAATATGGCTTTTAAAAGAATTCTATTAAAATTAAGTGGTGAAGCATTAATGGGTAATAAACAATTTGGCATTGATAACGACCGACTATCCGTTTATGCAAAAGAAATAAAAGAAATTGTTAACCAAGGTGTTGAAGTCGCTATTGTTATTGGTGGAGGTAATATTTTTAGAGGAATTCAGGCAGAAGAAGGTGGAATGGAACGTACCCAAGGAGATTATATGGGTATGCTAGCAACTGTTATAAATAGTATGGCTTTACAATCTGCCCTAGAAGCTGTTGATGTAAAAACAAGATTACAAACAGCAATAGAAATGAAAGAAGTTGCTGAACCCTATATTAAACGAAAAGCGGTAAGACACTTAGAAAAAGGAAGAGTTGTTATCTTTGGAGCAGGCACAGGAAATCCTTATTTTACTACCGATACAGCAGCGAGTTTAAGAGCAATAGAAATTGAAGCAGATGTGATTTTAAAAGGAACTCGTGTAGATGGAATTTATACTGCTGATCCTGAAAAAGACAGCAACGCTAAAAAATACACTCAAATTACTTTTGATGAAGTGTACCAAAAAGGCTTAAATGTTATGGACATGACTGCCTTTACACTTTGCAATGAAAATAAATTACCAATAATAGTATTTGATATGAATACACCTGGTAATCTTAAAAAAGTTGTTGCACAAGAAACTAATATTGGAACTTTGGTTACCTTTTAGTTTTTACATATCTTTATTTTAAATTTAAAAAGATGAACGAAGAAATAGAATTTATATTAGATACTGCCAAAGAAGGAATGAATGCCGCAATGGAAAATTTAGACCTGCAATTGCAAAAAATTAGAGCTGGAAAAGCCAACCCTATGATGTTAAGTAGAGTAATGGTTGAGTATTACGGAACACTTACACCAATTACACAAGTTGCTAATATATCTTCTTTAGATGGCAGAACCCTATCTGTACAACCTTTTGAAAAATCGTTAATTGAAGAAATTGAAAAAGGAATAGTACACGCCAATTTAGGGTTAAACCCGCAAAACAATGGCGAAACTATTTTAATAAACATACCAGCACTTACCGAAGAGCGTAGAAAAGATTTAAGTAAGCAAGCTAAGGCAGAAGGAGAACACGCAAAAGTTGGCTTGAGAAACGCTCGTAAAGATGCCAATGACGAAATTAAAAAATTAAAAAATGATGGACTAAGTGAAGATGCTGCAAAAGATGCTGAAGCTCAAGTTCAAAAAACTACTGATACTTATGTTGTAAAAGTTGACAACCTAATTGAAGCAAAGGAAAAAGACATTATGACGGTTTAATTAAACCAAAAACTTTTACTAAAGCTCTTGAAATAATTCAAGAGCTTTTTTGTTGGTATTTAATACCCCACAATCCTAAAATGAGTACTTTTTTCGATAACGATATCAAAATAAGCGTAGATTAAACGTTTAATCTACGCTTATTTTAATTGTTAATTACAAACACCAGCAATAGCAAGGGTTAACTTATAATTGATATATTTTTTATACATTTGGTATAGTGCGAATAAACACAATAGTGTTTATTCGGTTGTTGGCAGTAATACGCCTTGGACAGAGTTGACTTCGAATCATGACAGAAGAGGAAATCATAATCAATAAAATAGCTCAAGACAAGTTGGACTTTGACAAAGGAGTTAAATGGTTTGAGGAACTAGTTGATGACAGAAAAAAAGAAGTAATTGAAAAGCTAACTGTCTTTATCAAGCAATCCCATCCGACAAAGGAATCGATAGATAGCGGACTTGATTCAGTTCCTATCAAGCCGACAATGACACCGATGATAATTTTAAGGACAAAAGAATTAAAGATTGCATTGGACAAAATTAAAGCTCTCCCAAAGGACGAGTGGAATAAGGCATTTGTGACGATGCTGAGTGTTTTCAAAGTGGCTGACACTAAAAGAAGGGAGACATTTTGCAAAGACGGATGTACACACGAGTGGCACAATTTAGATTCGTGAAAGGCGTACTACTGCCAACAAAATGTATAAAACATGGCTGGGGCGCAGTGCAACTTTGTAGTTTGCTTTTCTTAATTTCGTTCCTCAACGTGGGACAGTGACGCGCTTCGAAAGCCCAGCCACGTTTCATACACAAACGTTGTGTGTAATTTGAATAAACAACAGAAATGACAGAAAAAACAGAGGAATTAGACAATTATTTAGATAATCATTATATACACAGAAGTAATTGGTTAAGAGCTGCTGTCCTTGGAGCTAACGATGGGATTTTGTCAACTGCGAGTATCGCAATTGGAGTTGCTGCTGCGAGTGGTATTAGAGAACCTGTTATTTTAGCAACATTAGCTGGACTTGTTGCTGGTGCTTTATCGATGGCAGCTGGAGAATATGTTTCAGTAAGCTCACAAACAGATGTTGAAAAAGCGGATATAGAACGTGAAAAACAAGAGCTGAATGAAATGCCTGAAATTGAATTAGAAAGATTAGCGGAAATTTATGAAAAAAGAGGTCTCAAAAAAGATACTGCATTAACTGTTGCTAAAGAATTAACAGAACACGATGCATTAGGAGCACATATTAGAGATGAATTAGGAATTAATGAAATTAGTCAAGCTAAGCCTTTGCAAGCTGCCTTTGCTTCAGGTGCAGCATTTACTATAGGAGGATTACTTCCATTTTTAGTAACGCTCTTTCTTCCTTTAAAGAGCATGGAATATTCACTTTACGGTTTTGCTCTATTTTTTCTAATAATTTTAGGAGCATTAGCAGCTAGAACAGGTGGTTCAAGTATTGGAAAAGCAATTATCCGAATTACATTCTGGGGAACTGTCGCAATGGGACTGACTGCTATAGTTGGATATTTGTTCAATGTAAATGTCGGGTAAAAAAACTACACACAACAGCGTATATGAATTTATGCTCAAATTGTGAAGGTGATAAAACTTTCACAATTTTTGATTAACTTGGCGTAACGGAAAAATCCGGCAAGCATCACCTCACTCCAACTTATCCACTGTCTCGAACGCCAGGGCCGCGATGCCTAATCGCCACAAATTTTAAACAAAGCCGTTACTTCAACACTTTTACACCATCCTTAAAATAAATCTCTTGTTTAACTTCTCCTGCTTTTTTAGTATAAAACGTCCATTTGCCATCTGGCCTACCATTTTTAAAGTATTTTTCGCTCTCTAAGGTTCCTATTGCGTACCAAGAGGTTACTTTTCCTTCTTGCCTTCCTTTTATAAACGTTTGTTCATATTGTTTTTTACCATCATCATAGTAATAAATCCATTTGCCCGATTGCACGTTATCTTTGTGCGCACCTTCTTCTTTTGGTTTACCGTTTTCGTACCACATAAAATGCAATCCATCCAACTCGGATATTAATCGATCGTTAGTAAATTCAGCATATTTTTTATCGGTTTCTTTTAAATAACTTTTTTTGGTTTCTGTTTTAACTAGATAAGTTTCTAATAATTCTTGTTGTCCGTTTAAATACCAATGCTCCCAAATACCGTCTTTTAAGCCTAACTTATATTCTCCTATATAATCTTGCTGTCCATTTTCAAACCAACCTTTCCAACTTCCATTCATTAGTCCTTTACTAAAAAATCCAATGTCTTTTTTTGCTCCGCTATCATACCAAGATTTCCATTCGCCCTCTTCTTTTCCATTTTTAAAATTACCCTGCATTACCAATTGCCCTTCCTCATTCCAAAAACTCCATTCTCCATCTTTTAAATCATTTAAGTAATTTCCTTTTTTCCATTCTTTTTGGTTAGGGTACCAATAGGTCCACAAGCCATTTCGCTTATCCTCTTTGTAAGTTCCTTCATAATCCTTATTGGCAGTTTTATTGTTATAAAAAGTCCATAAACCTTCTCTTAAGCCATTTTTAAAATGCCCAACAAAATCTTTTTCTCCATTGGCTAACCAAAAAATCCATTCCCCATCTTTTTCTCCTTCAATAAAATTTCCTTCTACACTAGTTTTTCCATCCTCAAACCATTCTTGCATTTTGCCATTTTCTTTCCCTTTCGCAAAAGTTACCTCCTTTAATTTAGTTCCGTTTTGGTACCAATAAGTCCAAACCTTATCTTTTTCTCCATCAGTAACAGTTCCTTTTAGTTTAGGTTGTTTGCCATCGCTCCAATAATAAACCCACTCACCTATCATTATCCCATTGTTGTACTTCCCTTCAGATAATTTATTTTTGTTCTCATCAAACTCTACCCACAAACCAGCTCTTCTACCACCTTCATAATTACCTTTATATTTTATTTCTCCTCCATCATAATATTCAACAATACTTCCATTACCTTGTTTTACTGTTTGAACACCCTTTTCTGTATAATGATTGTCTAAATAAGCAACACTATTCTTTATGGTTCTAGTGCTTTTTAGTTGTTGATTGTCATACCAAGTTTTCCATTCACCAACTCTTTCATCTTTTAAAAAAGTTCCTTCTTCATTTTTATTTCCTGAAGGATAATAAAACGTCCATAAACTATCTTGATAACCATTTTTATTATAACCAACCATTTCTAATTGTCCGTTATCGTACCAAATTTTACAAACGCCTTCTTTTTTTGCTTGATTAAAAATACCTTCTTCTTTTTTCTTCCCTTCTTCGTTATAATTGGTGTATTGACCATCAAAAACTCCATTTTTGTAGGTTACCTCTTGTTGTATAACTCCATCCTTACTCCAGAAGGTCCACTTACCTTCTTCTAAACCATTTTTAACAACTCCTTCGGCCTTTTTGTTGCCATTGGTCCATTTATAAGTATGGAGTTGGGAGAAAGCTGTTATATTGAAAAGAAGTAATATGGCTAAAATTTGAATTCTCATAGTTATTATACTTTGTTTGGTATTCAGTTATTGTGTAAATATATTTTTATTAGTAGTTAATAAATAGCTTCAATAAAAAATTATATAAACAGTCTATTGTGAGGTAATGGCAAAAAAAAACCTAGATATTGCTACCTAGGTTTTTTTATATTTTAATGGGAGTATTATTTACCACTCCAGCTTTCGTAAACTATTTTTTGAGTTGGGTTGGTAATAATAACTGGTATTTCAGCATCATTAGCAATTACTTCTTGTTCATCACTACCAAAAAAGTCTGGTAAAAGAGAACCTTCTTGGGTATTAACAATCGCAATCATATCAGCATTTATTTTAGCTGAAAATCTGATTAATTGTTTTTTAAATCCTCCTGATTGCTCTGCATTTTCAATTGAATATGAAATTGCCTTTTCTGCAAAATATTTTTTAGCAAATGTTAATTCTCTCTCCAATTTAGTTTGTAAAAACTCATCAGATTCTTTTGCTGCAAAAAGGTGAATTTTACTATTAAAGTGTTTAGCTATACTAGCTGCTACAGTTAATTTTTGTTTAGTAACATCAGAATAATCGATAGGCACCACTATATCATCATAAGTATCTGTTTCAGTTGGTCCTTTTTCTTGAACAATTACAAAAGGTACTTTAGAATGAGAAATTACTTTTAGAGCATGACTTCCCATAATTTTTTGCATCCCTCTAGCCCCATGAGTACCCATAACGATATATCCAGCACCTATTTCCGAAGCTACATCACCTATGTCTTCAAAAATATTTCCGATTCTTACAATTACGTGCATATTAGCATTGTTATTTACTTCAGCTGCTTGAGCAATTTTTGTCAATTTAGCTCTAGCTTCATCAACTTCTTTTGTTTTACCAACAACGTGTAATAAATAAACATCTCCATTAAATGAATTAGCTATTTTTGATGCGTGAGTAACTGCACAATCTGCAACAGCAGTAAAATCGTGAGGAACTAATACTTTATAAGTTTGTTTGTCCATATCTAAAAATTTAGTGTGCTAAAGTTATTTTATTTTTCTTGTAATTCAAATGTTTCCATGAACTTTGTTGTAAAATTACCTTTTCTAAAGTTCTCATCCTTCAGTAATTGTTGATGAAATGGTATAGTTGTTTTTATTCCTTCAATAATATATTCATCCAATGCTCTCTCCATTTTTGTAATAGCTTCCTCTCTTGTTTGAGCCACAACTATTAACTTAGCAATCATAGAATCATAATAAGGAGGAATTACGTATCCTGCATAAGCATGCGTATCTATTCTAATTCCATGACCACCTGGAGAATGATAAGTTGTAATTGCTCCTGGTGAGGGTCTAAATCCATTAAAAGGATCTTCTGCATTTATTCTACATTGTATTGAATGCAAATTAGGCTCGTAGTTTTTACCACTAATTTTTTCGCCATTTGCCAACTTAATTTGTTCTTTAATTAAATCGAAATCAATTACTTCTTCTGTAATAGTATGCTCAACTTGAATACGAGTATTCATTTCCATAAAATAGAAATCTCTATTTTTATCTACTAAAAACTCTATAGTTCCAACACCTTCGTATTTTACATATTTAGCTGCTTTAACAGCAGCATCCCCCATGCGTTTTCTTAACTCTTTAGTCATAAATGGTGAAGGTGTTTCTTCTACCAGTTTTTGATGTCTTCTTTGAATGGAACAATCTCTTTCTGACATATGACAAGCATTACCTGTACAATCTCCAGCAATTTGAATTTCTATGTGACGAGGTTCTTCTATAAACTTCTCCATATACATCCCATCATTCCCAAAAGCAGCAGCAGATTCTTGTCGTGCAGAATTCCATGCGTCCTCTATCCCTTCTTCATTCCAAACAACTCGCATCCCTTTACCACCACCACCAGCAGTAGCCTTCATCATAACAGGATACTTTATTTTTTTTGCTACTTTTTTAGCATCTTCTAAATCTTTCAACAATCCTGGAGAACCAGGAACAACTGGCACGCCTGCTTTTTCCATAGTAGCTTTAGCAGAAGCCTTATCTCCCATTGCATCGATCATTTCTGGAGATGCTCCAATGAATTTAATTCCGTTTTCTTGGCAGATTTTAGAAAATTTAGCGTTTTCTGATAAAAAGCCATAACCTGGATGTATCGCGTCTGCATTGGTTATTTCTGCAGCAGCAATTATGCTTGGAATATTCAAATAAGAATCAGCACTTTTAGGTGGCCCTATACAAACTGCTTCGTCTGCAAATCTAACATGTAAACTGTCCTTATCAGCAGTAGAATAAACAGCAACAGTGCTTATCCCCATTTCTTTACATGTTCTTATTACTCTTAGAGCAATTTCTCCTCTATTGGCAATTAATATTTTTTTAAACATAAGTTCAATTTGAAAATTAAACAATTTGAAAATTTGAAAATGAAAGATGTTGAATTAAAAAATGAGTTCTTCATTCTAAAATCTACTTATTTTCAAATTATTAAATTAACTAGGGTCTACTAAAAATAATGGTTGATCATATTCTACTGGAGAGCCATCATCAACCAACATTTTAACAATTTTACCAGTAATTTCTGCCTCTATCTCGTTAAATAATTTCATTGCTTCAATCATACAAACCACAGTATCCTTTGTTATATCATCACCAACATTTACAAATGATGGCTTATCAGGCGATGGTTTTCTATAAAATGTTCCTATCATAGGAGATTTTATAGCAATAAATTTAGAATCCTCATCTAAATCAGCTGATTCTGTTGGTGCTGTTGGTGCTGAAACAGGTGCAGCAGCAACTGGTGCTGGAGCAGCCATTGGTGCTTGTACTTGAACAGTTGGTTGTGCTTCAATAATTTGTTTTCCTTTAATATGTGGAGTTGTTTTAATAATGATTTTAAAATCTTTATCCTCTATTTCAACTTCGCTAACTCCAGATTTTGCAACAAATTTTATTAAATCTTGAATTTCTGTTGTCTTCATAATTATAATTTATTTTAATAATCTTCGTAAAAGTAATTAATATTCTTTAAGAGTTATAAGCCCATTTTATCCAGATAGACCCCCATGTAAATCCACCACCAAAAGCAGCAAGAATTATATTATCTCCTTTTTTTAGTTGTTTTTCCCATTCCCATAAACATAAAGGAATAGTACCTGATGTAGTATTTCCATATTTTTGAATATTCAACATCACCTTCTCGTCTCCCACGCCCATTCTTCGCGCAGTAGCATCTATAATTCTTTTGTTGGCTTGATGAGGCACTAACCAAGCGACATCGTCACTTTTTAGGTTATTTCTTTCCATGATTTCTGCAGAAACATCAGCCATATTGGTAACAGCAAATTTAAATACTGCCTGACCTTCTTGATGAATATGATGTTCCTTATTTTTTACCGTTTCTAGTGTTGGTGGGTAAGCCGATCCGCCCGCTTTTTGATGCAAGTACTGAAAACCTGACCCATCACTCCTTAAAATAGAATCTTTAACCCCAAAACCTTCTTCATTTGGTTCAAGCAAAATTGCTCCACCACCATCTCCAAAAATAATACAAGTTGTTCTGTCTTCGTAATCAACGATTGCAGACATTTTATCTACTCCAACAACTACAACTTTTTTATGTGATCCTGATTCAATGAATTTTGAACCAGTTACTACTCCGTATAAAAACCCAGAACATGCAGCATTCAAATCAAAACCAAAAGCATTTTTTGCTCCTACTTTATCTGAAATAATATTAGCTGTTGCTGGAAAAATATGATCTGCCGTAACTGTACAGCAAATAATTAAATCAATTTCTTCTGGGGAGATTCCTCTTTTTTCGCACAATCCTTTTACTGCCTCTGCACCCATTACAGATGATCCTTGTCCCTCTCCTTTTAAAATTCTTCGCTCTTTTATTCCTGTTCTAGAAGTTATCCACTCATCGGTGGTATCAATCATACCTTCCAACACTTCATTGGTCAATTTATATTCTGGAACATAACCATTAACCGCTGTAATTGCTGCTGTAATTTTACTCATAATTCTATAATTAGGTTAGCAGTTTTGAATAAACGAAAGTATAAAATATATCTAATCTTATACGAGATAAAACAAAAAACTTACTGATTCTTAACGAACCAATAAGTTATTTAGGTTTTACCTATTAATTTGATTAACTATAGAGCTACTTCTTTTTCTATCGCTTGTTTACCTCTATAATATCCACACTCTCCACATACTCTGTGATATAATGTTGGAGCTCCGCAATTAGAACAATTAGACAAAGTCGGTGCAGTTGCCTTGTAATGAGTTCTTCTTTTGTCTCTTCTGGTTTTCGAAATCTTTCTCTTTGGATGTGCCATTTTACTTATTTTTCTATTTTAATATCTTTTAATGATGACCACCTTGGGTCAACCTCTTTTTCTTCTTTTTGTTCTACTTTTTCAAGTGCTTTTATTACTTCTTGATTACATTCTCCTAAATCATGCGCTCTTTTATAAGGCATCGCTAGTTGAATGTATTCGTAAATATATTCTGCTACATTAAGTTCATATTCATGGTTTGGTAAAATCAATATTTCCTCTGTTTCATCATAAGGTTCATTTCCAAACTTTACAATTAAAGTTTCTTCACCCTCTACATCAACATCAACTTCATCCAAACATCTATCACACGGAACAGAAATAAATCCATCAAACTCAAATTTTAGCAGCAACATAGTAGATTGTTTTGTAAATTCTAAATTCACCTTAAAAGACGAATCGTCATAATCAAAACAATCAAACTCTTCAAAGAACTTGTTATCCACATCGAACTCAAAAAAATGAGTTCCTTGCTTTAACCCTTCAAACTGTATAGTATATTCACTTAATACTCTCAAAATGCACTTTTTAAGTGAAAGTTCGCAAAGGTATGAATTTATTTAATACAGCAAAATAGATTTTTCATTCTATTTGTTTTTAATAATACAGTGTTTATAAATTACGCCCACACAGCATAAACACTGCAATATTAAAGGATATTATTGTAAATAAAAACTAAAGAAATGGCTAAAAAGCAACATTATATCGTTTATTTTTTAATAATAGGGACTCTTTTTTCATGCGTTCCTGCTAAAAAATATGAAGAATTAAAGGCGAAACAACAGGCTTGTAATGATGAGTTGGCAGCTTTAAAAGCTAGAGCTAAAACTTTAGAAGAACAAAGCCAAGAATTAATTTCATCTAACAATACTTTGCAGAAAAAAATTGTAGACATGCAAAGTGAGGCTGCAATAGCTAGAACCAATTTAGAAGAAATGGAAAATAGCTATGGAAATCTTAAAAAAACCTATCAGTTGTTAACCGATAAAAACCAAAAAGAAAATGCTAATAGCAAATCGGCAACAGAAAAATTAATGCAACAATTACAACAAACACAAACAGAGTTGCAAAACCAAGAAGATGCTTTAAGGGCATTAGAAGCTTCATTATTAGCAAAAGAAACGAAACTTAATAAACTAATAGCCGATTTAGAAGCTCGCGAAAAAAGAGTAAAAGAATTGGAAGACTTGATTAATAAAAAAGATGAAAAGTTAGCTGCTATTAAAAAGAAAGTGAAAGATGCTTTATTAGGTTTTGAGAACAATGGATTAACTATTGAACAAAAAAATGGAAAAGTATATGTTTCGTTAGATGAGAGTTTGTTGTTTGCTTCTGGGAGTTATAATGTTGGCAGTAAAGGAGTAGATGTTTTAAAGAAATTGGCAAAAGTATTAGAATCGAGCACCGACATTAATGTTGTTGTGGAAGGACATACTGACAATGTTCCTTTAAATGGTAAAGGAGATATTACCGACAACTGGGATTTGAGTGTGAAACGTGCTACTTCAGTAGTGAAAATTATCACTACTAATAGTAAAGTAAACCCTAATCGTTTAACTGCTGCTGGTAGAGGAGAATATTTACCTTTAGATTTAAGCAACACAGCTGATGGGCGTAAAAAGAACAGAAGAATTGAAGTGATTCTTACCCCAAAATTAGACGAATTGTTTGAAATTTTAGGGGAGTAAATTAATTCTACATGCCAAAACTCTACTTTATATCAGGGCTTGGAGCTGATAGTAGAGCTTTTAGTTTAATTGATAGGTTTGAAGGTTATGAAAATGTTTTTCTAGAATGGTTACCTCCAAGCCATAGCAAAGAAACTATAGAAGCCTATACTTTAAGACTAATACAAAACCATAACATTTCTAAAGATGATGTTATAATTGGCTTATCTTTTGGCGGTTTAGTAGCTCAAGAAATAGCAAAAACTACCCCTTGTAAAACCATTATTTTTATTTCAAGCTTTAGAGATAAAAGAGACTTAAAAACTTTCCTACAATTTTTACTCAAGTTAAAACTATATAAAATACTACCTAATTTCAGAATGAATTGGTTCGACAAATTTGCTGTTCAATTTTTTAGTATCAAATCGAAAGAAGGAAAAGAAGGTTTGTTAGACATGATGAAAAAAACTGATCCAAAACTAATGAAGTGGTCTATGTGTCATCTTAATTCTTATAATCATTACCAACCAACTAAAAGCAACATTTACAACATTATTGGCACGAAAGATAAACTGTTAAAACAATGGCGATTTAATGAAAACAATTATGTAATTAAAAACGCAGGTCATTTAATGGTTTATGAAAATGCAGAAGAGGTTAATCAACTCCTAAAAAGAATTCTCAAAATCATTAACAGTTAGTGCCTCTTTAACACTATAAGCTCCTATCCTTGTTCTTCTTAATTGAGAAAGGTGCCCACCAGAATTTAGTTTTAATCCAAAATCTCGGGCTATGGAGCGAATATAAGTTCCTTTTGTACAAACTATCCTAAACTTAACGTGAATCCCTTTTTTGTATGGTTGTTCTTGATTGATTTTTGAATCGTCAATTGTTTCATTTTCTGGACCATCGCACAATTCAATAGCAAACTCTTTTATGGTAATAACATTGGATTTAATTTCAACTACCTCACCTTCTCTAACATATTCATAAGCACGTTTCCCATCAATTTTTTTTGCAGAATACATTGGAGCCACTTGTTCTTGTTGTCCAACAAAACTCAATGCTGTTTCTTTAATTAATGCTTCGGTAATATGTTCAGTTGGAAACTCCTCATCTACTTCCTTTTCTAAATCAAATGATGGTGTTGTTGCTCCTAAAGTAATTACTCCTGTATATTCTTTTTCAGCAGTTTGAATTTCGTTAATGCTTTTGGTGAATTTGCCTGTGCAAACAACCAACAATCCTGTTGCTAAAGGATCTAAAGTACCTGCATGACCAACCTTCAGTTTCTTTAAATTGTATTTATTTCTAATTAACCACTTTACTTTTTTTACTACATCAAAAGAGGTCCAAGTAAGTGGTTTATCAATTAAAATAATTTGTCCGGTTTGAAATTTATTTAAGGCTTGCTCTGTCATTAATTTTACAGAAAAGAATATACAAGGGCTGTAACTCCAACAATAGCACAATAAAAAGCAAAATACTTTAACTTACTTTTCTTTACCAACTTAATCATCCAAGTACAAGCTAATACACCTGTAATAAAAGCAGCAATAAAACCAACAACATAAGTCATCATTGCTCCACTAGCATCATTAAAAGCTCCATCTAAAACATCTTTTGCCATTTTACCTAAAATAAGTGGCAGCACCATTATAAAAGAGAAACGCGCTGCTTTTTCTCTATCTATACCTAATAAAACAGAAGTAGAAATTGTTGCTCCTGAACGAGAAATTCCTGGTAAAATAGCAATGGCTTGAGAAACTCCAATAATAATAGCATGTCCAACACCCACTTTTTTATCGGTGCTTTTAGCTTTATCTGCAAAAATTAACAACACAGCTGTTACCAATAACATCGCTCCAATTAGCATTATTTGTCCACCAAAAAAAGCTTCTATTTGCTTATCTAATAACACCCCAACTAATGCTGCTGGAATCATAGATACAACAACATTTAACGAAAACTTAAATTCATCGTTGTTTTTAAATTGGAACAATCCTTTAATGATGTTTAAAATGTCTTTACGGAAAACTGCAATAGTACTTAATGCGGTTGCAGCATGTAAAACTACAATCATTAGCATACTTTCTTCTGGCACAGTTCCATCGCCAAGTATGGCATTGGCAATTTCTAAATGACCGCTACTGCTTACAGGTAAAAATTCGGTTAATCCTTGAACAATCCCTAAAATAATAGCATCAAATGTTGTCATAAAATATCAATTTTCTCCCCTTGAGGGGAGATTAAGAGGGGTGTTACTCTTCAAATTTCTTTAATATCCCCCAACCTACAACACCTAGCCCAAGCAACATTAATATTGGAGCAACAACCATTCTTTGGGTGTTAAATAATTCCTCACTAAAAACAGTAGGATCTTCTGAACCACCACCAGAAACTAAAAAATAACCTAGTATAGTTAATACAGTTCCAGAAGCTATCAAAATATAGTTCTTTTTACCTAAGGCAAAATCGTTGTTTATTTTATTTTCTTCACTCATAATTTTCTTTTTAATAAAGGTCGCCTGTTTCTATACGCAAATATTTTCGGACTGCTAAATTAGTAGAAATCCATGAAATAAGAATTCCTAAAATTAAAACAATAATAAATAAGGCTCCATAAAGTTCAATATTTTTAAAATCGATTAATTCTGGCAACTGCTTTTGCAGGTAATATAAAAACGTAATAATTAACCCTATTGCTATAAAAGCAGCTACAATTCCATTGCCAATTCCTCTTGCCACAAAAGGTCTTCTAATAAAAGAATGCCTCGCTCCAACTAACTGCATGGTTTTAATTAAAAATCGTTTAGAATAAATTGATAATCGGATGGTATTATTAATTAACGCCATCGCAATAATTAGCAACAATCCACTAAAGCCTAATAAGTACAACCCAATTTTATTCATGTTTTTATTTACCGCTTCTACTAAATCAGCTTGATAAAACACTTCTTTAATCTTCGTATTTTCTAACAATTCTGCCTCAATTTTTGCTAAACTATCAGGGTTAGCATACTCAGCATTTAATTTTACATCAAATGATGGTAATAAAGGATTTTCACCAATAAACTTCACAAAATCCTCACCTAAAGCCTCTTGAAATTCTTTTGCAGCTAAATCTGGATCGATGTATTCGATGTTTTTAACAAAAACTTCGGCATCTAATAAATCTTTAATATGTGTTATCTCTTGCTTTTTAATCCCTTTATCTAAAATGATAGAAAACCCTATATTTTCTTTTACATGGGTAGAAATCTGACGGGCATTTAAAATAATTAACCCTAACATTCCTAACATAAAAAGCACCAGCGATATACTGATAATAGTGGTAATGTAAGATGACCTTAATCTTCTTCTCGAATGTTTATTTTCTGTTCCTGACATTTTTATAGTTCATTGTTGTTGGTTTAATGTTGTTAGATAATTTATTCACCTAACAACTAGCAACTAATAACCACGCCACTAAAGTATTATTAAACCCGTTGATTAACAACTTAATTCTTCAAAATTACTCTTAAATATTGTTAATTTCGCAGCACATTTAAAGACTTATTAACGATGCAATATCAATTTAACGAGATTGAAAACAAGTGGAGAAAGTATTGGGCAGAAAATAAAACTTTTGCTGCAGAAGACAACAGTGTTAAACCTAAGTATTATGTGTTAGACATGTTTCCTTACCCTTCTGGGGCAGGCTTACACGTTGGGCATCCGTTAGGATATATTGCATCTGATGTTTTTGCTCGTTTTAAAAGATTGCAAGGTTTTAATGTATTGCATCCAATGGGTTACGATTCATTTGGTTTGCCTGCTGAACAATATGCGATACAAACTGGACAACATCCAGCAATTACAACAAAAACTAACATTGAAGGTGGTACTGATAAAGACGGAAATGTAATTCCTGGATATAGAAATCAGTTAGATAAAATTGGTTTTTCGTTTGATTGGGATAGAGAAGTAAGAACTTCTGACCCCAATTATTATAAATGGACGCAATGGATTTTTAAGCAAATTTTTAACTCTTGGTATAATAAAGAAACTGATAGAGCAGAAGTAATCGATACGCTTATTGAAAAATTTGAAACTGAAGGAAATGTTAATGTAAAAGCTGTTACGGATTGCGACATGACTTTTACTGCTGAACAATGGAATGGGTGGAATGAAGAAGAACAACGAAAAGTTTTAATGAGCTACCGTTTAACTTTCTTGTCAGACACATGGGTAAACTGGTGCCCAGCTTTAGGAACTGTTTTAGCTAATGATGAAATTAAAGATGGTGTTTCTGAGAGAGGCGGACATCCGGTAGAGCAAAAGTTAATGCGCCAATGGAGCATGCGAATTACTGCTTATGCAGAACGTTTATTAAAAGATTTAGATACTGTTGATTGGACAGATTCTATAAAAGATATTCAACGTAATTGGATTGGTAAAAGCGAAGGAGCATCAGTTGAGTTTAAAGTAGAAAGTTCAAAGTTTAAAGTAGAGGTATTTACTACCAGACCTGATACCATTTATGGAGTTTCCTTTATGGTGCTGGCACCAGAGCATGAATTGGTAAACCAAATAACTACTGCTGAACAAAAAGACAAAATTGAAGCATACAAAAAAGCTGCTTCATTAAAATCGGAAAGAGACAGACAATCGGACATTAAAAACATTACTGGAGAGTTTACTGGAGCTTACGCTATTCACCCATTTTCTGGAGATAAAGTACCTGTTTGGATTGGTGATTATGTATTGGCAAGCTACGGAACAGGAGCAGTAATGGCAGTGCCTTGTGGTGATCAGCGTGACTGGGATTTTGCCAACCATTTTAACATAGAAATTAAAAACATTTTTAAAGATAAAGACATTAGCGAAGCAGCTTACGCAGAAAAGGATGCAGTAATTACTAACTCTGATTTTTTAAATGATTTGCCTGTTAAAAAAGCAACCAAATTGGCCATTTACGAAATTGAACGCAGCCGTTTAGGTAAAGGCAAAACACAATACCGTTTAAGAGATGCTGTTTTTTCTCGTCAGCGATATTGGGGAGAACCATTTCCGGTTTATTATAAAGGAGATACTCCTTATTTACTAGATACTGATGAAGTTGTTGAGTTACCAGCAATAGATAAATATTTACCTACCGAAGATGGTGAACCACCTTTGGCAAGAGCTAAAAAAGAAGACTGGAATATAGCTTGCCCAGGTGATAGAATGGAGTACAATACGATGCCAGGTTGGGCAGGTTCTTCTTGGTACTTTTTGCGTTACATGGATTCAAAAAATATTAATGAATTTGTTGACGTTGAAAAAGTAAAGTATTGGCAAAATGTAGATTTATATATTGGTGGAGCAGAACACGCTACTGGGCACTTGTTGTATTCTCGTTTTTGGACCAAGTTTTTATACGACATGGGTTACATCCCTTTTGAAGAACCTTTCCAAAAAATGATTAACCAAGGAATGATTCAGGGGAATAGTGCCTATATTGCTGAAGTACATTTTTCTATTGCTTTTTGGAGAGAGGGACATGATTTAGAAAAGTTTTATGACGAAAACCCATTGACTACAATGTACGTTGCGAGTGAATATATTGAATCGGATTTTGTTGACATGGAAAAAGAATGTCATAAACTTATGGTTGAGAAATTTGGAGAAGAATTGATGAAAGATGTTGAATTGACATATGCAAGCACTTTGAGAAAAGCAGTTCCAATAGATTCTGTAAGTGGTAATAAGTTAAATATTGAAAAATATATTAAATGGTCTAATGCTGGAAGTTCTGTATTTCTGAAAAATAAGAATGGAGATTTTACTGTTGAAAGAGAAGTTGAAAAAATGTCTAAATCTAAATACAACGTACAAACTCCAGATGAGTTAGTTGATAAGTATGGTGCAGATACTTTACGTTGTTACGAAATGTTTTTAGGCCCATTAGAACAACACAAACCTTGGGATACTCAAGGTATTACCGGTGTAAATGGTTTCTTAAAAAAACTATGGCGTTTATTCCACGATGATAATGGATTGAATGTTTCTGATGAAACACCAACAAAAGAAGAATTAAAAAGCTTACACAAAACCATTAAAAAAGTAAAAGAAGACATTGAGCGTTTTGCGTTTAACACCCCTGTTTCTACTTATATGATTTGTGTAAACGAATTAACTGCTTTAAAGTGTAACAAAAAAGATATTTTACAAGATTTACTGATTATACTTTCTCCTTATGCTCCACACATTGCAGAAGAATTGTGGGCTAAATTGGGCAATAAAGAAAGTATTACTTATGCTGTTTTTCCAAAACACAACGATGCCTATTTAGTAGAAAGTAATCATAAATACCCAGTATCATTTAATGGTAAAATGCGTTTTATGCTAGAGTTGCCAACCAACATGAAAAAAGAGGATGTTGAAGCAGCAGTGATGGCGAACGAACAAACCTTAAAATACTTAGCTGGGCAAACCCCTAAAAAGGTAATTGTGGTCCCTAATAAAATTGTAAATTTTGTGGTTTGACGCTTAACAAACACCCTTGTCTTGTTAAAATTAATGTTGATATACACTTTTGTTTTGTTTATCTATATAATGGGTTACCTTCGTACAAAATTTAAAAACTGAAATATGAAAAAAAATTACTACTTATTCTTAATGTTTTTTGCGATACTTGGTGTATCAGCCAATAGTCAAAATATTGATGCCATTAGTGTGGCACAAGGGACCAACAATCCTGTTTATTACAACTCACCAGAAGCTATACCCGCTTGTGGTTATGTACAACCAACCGTGGGTTTCGAAAATGGATATCCGTCAATAATTGGAAGTAGTTCTTCCGCAGATGACATTGTAATAGCTGCTAATGATTGTTGGACAATTAACACCGTATCATTTGAGGCGTGGACTAATAGTACAATAACAGCTGCTGACATTACTTTTATGGATAATAATTCAGGAAACCCAGGTGCTATTTCTAATGGAGGAACAGCTCAAGCTATTTCTTGCCCATTTGTTGCTACATTAATAGGTACAAACGGTAGTTATAATATATATGAAGTGGTCTGCACATTACCTACGCCTATAACGCTTTGTGCAGGAGTTTCGCCTACTAATTTTTGGTTGTCATGCCAAGGTACTTCTAGCGCCACTCTTTATTGGGGGTTTCAAACGGCTGTTCCCTACAACTTAACTGGAAAATATACTACAACTCCTTTAACAGCACCTTGGACAAATAATTCGTATCATTTTGTTTTTAAATTAAATGCAAATGGTGTAACTACCAACCAAAACATAACAATTTGTAATGGAGCTTCATATACAGTTGGTACAAGCACATATTCAACTACCGGAAACTATTCTGATGTATTAACATCCTCTTGTAGTACAGATTCTACAGTAAATACTAACTTGACTGTATTACCAGCTAAAACAAGTTCGGTTACTACAACTATTTGTAATAACGGAAGTGTGGTAGTAAACGGTAATACTTACAATGCTGGTAATCCTACAGGTACTGAAGTAATTACTAATGTTGGCCCTTTTAACTGTGACTCTACGGTTACTGTTAACTTAACTGTTTTAGCTGCTTTAACTGGTTCTGTTACTACCACTATCTGTAACAACGGAAGTGTAGTTGTTAACGGTACTACTTACAATGCTGGTAATCCAACTGGTACAGAAGTGATTTCTAATGTTGGTCCAAGCATGTGTGATTCTACTGTTACTGTTAACTTAAATGTTTTGGCTGCTTTAACAGGGTCTGTAACTACTACAATATGTAATGAAGATACTGTAATTGTAAACGGAACTCCTTATTATGCTGGTAACCCTTCAGGTACAGAGGTCTTTACCAATGTTGGTCCTTT
>JBBKXK010000024.1:0-9859 GCA_037969435.1 Vicingaceae bacterium
AACAGATGGGGTCAAAAAATGTTTGCTTGGGACAATGTAAAAGGTTCTTGGGATGGAAGAACAAGTGCTGGAACAGAAGTTCCTGACGGAACTTACTTCTACATCATTACAGCCCTTGGTGAAGATGGTACTGAATACTTTAAAAAAGGTGCAGTTAGCCTTATTAGATAATTATTTATAATAAAAAAATTAAAAAAGCCCTATTGAATATTCAATAGGGCTTTTTTGTAGAGGTTTCGAGCGGATTCGAACCGCTGTAGATGCTTTTGCAGAGCACTGCCTAGCCGCTCGGCCACGAAACCATTCTGTTTGTTCTGCAAATCTAATAATAATTTTAATACTTTTATGGAAAAATAACCTCATGATTATTGATTTAAGAAGCGATACCGTAACATTACCAACAAAAGCAATGAAAGAAGCAATGTTTAGTGCTAGGGTTGGTGACGATGTTTTTGGTGAAGATGAAACCATCAATAAACTCGAAAACATGGCTGCAAATCTATTTGGGATGGAATCAGCCATTTTTTGTCCCTCAGGCACAATGACTAACCAAATAGGTATAAAAATAAACTCAAACGCTCCTGGTGAGGTTATTTGCGATGAAACTTCTCACATTTACAAATATGAAGGTGGTGGTATTGGTTTTAATGCTGGGTTAGCTACTAAATTATTAAAAGGAGACAGAGGTAGATTAACCGCAGAAATGATTGAACTAGCCATAAGTCCTGATGATATTCATGCAGCAGAAACACAATTGGTAAGCTTAGAAAACACATGTAACAGGGGTGGTGGTAGTATTTACGATTTATCTGAAATAAAAAAAATAAGAATTCTTTGTAACAATAAAGGGTTAAAACTCCATTTAGATGGAGCAAGAATTTTTAACGCTTTAATTGAATCTGGTTATACTGCAAAAGATATTGGAAATGAATTTGATACAATTTCTATCTGTTTGTCAAAAGGATTGGGAGCTCCTGTTGGCTCTTTATTACTCGGAAATAAAACTACTATAAAAAAAGCCAGACGAATAAGAAAGCTTTATGGCGGTGGAATGCGACAAGCTGGTTTTTTAGCCGCTGCAGGCATTTATGCTTTAGAGAATAATATTAACCGATTAAAAGAAGATCATTTAAGAGCTAAAGAATTAGGAAATACTTTACAAGCATTACCTTTTGTAAAAACAGTATTACCTGTTGACACAAACATTGTTGTTGCAGAAATCATCGAAAAAATAGAATACAACTCTATTATTAATAAACTAGCTGAAAAAGGTGTGAAAACTGTCGCTTTTGGTCCTCAACAAATAAGAATGGTTACTCATTTAGATTTTACAGATGATATGCTAACCGAAACTATCAACACTCTTAAAAAAATATCTTAGTATGATACAAATTAATGATACAGTAATTTCAGAAGTCTTACTTGAAAAACAATTTGTATGTAATCTTAATGCATGTAAAGGGGCATGCTGTGTCCAGGGCGATGCAGGTGCGCCATTAGAAGATCACGAACTCGAAGAATTAGAAAACGTTTTCCCTATAGTTAAACAGTATCTCTCCGAAAAATCCGTTAAAGCATTAGAAGAAGATTTATATACCATTGATGGTGATGGAGAATATGTTACGCAATTAGTGGACGGAAAAGAATGTGCATTTGTGTTTTTTGATGATAAAGGAATTAGTAAATGTTCCATTGAACAAGCCTATATAGATAATAAAACAACCTTTAAAAAACCGATTTCTTGTCATTTATTCCCTGTTAGATTAACAGCATATAAAAACTTTACAGCCGTAAATTATTCTCATTGGAATATTTGTGAAGATGCTTGTACACTCGGAGAAGAATTAGGTGTGAAAACCTATCAATTTTTGAAAGAACCTTTGATTCGAAAATTTGGAGTAAGTTGGTTTAATGAATTAGAATTAATTGACAACCACCTTAACAATATAGAAAAATAATCCAATCGACCAACTCTTTTTTTACATCGTTCAACAAATAAATAACATCTACTAGTTAAATCTCTTTAGTATCAGTTAGTTGATTCAGTTATTAAAATTTATGCACAATTTGGTGTTAAATTAACATGTTGAAAACTTCAATTAAATGTGAATTAAATTATATTGACTAGTCTCTTTTTTTTGTCAATTTTTGTAGTCCAATTTGTTTCCTACTGGAAATTTCTGGCAGTAAAAAAGCAATCAACAGACGCCATAACAGTCTGTTGCACAGGAAACAACTGTGTTATTTATTAAAGATTAAAAGACAAAAAAGATGGATGAACAAACTACAAAACAAGGGTTAAATATTGAGGCGGTATTACCGTCAAACACTTCAATAGCACATGAAGAACCTATCTTAATGGACAACCCAAATCGTTTTGTTTTGTTCCCTATTCAGCACGATGATATTTGGAAATTTTATAAAGACAGTGAAGCAAGTTTTTGGACAGCAGAAGAAATTGATCTTTCTCAAGATTTATCAGACTGGGAAAATAAATTAAATGATGATGAAAGATTTTTCATCAAACATGTTTTAGCATTTTTTGCTGCAAGTGATGGAATTGTAAATGAAAACTTAGCTGAAAATTTTGTTTCAGAAGTTCAATATACTGAAGCTAAATTCTTCTATGGTTTTCAAATAATGATGGAAAATATCCATTCCGAAACTTATTCTTTATTGATTGATACTTATATCAAAGACAATAAAGAAAAAGATTATTTATTCAATGCTATCGAAACTTTCCCGCCTGTAAGAAAAAAAGCAGACTGGGCTTTACGTTGGATAGAAAATGGAAATTTTGCTGAGCGTATTGTAGCTTTTGCAGCTGTTGAAGGAATTTTCTTTTCAGGTTCTTTCTGTTCAATTTTTTGGTTAAAGAAAAGAGGTTTAATGCCTGGTTTAACATTCTCTAACGAACTAATTTCTCGTGATGAAGGTATGCATATGGATTTTGCATGTTTATTATACAACAACCATATTGTAAATAAATTATCAAAAGAAAAAGTAACTAAAATTATTACTGACGCTGTTGAAATTGAAAAAGAGTTTGTTACGGAATCTTTACCGGTAAGATTGATTGGTATGAATTCAGATTTAATGAACCAATACATTGAGTTTGTTGCAGACAGATTACTAGGAGAACTTGGTTGTGATAAAATTTATAACGCAACTAATCCTTTTGATTTTATGGATATGATTTCCTTACAAGGAAAAACTAATTTCTTTGAAAAGAGAGTTGCAGAATATCAAAAAGCAGGAGTATCTAACAGCACTCAAGATGTAAATGAAGGATTTAGTTTAGACGAAGATTTTTAAAAAAGAATAAAGATTGCTTCGCTGAAAGATTCAAGAAATTAGACTTTTAGCTTAGTTAATAAATTAATTGAGTTTATTGTTACAACTTTTAACCTTAAACTTTTAACTTTTTAACTCCCAAAGGGATATGTTTGTACAAAAAAGAGACGGAAGAAAAGAAGCTGTTCAGTTCGACAAAATAACAGCAAGAATAAAAAAATTGTGTTATGGTTTAAACCCATTAGTTGATCCAACTATGGTGGCTATGAGAGTTATTGAAGGACTATTTGATGGAGTAACAACTTCTGAATTAGACAATTTAGCTGCAGAAGTTGCTGCAACAATGACTATTAAACATCCTGACTTTGCTTTATTAGCTTCAAGAATTGCTGTTTCAAATCTTCACCAAAGTACAGACAAAAGTTTTTCTACAACAATGGAAAAACTACACCAATATATTGATCCAAAAACAGGAGAAGATGCTCCTCTTTTGGCTGATGATGTTTATGAAATCATTCAAAAAAATGCAGACATTTTAGATTCTTCTATTATTTACGATAGAGATTTTAATTACGATTATTTTGGTTTTAAAACTTTAGAAAGAGCTTATCTTTTAAAATTAAATGGAAAAATTGCTGAGAGACCACAACATATGTTGATGAGAGTCTCTGTTGGTATTCATAAAGAAGATATAGAAGCTGCTATTGAAACGTATAATTTAATGTCTGAAAAGTGGTTTACTCATGCTACTCCAACATTATTTAACGCAGGAACACCAAAACCTCAAATGTCTTCTTGCTTTTTATTAAGCATGCAAGACGATAGTATTGAAGGAATTTACGATACATTAAAACAAACAGCTAAAATTTCTCAATCTGCTGGTGGAATTGGGTTAAGCATTCATAATGTTAGAGCAACAGGTTCTTACATAAAAGGTACTAATGGAACTTCTAATGGAATCGTTCCTATGCTTAGAGTGTTTAATGATACGGCTCGTTATGTAGATCAAGGTGGTGGTAAAAGAAAAGGATCTTTTGCAGTTTATATTGAACCTTGGCATGCTGACATTATTGATTTCTTAGATTTAAAAAAGAATCATGGAAAAGAAGAAAACAGAGCAAGAGATTTATTTTATGCAATGTGGACTCCAGATTTATTTATGAAAAGAGTTGAGGCAGATGCTGATTGGACTTTAATGTGTCCGCACGAATGCCCAGGTTTATATGATACTTATGGTGATGATTTTGAAAAACTATACACTAAATACGAAGAAGAAGGAAAGGGAAGAAAAACAATTCCAGCTCGTGACCTTTGGAATACTATTTTAGAATCTCAAATAGAAACGGGAACACCTTATATGCTTTACAAGGATGCTTGTAATGAGAAATCTAACCAAAAAAACTTAGGAACAATTCGTTCATCGAACTTGTGTACCGAAATAATGGAGTTTACTTCTAAAGATGAAGTAGCCGTATGTAACTTAGCCTCATTAGCATTGCCTCGTTTTGTGATTGATGGAAAATTTGACCACCAAAAATTATTCGACATTACTTATGTTGCTACTAAAAACTTAAACAGAATAATAGACAACAATTATTATCCTGTTAAAGAAGCTGAAAACTCTAACTTCCGTCACCGTCCAATTGGATTAGGCGTACAAGGGTTAGCAGATGCTTTTATTTTGTTAAGATTGCCTTTTGAATCTGAAGAAGCAAAAACGTTAAATAAAGAAATTTTTGAAACGATTTATTATGCTGCAATGACTGCGTCTAAAGACTTAGCAAAAGTAGATGGCGCTTACGAATCTTATAAAGGTTCTCCTGTGTCAAAAGGAATTTTCCAATACGATATGTGGAATGTTTCTCCTAGTGATAGATGGGAATGGGATATATTAAAAGAAGAAGTTGCTAAATATGGTGTTAGAAACTCTTTATTATTAGCTCCTATGCCAACAGCTTCTACTTCCCAAATATTAGGAAACAACGAATGTTTTGAGCCTTATACTTCAAACATATATACCAGAAGAGTATTGTCAGGAGAATTTATTGTAGTAAACAAACATTTATTGAGAGACTTAAACAAATTAGGCTTGTGGAATGATGAGTTGAAAAACAAATTAATGGCAGAAAATGGTTCTATCCAAAATATACCTGAAATACCACAAAACTTAAAAGAATTGTACAAAACAGTTTGGGAAATTAAACAACGTACGATTATTGATATGGCTGCTGATCGAGGTGCTTTCATCTGTCAATCACAATCATTAAACTTATTTGTAGAAAGTCCAAATTTTGCCAAATTAACATCTATGCATTTCCATGCTTGGAAACAAGGTTTAAAAACTGGAATGTATTATTTAAGAACTAAAGCTGCTCGTGATGCTGTTAAATTTACAGTAACTACGGAAAGCAAAGCTGCTCCAATACCGACAGCTGAACAACTAAAAGAACAAGCTGCTGCTGAATTAGCATGCTCATTAGATAATCCTGATGATTGCGAAATGTGCAGTGGATAGAACTAAGACAGAAGATATAGAGAATTAAGACTAAAATAAATCATCTTAAATCTTGAGTCTAAAAGTCTTAATATCTATTTATAAAGATCCTTCTTTTGAAAGCGCCCTTTGTTGAAAGACTAGGGCGTTTTTTAATTGTAAGCTTTTAGCTATATTTGGTTATATAACAAATATGATATTATGCTCAAAATAAATGAAATCCTATTATCGTTATTTTTATTATTTCAACTATCTAGCTATTGCCAAAATTTTGAAATAATTACCGATAAGGATGTTTATAAAATAGACGAAACAATTTTACTGACTTTTAAAATTGACATGTTTATAGATTCTATTGATTTACCTGTACTGAATGATTTTAACCTTATTTCTGGCCCCAACAAAAGCACCTCATCTTCTTGGAATAACAATGCAGCCAAAACAACCAGTACTTGGGTTTATAGGTTAACATCAAAAACACCAGGCACTATAACTATAATAACGCCCGTTATTTACAATAAAGATACCATTATAAAAACCGAAAATAAATCCATTGTTGTTAAAGAAGAAAAACTAACGGAAGCAGAGCAATTGGAAATTGAGTATAATAAATTTATAGCTGGCACCCATCCAAAGGGTACATTTCGTTATGTAATAAAAGATGATTTTGGATATATAGAAAAACGAGAAACTCTTTTTTCTTACAAATTTTACAGGAAACTAACTCTAAAAGAATTAAAAATAATAAAAGGTATTAATTAACCTATTTTGATTTATGAGACTACCATCATTTTCCATCCTTATATTGTTGGGATTTATATTTTTGGCTTGTGACAATAGTTACATTAGGACTAAATATAAACATGCTCCCATTATAAGCTCATCAACTATTAAATGTCCAAATTGTGGGCATGAAAAATTGGAACCTTTACCAACAGATGTTTGTTTAATTAAATATACTTGCGAAAACTGCGAAACGGTGTTATATCCTAAGGATGGAGATTGTTGTGTTTTCTGTACCCATGGAGATCATAAATGCCCGTCAAAGCAGTAAACTAAACTTCAACCCAGTCTCCGTGTTCTTTAATCAAATTAATTAGTGCATCAACTGCTTCTCTTTCTGGAATGTTTTTTTGAACTACATTTTTTTCTTTGTACAAAGTAATTTTTCCCACTCCTGTACCAACATATCCATAATCAGCATCAGCCATTTCGCCAGGCCCGTTTACTATACAGCCCATAATACCAATCTTCACTCCTTTTAAATGAGAAGTTACTGCTCGAATTTTTGCGGTAGTTTCCTGAAGATCAAATAAAGTTCTTCCACAACTTGGGCAGCTAATGTATTCAGTTTTAGAAATACGTGTTCTAGTAGCTTGTAAAATACCAAAAGCAGTATCATTAATCATTTTATCTGAACCACAGTTTTCAGCAGCAATAAATACTCCATCACCTAACCCATCTACCAATAAAGCTCCCATATCTGTGGAAGCGTGTAATTGCATCTGTTCGGGTGTGATTTCTCCATAAGCTCTTCCAATAACAACAGGAATTTTACAGTTATGGTTCATCAGTTCTACAAACAACTTCCTTTGTTCAGCCATGCCGTGCTTATTATAAGTGTCTATCATTAACACAGCGGTAATATCCGATTTTAATTTATTGATTAATTCAATTGTTAATTCAGACAAAGTAACATATACCATATTCATTTTAGGTGATAAGTCAGTTGCCAATAAATATTCTTTAACACTTAAGAATGGATAAGCATTAACTTTGTTTATCACCCATATTTTGTAATTGTAAATAAGCCCTAACGTTCCTGGCACTTCAAAATCAATTACTTTATTCCCTAAAAAAACATAATCACAAGCCATATCTGATAAATTCCATTTATCTAACGGAACAGAATAATTGTACCCTAAGGCAAAAAAAGAAGCAGGAGAAACTTTATCCTTTGCACAAAAATCATGAACAACAACTGGAACATTTTTTCCGCCTATGTTTAATACTTCTTCTGTTTCTCTTTTATTGAATTCAAATGGCGTTAATGGGTTATCATTAATTTCTTCTATTTTTTCATGTCCAATCCTATCATTGTATCTTTTTACCAAGTCTTGAGCTACTGGTATTTCAAACTCAGGTTCTTCAGTTAAAGAAACTCTTATAGTATCTCCCAAACCATCTTCTAACAACGTTCCTATACCTACAGCAGACTTTATTCTTCCATCTTCTCCATCTCCAGCTTCAGTAACCCCTAAATGTAAAGGATAATTCATTCCTTCAGCTATCATTTTATTAACCAACAAGCGATATGCTTGAACTACAACCAATGTGTTGCTTGCTTTCATTGACAAAACAATGTCATGATAATCAAATTCTCTACAAATACGTAAAAACTCTAATGCAGATTCTACCATGCCTAAAGGAGAATCTCCATAACGGCTCATAATTCTGTCGGACAAGGACCCGTGATTTGTGCCGATACGCATGGCTGTTTTATGTTCTTTACATATTTGTACCAACGGAATAAAACGCGCTCTTATTCGGGCTAATTCGGCTTTATATGATTCGTCCGTATATTCAATCTCTTCAAATTTCTTTTTGTCAGCATAATTTCCCGGATTCACCCTTACTTTTTCGACTATTCTAGCTGCAATTTCAGCGGCATTAGGAGTAAAATGTATATCAGCAACTAATGGGGTGTTGTAGCCTCTTTTAGTGAGTTCTGCTTTAATATTAGCTAAGTTTTCTGCCTCTTTTTTACTTGGCGCTGTAATTCTAACTATTTCACAACCAGCATCTATCATTCTAATAGACTGCTCAACAGTTGCCATCGTATCCATAGTATCTGTAGTGGTCATTGATTGAATACGAATAGGATTGTTACCTCCAACTCCTATAGTACCAACCATTACTTCTCTGGTTTTAAATCGTTGGTAATTAACCAAGCTCCCACAGTATGTCTTGTCTAAACTCATAGTTTACAAAGATATTATTTGGATAATCAATAACTTAAAAATAAAGGAATTATTCTTCAAAACCACTTATATGAGTTCTACTACCACTTATTAAGTAATTATTACACCTTAACAATTAGTGCTAACTTATCTCACCAAACAAAGGTAAAATTACAATATGAAACCTCATAAACTATAACATCATGAAAAATTTAACCCTTATTCTTTGCCTTTGTTTTTTAATAACAAACGCTTTTTCACGTAGAATCAATATAGAAAACAGTAAAGTTGTAACTGACCCTACTCCTGAAGCTGGGTGTGCTTCAGCTGTTGCTATTGCTATTTTAAACTTAAATAATGTAAGAGCTAGAATAGATGCTACAGGAGGAAGTATGTGGCAAGATAGAGCAAATGGAATTGCTGAATATGAGATCCCAAAGCGAGGGAGCAGTTCAGATCCTAAATTGACTTCTATTTTTGCTGGTTCTTTATGGATGGGTGGACAAGATATTAATGGTCAGTTAAAATTAGCCGCTGTAACTTTTAGACAGACGGGTAATGATTTTTGGCCAGGACCATTAAATAAAAACACTGTTGAGATTGATGCTCCGACCTGTGCTAAATATGATAAGTTTTATGGAGTATCCCGTGCGATGGTGGATGAGTTTGTTGCTCGGCATGAGTGTATGCAAGATCCAAATTGTGATGAAAATGTAGAATATCCTGGCTACAGAATACCGGATGAGATTTTAAATTGGCCAGCGCATGGAGACATTAGTCAGGGACAAGATTGGCATTTAGCACCATTTTTTGATAAAGATGGTGATGATTTTTATGATCCAAATGCAGGAGATTATCCAAAATATGATTTAGTAGGTGACATTGATTGTAGAACAACTAGAGACATTCGTTTATTTGGAGATACTACCATTTGGTTTGTATTTAATGACAAAGGGAATACCCATTCTGAGTCTCAAGGACCATCAATAGGGATGGAAATAAGAGGTCAAGCATTTGCTTTTGCTACCAATGATGAGGTAAACAACATGACTTTTTACAATTATGAAATGATTAATCGTTCTACGTTTACTTTGGTAGAAACGTATTTTGG
>JBBKXK010000025.1:0-83843 GCA_037969435.1 Vicingaceae bacterium
TAATTATTCTTCGTATTTAGGGTGGTCAATTTGCTCCGTTTTAACTGCTCACTTTCAACCGTTTTTGGGTGGTCAGTTTAAAACGTTAACAGGTGGTCACTTTCACCGTTTTTTCCAAACTACTATCAATTTGTATTTTAATAAAGTCAATCATTTTATATTGACAATAACAATTTCAACATAATCAAGTTCACTATCAAGTTGATTCTCTAATCTTATTTTTGTTTTTATACCGTCTTCAATTTTGAAAAGGTATCTTGAAACTGAAAACTTTGACTTTTTTATACTTGAAGCAATTTCCTGGAGTGTAATAAACGAGGGTAAATAAAAAAATTCAACTTTAGATGACTTTGATTGAATGTTTAGGATAGTTGTTATCATAGTCTTAAATTTTAATTTGATTAAGACTAGCATCAATATCTGAAGCTTTAAAATAAACTCTGTTTGAAACCCTATAACAGGGTATTAAACCCTTTTGTACCCATAAAGATAAAGTTGGAAGACTTATAGAAAGTAAGTCGCTTACATCTTTTCTGGTAAGATATTTTTCTTGTGGTGGGGTGGAATTATTTACAAGCCCTTTTAAGTTCTCTTTAATTCCTTTAGTAATAAACTCTTTAAGTTCATCGGGTGTAATTTGGTAGAGTTGTGTAATGTTATTCATATCGAATGATTTTTTAATCCGATACAAATAAATATTAGGTAATAATTAGGGAATCCCTAACATTATTATTTTTTTAAATTAATACCAAGGTCTTGGAGTTTATTTCTGACTTTTTGGGTGTTTACTGTAGTACAAGGATTATTTTTTTGATTATTGTCTTCATCATACATTGGATTAACGTATGATTGAACTGTTTTTGCATCAATGCCAGTAAATGAGCTAATTAATGTAGCTAATTTATTATTTGTAATCCCATTATATTCTTTTTTCAGAAAATCCAAAACACCTAATTCTTTAAGGTACACAATTCTAATATTCTGTTTAGATTCATTTAAGTCAATTGAATAATCAATTAAAGGAATATTATTAAGCTCCCTATGACTTGATTTATGATAATTTGTCAATGATTCGACAACACTTTCCCAATCCAACATAAAATCTTGAAAATTTTTCTCATTTGTTGTCCCTCTGGCACACCAAGTCTTATGCTCTGATGTTTGAGTAAAATTGATGTCCTTATTTAATTCTGAAATAAACAATTCTTTTTCATACTCGGATTGTTCATCATAAGTCTTTTTAACTGCAATCTTTAATTCAGCTAAACATATTTCAGCTTCTTCTATTGATAGAATTAGTGTTTTATCAAATTTATCTTCAATTGCTTTGTATTTAAAACTTTCCATCATATTGCTTTTAAATTATTACCATATTTATTTTCCCAATGCTGTTTAATTTTTAAAGCATGCTCTTGATTTGTGGTTTTCAAATATGTCATAAAACTTTTTTCCGTCTTGTGCCCCGTAATAGCCATAATTGTCAAATTATCAATACCATTATCCTCTTTATACATATTTGTTGCAAAAGATCTTCTCGCTGTATGAGTTCCTATAAGTTCATATTTTTTAACATTCTCCTCCACCCTTTTACCTTTAAGCATATATGACTTCATAAAATAATCATTCAAAGAAGGTATCATTTGACCTATTTCTTTAAGGTAAACTCTCATTTTATCATCACTAATTGTATTTGGTAAATGATTTTCATTATTCTTATATTTTAACATTATTTCTTCTACAAATGGGTGTATAGGAACAATTAACCCTTGTTGTTTTGTTTTGTTTACGTCTAGATTAATGTACCCATTAACAATATTTTCTTTTCTAATTTTTGAAAAGTCAGAATATCTTAATCCCGTACAACAACCTACAATAAATAAATCTCTTACTCTTTCTAATCTCTTATCGTTTGATAAATCAAGATTATACATTTCGTTTATTTCATTTTCGGTCAAGTGAATTTGAGAACTATTTTCAGTAGTTTTTTTAAAACTCCTTGATTTAAAATCCATTCTTTTATTAATTCCTCTTTCAGTAGCAGAATTTAAAACTGCTTTTAGATTCTGTATATGCTTACCAATTGTGTTTTGTTTCAACCCTTTTACATTTGTAAGATAATCTATAAAAGCATCATAAAAAGTCATATCAATATTATCAAAATCTAAAGCTCTTTTGTAGGTTTTACTGAACTCTTTCAATACCTTTAAAGATAACTCATACCATTGTACTGTTTTAATGCTATATCTAGTTTTAGCTAAATCAATATGATTCTGATAAAATGAAAATAAATTAATCTCTTCTACTACTGATTTGTTAAAATGAATGTCTAATAATTCTTTATACTCACTTTTTGTTGGTGCTAACTGTTTATTTTCATTCTGATATTGCCTAAAGATATTCTTTGCAGAAGTCAAGATATTATCAAGCCTCAAGTTAAATTCTGGAGAAGTTGGAAAAGCCTTAACATTTTTAGCCCTTTGGAAATTAGATTTAGTTTTATCTGTTTCCCAATACTCGGGTTTAATACTCTCATTTATCGGGTAAACCAATCTTTTTTTATCCCACCGAATAATTAAGAATATTTGAGTAGGAGTGCTTGATTTTGGTTCTCTTAAATTAAAATTGAATCTAGCCATAGGGGATTTGTTTATATCCCTTTAACGAGTTGTTGTCGTTTTTGTTGTCGTTTTTACTTTATTTCTTTTAATCTACCTTTATCAAACCCAACTAATAACCCTTTACAAAAGAGGTGTAAAGCCATATTTTACATTGAATTGAGTAAAATGAAATAAAATTGAATACGTCCTAGTCGGGCAACAAAACAAAAGCCTCAACAAAAGTTGAGGCTTTTTTATTACGATAACTTTAGGAAGAAGTAATTGAATGTAGTTGAAAAATAATTATTCTATGATAATTATTTTCTGAGTATAATATTTTTCATTATTAACTAAAAACTCAATAAAATAGATCCCTGTTTTAATAGAGTATGGTGTTAAATCTAATGTTAATTTAGTTTGCCCTTTTATAGAGCTACCATCATAAACTGTAACTACATCATTACCTAAAATATCTTTTAACCTTATTTTAAGTTTTCCGATAATTTCTCCATTATAATTAATCGTTAAATTCGATTTTACAGGATTAGGATATATAGACACATTATTAATCTTATTAATTTCAGCAATACCAACATTTAATCTTAAACTATCTTTGTAAATAATTTGACTAACATTTCCACCAATAGTTACTATTTTTAAAACGGGTACACCTTCGTTAGCTGCCAACCATTTATATTCTATTTCTTCAGGTCTTGGCGTAGATGCTCCAAAATTAAATTGATCGATATAAGTAGTATCTATTTTGTTTAAAATAGATTTTACTCTTAAACAATTAAAAGTGCCAAACGGAGTAATCAGATTACCCCATCCATCAACACTATCAATTCTCTCCATACTTTGCCCATAATACCCAAAGCCAGAAACGCTCATCCCGAACTCAGAATTAGAAATATGGTTGGCTAAATAATTCATTGGAAATTCATATTCTCTATCAACCGGAATTCTTTGAGTAGAGCTAGGTACCCCATTAATTTTTGACCCAAAACCAACATTATCATATGCAGAAGATGAATTTTTAATAAAATTAAACACCTCTGTTATTGATACTTGAGGAATACTAATATCAGGACCTCTTAACGCATAACTAGCTTTATGATTAGGATAAGAAAAATTATTGTTGAAATAAAACTGGTAAGCAAATGGTGTTGAAGAAACCGAAAAAAACGTATCTATTCTTTGAGCATCTGGAACTAAATTGGTATAATTCCACATATAATTAGCTCCAGTAAGTTTTGGGTCGTTTCCTTGAATGTTTGAAGTTGTGCTCAACCGAAAAGTATCATTAACATTAGGCATGTCAGTAGTAGTGATGATAATTTGAGCACTTAGCCCCGTAAAAAGAAATAAAACAGGTAAAAAAATTATTTTTCTCATAAACTAGATATCTTATTATGAATCAAATATCTAAATAATATTCCAAGAAAATCTAGTAAAATGTAAAAAAGTGGAGCCCACCGACATTTTTTTGAACTCTTTTTTAGAAGATATGAAGAAATTAAAGGAGCTAAATCATCAACTATCCTATAAATAAAATAATGTTACATAACCCATAAGATGAAAATTATGCAGATCAAAAATCCAAATTATCGAACTATTTGGAGGAGATTATTAGGGAAATTTCACATTATTCAACCAGTTAAAACCGTGTAACGAAATCTCGACTATTTTCTTCGATTGGATTAATGTTACAGTGTGTAAAATAGTTTTAGTTTTTTCTCCACTAAAAGTTTAAACCCACCCAACCCCTTTAGGTTTTTTTCGTGATAGTGTATAAATGCAAAATTTATACACATGAAAAAAGTGACCATATTTCTCAATCTTATTCTTTTAATTATATCAATTGCCATTTGTTTATTTATTTGGTCGATTTTGTTTAAATAAACTACGAACTAAATTATTTTTTGTTTTTTACCCAACCCCTCTTATTTTTTTTTCGTGATAGTGTAAAAGAGCATTTATAAATAGAAAAAATTAAACCTATAACAACATTAAAATTAACAACTAAAAAATAGCCTTATGAAAACTTCCCTATTAACTATTTTATTAAAAACAGTATTTACTCTTATAATAATAATTGGAAATTCTGCAATTGGATTCAGTCAAATTTGGACTCCCTTAACTACAAACACTCAAGAAAGTTTAAAAGCAGTTAGTTTTGTAAATGCACAAACAGGATGGATTGCTGGTACAAATGGAACAATTTTAAAAACAACCGATGCAGGTTTAAATTGGACAGACCAAAGTATAGCTATTACCCAAACATTTCGTTGTTTACATTTTGTAAATAATATGATTGGTTGGGCAGCAGGAGATTCGGGAGTGGTTTATAATACCATAGATGGAGGAGCAAATTGGCAAGCTCAAAATTCAAATTCGGTAAAACAACTAAATGCCATTAAATTTTTAAATAATACTACAGGCTGGCTGGTGGGTAATTCTGTTAGTCCAAGTATGCCTACTATTAGAAAAACAGTAGATGGAGGAGCCAATTGGACTGCCGTTGTTGCTGCTAGTATCAATTCATCATTATGGGGATTGTCTATAATAGATGCACAAAACATTTGGGTTTCAGGAACTTCAAAACGAATTGCTAATACTGCAGATGGTGGTTCTATTTGGACAAATGAAACAGTATTACCTGGAGGAGGAATTACAATTTATAATGATATTCAGATGTTAAACGGAAGCCTTGGTTGGGGAGTTAATTCTTTTGGTAATTCCAATGGAAATATTGCAAAATATACCACTGTTGGTGGTTGGCAAGGACAAACATCTGGCACAACAGCCGATTTATTAAGTTTAAGCTTTGTAGATGCAAATATAGGATGGGTTTCTGGAAGAAATGGAACTATTTTATCAACTCCTAATGGAGGTTCAAACTGGAACCAAGATGCAAGTGGAACTACAAAATCATTATGGGATATACAATTTATAAACGATACTACAGGGTGGACAGTAGGAGATTCTGGTGTGGCTTTAAAATATCAAAAATTTACACCTACAATGCCATTAACCCTTATACAACCAGTTGGAGGTGAGAACTTTTTAATAGGCAGCACTCAATCAATTAGTTTTTATACTGATAATACCATTAACAATATAAACATAGAATATTCAACTAATAACGGATTTAGTTGGAATCCAATTGTTAACAATTATGCTGTACCTGTTGGTTTTTCGAGTTATCCATGGGTAGTTGCAGGACCTGCTTCATTAACGGCATTGGTAAGAATTTCAAAAACAACTAATCTATCTGTAACAGATATGAGCCCAGCAAATTTTAACTTATTAGAAACTCCCGTAGGAAAAGAATATGCAGTTTTATTAACAGCAACATCTAACAATTCACCATCACAAATTACTATCAATTGGACAAATGATCCTACAGCAATAGCATATAGTATTGATAGAAAATTAAAAGCAGATACCGCTTGGACATTTCTTGCCAATTTGGCTCCTTCTGCCAGTACTTATACCGATTTAACAGTTAATGTTGGTGAAGCTTTTGAATATCGAGTAACTAAAACTACCCCAATACTTTCTGGTTACGGATATATTTATGCGGGATTAGAACTGGGAGAAACTGATTTTAGAGGAGAAATATTATTATTAGTAGATGCTAATTTTAATTCAACAGTTGCTACAGAAGTACAACAACTAGAATTAGACTTAATTGGTGATGGATATTTAGTAAAAAAACAAATAGTTAATCCATCTATTGGAGTAGCAGCCATCAAAAATATAATTGTACAAGAATATACAAACAGTAGTGGACTTTTAAGTACGGTGTTAACAATAGGACATATGCCTGCTCCATATTCTGGGGATTTTGCACCAGATGGACATGCAGAAAGAGTTGGTGCACAACCAGCAGATGGGTTTTATGGAGATATTGATGGAGTATGGACAGATAATACTGTAGCAACAAGTAACACAGGTCAAATTCATACTCCTAATTCAATTGGTGATGGATATTATGATCAAAGTACTTTCCCTTCTTTAGTAGATCTTCAGGTAGGAAGAATAGACATGGATAAGATGAGTGGTTTTGTTTTATCAGAAAGTAATTTAATAAAACAGTATTTAACTAAAAATCATGATTATCGATTTGCTATTACACAACCCAATTACAGAGCATTAATGAATACCACTATGGATGACTTAATACCTTATACATCAGCAGCAGCATGGAGAAGTTTTTCTACTATGTTTGGTAATTCCATTAAAGAAATAACGGGTTGTAATACTGGTTGTACGGAGTTTATTGATTCATTATCTAATGAAAATTATTTATGGACTCACATGGCTGGAGGCGGTTCAGATACGAGTATGAGTAATACTATATTTACCAGTTCACAGTGTATTAATCGTCCAATAAACACTGTTTTTATGCAAATGTATGGTAGCTATTTTGTAGAATGGTATAAAGGAGGTATTAGCACCACAACCAATCACTTATTAAGAGCACCATTGGCTAGTAATGGAACAGCATTAGCAACTATGTGGTCAGGTAAAGCACCTTTTTGGCACTTTCATCATATGTCTTTAGGAGAAACAGTAGGTTATTCTACACTAAGAAATCAAAATAATTATAGTACTTATGATGCTGGATCAATCAATAATCAAAGACAAGTTCATATGGCATTAATGGGAGATCCGACATTAAAACAACATATAGTATTACCAGTATCAAATGTAATAGTAACACCTAATGGAAATAATATAGATATAACATGGTCAGCTTCATTGGATAATGTTGTTGGATATAATGTATATAGAGCAGATAGCTTGTATGGAATGTTTAGCAAAATAAATAGCTCTTATATTACTGGAACCAATTTCACAGATAATGCCCCTTTACAAGGCAGCAATGTATATATGGTTAGAGCTGTAAAACTAGAAAACAGACCATCTGGAACGTATTACAATTTAAGTTTAGGCGTAATAGACTCTACTAATATTGTTTTAGAAATAGATGGGCTAAATACCGCTACAATTTCTATTGCAGTATTGCCAAATCCTTCAAATGGAGCATTTAACTTAAGGGTAAAAAGTAAATCTGATTTAAACTCAAAAGTAAGTGTGTTTAATGCTTTAGGACAAGAAATATTTTCTAATAATTATTCATTTACAACAGGATATAATTTAATTCCAATTAATATTTCATCATATACTAATGGCATATACACAGTATTAATAAATGATGAAAAAGGAAATATAATGAAGCAAAAAATAATATTAAATAAATAGTTTTCAAGAAAAGTAAAACAAATTATTATGAAAAATAGATATATTATCATTTTAGGGGTATTGGTTAGTTTAATTGTAGAACCATCGTTTTCATATGGACAAACAGCAACTGCAACTATCGATACGAATACTATTGTAATGCCTAATCCTAAATTATTACTTGGAATAACTTACGATTGTCGATCTAGTCTTTCCGACCCAGTAAGTGGATTAACAGGTTACCATAATACTAATGGTAGTTTTATAGCTGGAATTGATTCTATTTTTAATGATTTTCCAATGTCAACGCTAAGGTATCCAGCCAATGGTATAATGCAGGGGTTTGAGTGGAAAAAATCTATAGGACCAATAAATTTAAGAGTGCCTCAACAAATCTTCGCATCACCATCAACACCAGCACAAGTTATGGAGTTTGGATTTGATGAATTTATGGCAATGACTGCAGCTAGAGGCGTATCTCCAAAAGATATACAAATTATGGTCCCTATTTATGATAGTGCTGATGTAACGTTAACTCCAACTCAGGCAAAGGCGGCTATTGCAAATGTAGCTCAATCGAATGCTGATTGGGTAGAGTATTGTAATGCTCCAAATGATGGAACCAACCCAGGTGGAGGAATTGATTGGGCTGCAGTAAGAGACACCAATGGACATCATTTACCTTACGGTATTGAAATTTGGAATATGGGTAACGAACCCTATACCTCTGTAGAGTATGGAATTGGAGGAGTAAGTAATTATATTAATAATATAGTTCCTATTATCGATGCTATGCTTGCAATAGATTCTACCATAAAAATTACGGTTACTGTTTTAGCTAAAACAATGCCTGGCAATTGGACTGATAGTGTTCTTAACTCTCCATTATTACAAGGTAAAATTTATGGTGTTAATAATCATTTTTTTTTAACAGAAAATGTAGTTGGTCCTAATATACCTGCGGGTGTATCAGCAGCAGAATTAAAGCTATCAACTGTCACAGCCGCAGCATACGCAAAAGGTTATAAAGTAATTGTTGGTGATAATGCCCCCGCAATTGTACCCTCCTCAGGCAATCCAACACAAGCAGAACAAGATTTAGCTATGCAATGGCAAGGGGCTAATTTAAGTGCTGACTTTTTGTTAATGATGAGTCAAACAAGTAATATAGAACGCTCTGATTTTTGGGTTTATGGTTCAACATTTACGCAATGGCATCCTATCAGGAAAAATGCTAATGGTACATTTACATTAATGCCTACAGCAGATCTTTATAAAAAACTTTTCCCTGTTTTTCTGGATAATTCGCTAGGAGTAATTAGCTCTTCACCAATTGCTAGTGATGGTAATTCTTATTCCGTTCGATCTGGTGCATTTGTTTCTTCAGACAAAAAAATGCTAAACGTTGTTGCAGTAAATAGAGATAAAATGGTAAGTCATACTTTACAAGTAAATGGCATAACAGGATACAATTTATTAAATGCTAAAATTCTAACGGCAACTTCTTTAAATTCAGACTCTATTATTGAAAGTCCAATAACCGCCAATTCTTCAGGGTTTTATTTAATGCCTCCAATGAGTGTGTTAATTTTAGAATATTCTAACACAATAACTGATATTGAAACAAATATTATTGACGTAAATAATAGATTGAATATTTTCCCAAATCCAGTTGATGAATTATTACACTTCAATAAACCCATTGAAAACTTTACAATATACAACATATTAGGTGAGGAAATAATAACTAAATCAAACGCTACAACTTCATTTTCAACCAATGATTTAATAGATGGTATTTACTTTTTAAAATCGAGTGATGAGACTATTAAATTTATTGTAAAACATTAATTATAAAAACCATGAAAAATACATTCAGAATAACACTAATAATATCCTTTAGTATTTTATCTTCTTCGTTATTTGCACAGCAAAGTTTACAAGCAACAATAGGTTTAATTAATAAATCAACTCCAAAAATTGGGTTTAATGCTAACGGACAATTCCCTTCCGATACGGCTAATATAGGTGCCAACTGGACTCAACAAGCATTTAGAGACAGTACGGTATTACTTAACCCACAAGTTTTAAGATATCCTGGCGGAACACTTTCCAATCATTGGGATTGGCAAACTGGTTGGTATAAACCAGGTTATCAACCACCATTTACTCCTTTAATGATTAGACCTGAAGAGTTTAAAGTTGGATTAGATGCTGTAAGTCAAGGAGAAGGGTTATATGTGATAAATCTTGAAACATCAAGTCCTAATTACGAAATGGATGGAATTAGACATATGAATTCATTAGGATTAAGTACTTTGATGATAGAGTTAGGTAATGAACATAATTTACAAAATGGAAATTACCCTAATCAATTGATGACTTCTTTGTTTTATGCTCAAACAGCAAAAACTTATTACGATAGTATAAAAGCTTACGATTCTCAAATAAAAGTGTGTGTAGTAGGTTCTAATAATAACCTCAGACCAGATTGGCATCAAGAAATATTATTAGCCAATCCTAATATTGAAGCTTTCGCATGGCATCCTTATTTGAGTGCAAACAATGTAGATTTAGTTTTTTATGTAAATAGAGCTTTTGCAGAGGTGTTTGGAAGTGCCAATAAATCGGGGTCATTAGAACATCGATTTTCAACAGTTGGAGAATTTAATTTACTTCCAACAAATAAAGAAGTTTGGGTTACAGAATATAATCTTTTAGAAAATTCGCCATTGATTGCAGAAACATGGACTCATGCTTTATTTTTGAGTGCAATGCATCATTTATTTTTAACAAAAGCTAACATTACTATGTTTTTAAATCACTCTTTAGCATCCAACGATAGTTGGCATGAATCTATTTCTAAAAAAGATAACCATATTACTGCCAATGGAGTTGCTATGAAATTATTGTTAGATGTTTCAAAAGGATCACAAACCTGTCAAGACATTACTTTTTCTGGAAACACTACAATGAGCTACTTAACAACTACTATCCCCAAACTAATCGGATGGAAGTTTAATCATACAGGTGCAGAAAAAGGTTTTATTTGCAATTTATCTAGTGATACATTTAAAATATCTTTAGCTACAGTATTTAATCAAGCTATGCAATATGATCAATACTCTGCCGATACAACATTTGTGGTAAACGGAATTACTAGTCTTAATAAATTATCAGGGAACACTACAGATTCAATTACTATATATCCCTATTCATTTACTCAAATAACTTCTAATATCACTACTGGGATAACCAATAATAGTGCTAAAAATAATACTGGCTTAAAATTATTTCCTAATCCTGTAAAAGAAAAACTAACAATTACTTCAGAAAACGATTTTGATAATGCTGAGGTGGTTATTTATAATATACTAGGAATAGAGGTAATGAAAGAATCAAAATTGATGGGTTCTGAAATAATTTTTAATACATCTAATTTTGCTCAAGGAGCTTATTTTTTAAAAATTATAAATAGGAATGAAACAGAAACTATCAAATTTATTAAAGAATAAGTAAAGATTTATGAAAGCACTTTTTATATTCAATACTTTCTTATTTTGTATTAAATTGATAAATATAAAAGCAGTTTGTAATTAATGGAAATTAACCTCGATATAATAACTGCTTGCATTAATAAAGAGCGAAGAGCTGAGTTTGAAATGTACAAACTTTTGTATCGCTATTTGATGAGCATTTGTATGCGTTATACAAATAATGAGGAGGATGCAAAAGAAAAATTAAATTTAGGATTTACTAGAATACTATTTAATTTAGAAAAATACCGCCCAGAAGTTCCATTTAAAAAATGGGTAAGAAGGATAATGATAAATATTTTAATAGATGAGTATAGAAAAGAACAAAAAAAATTAAAAACCATTGAATACGTAGAAGAATATACATTTGAAAATAGCGAAGTAAATCTTAATGAAGCTTTGGTACAAATGAACGTGGATCAGATACATTCATTAATAACCAAATTACCTAGTGCCAGTCAAAAAGTATTTAACCTATACGTTATTGATGGGTTTAACCATAGAGAAATTGGAGATATGATGAACATATCGGAAGGAACATCTAAATGGCACTTAAATTTTTCGAGAAATAAATTAAAAGAAATGCTCGCAAGTATGTCAATTACAGTTAAATTAAACACATGAGTAAAGAAGAAGAATTTGATGAAATAATGCGCTCCAAATTTTCTGAAGCCGATTTTCATTTTGATGAAGCCAATTGGGATAAGGCCGAAGAAATGATTGAATTACAACGAAAAAAGGAAAGAAGAAAAAGATGGTTTTTTATCTATTTCTTTGGTCTTGCTTCGGGCTTAGGAATATTTTTAATGTTGTATTATTTTAATTTCAGCAAAACAGATAAGACTAATATTTATAGCGATTCGCAACAAAATGTGGTTAATAAAAAACAAGCTGAATCTAAAACTACTTCTAAAAATGAAGTAACCTATAACAAAACAGAATTAACTCCAGATAATAATTCAAACGCTGTTGAGCAACCATCAATTAACACAACTACCAATCCTTTAGATAACAATAGCGCTACACTTAAGGAAGAACAAGTAAGTAAAACAAAAGTTAAAGAAGCCGTAAATAATAATAATACGTTAGCTGCTAACTCAACTAATCAAACTAAAAAGGAGCTTAAAGGAAACAATAAATCGGCAACAAAAAAAGAATTAACACCAATAAAAGAAGAAGCTGAGAATAATGAATTAATTGCAGAAAAAAGCTCAATTAAAAACACGGAAGAACAAGCAAAAGCAAATGAAGAAAAAACAAAAGTAAAAACTAAAGACCCTGTCATTGATGATAATAACAAAGAGATTATTTTAACAGAACAAAATGAGGAGTTGGATGAAAGTAAAGTAAATTCATCAATTAAAGATTCTGTTGAAGCAGTTGAAATTCTTACTGACTCAACAATTTTAGCGAGCACTGAAGATAGTTTGCCGGATAGCTCACCTGCATTAGAGGATGACAAAAAAGAAGCAGGTTCATCACAATTTATTCCAAACAGTTTTTTTACAATCGATTTTGGAGGGCTTTATAATTTAGGATGGTCATATACAACTTCTGGTAAAGAAGCAAATGGATTAAGTCCAGTTTTAGGGATTGCTTATACCAATCAGTTTAAGCCAAAGTTTTCATTTAATGTTGGTTTGTATTACCAGTATTTAAACAATATGAATCAAACTAATTTAGTAGTTCGTTCCGAACGCCCTTCTTTTGGTAAGGTAGATTCTATTACAACTGTTGAAACCAAGTGCTTACATTATGCAGTTGTTCCATTATTATTTTATTATGATGTTAATCCTAAAAATAGCATTGGACTTGGAGGTTCATTTTCTTATTTATTCCGCAACGATAATAATATTATAGTAGAAAGAGAAACCGATTTTATGACCGAGCAACTATCAACATCAAAAAGTGCTAATTATTTAGATGGCTTTAAGCAGTTTGATGTTTCGTTAAACCTAGCTTATAAAAGGAAACTAACTACAAGATGGTCGTTAATAGCACTTATTAACTTAGGATTAATAGATATAAAAGAAGAAAACTATTTTAAATTACCAGAAGAAATAGTTGAAAGAAACCTTTATTTAAGAACAACTTTAACTTACAAATTTTTAAAATAATGAGAACTTTAACCTATTATATTTTGGGATTTATGTTATTAATTAGCATATTTTCTTGTAAAAAAGAATCATTACCCGAGCCAGAAAATACCGAACCTGAATTTTATTTTTCGGGAGATATAAATGGAGTAAACACCAAGTATGAAGCAGGAAAAAATGATTACTATATGTACTCTGGTTTTAATCAAGATGCAAACAATGTATATAATTTTGATTCGCATTTAAACATAGTTAATTGTAATAATTGTCCTAATGGAATAGAAGTAATTGTAAAAGATTATCAAGCATCAGCAGTAAATAGTTCAATTACATTTACAAACTCAATTTCAGCAGGTTATTATCCTTTCGAAATCATAGGAGGCGCATCAATATCAAACATTATTAATTTTACAGCATTATCTTCAGGCGGATTAGGAGTAGACTCTGTACAATGGAATTTTGGTGATGGATCATCAATAACAACAAGTACAACCACAACAAATCACACCTATAATCGTCCAGGTTTTTATACTGTTTGTATAACTACAAAATTTAATGATTTATCTACCAGTACAATTTGTAATGAAGTAAAAGTAGAAATCCCAAACAATAGCTGTTATGCTATTTTTAATTCTACTTCACCTTCAGGTAATTTAGTCAACTTTACAGCAGTCCCTATATTTGGAACTCCTCCATATACATACTTTTGGGATTTTGGTGATGGAAATAATTTCACCTCATCATCTACAGCAGCAACTCATACCTATGCAACATCAGGCACCTATTTAACTTGCTTAAAAGTAACAGATGCTACAGGGAGTGTTTCCAATTTTTGTAGATATACCAATACCAATGGAATAAATACATCTATAACTACATTTACTTATACTTCAGGAGGAGCTATTCCGAACCCATTATCATTATCCAATGTAATTATTAAGTATACAGCAAGTAATGGATTAGTTTATACCACATTAGATGCAGGCGGACAATCAGGCTCTTATTTTAAAGTTATTTCGGTTAACGATTATATTAATAATGAAAATGGGTTGCCTACTAAAAAGGTTCGTTTACAATTTAAATGTAAATTATACAATAGCACCAATACCCTTCAATTAGATAATGGCGAAGCAATTATAGCAATCGCATATAAAAACTAACCTAGAGTTAAATATTTCAAAAATAGATTACTAATCACTAACAGTATAGACTTTTAGTTTAACCTCAATTAATTATCATTTGATAAATATTAAATCATAAAAAGATAAAAGTTTGACTTAATTAATCAGTAAATAGTTATGAAAAAATGTAAAAAAATAGCATTCATTTTGGCAATGGTTTTAATTCCAAATAGGTTTTATTCACAAGCCCCTCAGAAAATAAATTATCAAGCAGTTGCTAGGGATACTCAAGGTAATCCAATAATAGGATCTCTACTTAATGTTAATTTTGATATTTTGCAAGGTTCTATAAGTGGTACTATTGTTTATAGTGAAACACAAACACCTACCACAAACCAGTTTGGGTTATTTACTTCAGAAATTGGAAGTGGAATAGTTACCTCAGGTAATTTTTCAACCATTAATTGGGGAATATCTTCTTATTATTTACAAATAACTGTAAATGGAGATATAATGCCTGCCTCACAGCTATTGTCAGTTCCTTATGCATTGCATGCAAATACTGCATCAACAGGAGTTCCTGGAACAAATGGATTTAACTCTATTATTGATACCTCATTTGCAGGGACAAACTGTCCAAATGGTGGATATAAAATATCTAGCGGACTTGATTTAAATAATGATGGAATATTACAAGTTGCTGAAATTAATTTAAGCTATTTTATCTGCAATGGTGCTAATGGAATAAATGGAGCTACAGGCGCAATTGGTAACACAGGATTAACAGGTGCAACTGGGCCAACTGGTGCTCAAGGTGTAGCTGGTGCCACAGGACCTCAAGGATTAATTGGATTAACCGGTCCAACTGGAGCTACAGGAATTCAAGGAAATATAGGGTTGACTGGTCCAACAGGGCTTAATGGCCCAACAGGAGCAACTGGTCCGACAGGATCTACGGGGGCAATAGGAGCTGCAAATATAAATGGTACGACTAACTATGTAGTTAAATTTACAAGTGCAACAGCAGGTATTAATTCTCAACTTTATGATGATGGAACGTTTGTAGGTATAGGCACTATTATCCCAACAGAAAAACTACATGTAAATGGCACTTTTAAGGTAAAAGATGGAACTGAAGGAAATGGAAAAATACTTGTTTCTGATGCCAATGGTAAATCTACTTGGATGTCTAATTCCATTTATACCAAAAGTTCGCCATTAAATAATGCGACATTTAATATTACAACTACAATGCAGCCAGTAGGACCAATTACAGTTGTTAATAAGCAGTACTCGAATTCTACGTTAGAAGTTAATTTTAATTCATTAATAAATGGTGGTGTCTTTTTTGGAGGAGCCAATGGAGTTCTTTTTGAAATTAGGATTAATGGAGTAATTGCGAACTATTCAAATAAGGGTGGGATTAAAATTTCAGGGAGCGAAGATTTTATATCTATGTTTGCTGTATTTGAAAATTATCCAATCGGATCCTATAATATTCAAATTTATGCGCAAACAGTTATAGGAGGATCTACAGGAGCTATACTAGATCCAGGGTATTTTGATGGAGCTTTAATAATTAAAGAAACATTTTAGCTGATATTGAAAAATGATTTTTTTAGGTTCAGAAGTATTAATTAAAAATACTTCCTAATTTAATATTCTTAAAACTGACTAGGCTCATTTTTTCACCTTAAAATCATTATCATCTTGTGATATATTTATAAGTCTAAGATGTATTTTAAAATAAAAACCTATTTAAAACAATTACTTTACGGTAAACCTATTATTTGGCCTGCACTTGAAATGCTTCAAGGTTTTAAGTATGCTTTAAATTATCATTATTACTATGGTATTTTAAAGGGTAAAAAAGGGTTTAGTGTAAAAGAAATAAACTTAGAATTTGCCAGTCAATGTAACTTACGTTGTCAATTTTGTTCTTTAGATCATCTTAAACCTAAAGAATTAATAACCCCTGAGACTTTAGAACTTTTTTTAAAAGGTTTTATTACTGATAAACGTTATCAAAAAATTAAACGGATAAACCTTTATAATGGTGGAGAAGTATTGCTCCATCCTAAACGATTAGAATTACTAGAAATCATAAAAAAATATAAGGACATAGCTGCCCAAAAGCATTATCGATTTCCGGAAATACACCTATTAACTAATGGAATGTTATTGCGTGAGAAATTGGCTGAAGATATTATTAAAATTGATGTAGTAGATTTATTGGGTGTAAGCTTTGATGGAGGCACACCTGAAGCTTTTGAAGAAATGCGAACAAATGCTAAATGGCCTTTATTTTATGAGAACATTAAAGCCTTTGATAAACTTAGAAAAAAATACAACAGTAAAATTAAAATGAGTGCGATTAGCTGTATTCCTAGCGATAAAGCCAGAAATACAAAATGGATGCATCCAGAATTTAAAGAAATTTACAAACTATTAGATTGGTATGAGTTAAGACGTCTACATAATTGGGCTGGTAATATAGAAGAAATTAAAATTCCAATTAAAAAACATAAAATTGGTTGCACTTTATTAATGGAACAAATGGTGTTATTACCAAATGGGGATGTAACGATTTGTTGTAATGATTTAAATTCTGAGGCTGTAATTGGTAATATTTTAAAAACCAATTTTATAGATATTTATAATTCTGAAACTCGCAAAAGATACCTTTACCTCCACTTAAAGGGAAGGAAAAATGAAATTGACTTTTGTAAGGGTTGTGAAACTTTTTAAAACCTTAAATGCTCAAGCCCAGGAAGTTTAGTAATAGTTATTTTACTCCCTTTAATAGTTATTAAGCCTTCATCTTTAAAGTCTGACAAAGTACGAATAACAGTCTCTGTAGAAGTTCCTACTATACTTGCTAATTCATTTCTACTAATAGCTATTTCAAAATCTTGCAAGTTGTTTTGTTTATATTTTTTTTGTAGGTTAACTAACGCATCTGCTACTCTTTTACGAACAGAATCATAAGCTAAATTTAATAACTTTTCTTCCTTTTCTACGACATTGTGAGCTAGCATCTTTATAAATCGATTAGACACATCTCTGTTTTTAAATAACAATTCTAAAAAATCTTCTTTTGGAATTTTTAAAATTTCAGTTTCATCCATTGCTTCAGCAGTTTCTATAAAATCTTCTCCCTCAAAAATGGATAAATATCCTATAAAATCCCCTTCACCATACAAGTCAACACTGTACTCCTTAGCATCATCATTTATCTTATATGTTCTTACTCTACCTGAGTTTACAAAATATATTGCTCCTGCATAATCTCCTTCATGAAAAATTACTTCTTTCTTTTTATATTTTCGTGTTTTACGGTTTTCTGAAAGTTTACTTAATTCTTCCAACCCTTTTGCCTCATCTATAAAATTTGAAATACCAGCCAAACTTTGATCATAACCAGTTTTAAATAATTGGCTTCGTGCTATTCTACTTTCAATCACGTTAAGCAACTCCATCTCTTCGTATGGTTTCGTTATATAGTCATCTGCACCTAAATTCATACCTTTTCTAGATTCGCTTTTTTCAGCTTTGGCTGTTAAAAACACAAATGGTATAGAGCAAGTATTTGGATCTTTACTAAGAATATATAAAACACCATAACCATCCATTTCTGGCATCATTATGTCACAAATAATTAAATCAGGTAAATGCATTTTAGCTAATTCTACTCCTATTTTTCCATTTTCTGCCGTAATTACTTTATAGTTTGCTAATTCAATAATTTCTGCGGTATTTTCACGCATTTCTAAATTATCTTCTATTAGTAAAATTGTCTTGCTCATGATATGATATTTGGTATTTCTATTGTAAATGTGGTTCCTAAATGTTCGGTGCTTGTAAATCCTATTTCTCCATTAACCAATGAAAGATATTTTTTTACAATGTTTAATCCTAATCCTGTTCCTTCTATATTAGTTACGTTGCCGGCTCTAAAAAATCGGTTAAACAATTGTTTTTGTTCAGCTGCTGGTATCCCAATGCCTTGGTCTATTATGTCAATTTTAATAGACTTGTTATTTGCCATTAATTTAATGGTAATTGATTTATCGGCTCCAGAGTATTTACTAGCATTTGATACTAAATTTATAATAATATTTTTAATTACGTTTCTATCCGAAGTAACTTCTAAATCAGGACTAACCTCGTTCATCAATTTAATTAATTGACCTTTTTTAAGGTAAACTTCCATTTCTTCAATAGCCTCATCAATTAAATTAGTAATCTTAAAACTGGCATGTTGAATTTCTACTCTTCCATCTTCTAATTTATCAATTGATAGAAAATCGTTAAGTATAGAAGTTAAATTTTTTACTGATGATTTTATTCGTTCTAGATGTCTTTCTCTTTTATCTTGTTCTTCAGTTAATTGATATTTACTAGCGAGTGTTGCTGATGATGAAATGGTACTTAAAGGTGTCCTAAACTCATGGGAGGCCATAGATACAAACCTAGTTTTAAGCTCGTTAAGTTCTCTTTCTTTTTCTAAATTTTTAACCATTTCTTGTTCTGCCAATTTAGTATCGGTAATATTTTTTTCGATCACCAATATTTGTTCAACTGATCCATCTAGAGATTTTAATGGTACAGCATTAACCACATAAAAGTCTTTATCTGAATAAAATTCAAACGAAAGACTTTCTCCTTTAAATACAGTTTTAAATTTTTGATGAACAAATTCGGCTATATCTGATTTAAATCTTTTAGTATAAGGTTGTCCTAATAAACTTTCACTTGTAAAACCAATCCTATCTAATTCTTGCCCTTCAGCAAATACATAATTTAATTTTTTATCAAACACATTAATAATTCCTCTAGGAAAATTGCGAGCAATAAGGTTATATAATTTTTGGCTTTTTTCCAGTTCTTGAGTTCTTACTTTAACTTTTTCTTCTAACTCAACATTTAGCTCTTTCAGTTTGTTTTGAGATTGAACTCTTTCAGTTATATCTGTAATAATGGCCACTACCTTTAATTCACCATCTATTTGGCAATGGTTTAAGCCAATTTCTACAGAAAATTCAGATCCATCTTTTTTACGTGCCAATAAATCCATATCGCCTCCCATTCTCCTATCTTTTGGCTCTTTCACATATCCTTCACGATGTCCTTTATGCCTTCCTTTTACATTGTCTGGCACTAATATTTCAATAGTCTGTCCAATCAACTCTTCCTCTAGATATCCAAACATTTTTAACAAGATAGGATTTGTTAATTCTATCACTCCACGATTATTGGTAACAATCATCCCTTCACCTGCATTATGAAAAAGTAATTGATAAATGTTTGTTTCTTCTGCCATTGTTCAAAAATAATCGAAATATAAAGATGGGTACAATTATTAAGAACAAATATGATGTTTATCATAAAACAAGCTAACCGAAGTCAGTAGAATATGGGTAAAATATTAAAACTTTTGTAGGATATATTTTTACATGGAAACAAAGCCAAACATTTACAATTTATCTGATTTAACTAAGGTGTTAAATGAAATGGGTCATACGATTGATTATCCACAGTTATTTAATAAAATAAGATTTACTTTTAAAGATATAGAACATTTGTGTTTTTGGGATGCTGAAAATTATTCTAAAATAAATGTTGGTGAAGGTGCTAATTATGAACTTAATTTAATTTGCTGGGAACCTCATCAACAATCATTAATTCATCAACACCTAAATGAAAAATCTTGGATTTATGTAATTAAAGGTCAGATTACTGAAAAAGTATACCTTCCAATTAATGGCTCAGGTAAATTTAATTTAAGTGGTGAAACTATTTTAACTCCTAGAAAAATTTCTCATCTTTCTTTTAGTAAAAACCTTTATCACAAATTATCAAACTCTAACTCAACTCGATCAGTTAGTTTACACCTTTATATTAAATAAGTTCTGATTTTAAATCGTTAACAAATTCATCTAAAACGCCTTGTTTTACATGATGCATTACAACTATTTTATACCATTTAGGGTTATTGTGTTCATCAGCTACTAAAGAATATTTTTTCGCCAATACTGTCGATATATAACTTGATTTAATAGTAATAATATTAATGTGCGGATTGTGATAAAATTCCACACCTAATCGTTCCAAACGCTTACTTAAACTTTCTGCTTTATCCCTTAGGTTTTTCATTTTTGTTTTTAACCCTTCCGAACCATGTATCATTAAAATCATCCAAACAGCTACAGCATTAGCTCCAGATCTACTTCCACATATTGTGTAATCTTTCCCTTGTACATAACTGGCTTCTTCAGTTAATGTGTATTCCATTAACCCTTTTCTAACAATAAAAATACCTGTACCATAAGGCGATTGAAGCATTTTATGTCCATCTAAAGTAAATGAACTGATATGTTTATTCTCAAAATTATAGTTATTGTCGGTGTTGGTAAATGGATAAATAAATCCTCCAAAAGCCCCATCAACATGAAGCTTAAAGTTTAAATTTTGATTGACTAAATATGCGGTAACTCTTTCAATATCATCAACTGAACCAAACATGGTGGTTGACATATTCATCACCACAATAAAATACTTTATGCCTTGTTCTTTTGCTAATTTTATTTGTTCTTCTAAATCAGACTGAATAATCATTCGAGTTTCTTCATCAACTCTTAATACTACTGATTTAACATTTAAAATATTAGCACCTTTTGGCATGGAATAATGACTATCTTGAGAATAAATTAGAGCCATTTCATTATTTGTTGCTCCAAACTCTTTAATAAAATAGTTGCGGTAAATCCACATGCCTTGAATGTTTGCTTCCGTTCCTCCTGAAGCTACATAACCATCTTGCTCATCAACTTTTCCACCTAAAATTTCTTCGGCACAAAGCTTAATCAACTCCTTTTCTAATACTTGAGTTCCTTTAAAAAAAGGCTCAGAATTTTCGTTTAAGGTATGACAACCTATGTGATTTGGATTAGCAATTAAAGTAGCTAAAAAAGGAGAGTCTTCTAAAAAAGGAGCATCATCATAAAACTGCTCTTCATCCAAATAACTCGCAGGAATACCCAGAATTTTTTTGGTTTTAAAACTCATGTTCTCTCCCAAAGCTTTTGTTACTCTTTCTGAAATTTGACTTTGTGATAATTTATCCCAGTACATCTTTTTAACGCAAACATATAAATCGAAACATTTAAATTACATGAGTAAAATCATAAGAATAACCAATATAAATCAGCTTTGATTTATTGATATAAACCTTAATTTGTTTTTGAAATTAAAAGTAAACTTATGGAGACAATAGATAAAAAAACCGTTGCAGAAATAGTAAGTGAGAATATTAAAACTGCAGATATTTTTAAAAAAAACGGTATTGATTTTTGCTGTGGTGGCAATGTAAATGTAAAACAAGTTTGTAAAAAAAAAGGTGTTGATTTTGATGCTTTGTTGGAAGAACTAATTAGGGTAAATGATATCGTTTTACCAGCTCAAGATTTTAATAATTGGGAACTCGATTTTTTATGTGATTACATTACTAACACCCATCACAAATATGTAAAAGAAGCAAGTATATTATTGATACAATACGCTGATAGAGTTGCAGATGTACATGGACATCATTATTCTGAAGTAATTGAGATAAACAAATTAGCTCACTTAATCGTGAATGAATTAAAATCTCATATGCAGAAAGAAGAAACAATTTTATTTCCTTTTATCAAAAAAATGGTTAGTGCAAAGAAAAATGGAGTTGCTTTAGAAAAACCTGCTTTTGGTACAATTTCAAATCCTATAAATATGATGGAGAAAGAACATAGTGATGTTGGAGGATCTTTAAAAGCCATAGCTATGTATAGCAATGATTTTACTCCTCCAGCAGAAGCCTGCAACACTTTTAAAGCTTTATATTCTAAATTAGAAGAATTTCAAAATGATTTATTTCAACACATTCATTTAGAGAACAATATTTTATTCCCTAAAGCTATGGTGTTAGAAAACGAACTTTTGGGTTAGAGTGAATAAAATACTTATTATTAAATATATAATCATTCTCGTTGCAGTATATGGCTGCAACGAGAATAAAAATTTTCAAAAACCAATATCAACATCTCATATTCCAATCCAAAAAGAAATTAAAATCTTTAATCTGAGTCATCTTCAAACTAAAAACAGACAATCACCAATTAATCTCAATAAAAATAACACAACCCCTTCTAATCATTCACTGTCTATTCACATTAATAAAAACTTGAATGCAGTAAATATCAAGCATCATACTATAGAATTAGAATTTCATGATGATAGTTACATTGAAGTAAACAACAAACACTACTTATTTAAGCAACTTCATTTCCATACTCCTTCAGAACATAGTATTAATAACTCTATAGCAAAAATGGAAATGCATATTGTAAGTGTTTTTAAAACTGAAGAAATGCCTAAACCAAATTATTTAGTAATGGGATTTCTATTTAAAGAGGGGCAAGAGAATAAGTTTATTAAAACATTGTTACAAAATATACCAAGAGCTAAACAACACTCTTATGAAATACCAACTAGCCTATATAACCCCGTAGATTTAGATGATTTATTCGATAGTTCTTTCGAAGATGCTGTAGATGAATTTTATTATTATAATGGTTCACTAACTACTTATCCATTTACAGAAACTGTCAATTGGTATATACTTAATACAATTATTGAAGCTTCTAAAGATCAAATCAGCAGCATGCAAAAACAAATGGGAAACAATGCTCGGGAAATAAAATAAATTTTATGTTTTTTTATGACAATCGTCATAATTCCCATTAAAATAAAACAGTTTTAAAACACGCTTTAATCATATAGTAAAATACTTGCCCTTTATACCTTTATACTAAACATTAGAATATGAAGAGTATTAAACATATCACAAAAAAATATTTAAACAAATCTCTAATCTTAGCTTTCGGCTTGGTAGCTTCTAATCTTGTTTCTTACGCTCAAGTTACTTTTACTGGTGAAATACGTCCAAGAACCGAATTTCGACACGGTTTTAAATCTCTGGCTGATTCTGCTCAAAAAGCCGCTGTATTTACAGGACAAAGAACACGAATAAATTTTGGCTATCAATCCGAAGGCTATTTAGTTAAAATAGTTTTACAAGATGTAAGAGTGTGGGGTAATCAATCACAATTGGTAAATAATGAAGATTTTGGAGCCTCTATTCATGAAGCTTGGGGAGAAGCATTTCTTAATGAAAAAATATCATTAAAATTTGGACGTCAAGAAATCTCTTATGATGATCAACGGATATTTGGAAATGTTGGCTGGGCCCAACAAGCTAGAAGTCATGACGCAATGTTGTTGAAATTTAAAATTGATAGCACTTTTAACATTCATTTAGGAGCTGCTTATAATCAAGATAAAGAACAATTAATATCAACATTTTACACTACCCCAGGAAGCTACAAAGCCCTTCAATACTTATGGGCTCATAAAGATTTTAACTCTATGGGTGCAAGCTTTTTATTTTTAAACAACGGGCAACAAGCCAGTAAAACTGATCTTTCAGGTACTATTTACAAAGATAATTATAGTCAAACAACAGGATTATACCTAACTTACAAAAAAAACAAATTAATGGCTAGCACTTCATTTTATTATCAATTTGGAAAAGATATTAGTAAAACAAACTACTTTGATAACCCAGATATTGAAGCAATGTTAATTGGAGCTGAGCTATCTTATAATGTGAGTAAACGAATTAGTGCTACTGCTGGATTTGAGTATCAGAGTGGGCAAAGCCAAACAGATACAACAAAAGCTTACAGAGATGTGAAACATGCTTTTACTCCATTCTATGGAACTAACCATAAATTTAATGGTACTATGGATTACTTCTATGTAGGAAATCATATAGGTAGTGTTGGATTACAAGACATTTATTTCAAGCTAAAATATAAATCAGAAAAAAGCTATTGGATAGGTGCAGATGCTCATTTATTTTCTGCTACAGCAGATGTATTAGATCAAAACGAATTGTTTAAGACAGGTAACATTACTGCAATGAATAGTTCGTTAGGTACCGAAATTGATTTAACTATGGGTTGGGAATTAGCTAAAGGAGTAGATTTTAAAATGGGATATTCTCAAATGTTTGGAACTGAAACTCTGGCAATATTAAAAGGTGTAACATCTATAGAAAATGCAGAAATAAAAGGCAGAACAGATGAATTGAGTAATTGGGCTTGGATGATGATTACCATTAAACCCGATTTTTTAAAGAAATAACAAGGCAATAACTAAAACATAAAGATACTAACTAAAAACAGGCGTTATGAAAAAAGGAAAATTAATTTGGAAAACATTAGCACTATCAAGTGTTGTTATGTTATTTTCTTGTGGTGGAGAACATCATAAAGAAAAGGTAAACGCAAAAACTATAAGAGTTGATGGCGAATTGAAAGCGGAATTGACAGCTCCTCCTTTTGTACCAAAACCTGTTGGAGATAGAGCAGCTAAAAAGCTGATTGTTGACATGGAAATATTAGAGAAAGAGGGAGAAATGACTGATGGAGTAAAATATATCTATTGGACTTTTGGAGGTTCAGTTCCAGGTAGTTTTATTAGAACTAGAGTAGGTGATGAAGTTGAATTTACTTTAAAAAATCATCCTGATAATAAATTACCCCATAACATTGATTTACATGCTGTAACTGGCCCAGGTGGAGGAGCTACTTCATCATTTGTTGCTCCAGGACATCAAATAAAGTTTTCCTTTAAAACATTAAACCCTGGCTTGTATGTTTACCACTGTGCAACTGCACCTGTAGGTATGCACATTGCCAATGGCATGTATGGTTTAATTTTAGTTGAACCAGAAGGTGGATTACCAAAAGTAGATAGAGAATATTATGTAATGCAAGGTGATTTTTATACTAGTGGTGAAAATGGAGAACCTGGATTACAACCTTTTGACATGCAAAAAGCAGTAGATGAAGATGCTGATTATGTAGTATTTAATGGTAAAGTTGGTGCTTTAACTGGCGACAATTCGCTTAAAGCAAAGATAGGAGAAACAGTACGTTTATATGTTGGTAATGGTGGTCCAAACTTAGTTTCCTCTTTCCACGTTATTGGAGAAATATTTGACAGAGTTCATGTTGAAGGTGGTTCTCTTATTAATGAAGATGTGCAAACTACATTAATTCCTGCTGGTGGAGCAGCTATTGTAGAGTTTAAAATTGATGTTCCTGGTACATTTATATTGGTTGATCACTCTATATTTAGAGCCTTTAACAAAGGTGCTTTAGGTATGATAAAAGTCGAAGGAACAGACCTTAAAACCATCTACTCTGGTAAACAACAAGAGGGTATTTACAACCCTGAAGGTGGTGGTATGCAATCAATGCCTGGAGAAGCTCCTCCAACACCAAAGGCACTTTCCGTTGGTGAAAGAATAGAATTAGGTAAACAAATTTATTCCCAAACTTGTTTTGCTTGTCACCAAGGAGAAGGGCAAGGAATAGCTGGTGCATTTCCTCCTTTAGCAAAATCAGATTATTTAAATGCTGATGTAGATAGAGCTATTAAAATTGTATTGCATGGTAAAACTGGTGAGATAAAGGTAAACGGTAAAACTTACAATAGTGTGATGACTGCTCAAAGTTTATCTGATGAAGAAGTTGCAAATGTTTTAACATACGTTTACAACAGTTGGGGTAACAACAAAACTGAAGTTACACCAAGTATGGTTGCTAAAGCAAAAGGTGGTCATTAAATGAGAAAGTTAAGTGTTATTGTTATATTAAGTATTCTGTGTAATAACTTAGTTTTTAGTCAAACTAATACCAGCATGCAAAAAATCATAGGGGGAACATTTGTTCCCCTGTATGGTTCTGACTCGTCAGGTATTAAAGTGAATAGTTTTCAATTGGATGTTTATCCAGTTACCAATACTCAATTTTTAGCTTTTGTAAAAGAATATCCTAAATGGAAAAAATCTAACGCATTAAAAATATTTGCTGATGATAGCTACCTAAGCAAATGGGTTGCTGATGATAATTTTGGAACAGAACTTAATCCTTCTTCTCCAATAACAAATGTTTCGTGGTATGCTGCAAAAGCTTATTGCGAGTGCCAAGGCAAAAGATTACCAACTATGGATGAATGGGAATATGCTGCCATGGCTAGTCAAACAAAAAAAAATGCCCAAAAAGACAGTGTTTTTAATCAAATGATTGTAGAGAGTTATGAAACCCCAAAAACATACAAAAAACTAGTAGGAAGCACTTATAAAAACTATTGGGGAATTTATGACATGCACGGATTAGTTTGGGAATGGACGAGCGATTTTAACTCCGTATTAATTTCAGGAGAATCGCGACAAGATGTGGACACAGAAAAAAATCTTTTTTGTGGATCTGGAGCAATAAACGCTTCCGATTTAATGGATTATGCCGCTTTTATGCGTTATGCTTTTAGAGGTAGTATTAAAGCTAATTACAACATCCAAAACTTAGGGTTTAGATGTGCTAAAAATTTAAAATAAAAACTATGAAAAAATTATTAATTGTACTGAGCATTGTATTTACAGCAAGTAGTTTATTTATTGCTTGCGGTAATGATAAAGAACAAAATGTTACACTTTACGAATGTCCTATGCATTGCGAAGGTGATAAAACTTACGATGAAGCTGGCAGTTGCCCGGTTTGTAAAATGGATTTAACCCCAGTTAATACAGATGAGCCTATTGTAGCTAACACAAATGAAATTGATGAAAACTCCATATTCAATTTAACCTCTAAGTGGACCAATCAACACAATGAAACCATAACCTTAAAAGACTTAAAAGGTGATGTTTTGGTAATGGTGATGATTTATACTTCTTGCCAAGCTGCTTGCCCCAGGTTAGTTGCTGATATGAGAAACATTTCCCAAAAAGTGGATAACAAAGAAGTAAAATATGTATTGGTTAGTATTGATCCTGAAACGGATACCCCCGAAAAAATGAAAGCTTTTGCTATAGAAAACCAATTGGGTGATGATCAATGGATATTGTTACGAAGTACAGCAGATGATACTCGTGAGTTTTCAAATGTATTGGCAGTTAAATACAAACAAATATCTCCTATTGATTTTTCACACAGTAATATAATTAGTGTGTTTGATAAAGGAGGAGTTCTATTTCATCAACAAGAAGGTTTAGGGGTAGATAATGAGGAAACCGTCTCAAAAATTAAAGAATTAGTTAATTAAACATTCATAAAATTTACATTATGAAAATTGAATCATTTAACGAAAACGTTGTTTATGATGACAACAAAGTTGTCACCAAAGTATTATTAGAATCATCTTTTTCAAAAGAGATTAGAATACTTTTAAAGGCTGGACAAAGCATGAAAGAGCATAAAACTCCTTACTCAATAGTTGTTCATTTGTTAGAGGGTGAATTAGATTTTGGAGTTAACAACTTCATTAATCATCTAAATAAAGGTGATATTATTTCTTTAGCGGGAAATGTGCCTCATAATTTAATTGCAAAAACAAACTGTATTGTACGTTTAACCTTATCAAAATACGATAAAGCAGAACGTGTAGAGGAAGTAGTTAAAAACTCTTAGTTATGAAAACCATAGAAAACAGAGCTGATGTAAACCTTTTAGTAAATACGTTTTATGCGAAGATTAGAAAGGATGACTTGTTAGGTCCTATTTTTAATAGCCACATCCCCAACGAAAAATGGCCAGCACATTTAGAAAAGCTTACCGATTTTTGGGAAACCAACTTGTTTGGTGTAGCTAAGTTTAAAGGCAACCCATCGCAAAAGCATGTTAATGTAGATAAAAACCTTAACCATAGCATTACACAAAAACATTTTGGACAATGGATTAATTTATGGTTTGAAACCATTGATCAATTGTTTGAAGGCGAACTTGCCCAAAAAGCTAAAGAAGCTTCACGAAAAATGGGAACAGGACAATTTATGGTAATATGGCATCACCGCCCAGAAAACATATAAAATTATTTATTAAACGTTATAAGCATGACAACAGAACCAAAAGGAGAATTAGCAATACAAGTTGTGGCTATGCCAAAAGATACCAATCCTACTGGTGATGTTTTTGGAGGGTGGTTAATTTCTCAAATGGATTTAGCAGGGATAGTATTTTGCAGAAAAATTGCCAAAGGCTCAGTAGTTACTATTTCAATAGAATCTATCACTTTTAAAGAAACTGTTTTTGTGGGTGATACGTTATGCTGTTATGTTTCTTTAGTTAAAATTGGAAGAACTTCCATAACAACATATATAGAAGCCTATGTTAGTAGAGATTTTGAAGACACTCGAATAAAAGTAACCGAAGGTGAATTTAAATATGTAAAATTGGATGAAAACAGAAAACCTACTCCAATAAATCCGAGATAATTTGAGCCTATTGTTAATAGGATTATTTAACACAAAATAATTACCAAAAACTGTAGCAAAATAAGGCTTAATCTCTAAAAAAGGCTACCTTCGCTAATAGCAAATAATTAGCGTAATGTTTAGACACCAAGGCAAAAGCAGAACATTAAAGCACAACCTACAAATTGCTACTATACTATCTTTTGTGGCTGGTATAGTTAATGTTACCGGATTTTTATCTTTTAAACAGTTAACCACCAATGTAACTGGTCATTTTGCATTGTTTATAAATGATGTTGCCAACTTTGAATTTTGGAAAGGAACCATCTATTTCCTTTATATTTTCTCTTTTCTTTTTGGTTCATTTTTATCGAGTTTTTTAATTGAAAAATTTAAAGAAAGTAAAAAGCTAAACGTTTTTGTTTTACCCACCATTATTGAATCTTTGGTTTTAATATCAATCGCTTTTTTTAGTGATGTGGTAGAAATACAATACCCAGATGCCATTGCTTGTTTACTACTTTTTTCCATGGGCTTACAAAACTCTTACGTTACCAAAATTTCTAATGCCATTGTAAGAACAACCCATTTAACCGGACTTTTTACCGATTTAGGCATTGAACTCTCTCAATTGTTTTTTCCAAAAGCATATCCGCATAGAGATAAACTAAAAGCAACCATTAAGCTACGGAGTTATATTATATTATTCTTTTTTGCTGGTGGTTTAGTTGGCGGTTTTCTTTACTCTGAAATGAACTTTAAATTAAACACCTTGTTGTTGGGTGCTACTATTTTACTGATTAGTTTGTTTTATGATGATTTTAGGTACAACCTCATTAAAACAAAAAGAAAATACCACCAAAAGAAATTAGCCGTAAAATAGATTAACCTTTATTTTATTACCTACAAAAAACAAGTTGCTTGGTTACTTAACCCCTAAGTAGTTATACGTGTTTGATGGTTAGCTTTTTATACATAAATTAGCCAATAAATTTAAACGAATTATAGTGCTTATGTACTTTATTTGGTTGTTACCAGCAATTAGAAAAAATGATTCTAACTAAAATTAAAATACATCAGTTCAAAGGAATTAATGATGAAAAGGAAATAGCGATTGATGATTTTAATCTGATTGTTGGACAAAATGATGCTGGAAAATCAACTATTTTAAAATCATTAGACTCTTTTTAAATTCAAATAATCCATCATCAGACGACCTTAATAATAAAGCAGCAGATAATTTTATAACAATTACACTTCATTTCAATCCATCTAGTCAAAGTATCATAATTGACCAAAATATTGAAACAACTTTTGAAGAAGAAGAGTTAGTAAATGCCGATTCTGAATTAGTAATAAAAAAGGTTTGGGATGTTTCGAAATCAAAAATAACAGCGGAGACTAACAAGCGAGCTCATACATTAACTAGTACACGAGCTCATACATTGACATCATAATAAATTAACTCAAAAAACCTTCAAACCCTTTAATAATAAGCACCTAAAACATTCAAGCTAGTACATTAACTAGTACACGAGCTCATACATTAGAAGTTCTATACTGTATGAGCTCTAGTTTAAAATGGTAAATCTCTTTCAGCATCATTAACAAAATCTTTTCCTAGTTCAGATGTATAATATTTTTGGGTCGGGTCGGTAGGTGCATCTGGGTTGGTCATATTTAGAAGACCCGCTTTAACTAAGTGTTCCATATTTTTCTCATAATTCTCTCTACGGTTAGTAATTTTTAGGAGATTAACTAACACTTCTTTTCTAGGTTTTGCAACCATACAGAATCTAAGAATTTTTAAATCATTCATGTCTAAAACAAAATCAAGTTTGGGTAACTCTATTTTTTCGATTTTTTTACCTTTTCGTTTAAAAATAATCGAAAACCAATTGTCATTTATATCAAATTCGACCTTAGGCAATCCAGCTTGTTCTAGTTCATTATCAATTCTTAAAAGTCCCGTTCCCAATTTCTCAATAAAATTAGCTCTATGTAAAAGGTTAACAATATTAGGGTTTCGATGAAGGCTTCTTTTTCCTAAATCATCTTGAGACAAACCAGCAACTAACCCTCCAAAATTCGTAATAGAAACTCTGTCATCAAAAACTTCAACTTGTATATGTGTTCCTTTATTTATGTAATCTCTGTGAGCAATTGCATTAACCAAAGCTTCTTTTAATGCTTGGTAAGGTATTTCCCAAACTTCTTTTCTGGTTGGACTACCCGACTCAAATACAAAAGCAACATCAAGTGACCTCCTAAGAAATGTAAAACATTCGTCAATGTTGGTCATAACATCGAAAGTCATATTCTTCTGGTCTTCAATATCTACTTTAATAATTCCTTTATATCTTACACATTGAATAATAGCTTGAGGAAGAAATCGTTGAGGTTCTTTTGTAAAGAATAATACGCCTGTGTTATTCAATACTGGTTTACCTTCTACAAATTCAAGCACACCAAGATTATGTAGCGTATCTTCGTTTGACAACATTTGCTCTTTACCAGCTTCAATAAAAAAACGTTTTAATGTGTTCGGAGCAAAATGAGTATTAAAATCAGCCTTTACGCAAAGAGCATCATCAAATGAAAACCTATCGGCATCGACAAACATCTGGTGAATTTCTTGAGTAGTTCTTTTTACTGAACTTGCTCCCTCACGCATGTAAAAACCACCTGTACTCCTGTAAGGTTTATTTACTCCTTCTTTTACTTGAAGAACTAAAACATTGGGTTCTCCGTCAACTACTCCAATGGTAATATCAATAGAAGGGTCACATTCTCTGGCTATATCTTGAATCTTAGACCTATCGTCATTACCTAACACCTTATTTTTAATGTTCCCGTCATCATCAACACCAATCAGAACTCTACCACCTTTCGCATTAGCAAAGGCTACAATTTCTTTAGACAAATTAGAATTAATGGCTTCCTTAAATTCTAAATGGAATCCTTCACCTTGGTCTACTAATGCTTGTAGTTCTAATTTATTCATCCTTACAAATTTATTACTTCTTTTCATTATTACTAAAAATACTTTCATGCAAATTACTAACCTCTCCCGCAAGCATCCCGCTTAAATAAAAACTAAAACAAACTCTTCTATTTAGGCTTATGGCAACAACTCATTTCATTTTGTAGGCATAAAAGCTATTAAAGCTGATAGAAGTCATATTTTAATTGGCAACCCTATCGTACATTTACGATAAGCAATTAAGAAATTAGACCACCAAAAAATACATCATGGAAAATACAAAGTATTCAACACTATATCGAATAATTCATTGGTCGATAGCAATTTCATTTATATTATTGTTATTTACCATTTTTTTACGCCTAACATGGATGAACAAGAACAATGTTGCTGCCATTATACAAGATTATTTAAGTGAAACAGATCAGGTTTTATCTCAAGAACAACTTATTGTTTTAGCAAAAAAAATAAGACAACCCATGTGGAATTGGCATATTTATATTGGATATGTATTAACAGGGTTATTTAGTTTACGTTTTATCCTCCCTCTTTTTGGACAAATGAAGTTTCAAAATCCTTTTGCTAAAAATTTAACTCTAAAAGAAAAAATTCAAAAATGGACCTATCTTATTTTTTATCTCTGTGTAGCTGTTTCGCTAACTACTGGTCTTATAATAGAATTTGGTTCACGAAATTTAAAAAAACCAATGGAAGAAATCCATGTGCTTAGTATTTATTACTTAATCGGATTTATTATACTCCACTTAGGTGGTGTATTTATAGCAGAGTTTACCAACCAAAAAGGAATTATTTCGAGAATAGTAAGTGGTTCAAAAAACGAGAATGAAAATTGATGAAAAGAAGTTTGGAACATATAGCATACGAAGAAAATACCGAAGCTTTAGCAAAATTTGCTAAAGCACTAAGTCATCCTACTCGTATTGCCATTTTAAAATACCTCGATAAACAATCGTGTTGTTTTACTGGCGATTTAGTGGACGTTTTTCCTTTAGCTCAATCTACCATTTCTCAACACCTTAAAGAATTAAAAAACGCTGGTTTAATTCAGGGCGAATTAAAACCACCTAAAATAAAGTATTGTATCAATCAAGAAAACTGGAAAATTGCAAAAACATTATTTCAGCAATTTTTTAATTGATATTTTTTTAATCATCATATCGCCTATTGGCGATAAACAAAACATATAACATGAGCAAAACAATTAAAATATTAGGCACAGGATGCCCAAAATGTAAAACAATGGAAGGTGTTGTTAAAGATGTTGTTACTGAAAACAACATTGATGCAAGCATTGAAAAAGTAGAAGACATTATGGAAATAATGAAATTTAACATAATGACCACTCCTGCTTTGGTAATTGATGATGTTGTTACCATAAAAGGCAGGGTTCCTACAAAAGATGAAGTGTTAGCACTTTTAAAATAAATAATACCGTTGGATTTAAATAAAAAAATGTCCATTCGAGTGTCCCGTCCCGATAACTATCGGGATTCGGGATGCATCGAGAATCATTTTTAACAATGTTTTTTTTGTTCTCGATATAATTTTCTATCGAAAATCACTCGAACTGACAAAAAACTAACATTAAAAATTTATTACACCTAACGATCTAAACAAGTGAAAAAATGATGAATTACCACATTAAAGCTTCTTCTGTTGCAAATGAGGATGCTGTTATTCATATCAAAGAATCAACTATTGCTTTTGGAACAACTCCACAATCTGCTGATACTTTGCCTAGTCCTGCCGAATTATTTTTAGGTTCGTTTGCTTCTTGTATGTTGAAGAATGTGGAGCGTTTTTCGAGTATCTTAAAATTTACTTACACCAAAGCTACTGTTGAAGTAAATGCTACACGTCTTGAAAATCCGCCAAGGATAGACAACATTACCTACAATTTAAGCATTTACAGCAATGATAAAGCGCTAAAAACAGCCTTATTAAAAAAGAACATCGAAAAATTTGGTACCATCTACAATACGGTAAAATTATCGTGCACTATTTCTGGCACAATAAATACAATTAAAGATGTTTGATTGGTTACAATATTTTGCCGACTGGCTAATTTATTCAGTTTTTAAAATTGGAGCAGAAACACATTTAGGTGGTGCGTTAAACTTTTTTGTGTTTGATACGCTTAAAATTCTTATTCTATTATTTTTTATCGTTTTTATTATGGGCATTGTAAATGCTTACTTCCCTATAGAGCGACTTAAAAATTATCTGAACAAGAAAAAGCTTTACGGTTTAGAGTATTTATTTGCTTCCATTTTTGGAGCTATTACTCCTTTTTGTTCGTGCTCTTCAGTACCCTTATTTATTGGCTTTGTACAAGGCGGAATTCCATTAGGCGTAACCTTTTCTTTTTTAATTACCTCACCTTTAGTAAATGAAGTTGCTGTGGCAATGTTTCTTGGAATGTTTGGAGTAAAAGCTACATTAATTTATACCGTTTCGGGTATTCTATTAGGAACCATTGGTGGTTGGCTGCTGAGCAAGTTTAAACTAGAGCACTTACTTTCTGATTGGGTAAAAAAGATACTTGAAAACAAAATGCAACAAGCCGGATTTGAAGAAGAAAAACGAACTTTTAGCCAACGATTACCAGAAATTACGCGTGGAGCCTGGGATATTGTAAAAGGTGTGTTGCTTTATGTAATTATTGGTATTGCCATAGGTGCTGCAATGCACGGCTTTGTTCCCGAAAACTTTTTTAACAAGTATTTAGGTGGTGGTGAATGGTGGACTGTACCATTAGCCGTACTTGTTGCAGTACCCATGTATGCGAATGCAGCAGGTATAGTTCCAGTAATACAGGTTTTTGTAGCTAAAGGAGTTCCACTAGGTACTGCTATTGCTTTTATGATGGCAACAGTAGGCTTATCCATTCCTGAAGCTACCTTGCTTAAAAAAGTGATGTCAATAAAATTAATAGCCCTCTTTTTTGGTATTGTAACGGTTTGCATCATCATTTCAGGGTTTTTATTCAATCTATTATTATAAACTTATAAATCAATAAAAATGAAATCAATTAAAGTATTCTCCTTAATCGTAATCACAATGATTGTTACATCTTGTAATGGTCAAAACAACAAAACAACTGCTTCAAATCAAGCTACTTCAAAAATTGAGGTAATCGATTTTTATGGAACTCACCGATGTGTAACCTGTAAAGCCATTGAAGCAAATGCAAAATATACAGTTGATACTTATTTTGCAGCAGAAAAGAAAAACGGAACAGTCGTTTTTAAAACGATCAATGTAGATGATGATAAAAACTATAAAATAGCGGAACAATTTGAAGCATCAGGAACTGCTTTGTTTCTTAACGTAATAAAAAACGGAAAAGAAACACACATTGATTTAACTGATTTTGCTTTTATGAAAGGAAAAGATAAAGCCAGTTTTTCAAAAGAACTAAAAGCTAAAATTGAAACCGAATTAAAGAAGCTATAAATGGATTTTTTACAAGGTCTTTTAGATAATTACAACATCCCTATTCTATCAGCTTTTATATTAGGACTAATGACAGCCATTAGTCCTTGCCCTTTGGCTACCAACATTACTGCAACTGCGTTTATTTCTAAAAACATTGCCAGCAAAAAAAAGGTGTTTTTAAGTGGCTTATTGTATTCTTTAGGTAGAGGTTTTAGCTATACTGTAATTGGTTTAATCTTATATTTTGGAGCAAGTAAGTTTCATATTTCACGTTTTTTCAATCAGAATGGAGAAAAATATTTAGGTCCTTTATTAATTATAATAGGATTGATCATGTTAAATGTTATCCGACTTAATTTTTTGGGAAAATCAAACTTTCAAGAAAAGCTTTCAGAAAAGTTTAAAAATAAGGGGTTGTTAGGTTCTTTTTTAATCGGAGCTATTTTTGCTTTGGCTTTTTGTCCTTATAGCGGAGCTTTATTTTTTGGAATGTTAATCCCTACAACAATTGCATCAGCAGATGGGCTTTATTTACCTATCATATTTGCATTCGGAACAGGCTTACCAGTAATTCTTTTTACTTACTTACTAGCCTTTACAGCAAGTAAAGTGGGTGTTTTTTATACTAAAATTACCAAAATTGAAAAAGTAATGCGAACAGTTGCTGGTGTAGTATTTATCTTAACAGGCTTGTATTACATTTCTATTTTTGCTGGAATATTAGAGTAGTCACAAACTAAATCTACTCTGGTTTATGGCAGCAACTCATTTCGTTTTGTTGTTGGTTATAGCTTGGGCTGATGTAAGGGATATCTAAGTTTAAGCCTCTTACAATTAATAATAATGCCACCACAATAGTTAACACAGGCATTACCTTGTTAATTTTTAGTTTAAGCACCTTGCTAAAGCTGTTGGATAAATAAGAGATGCTAAACATCATTGGTATAGTTCCTAAACCAAACACCAACATAAACAACATACTATTTGCCAAGCTGCTTTGTAATAAGGATGCTTGTAGTGCAATAAAAACTACTCCGCAAGGTATTAAGCCATTTAATATGCCTGTAATAAATAACGCTGCGTTAGATTGTTTTTTTAACATACCCGATAGCTTAGCTTTTACGCCATTGTTAAACTTAAAAAAGTAGCGTTGGTAAAAGTTGAGTTTTATAAACTTTTTAGCCAACAACACATACAACAACAGCCCAACACCAAGCACAATGCTTATGGCTTGAGAAACACCTGCAAAACGCAAGCCTTCGCCAAACAAACCGATGAGCATGCCTAAAAAAGTGTAGGTAAGCACTCTTCCAACATTATACGCCAACAAGCCCACAATTTTACCTGGCTTACTTCGTTTACCTACGGGCAAAATAAAAGCTATTGGTCCGCACATTCCCAAGCAATGGAAACTGCTTACTAAACCTAATGATATGGCGGCTATTAATAGTAGTTGCATTTTATGTTATTCTTTAAAACACTTTGTTCTCGATACATTTTTTGATTTTGTCAGTTCGAGTGTCACGCCAAAGCGTGATGTATCGAGAACCAAAATCAAAAACCACTCGAACGGACAGTATTTTACTATTTAACTTACGTAACAGGTTTTTTCAATGTAGTAGCTTTTGCTATTTACTTTCCACAATAATTTAATGGTATAATTTCCTTTTGTTAAATGAGTTTTATTAATGCTTTGGTTTTTTCCCTCATTTAACGTTATGGGTTTTACCAAATCTTTATCGGTATGCTGTGGATGGTAAAAATGAATAGTACCTTCTATATTTTGAGGTACATCTTTTGGAAAAAACACCACCACCTTTTGGGCATCTTGCTGTACTTTAACCTGCTGATTTAAGTTTACACTGTTACTTTTCGCATCAATAATGTCTTGATAGTTTACTTCTTGCATGTAATAATCTTCAGCAACTAAATCGGCTCCTTTAGAAGATACATACACTACCATAGAAATGATAAATGCCATAAACAACCCAAATGCTAATACTATTCTATATCCCCAGTTCATAATTTTTAGTTTAATTATTATCTAATAATTTGTCATACCGAGCATAGCCGAGGTATCTTTTAAATTCTTTTGCAAAAAATCCAATAGATTCCTCTGTTTCGCTATCGCTTCAATCGGAATGACATTATAATAACGGCCCTATAAAAATGGTAGTTTTGGTCTCTATTAACTTACCATTTCCATAAACTTCTATCTTTATTTTATTTTTACCGTGTTTAATTTTATCCTTATCCATAGTTACTACAAACTTGCCTCTTGCCTCACTCTGTTCTTTTAAATCGATGTGGTTTTTAACCAATTCAATTTTCCCCTCATCGCCTACTAATTTTAAGGTAATGTCATAATCGATAGTGGTTTTATTAATTAAATCAATGTCATAAATATTAATCGTTTTGTTGTTTCCTATGCTTTTCTGTACTGTACCTTTCGCTCTAGTGATGGTGGTTTCAAAATCTTTTTGAGTAATAATTAATACCGCTAAAAAAATCATTAAAGCCGTTAAAATTACTGAGTAAAACACGGTTCTTTTGGTCCAACTAAAAGGAACGGAGTTTTTAATTCCTTCTTCAGAATCTAAACGAATTAATCCTTTTTCTAATCCTACACCTTCCATCATGGTATCGCAAGCATCAATACAAGCGGTACAGTTTACACACTCTAATTGAGTTCCGTTTCTAATGTCAATTCCTGTTGGACAAACATCTACACATTGGTTACAATCAATACAATCTCCTTTGCCTACTGCTGTTCTATCTTCGTTCTTTTTAAATAGTCCTCTGCCTTCTCCTCTTACATAATCATAAGCAACTACAATTGATTTTCTATCTAGCAATACGCCTTGTAATCTTCCATAAGGACAAATAGTGGTACATACCTGTTCACGCATAAAAGCAAAAACACCATAAAATATTCCAGAAAATATAAGTAAGGAAATTAATCCTTCTACATGATCTGCCGGATTTCCGGTTTGTATTTCCCACAAGGCATCAGCCCCAATAATATATGCCAAAAAGGTATTGGCAATTAAAAATGCTATTCCAAAAAATATAAGTTGTTTTAACGTTTTTTTAAAGATCTTTTTCCCCGTCCAAGGTTGTTGGTTTAGGTATTTTTGTTGTTTATAATCTCCCTCAATAGCATACTCTATTCTTCGGTAAACCATTTCCATAAAAATGGTTTGCGGACATATCCAACCACAAAACAAACGTCCAAAAATAATGGTAAACAAGGTGATAAAAACCACTCCAACTATCATTGCTATTGCAAAAATAAAGAAGTCTTGTGTCCAAAATATTTTACCAAAAATGATAAACTTTCGATCTATCACATTAAACAATAAAATGGGTAGTCCATTTATCTTAATGTGCGGAATACCGAACAAAAACAATAACATCAAATAACTCAACCATTTTCGTTTATTAAAAAACGGTCCTTTAGGTTTTTTAGGGTAAACCCAAACACGCTTTCCCTTCTCACTTATAGTAGATATACTATCTCTAAATCCTTCTTTATCTTCAGTCATTTATTCTAAACTATTTAAATAGCAAAATGCGTTCTCGATACTATTTTTGATTTTGTCAGTTCGAGTGTTCCTAGTATTCGGGATGTATCGAGAACCAAAATCAAAAATCACTCGAACTGACACTTTATTTCACTTCTTCTCCTTCTGGTGCTTTTCCTTCTGTAAACTCTAACTGTAATACAAAAGAAGCTACTTGCTGTAATTCAACAGGGTTCATTTTACTTTCATGCTCTGGCATTCCATTAGTAGTTCCATATTTAATTACTTTAAACACCTCATTAATACTTCCATTACCTGTTAACCAATGTTTATCAGTAAGGTTTGGCCCAATTAATCCTTCTCCTTTTTCTTTATGACAAACCACACAATTGGTGGCAAACAATGCTTTACCATTATTAATATCAGTACTTTCGGTTAAAATGGTCACATTGCTTTCATCAACATTCATAGCCATTGCACTCATGTATTCATCAATTTCTACTTGAGCAGCGGCAACTGATTTATCATATTCAGCAATTTGTAAATCACCAGTTTTAGTTACGTGATAGTGGATTAAATAGAAAAAAGCAAAAACTATTGAAGCATAAAAACTCCATACCCACCAAGGTGGCAAGTTGTTATCCAGCTCTCTAATCCCATCAAAATCATGATCCAACAAAATAGAGGCTTCGTCTTCTACAGCTACTATTCCAGTTAAAATTTTAGTAATTGATTCTTCTTTAACTTCTTTGTCTTCTTTATTTTTCTTTTTAAGCAGTTTTTCATCATATTGAGATATGACGGTTTTTAAGGTTTTATTTTGTTCGAGAAAAACAAAAAGTAAAAGCAAGTCAAAAAATAAAAGAGCAACAACATCTATGTTAGAGATAAAAAACCACCCATCTTTATTTAGGTCAACAGTCATCGAATAACCAGAAAAAGGAGCGAACATTATCAGCAATAATATTATTGATATAATTGTTCCTTTATTTCCATTAGTTTCATCTTTATTTTTTTTACTCTTTTTGATAATTAAAGTAGTAAAAGTTTGAATGGTTTTTGAGGTAGAAACTATTGCCGCAACTATAGCAAAGGCAACTAATAACAATAAAATAAAAATTGTTCGATTAACAGTTTCGTCCTCTTTATTTTGTTTTTGTACTTCTTCAGGTGTTAATATTTTTCCTTTTTTTGATATCTTTTTTGGAGTGCTAGCTGTTTGTTTTGTTTCTTCTTTAGGAGGTGTAACTACAACCGCATCCGCATCAATGAAATCAAAAATAAGTTTAATTTGTTCATCAGTTAATTGAGCTTGGGGTGCCATTTCTATTGGCGAAATTTCCCAAGCTAATTTGGCCATTTCTGATTTTCCCGTTTCATATAAAGCTCTCGAATTTTTAACCCATTTAATTAAATTTTCAGCTTCACCAGCATCTGCCCATTTAGCACTTACTCCTTTTAAACCTGGTCCAACTAAAATTCCTTCTATTTTATGGCAAGCAGCACAATTTTGCTTAAACAAATCTTGTCCGTTATTAGCACTAAGGTTTAGTGTAACAAAAACGGAGATTAATAAGCTAAGTATTATTTTATTCATCAATTTCATACTTCAATTATTTATCGTCATTTAACGGTTGATTTTCCATTTCTTTAATGTATTTTTTATCAGCAGTAAATACCCACCAAAACAAGCCTACAAAAAAGACTACAAATATTACCAGTGATATAATTGGGTATATTTCTATACCATCTATCGTTGTTAAGTTTCCGTTTATAAATCGTAACATATTATTTTTTTGTTTTAGATATATCTGTTCCTAATCGTTGTAAATAAGCGATTAACGCTACTAATTCCGTTTCACTTAATTCTTGCACTTCTGCATTAGTAAACTCTTTATTATCAGGATTAGAAGTATAGATGTCTTTCGCTATTTCAAAAGCTTGAATTTTTAAATCAGCTTCGGCTTGAGCATCATATCCAATTGGATAAGGAACCCCTAAAGTTTGCATAGCTCTAATTTTTCTATCAATAATTGTATAATCTAATTTATCATCTCTTAACCAAGGGTAAGCTGGCATTACTGAGCCTGGAGAAGTTTCTTTAGGCATAATCATGTGGCTAAAATGCCAGTAATTACTCTTTTTACCTCCTTCTCTAGCTAAATCTGGCCCGGTACGTTTAGAACCCCATTGGAATGGATGGTCATAAACAAATTCACCTGCTTTAGAGTATTCTCCATAACGTTTTGTATCAAACCTTAATGGACGAATCATTTGAGAATGGCAATTATAACAACCTTCTCTTATATATAAATCTCGTCCTTCTAACTCTAATGGGGTGTATGGTTTTACACTTTCTATAGTTGGCACATTAGATTTAACAATAGCTGTCGGTATAATTTCAACAATACCACCTATCGCAACAACAATTAAACTAAAAACCAACATTTTAACTGGTTTTCTTTCCATTGCTTTATGCCAATTTTCTCCTTTTATTTTAGATGGCGCTTTTAATAATGGAGAAGCTTCAGCTGCTTCATTAGCAATAAAAGTTCCTTGTTTGGCTGTTTTAAATAAATTATAAAACATTGTAATCGCTCCAGTTATAAATAACAATCCTCCGAAAGATCGTAACATATACATCGGACGAAGCTTTGTTACGGTATCAATAAATTCATACTCTAAGTTACCGTCTGGTTTAAATTCTTGCCACATTAATCCTTGTGCAAACCCAGCCCAATACATTGGTACGGCATAAAATAAAATACCTAATGTTGCTATCCAAAAATGGAAATTGGCTAGCTTTTTAGAATATAGTTTTGTTTTAAACATTACTGGAAACAACCAGTATAGCATTCCAAATGTTAACATACCATTCCAACCTAAACCACCAACATGAACGTGAGCAACAATCCAATCTGAAAAGTGAGCAATAGAGTTAAAGAATTTTAATGACAATAATGGTCCCTCAAATGTTGCCATTCCATAACAGGTTAATGCTACTACCATGAATTTCAACACCACATCATCTCTTACTCTATCCCATGCTCCACGAAGTGTCAATAATCCATTTAACATTCCACCCCAAGATGGTAATAATAGCATTATAGAGAAAGCTACACCTAATGATTGAGCCCAATCAGGTAAAGCTGTATATAATAAATGGTGTGGTCCTGCCCAGATGTATAAGAAAATTAATGCCCAAAAATGAATAATTGATAATCGGTAAGAATAAACAGGACGATTAGCTGCTTTTGGTACAAAGTAATACATTAACCCTAAATATGGTGTTGTTAAGAAAAATGCAACTGCATTATGTCCATACCACCATTGCACTAAAGCATCTTGAACACCTGCATACCAGGAGTAACTTTTAAAGAAAGAAACAGGCAATTCAAATGAATTGAATATGTGTAGCATAGCTACAGTAACAAATGTTCCGATGTAAAACCAAATAGCTACGTACAAGTGACGAACTCTTCTTTTTAGAATGGTTGCAAACATGTTCCAACCAAAAGCAACCCACATAATGGTAATTAAAATATCTATCCACCATTCTAATTCGGCATACTCTTTACCAGAAGTCATTCCCATAGGCAATGTAATTACTGCACATACAATAATAAACTGCCATCCCCAAAAGTTAATTGCACTCAACTTATCGCTCCACATACGTGCTTTAAGCAAACGTTGTAAGGAATAATAAACTCCCGTAAAAATACCGTTACCTACAAATGCAAAAATTACTGCGTTGGTGTGCAAAGGTCTTAACCGTCCAAAAGAAAGATATTTGAAGCCTAAATACTCATTAAAAAACAGCGGAAATGCCAATTGTAAAGCTATAATTAATCCCACCAACATTCCTGTAATACCCCAAATAATGGTAGCATAAGCAAACTTTCTAACGATACCATTATCGTAACTAAATTTCTCTAATTCCATTTATTCTTTATTTTGATTTTCTGATTCTTTATTATCGTCAAATAACATTCTAACTGAAGGGGTATAATCATCATCAAACTGACCAGTTTTTGATGCCCATAAAAAAAATGAGAGAAATAAAATTGCAATAACGATACTTACCCCTATTAACAAAAAAATTACTCCCATTTTTACTCACTTAAAACTTAATTATATTCTTCTGACTATGGAGTAAAAGTATAGGATAGAGAAAAGTAGAATTATAAGGATTGTCAGTTCTGAAACTGATTTTAATCAGTTTTTATAATTTGAAGTGTTTATTACCATATGCTCTAATCAATATAGTTGTAACCAAAACAACTGATATAGAACTTAATGGCATTAAAATAGCCGCAATTAATGGTGATAATTGATTGGTAAATGCAAACGATAAACCGATAACATTATATAGTAAAGAAATTAGATAACTTATTTTTAATACAGTTAAACTGTATTTACCTAAGTGAATAAATGCAGGTAGTTTAATAAACATTTTTGCATCCAAAATACCATCGCAGGCTGGAGAAAAATTATAAACATCTTCAGCTACAACAATGCCTATATCACTCTGTTTTAAGGCTCCAGCATCATTTAAACCATCACCCACCATCATTACTGTTTTCCCATTCTCTTTTAGTCCTTTAATATAGTTGAGTTTGTCTATTGGCTTTTGGTTAAAGTTTAAACTCGATTCATTAGTGAAATATGGTTTTAATTTCTCCTTCTCTCCATCATTATCACCCGAAAGTAAATGAATATTATAATTGGCATTTAAATTTATTATTAACTCATCAAAACCTTCTCTGTAAGTATTTTCAACTTGAAAGTAGCCTACTATTTTCCCATCTACTTTCACATAAGTTGCCGAACCTTTTACTTTTACAATATTATTTTCAAGCCATTTTGCCGAGCCTACAAGTATTTCTTTTCCAGCAATTACTCCTGAAATCCCTTTACCCGCAACTTCTTTAAAGTGGCTTACAGTTAAATTTTCTAAATTATTTAATTTAAGATGTTCGGATAACATTCTACTTACAGGATGTGTAGAGTTTTTCACCAATGCATAAATTGCTGCTTGTTGATTGCTATTTAGTGTTTCTCCAATAAATTTAACCGTAGCGTTTTGTTGACTGGTTAGTGTGCCTGTTTTATCAAATACCACATCGGTTATTTTACCTAAGTTTTCTACTACCCTACTATTTTTAAGGTATAAACCATTACTCCCAGCAATACGCAAACTATTACCAAAAGTAAAAGGAATAGACAATGCTAAAGCACATGGACAAGCTACAATTAGTACAGAGACAACAACGTTTATCACATCAGAAGGTTCAATAAAACTCCATAAAATTGCAGCTAAACTTGCTATAATTAAAATGGCTACAATAAAATAATTACTCAGCTTAGCATTAAAATCAGAGAGTTTATTATCTCTCTCCTTTTTAAATGCGTTTTGATTCCAAAGTTGAGTTAAATAACTCTGATCTAAACTTTTGGTAACCTTTACAATTATAGTTGTACCAACTTGTTTTCCTCCAGCATAAACAGAATCACCTTGTCCCTTTTCTATTAAATGAGATTCTCCAGTAACAAAACTATAATCAATATTTGCTTTACCACTCAATATAATAGCATCTGCCGGAATAATTTCTTCATTTTTAATAAGGAGTTGGTCGCCTTCTTTAATTTGCTCAACAGGTTTAACAACCTCATTATTTTCTTCTATAACTGTTACAGCCAACGGAAAATAGGATTGATAGGTTCTATTAAAAGATAATGCTTGATAGGTTTTATCTTGAAACCATTTTCCGATTAATAAAAACATAACAAAACCAACAAAGGAATCCATATAACCTGGACCATTTCCAGAAAAAATATCGTAAGCACTTTTAGCGTAGAGTGTTAAAATTCCTAAAGAAATGGGAATGTCTAAGTTGATAGTTTTAGCTCTTATCGCTTTAAAAGCAGATATTAAATATCCACTTGCCGAATAAAATAAGACAGGAATAGAAAATCCAAAAATCAAATACGAGAAAAAACTCCTGTAAGAATTTAAAAATGTTGCATCAGGGTTTAAGTATTCTGGAAAGCTAAACAACATTATGTTTCCAAAACAAAACAACGTAACACCTAATTTAAAGTATTCTTTTTTATTAATTATACTTGTCCTTTTCTGAGAATCAAACTTAGGTGCATAGCCAATTTTGTGCAATAAAATAGCTAGTTCTTTAAAAGTAATTTCAGATACATCAAAAGAAATTAAGGCCTCTTTTTTTAAGAAGTTTACTTCAGAAAATACAATTCCTTTATTAAGTTGGTGTAAATTCTCTAGCAACCAAATACAAGATGTACAATGAATTTCAGGCAAAAATAAACGTACTAACCTTCTTTCTTCTTCTTTAAACTCAAATAAAGAATCTGCTATTTCTTCAATATCCAAAAACTTATAATAACTATCTGTTACTTGTTTGTTTTTTGTACCTGGAGTATTCTCAATAGTATAATAATCGGAGAGGTTGTTAAAATTTAAAATCTCATAAACCGATTTACAACCATTGCAACAAAAATTCTTTTCATCAAAAAAAAGTAATTCATTTTCACATGAATCACCGCAATGATAACATGGTTGTATTGTATTTTGATTATTCAAATTAATAACTTAAAAACACAAAGAACCACCCAATTAGCAATTTTAAAACTGATAAAAATCAGTTTCAATATTGCTCATTATCATTCTTTACAATATAATTCCATTTTACTTTAGCAATAAATTACAAAACCTTTAATTATGTCAGCATTAGAATTAATTTTCACAGCATTATCAGTTTTTTCATTTTTATTTTTAGTAGCATATTCAGCATTAGCGATTATTAAAGCTGTCGAGTAAATTAATTACTGGATGGAAAAACTCGATTATGTTTGTGTTATTGAAATTGGAGGGTAAATTATTTTGTCAAAGAAAAAATCCCTTTAGAGTTTATATGTAAAGGGATTTTAAGGTCTATAAATTTCACCAATATTTTCTCGAACTCTTTTCTAGAAGATTTAAAAAAATTAAGCGTCTTAAATCATCAACTATTTTTTTTCAAAATGCTTTTTTACAAAAGCATGTTTTTCGTTATCTGTTAATTTATCAGCTGTTTCTAATTCTATTTTTATGTTCTTAAAATGTAAGTTTTGCTTCAAATAATTATGGAGTTCTACTTTTGCATCGGTTGGACCAAATAAGAGCACATTATCATATTTCAATACCTCATCTGCTATTTTTTTGTAATATGTTTCATGCATTTGTTGCCTTTTATTATGCATAAGACTTTCACTTTTATTCAATGCTTCTTCTTTTGTTTCAAAAGTAAATTGTGATGTTATTGACTGGTTTTTATTAGCATTTAAATCAATAAAATTTGCATTTGAATGATCCATCCAGATGCCTAAGTTTTTTTTTGTATCCATTTTTAATTTTTTTAGATTAATTATATTATACCTACTTTATTGTACAGATAATACTTAATACTATAAGAAAATACCTTTTTATAAGTTATCGTGCTCTTCTTCTTTTTTACCAAAAAAGCTAGACATTAGATTTCCTAAGGTTGATTTTATACCGTCAGAATTTTTTGAAACGATACTTGTAACCCCCATTTGTAAAATGGTTCCGAGTATTTGTTTTATGGGATTATTGGTTGAACCGATAGCTATTTTTTTTGAAAAATATCCCACAACAATACTTAATGATGTGTTTAATAAATCGTTTTTAAAATTGGGAGTTTCGGTTAATTCGTTGAAGATATTTTTAATTAAATTAATTGGCTTTAAACTTTCGTAAGTAACTTCAAACTGTTCTTTTAATACAGCACCATCAAGATTTTGTTTCGCTTCGAGGATTAAAATAGCTCGATTTAATTCGGTTATATTAGTTATTTTTTCCATGAGTGTTTAATTAAGTATTTCCGAAATAATAATATTGCTAATCTTCTTTTTGATACAGTTATGCATAAAGAAATATAACACAATGGCTAAAAGCACATAAAATGCTGCAATACAAAAAAATCCTAAATATAATTTGCCCAATAAATCGCCTAGCCAAATAGCAATTCCAATGTTTACAAAAATCATAAACAAAGAAAATGCAATGATAAATAAGCTGCGGGAAATAAAAGTAGAAATAACTTTTGCTGATTTACTTACTGTTTTAAGTCTATATAACTCAAAGCTAGTTTTAGCATAATCTTTAGCTTTTTCAAATAAAGGGTCTATATTTTCCATTTGTTTATTATTAAACAACTCACCCTCAATTTTCTTTTTTTTTAAGATAACTTAGGGTGAGTTGTAATTTTGATAATTAGGCTTTTTGTCCGTCTTTGCTAAATTCAGTAGCTTTTGATTTTACTCTATCATAAGCTTTACCTGTTTCGTCTTTACCGTCTTCAAATTTTTCTGAAACATCATCCATTAGGTTTTCAAATTTCTTTTTTAAATCGTTAACCGTGTCTGAACTTTTTTTAGCAATTTTTTTTCTAGTCTCAGAACCTTTGTCTGGAGCAAATAATACCCCTAATAATGCTCCAACGGCTACGCCTGCTATTGCACCTACTATAATTTTTCCTGTACTCATAATTTATATATTTAAATGATTAAACTGATTTATTTCCTCTTATTATTCTTAATATTATTGATATTACTGCGATAACAAGCAGAATATGAATAATACCTCCAACACCGTATCCAATAAAGCCTATTGCCCATGAGATAACTAATATCACTGCGATTATATAAAGTAAATTTCCCATATTTTTATGTTTTATATTTTCTAAATTAAGTAGCAATCAGATGCTCAAAATGAGCATCTAAAAAGCTACCGTTCTTAACTAAAATGACGTTGAATTGATCTAAAACCTAAGACCTAAAGTTGCTTGTAACCATTGGTTTTTATAACGTGGTGTGGTTGAAGTACCATCTCCATTATTTTCTTGTAAATCCCAATTGGCTCTAGCACCGATAACAATGAGACCAATGTTAACATCTAATCCAACAGAAGCACCTAAGGTATTTTTACGAATTTCATCATTTTGAAACTGTTGTTCTTGTTCTAAAGTAGTTACTCCTGTTTCAAAAACATCTTTTCTTTTCATCAAATACGAAAATTGAGGACCAGCAAGTATGGTTAAAAATTCAGTTGGTTTTAAAGCCAAAAAGATTGGAATATCTAAATAGGTGGTTGTTCTTGTAAAATCGTAATTTAATCCTAAAACTTTACCTGTTGCACTAAACCCTTTTTGCGAATACAATACTTCTGGTTGAACTCCTATATAGGTTCCAATTGGTATGGCTAAAAAGGCACCTAAAACATATCCTATTTTAGGGTCTGCATCAAACTCTTCTCCCTGGGCATCATATACATTGGCATAATTTAAACCTACCCTTGCTCCAATGTGTAATTGATCTCTTGTTTCATCATCTTGTGCATTTGCATTTAATGTTATCATTGTTAATGCGATTGCTATTATACTTAACTTTTTCATTTTTTTATTTTTTTTATAATGGTTATTTTTATTTCACATTTTTAATGTTTAAATCATTTATAGCTTGTCCGAGTTCAAGCATGTCATGATTAAATTCATCTTTAAAAGATTGCCATTGATCATTTCCTTCGTCTTGGTAATCATTAATTTTTTCTTTCATTACATTATTCATTACTTCTAGATTATCAATTGATTTTTCATATTCAATTTTTGCTTCTTTTTTCTTGTTTTTAGAGTATTCTTTTAAATCAGCAATTAATTTTTCGTTGGCCGTTATTTTTTCATCCGACTCTAATTTGAATTTGTTATATTCTTCCGTATAATCTTTTTTAGCTTTATCTAAATCATTGTCAGCATCAATTACAGCTTGCTCTGCATTTTCTACTTTTTCAGAAGAAGTTGAACAGCTTGTTAATGTTAAGCTTGTTATTATGGTTATTGAGGCAAGAATTAAAATTGATTTTTTCATGTTTTTAATGTTTTATAAATTTAATTGTGAATTAATTTCCACTTAGCAAAGGTGATGGGTAATTGGCTATTTGTTGTTGTAGAATTGTAGAATTAATTTACATAATTCACACGTTTATAATTATTTACCTATGTTTATAGCAAGGCCAATTGTAGAAACACCACTTGATAGGTCAAGAAAAGCACCTAAAGAATTTGTGAAATTATATTGTGCACCTGCATGAATATCAAGGTATAATAAATTTCCATTTCTGTAATAGTTTTTATCACCATAATAATCGTTGTCCCATGTTGAATTTACTATAGAAAAACCAAGCGATCCAGCAAGATAAAAATCCCATTTACTATTTGCATTTAGCAATTCATCAAAATAATAGGTCCCTTTTACTCCTATAGGTATTACAGTCTCTTTATAAGTATAATATCTCTCAGGATAATTTTTGTTTCCTTTCCAATAATAATTGTTGCTATAAGAATAGAAGTTTACAAACGGTGCTAATGTGAAATTTTTAGCAACATCAAATTCATAATCAAAATGGAAAACAGGTAATGATCTTCCTACATAACCATAGTAACCTGAATAACCACCAATTCCCAATCCTAAATTTATTGTTTGGCCGTATTTTTCTTGTGCTTGCCCATTAAAATGAAACATAATTAAGAGCAAAAATGTTATTATAATTAGTCTTTTCATCTTTTTGATTTTTAAAGTTGTGAATGAATTTTCACTTAATCAAAGATGAGGTGCTTTTGTGCTAGAAGTGTTACATAACTATTTTAATAAGTTACATTATTCACATTTTTTTCTGTTTAATGCTAAATAGCTTTTTAAAATAGTTGACTATACGAGCAACAATTTTAGAGCTGTCGAATGGTTTCGGAAAAGTTCCGATAACATTTATTCCATCATTTTCTTTTGTTTCATCTTCCTTTGTTATTGTGCCAGTCCAGATGAAAGGTAGTTTGAACTTTTTTAACTGTTTTTTAATTTTTTCAAATAAACTCTGTTTTTTAATAATAGTATCCGCAACAATAAGATCAGGTGTATCTTTTGTGATAATTGCTTCTGCATCTTCGAGAGAGATTGGCCTTTGAACTGAAAATCCTTCTTTTTCAATCTGTCGTTGAAGTTCAAGTCCAATAATTCGCTCAGGCTCAATGATTAATACTTTTTTTTCATTTTTCATTTTTCATTTTTCATTATTTAGGGTTAAAAATTATAATCATCAATCAATTCATAATAGTTTTTATCTTTTTTTTAATTTTTTTAATGATTACAGGCAAATCCTCATTTGTTTCAATTTCTCCAATGAGAAATCCGTAAGGTTTTAATGGTTCAATATGATCACACACAATTTTAAACATCGCAATAACCGGAATGGCGATAAAAATACCAGGTATTCCCCACACTAAGTGACCAATGATCAAGGCTAAAATGGTGGTGAAAGGATTAATTTTTACTTGTGGTCCTAAAATAAGGGGTTCTAAAACCCAACCCTGTATTAATTGAACTATACCATAAGTAAGAGCTATACCTCCCAGCATTAGTAAACTAGCACCATTAACAGCAGCAACTAATATGGTAAGTGTGGTTCCTGTAATGTTTCCGATAAATGGAATAATTTCCAATAGACCACAGAGAACAGCAAAAAATAAGGCATTTTTAACACCTAAAATGGCAAATCCGATGTAATACATTACCCATAAGCATACTATCATTTTAGCAAGTCCAAATAGATACTGTTGTGAAACATTAGCAGCACTCGAAACTACTAACTCCATTTCTTTTTGTTGAGAGAGAGGGGAAAGCTTGATAAGGAATTTTTTAATGTGATTTCGATAGAAAATCATACAAAAAATGTAAACCAATATTAAAATAAAATTGCTAAAAACACTAGTTAATGAACCTACCATCGATTTTATGATGCTCGTTAAAAATGGTTGTTGTTCTTTTAATACATCTGTTTGTGTAGCTGTTGTAATTCCAAAATTATTAAGTATAAATTGTTGAACCTTTACTGAAACTCCAACAATTCTTCGCTTAATAAGTTCAAAATCGTTAGCCAATTCAGCAATTTGCCAACCAAGTAATGTGGCAACTCCAGCTATAACTGTTAATAATAAAAGCAGGCAAATAAGTGTTGCCAATCCTTTGGGTACTTTTTTACTTTCCATCCATTTAGTAAATGGTAAAAAGAGGGTTGCCAAAACACCGCCTATTACTAAGGGTATTAAAAATTCTTTGGCAAAGTATAATCCTGCAAAGACAAGAAATAATAGCAATATTTTTTTTATGAATGATGTAGTTGAAGTAGTCATTTTTTTTATGGATGGAAGTTTAATTCCAAAGGTCAATAACCTTAATCAAGTTATTGTTACATAATTTTTAGAGCTTGTTACATAATTCACAGTTTGTAAAAACAAAAGTTGTGATGATAATTATTTTTTAGCTCAATTGATCGCTATTATTTTTAGTTCCACCCTTCGATTCAATTGCCGATTAACAGGATTATCGCTTCCATCGGTGTTTATATTGACTGCGAAGGGTTGAGATTCTCCGTATCCTTTTGAAGTCATTTGATTTTTGCTTATTCCTTTGGCTATAAGATATTTCACAACGGCTGAAGCTCTTTTTTCCGAAAGCTTGATATTATATTTTGGACTTCCTTTTGAATCAGTATGTCCAGAAATTTCTACAACCATATTTGGATATTTATTCAGTAATTTATTGAGCTTAGCTAATTCTAGGTTAGAGGTTGTTCGCAGTGTTGCCTTGTCAAAATCAAAAAAGATATTGTTTAACACTATCTTTGATCCAACAACCAGAGGCTGTAATTTTATTGCTTTGTGAATCACATAATAGTTAGTATTGAGTGCAAGGTCCATATTATCAGAGTGAAAAAGGTATCCATCAGCTTCGTATGCGATATTGTAATTTCTCCCTGGAGGAAGAATGAATAAATATTCCCCTGTTTTTGAATTGGAATGGTAGATGCCAACCAGTTCACCTGTTTCATTATCACTAACATAAATATCAACAACCTTGGGTACTTTTTTGTAAGCATCAGTGATTACTCCTTTTAACAGCGTAAGCCCAGGGTCTTTGTATTCTGCGAAAGTGACCATGTAATTGTCTTTTTCTCCAATACCGCCTTGTTTGAATGATGAGTAATAAGCCCTCTTATTATCGGGACTTACTACATAATAAATATCATCATCGGTTGAATTGATTGGGTAGCCAACATTCTGCGGGATTGTCCATTCATTTTTGTCATTAAGACGTGTAGAAAAAATATCAAAACCTCCCATGGTTCTGTGTCCATTCGAACTGAAATATAAAGTAACACCATCTGGATGAATGAAAGGAGCATCTTCTTCATAAGGTGTATTGATGTTAGGACCCAGATTTGTAGCCTTTGCCCATTCACCAGTTGGTAATTTTTTACTTTGATAAAGATCTCTTCCTCCATAACCACCTTCACGGTTACTTGTAAAATATAACGTATTTCCGTCTGCAGAAATAAATGCACTAGGTTCCCAGCCTTCGGTATTTATATTGGCATTTAATTTTATTGGAGTTGACCATTGATCCCCATCCAGACTGGTGGAATATAAATTTCCATCACCGTTATCATCTTTGTAGACCAAAATAGTTTGCCCATCTACGGAAATTCCAACCGATGCTTCATTGCCATCTGTATTAATTGGCCCGCCAATCGAAACAGCTTTTGACCATACAGCATCAACTTTATGAGATATGTAAATATCCTCAAAGTATGAACCCCATTCATCTACTTTTCCTCCTGTAGTCTCAGGTCTTCTCGTAGTAAAAATCATGGTTGTTTCATCAGCAGATAACACAGGACAATAATCAGCAAATGGTGAATTAATAGTTGTACCCATATTTTCTATTTTAACTTTTACAGGAGAAGTAAGCAGTTCTTTCCCTACATTACACATCTCTATTTTCAGGTTTACTTCATTGATCATTGCCTGATCTCTTTTTTTGGTTACCAACATTTTATATCTTTCATAGCTGGCTATTGCCATATCAAACCTGTATTCTATATGATAAGCATCTCCAAGAAATTTAAAAACATTTAAGTGCGCTTTGTCTTGCTTCTCGGTACATGCGAATTCAGTGTTGACACTGGTGCATTCGATTGCTTTTTCGAGATACTTAATTGCTTTTGATTTTTCAGTTCTGGAATTAAAATAACAAACCCCAATAGCAAAATTTATATCGGAATTTAGAGAATCCATTCTATTTAGCTCAAGATATAAAGGCAGTGCTTCATCAAATTGTTCGTTGTTAATGTATCCATTTGCTTTATCAAGTTTTTGTTCGAATGCTTCGGTATGGTTTTGAGCAATCAATCCAGAGCTCGATATAAGAAAAATCACTACTAAAGATTTCAGTATTTTATTGATATTATTCTTTTTCATTATTCTGTTTTTTGATATTATCTTATTTCTGAGTTAATTTTTTTGGCATTGTAATCTTACCTGTACTTATAATAATAAACTCAGTTCTTCTATTTTTTTGATGCTCTGCTTCAGAACATTCTGAAACAATATCTCCACTACAAGCACAGTCAGTTATTAGTTTCGTTTCTCCATAACCTTTACTAATAACTCTAGAAGGTTTGGTAATACTTTTCTTAATATAATTTGCTGTTTCTGTAGCTCTCTCGTTCGATAATTTTTGGTTGTAAGCATTGTTTGCTCTACAATCTGTATAAGCTCCTAGTTCAACTACCATGTTAGGGTAATCGTTCATCACTTCAATAATTTTTGCTAATTCAGGTTTAGCATCTTTACGGATGTTATATTTATCGTAATCGAAGTAGATGTTGTCGAATTCAACTATTTTACCTAAATCTTCGCCTACTTTTATTTTTTCGGCTACCATTTCTTTTTTAGTTAAAAGAACTATATCTGCTATAACAATAGATTCATTTCCTAAGGTATTAAAGGTTGTTGAGCCATCGTTATATTTCTCTTTTTCACCAGTTAACGCATATTTTTTAGCGGTTTCTACTTTAAAAGTATACTTGCCATCATTTTTGGTAGTTAATGTGTCAAGTATTTTTCCATTTTCATCATTTAAAGTAATAAATGTATTAGGAATGGCTTTTTCGTTTTTATCTTTAGCAGTACCTTCAATTTGTTTTTCTATCGCTGCAATTTGCTCTGTTTTTTCAATTTCTGTAATATCAAAAGCATAAATATCATCCCCGCCTTTTCCTCCTATTCTATTGGAAGAAATATAACCTTTAGTAGAAGTGCTATCTAAAATAACTGAATAATCATCAGCAACTGTATTTAATGGAAATCCTGCATTTTGAACTATTTCGATAGTTGTCCCATTAAGTTTAGCTACAAAAACATCTAATCCTCCTAACCCAAATCTTCCATTAGATGAAAAGTAAAGTGTTTCACCAGTTTCGTCAATAAAGGGGAATAATTCATCGCTTTCGGTATTTATTTTATCACCTAAATTTTCTGTTTTACTCCAAGTACCATCATCATTTCTGGTCGTTTTATAAAGATCTGCACCTCCAAAACCACCGGGAATATCACTTGTAAAATACATTGTTTTGCCATTTGAAGTTAATGAAGGATGACCAACAGAATACTCCGTATTATTTAGAATGAAAGGTTCAGGTTTTGACCATTTTTCATCTACTAAAGTGCTGAAATAAATTTGAAGCTCTACTACTTTATCTAGACTTTTATCTTTGTTATTATTTTTGGTAAAAGCCATAAATGTACCATCATTGCTAAAACTAGCTGGGCCATCATGCAAATTGCTGTTTAAATTTTTATCAAAAGGTTTAACATTTTTTAATTGTCCGTCTTCAATATCTGCAATATAAATGTCCCAAAATGGTTTTCCTGTCCAATTGTAATTTTTCACAATCATTTTAGGAGTCGATTTTGTAGATGAAAAAACAACGTTGTCTTTGTAATAAACTGGACCAAAATCGTCAGCATCTGAGTTTGCATCTAATGATTTAATAGCATATTTTCCATTGTCTTTGGTTAAATCGGCTAGCTTCGATTTGTTTGCCATATAATCTTTAGCTCGTAAATCATTCGGATTAAATTTTGCGAATTTGTCCATTGCAATAAACGATTGTTCGTTTTTACCGTTTGCTTGTAACAGTTGTGCAAAAGCAAAATAATCGTTTGAAACTAGTCCTTCATTAGCGTTTATTAATTTTAAATAAGCTTCTTCCGCCAAAATATTTTTATTGAGGTTGTAATAACTCTCTGCTAATCTTCTTTGCCCTTCTGGGGTTAAGTTTTTAGTATGCGAATAATAGTCGATACTTCTATCAAAGGAGTAAACAAAATAATGTTTATCGCCTTTTATTTCTCTAGTTGATTTTTCCTGTGCTTGTGCATTTAATCCAAGCCCAATAAAGGAAAGTATTATAAATAATTTTTTCATGATTTCTTTTTTAATGGTTATGAATTAAAAGTTTCTTGGTGAGTGAATTTGTTTTTTACTAAAGAAGATAAAATCGTAACGCAACATAATTTCATGACTTCCATTGTTGTATTTATTGGTTTCTAAACCATAACTCCAGTCATAAGAATAGCCAATATGTAATTGATCAGTAATATCGTATCCAACTAAACCACCAACTGCATCACCAGTTCTAAACATTCCACCTAACATAAATCTTTTCATAATTATAAATGATGCAGTAACGTCTGCCTGAATAGGTGCTGCCTCAGTTACTTTTATTAATGTAGTAGGTTTAAAATCTAAGTTATGACCTAAATTGATTAATCCTCCAGCAATAAAGAAATAGTGTCTTTGTTCACTCGCTATTAATGTATTACCTCCCGTTGGGCTAACTTCAGAATAATTGCTTTCCATTAAATTAGGCACAGAAATACCTGTGTAAAACCGGTCTCTAGAATAATAAACTCCAAAACCAACATTTGGTGTGGTTTTATTGTTGATGTTATTTTGGAAAACAACATCATTGGGTTGATCTAAATTTAGGTTACTTATATTTCCTTGAAAAATGTTTGCACCAGCACTTAACCCCAAAGCCAATTTCGATTTTTGTGTTAACTTCATTCTATAAGCAAAATCAGCAATTATAGAGGTATTGTTAGTAGGACCTATTTTATCATTCAAAACCGACAAACCAACACCAATATGTTTGTTTATTAATGGAGAATGCATAGTTAAAGTTTGAGTAGTAGGAGCTCCAGCAAAATCAATCCATTGCGAACGGTGCAATGCGGTTACAGTTAATGCATCTCTACTCCCAGCATAACCAGGGTTTACTGCTAATGTGTTGTACATATAGTGTGTAAACATTGGCGATTGCTGAGCGTAAGTGGCCAAATTCCCTAAGGAGATTGCCAAAACAAAGATTATTTTTATAGTTGTTTTCATAATTTCTTAATTTTTATAAATTGTAAATTAGTTGTAGTGTCTTATTTGTTTAGATAAATTGTTCCTTTGTAAATAGTAGACCCATCACCTAAATCAAGTAAATAAAAGTAGGTGCCAACTGGTAATTCATCTCCACCAATTCTAATTCCTAATGTTGATTTTCCATCCCATTCATTTTTGTATGGACTAGCTTCAAATAATTTATTCCCCCAACGGTTAAATATTACAAAAGTGTTGGCAGGAAATCGGTCAATTCCTCTAATCACAAACAAATCATTCGTTCCATCGTTGTTTGGTGAAAATCCTTCCGGAATATTAAAATCAAGAACAACTAATGTATCAGAAGTACTGCAATCATTTACCACGACAGTAATATTTGATGGATTTGATGTACAACTAAAATTAGTGACAGTTAGTGAGTAAATTCCTGCTTCTAAAGTTGTCGCTGAAAGTATAACTGGGTTTTGATTTGTTGAAGCATAACTATTTGGACCAGTCCAATTATAAATTGCACCAAAAACTGTAGTTGCCGTTAAGTTGATAGAATCCCCAATACATACTGGTGAATTACTAGTTGCGTTAGCAATTGGATTTGATTTTAATGTCAATGAAACAAAGTTTGAAGTATCGTTTGGCAAACAAGTTCCTGTAATAATTAAGTTGTAATCAGAAGCAGTATCAGCAACACTCACAGGGTTAATAATTAAAGTAGCTGATGTAGCTCCAGAAATATTTCCACCATTAATAAGATTTGAAGTACCTTTTCTCCATTGATAAGACACTATTGTTCCTGTTGTCGTTACTGTAAAACCTGTTGAATCACCAATACAAGCTGTTTGATTGGTTGGCTCAGCAGTAATTACTGCTCCACCTATAGTTAATGAAACAAAGTTTGATGTATCATTTGGTAAACAAACTCCAGTAACAATTAAGTTGTAATTAGAAGCAGTATCAGCAATATTAACAGGATTGATAGTTAAAGTAGCTGTTGTGGCTCCTGAAATATTTCCAGCATTAATAAGATTAATAGTTCCTTTTCTCCATTGGTAAGATACTACTGTTCCAGTAGTTGATACTGTAAAACCCGTTGAATCACCAACACAAGCAGTTTGATTGGTAGGCTCGCTAGTAATTATTGCTTTATCTATTGTTAAAGAAACAAAATTTGATGTGTCATTTGGTAAACAACCTCCAGTAATAATTAAGTTGTAATCAGAAGCTGTATCACCAATATTAACAGGATTGATAGTTAAATTAGCTGTTGTTACTCCAGAAATATTTCCAGCATTAATAAGGTTAACTGTTCCTTTTCTCCATTGGTAAGATATAACTGTTCCAGTAGTTGTTGCCGTAAAACCAGTTGAATCGCCAACACAAGCTGTTTGATTGGTAGGTTGAGTATTAATACTGGCCGCAGAATCAATGGTTAATGAAACAAAATTTGAAGTTTGACTTGGTGCAAAAGTTCCAGAAACTACTACATTATAATTAGAAGCTGTATCTGCAATACTAACAGGATTGATCGTTAAAGTGGGTGTTGTTACTCCCGAAATATTTCCAACATTAGTAAGGTTAGTTGTTCCTTTTCTCCATTGATAAGTAAGGTTTGTTCCAGTTGCAGATACTGTAAAGTTTACAGACCCACCATTACACGCAGATTGGTCAGTTGGTTGAGTAATAATTAAAGGCGCAGAAGTTCCACCACACCCTGGGGGCATTGTAGCATTAATTGCAAAGGTACTTAAAGCGCCTGTAGTTGTTAATGCTCTGCCATAAAGTTGAACACCTGTTGTTAAATTCATTGCTGCATTGTTGCAAACAATTGTTCCGTTAAAAACGGAAAAATTATTAATACTTACTGCACCATCAACCATCCAGTACACATTTTCAGCTTTTGTACCGTTAATCATTTTTACGTTTGAAAAAGTACTGGTAGCAAATGCTCCTTTCACTTGAATTACAAATACTGCATTAGGATTACCTTCTGCATTTAAAATAACAGTATCTGTAAATGTTACAGCTCCGTTCATAATATAAGTATGAGGTGTTAAAACTAAATTATTCCCAAATTGAGCTGGGAATAACAATTCAATATCAAAAGGTAAAGCATCTAAATAAGTATAAGCATTTAATAAATCGATTGCTCCTGTGGCTGTAGAAAAATCTGGAACAGCATGAATCATTCCTGTTACTAATAAGGGATTATAACCTGTTGCTGTACCATTATTTGTTCCAACATCTCCAACAACATTAGTTATACCTGTGTTTGTTACTGGTCCATCTGACGAAAATATCGTGTAACATTCCATAGAAGCCAAGTTTGGCGCATTAGGTCCTGTTAAAAGAGGAAGACCACAACCTCTAGGTGTATAAGCCAATAAACCATCAACAGTAATTGCTCCTGCAGTAGTAAGCGCTCTACCTTCAAGTGTAACTCCAGTATTCATATTTATAGCGGCATTGTTAACAATCAGTGTTCCTTTCATGGAAGTTCCGGTTGCCATATCGACTAATCCTTCTACTTTCCAAAAAACATTACAGGCCTGAGCACCATTTGCCAATATCACTTGTGAATTAGCATTGGTATTAAAAGCTCCATTTAATTGAATAATAAAAATAGCTCCTGGGTTGTTTTGAGCATCCAGTGTAAGATTATTATTTAAAGTAATAGTTGGTGCAGTAATAGCGTAAACACCGGCATTCAAAATTTGTCCGTTACCTAATAAAGGTGCAGGAAAAAATGTTGGAATAGCAGCATTAATATTACCATAAGCGACAAGTAAATCTACGCTTGCTTGCGTGCTTTGCGGATCGCCACCGTAATGCATTTGACCATCAACATTACCAAAACCGGTAATGGTTGGGGCAGAGTTTGTACCTACGTTACCAGTAACTTTGGTAAGGTAAGGAATACCAGCGTTAGAAACTGCACCAACAGTAGTGAAGAGTGCAAAGTTAGCTGTTGTTCCTAAGTTAGGAGCTTGCCCGAAATTTGCTTTAGGAGATAACAACAATAAAATCATTGTTATGTTTAAAAGTATTTTATTTTTCATTTTACTTGTTTTAATTGGTGAATAAGTTTTCACTTAACAAAGATGTATCTCTTTTAATTCGATTGTGTTATACAATTTTTATAATAAATTGTATAATTCATACATTGGTTATAAATTGGAACTTCCGGTTATAGTGACCTAACTATTCTGGTTTAAATTGATTGGTAATTTTCTCGTTGAAAAAGAATCAAGTGATACTAGTAAAAAATTGCTTGCTGTTTTAGCTCTTCTTACCATCGTTTTTCGGTTAGCTTAATGTTTTTGGCTTACTTTTTTATAACACTAATTAGTTATATTTCTTACTGCACATTTTGGGTATGTTTCTAATCAGCCAACTTTTTAATAAACTTTTCATTTCCAAGAAGAAGCGAACTGTTTCTCATTATCTACATTATAAATAATGATTTCTCAATTTCGATTTCTATGATTTTACCTTCAAACTATGAATTTGCTGTTAGTGGGTTAACAAAAATATTTTTAAATATATCAAAAATGATATCATGTAAATGAAATTTTGGGTCTTTCAAATTACCTGTTATTGGAATTTCATAATCGATAACATTCCCTTTTTTACTAAAGGCTATAATTAGTGGAACTGGAACCCATTTAGTATCTTTATTTTTTGTGCTTTTTGCTGTACGAGGGTCAATTAATATTAGGTGATTCGTACTTTGTATCATCATATCTCTAACATGCCATTTGCCTTTAAACTCCAGTATTCCTTTGTCAAAAGGAAATGATGTATAAGGAATGATGTATGGATTAAATAGTGGCAGAGGTAATTTTTGAAGATGATATTGTAAATCAAAATTTGAGCTATCTTGTGGGTTTATACTGAGGTTTGCTGAGATATTACCAGAGGGTATGACTCCAGATTTTAAATCAATTTTTACTGTTTTATTGCTTTTATTAATCGAATCTGCTTCGATTGTTAAAGGGTTTAAAGCAATGGCAAATTTCTTGTTATTAGAAAAGTCATTGAATTGAATATCACCCTTATCAATATGCAATCGATTAATTTTGTAATTACTCGATAAAAAATTAGCTGCAAGAACTTTTACATATCGAGCAATTTCAATGATAAGATTAAACTTAGTTGCATCTTTAGAAACTGAAGAAACATTAGCACCTTTTTCTCCAAACATATTTTGGAAATTATCTAAATAATCGTATCGTTCGTATTTAAAATATGGGTGGTTAAGTGAGACGGTATCAAAAAGATATTTATGGTTATTTGGACTTAACTCTACAATGTCTAGTGTTAATTTATCAAAAGAAGCATAATCAATCTCTGGAGTTTTCCCGAAATGAAATTCGTTCATGGCAAGTTTTCCGGAAGCATTTAGGTTTTCTTGATCCTTAAAATTTCCTTTTGCTTTTACAGCTGCATCAAGGTTAGCACTAAAATTCCCATAACTTGTTAAATCTTTGAGGTATTGATTAATAAAATCTAAATCGAATTTATGAACATCCACATCAAAATGATAATCAAGATTATTGGTATTGATGGTAATATTTCCATTCAAGTTTCCGCTTCCAATACCAGATAATAAAGAAATTTTTGCTGTAATAGTATCTGTATCCCAACGTAATCCGCCACTTTTAATATTTACATTTTTTACAAAATAATTTATGGGAGTTACATTTTCTATATATCGAAATTCACCATTAATTATTTTTATATCTAGCAGGTTAAAATGAAGGGGTGGGTGAGGGGTTGCTGTATTTTCTTTTGAGGAAAATCGTTCAATCAAGTCATCAAAATTAAGATCCTTTTTATGTTGAATAATTATTCCTCGTGGATGGTTGATGGTGATTTCGCTTATTTCATACGTTTTTGAAAAAAGTTTAAGCATTTCAAAATTTGCATTAACACTATTTGCGGTAAAGAAAAGATGATTACTTTTTGATTCAAAAATTTTAAGATTATTTAAATAGATGTAGCCTGTAAATGGATTTACATAAGCCCAATCCATTGTTATTTTTCGCCCCAAATATTTCTCGTCATACTTTTCAACTGCATATTTGGTGAGGGGTGAAATAAAAATAAAAACTATCGCAATTATACTTACAATCGTAATGATGAAAATTAGAAGTGTTTTTTTTAGTATAGACATTTGGTTTTATAGCTGAGAGCTTTAAATAGTTTAGTTTTTCTACCTTTTATAAGCAGATATTATTATCGTTTATTGGACGATGTAGAATGGATTTTATTCTTTTTTAGAAGCCTGTTCCAGTATATATTTCTTTAATAATGAATCTAGAGATTCGAAATATTGTTTCAAATTATTTTGCGTTATTTCAGGATGTTTTTCATCAGGAATTGTTACAGGCATTTCTTCTAAATAACTGCTTAATTCCGGATAATATTCCTTTATTTTTATGGTTATTTTTAGAATTTTTTCATTCCATTCTTCCTCAGTTAATGACATCTTTTTAAATTTTAGTTGATTTTATTTTTAAACTTCTTCACCAATCGTAATTCCTAAACCATTTGCAACCGCATTTCCTAGTTGAGTGTCAACACGATAAAAATGACACAATTGTCGATTAATAATTTCTTCTTTTTTTTCTCCACAAATGCCATTCATAGCACTCACAATGTTACTTACTGTATTTTCCCTGTCTTTATCATTCATTACATTTTTAAACAATAAACCTGGTTGAGTATAATGGTCGTCATCATTTTTATTTCTGTCGTACCAATCAGCAACATTGGATTCTAACTCCAAAGGCTGTTCCTTATAATTTTCGTCAACAACTATGTCATCAAAACTATTCGGCCGGTAATTTGGAGATGCTCCTCCGTTATCACCCATCTGCATAGCTCCATCACGCTGGTAATTTGCAACCATGTAGGGACATTTGTTTACTGGAATCATTTCATAATTAACTCCTAAACGGTAACGATGTGCATCAGGATAAGAAAGTAATCGTCCTTGTAACATTTTATCAGGTGAGTAACTAATACCGTTAACAATATTTGATGGAGCAAATGCGGCTTGTTCTACATCAAGAAAATAATTTTCAGGGATTTCATTGAGTTCCATTGTCCCAACTTCAATTAACGGAAAATCTTTATGACTCCAAACTTTAGTGATGTCAAATGGATTAAATTTGAAAGTCTTTGCCTGTGCATCCGTCATCACCTGTATTTGCATAGTCCACTTCGGGAAATCTTTATTAGCAATAGCTTTCACTAAATCACGTTGCGAGTGATCAAGATCTGTTGATTTCATTTCATTAGCTTCTTTGCCTGTAAAGTTTTTTATTCCTTGTACAGTTTTGAAATGAAATTTTACCCACACCTTTTCATTATTTTGATTGATGAATGAAAAGGTGTGACTTCCATAACCATTCATATTTCGATAGGAAAAGGGAGTTCCTCTATCACTCATCAATATCATTACCTGGTGTAGACTTTCAGGATTTAAACTCCAGAAATCCCACACCATAGTCGGGCTTTTACAATTTGTTTTAGGATCGCGTTTTTGTGTGTGAATAAAATGAGAAAATTTCTTAGGATCTTTTACAAAGAAGACAGGAGTGTTGTTTCCTACCAAATCCCAATTACCATCTTCAGTATAAAATTTCAACGCAAAACCGCGAGGATCTCTTTCTGTATCTGCACTTCCTTTTTCTCCTGCAACTAATGAGAAACGGGCAAACATTTTTGTTTGTTTACCGATTTCTGAAAATAGTTGAGCTTTGGTATATTTAGTAATGTCGTGTGTAACAGTAAAAGTTCCGTATGCACCTGTTCCCTTTGCATGCACTACTCTTTCTGGAATACGTTCTCGATTGAAGTGAGCTAGATCTTCATGTAACAGGTAATCTTGCAACAGAATTGGACCACGATTGCCAACCGTCATAGAATTTTCAAATTCTGTAATTGGTCTTCCACCCGCTGTGGTTAGTTTTTTATTTTTCATAGGTTTAAATTTTAATAAATTTTCTATTGTAATACAATCTCTCCACAACCTATCCTATCTCCAGCAGCACCGGATGGTTGAGAGGTAAAATCATCTACTCCTTCATGAATAATAATAGCTTTTCCTATTATATTCTTCAATTCATCATCACAATTGATACACCATAAATCAGTTTCTCTATTTATAGTCCCAGTACTATTAGCTTCTGATTTTATATTGCCTATATCACCTGTGTGAAATGGAGCAGTACCCCAAATTCCATGTTCTGAATTTGTTGGGTTCCAGTGACCTCCTGCTGATTTTCCATCCTCAGCACTACAATCTCCAACAGCGTGAATATGAATAGCATGATTTCCTGGAGTTAATCCAGAGATATTAGCAGTCATTGAAACAATACCATTTGTTTCAGTAAAAGAAACAGTTCCAGTAATGCCGCTATTATTTTTAGCCATTATATTAGAGGTGGCATTTATGGTAGTGGTATTGTTTTTACAAGAGATAAAAACTAAAATGATTAAAGTAGTTGTAAGATAAGTGCTTTTTTTCAACATAATTATTTAATTATTTGTAACGCTGGGTAAAATTTCACAATCAAAGTGTGGTAACTTTATGTTAAGTGGGTAACTGTCATAGAGTTTTCAAATTCTATAATTGGTCTTTAACTAGCTATGTTCTTAAAGTAAAATAATCAACAATAAAATGATGATAATAATAGCTCCAACAGAAATAAAAACTCCTCCTCCACCGCCTGAACGCAGTTGTTTTTCAATGGTTTTAACCTCACCACGTAATTCTTTTTTTTCTGAACGATTTAATGAAGATTTATCCAACTCATTAATTTCATTTAATCTAACGGTTAACGTATTGGCTTCTGCTTGGGTCATAGGCGTAGAAGTCGGTTCCGTTTTAGAAGTTGTTGCTGCGTTTGCTTGAATTGGTTGAAATGTTAATGATAAACCTGCTACCATTAAGCAAAAAGTTATTTTTTTCATGATTCGTTATTTTAGTTTGCAAATGAGTTTCTGCAGTAGTTAAAGGTAAAGAGTACAAGATTTAAAAGTGTTACACAACTCTGATAAAAAGTTACACTATTCACACATTAGGTGCTATGTATTCTTTTCTGATGAATAAAGATTTGAGGATATCTTTTATTTTGCTATTAACGGAGAATTTATTGGTTCCATTTTTTCTAAAAACTGAATTGCTATACCGTAAGATAACATATCAGCCATTTTTAAAATTTCATAATGAATTTTGTCATAAGTAATTACATCAGCAATGTAGTCTTTTTTGATACGATTCATGGCTTCATCTGTGGTTAGTTTAAGGTGGTTGTGCATCATCAATTTCATATCTACTAATTCCCATTCTGGATTTAAGTTACAAAGAAATTCAGAAATCTCATCTGCATTTTTATACCACCTTTCATTTGCTTTATCAAGTGCAATTTTATTATCATCTTTCGCTGCTGCAACTACTTCAGGAAAAATGGTAATGTGTGAATACAATAACTCAGTAAGTTGGTTTCCTGCTTGTTTCCCGTAATAAGGTATAAAAGCATTGCCAATATCTTCTTGGTTTTTAAGTAACCGTTTAACGGCATAATCAGAACCTGGTAGCTCATCAACTAGACAGAAAACAACATTTCGAGTCCAAACAATGTGGTCTTCCCACAATTCGCGCATATCTTCTTTAATCAAATCTGTATTTTTTTCAATATTTTTTTCATTGCTTTCCATATTCATTTGTCCAAAAATTGGGCTTGAAATAAGAACCGTCATTAATAATGTGATTGGTAAAATAATTTTTGTTGTTTTATTCATTTCAGTTATTTTTTATTCTCCACAATTGGTGAAATAAGTGTGTAAAAAATTTACTTTACAAAAATGCTAAGTTTTAAAAATAAGGGTGTTACAGAATTCTACTTAGAAGTTACAACATTCACACATTAGGTTTTATTTTCTACTTTTTGTAAAAGGTACAATCATTGGAACTTTATTTTCGTAATCTTCATACGCTTTTCCAATAGATTTCTTTAGATCTTTTTCTTCGAAATGCTTTGTTGCGACTAAAATATAAAGCGTTGTGATGATAGCAAAAAGGAGGTGACCAACGGTCATTAAAGGTGTTGACCAAAATGCAATAATATAGCCAAGCATAATTGGATGTCGGACAATTTTGTATAAGAACTTGACTTGGAATTTTGGATTTTTAGCAATTTTGTCATTCAAATTATTCAAGACTTGTTTTAAGCCAAAGAGTTCAAAATGATTAATCAGAAATGTAGAGAGCAATGCTAAAAACCATCCAAAGAAATATAGCCCAGTTAAAATCGATGCTATAGTATTGTTTTCAACTTTCCAGACTACAATAGTTATTGGCTGCCATTGCCAATAAATTAAAAACAGTGTTAAACTTGAGAATAGAACATAGGTACTACGTTCTACTGCAGGGTTAATGAAACTATTCAACCATTTTTTAAAAAAAGGCCTAGCCATTACACTGTGTTGAATTGAAAAAAGGCTTAACAAAAAAATATTGATTATTAATGCAGTTAAAAAAGTAGTTTCTGTACCAGAGTCAATTGATTTTGGGACGTATATATTTCCAACAAATCCAATAGCATAAAAAAAGGCAATTAGGAAAAATAGGTAGGCTATTACTCCATAAATTGCGGAAAGAATTTTTCTCATAATTTTAAGTTCTTAAATTCAAACAACAAATAGAACTTTATAATTGTACTTAAATATTAATAGCATATTATCGTATTCTTATGATCTGATTTTTCCTTTTTTAAAATGTAGGATAGAATCTCAATTTGCAAATTTTTTTTACTATTCATAAGTAGTTCTAATATTTCATTTTTCTTTAATGAAACACAATTAGTCAATTAAATGAAGACTAAAACGATTTAGTTTATGGATCATAATATCAAAATTTACTAATATGTATGTTCTACTATGTTTGAATGTCCCGTGATTTCATCATACTCCCTCCATTCCTGAACTGGAAGGGAATATAAATGCAGGCATACTGATCGATTTTCATAGGCATTAATATACCTATAAATAGTTTTTGGTTTTTGCATATAGGAGTAACTTTCAGGGGTTAAAATGACTGAACTAACCTGTTCCAGTCCCTTTTTATCCTTTGGTTTCCGGTAACGTTCTTCTATTAATTTTCCACATATTGGGTGTATCCATGCTTCTTCAGAATCATTATCATGTATTGGTCCTTTCTGATCCTTTTCCCAGCAAGACAAGAACAACTGATAACTCTCATTTGTTGAAAGACATACTCTATTAGGTTTGTTTTCATTAAATATAAAATGTTCTTCCCATTCTTTAAGGTTTATATTTAGACGTTTCAAAGTATCAAGATAACAGCTTTCTGTTGTGTTTAGTGCACAAGTGTTTAGTGCAAGAATGAGCTCATCTAAATTGTTTATTTGTTTATTCATTTTTTTATAAGTATTAAAATAATTTTACAATTTTCTAGAGGTAGCCCTTTTGGTTATCCTTTATAAATTGTTTAGGATAAAGATAGGAAGGTATAGGCTTCAAAGTGTTACATAACTTTGGTAAAAAGTTACACTATTCACACATTTATCAATACTCAATTAATGGTTACTTAAACGACCGGTAACAGTATTTAGAGAGGTTTTTAATTTGTTAACTGCACCTTTTATAGCTTCTTCGTGTGAATTTCCCTGATTACTAACTACAATAGGATTCAGGCTTTTTAGACGTGCTTCTAACATACATTTTTTATCATCTTGTCCATTTTTAGAGCTGTCTTGATCAGATATATGAACTTCTATTCTTGTAATTTGATCATCAAACCTGTTTAACTCTTCTTTTATTAAAGTAGAAAAATAATCGCTTAGTCTTTCACTTCCTTCAATATGGTGACCTGTGTTAAATTGTATTTTCATTGGTTTATATTTTTTGGTTTATAATTAATTAGTTTTTCTTCAAGAAAAATTGTAGTTCTCCATTTCTACAAACGCTTTTTTGCATATTTCATTTAGCTTCAAATTCAATGTGGCCAATTTTTCATTTCTATAACTATTGGAAGAACTTGTTTCTGTCACTAAGTCTTCCATTTCTTGTAAAATTGGGAGTGCTATAGAAATACCCATTATTGAAATGTTTGACTTCATAGTATGGGTTAAATTTCTTATGGTTGAATAATCCTTTTTGATAATGGCATTGTTCAAGGATGACAGTTCTTCTTTTACTTGAACTAAAAATGACCTCATCATTTTTTTTATCAAATGTATTTTTCCGCCCATCAGTCTTGTTAGGTAATTAAGGTCGCAAACAGTTTTATTCGGGTTATTTGGTTCAATTTTTAACATGGCATTATGTCATTTGTATTTTATAATAAATAATTTGATGAGACATAATGCTCATTCTGATTTAATCAAGTAAATTTTTCGTAATCTAACCATGATGAATATTTATATCTTTCCTCCTGAAGTTGTATTACCATCGAATCAATTAGATCTATTGTACCCACATCATTTATTTCGCGTGCTTTATCAATAACATTAATCATTTTGGTATATAACACTTCAAAATCCTTTAAAATTTCAACAACCATTTGGCTGGCATTAAGACCAAAAGAGCTTACTTGCTTTATCTCAGCAACTTTTATATACTCATGAATATCAGAAAGAGGAATATGCCCTAGTATCATAATTCTATGGCCAATTCGCTCTGTATTTTCGCCTGTGTTAACAATAGACTTATTATATTCTTCTATAACATTATAATAGGCTCTTCCTTTGATGTTCCATCTAAAGAATCGTAGCTTGTTTTGATAGATAAAGTAATTAGAAAGTAAAAGGTTCATTTCTTTTACAATTGCTTCTGTTTCCTCAGCACTGAATCCAAGTTTTTTGTAATTTTTGCTTTTATAAAATTTGTCTTCCATTAGTACTTTTATTTTAAACAAAGGTGAGACTCTTTATAATGAAAAGAGTTACAGAACTTCTGTAGAGAGTTACATTATTCACACTTTTGGATAAAAAAAGCCTGTTACAATTTTCTTGCAACAGGCTTTTGTAAATAATTAAGCTATTACTTTTTAATCAGTTTGCCTGATTGTATAGTTTTATTATTATCAATTACTTGATAGAAATAAACACCAGTTGTTAAATCACTTGTATCAAAAGAAGTTATAGATTGATTTATTACTCTACTCATCATTTCTTTACCTAATACATCATACATTCTAAAAGTTACAGAATTTAGTTGCGATATATCATTTACTTCAATAGTAGTAGTAGAATTAAACGGATTTGGATAAATTACTACTGATTCATTGCTTGCGTCAAGCGTTGAAATATCAACTGTTGTACCACAATTGCTAGGTATCGCAGTAGCTATAGCTGTAATTGCTGTAGTTGTAATAGCACCTGAAGTGGTTAATGATCGGCCATTAAGTACTACCCCCGTATTTAAAGCTCCTAAAGAACCATTATTACAGATGATAGTTCCACAAAATTCAGAATAGTTGTTAAGACTCACAGCACCTTCTATTTTCCAATACACATTTTTTGCTTGTGTTCCGTTGGTTAAAACAATTTGCGAATAAGTACTAGATGTTAATGCTCCATTTATTTGAAGCACAAATACTGCATTTGCATTTCCTTCACCGTTTAAAAAAAGTGTGTCAGTAAGATGAGCAGCACCATTCATTAAATAAGTGTGCGGGGTAAGCACTAAACTATTTCCTAATTTTACAGGATACATCAATTCAATATCGTAAGGTAAAACATTTACATAGTTATAAGCAATCAATAAATCGGATGCGGCTTGTCCTGTGGAACCATCTGGGATAGGATGAATCATACCATTAACTAATAAAGGATTATAACCCGTTGTAGAACCATTATTACTGCCAACATCACCAGTAATGGTAGTAACACCTGAATTAGAAACCGCACCATCGCTTGAAAAAATAGCATAGCAAGCTGCGGTACCTAAAGCAGGACCAACCGGTCCATTATGCGTTGGACTTCCACAACCTATAGGCGTATATGCTAAACTCCCATCAATATTAATTGAACCTGCAGTTGTTAGTGCTCTACCCTCTAATGTGCAACCTGAGTTTAAAATTATGGCAGCATTATTGGCAATAACAGTTCCTTTCATAGAAGTTCCGCTAGTCATATCAACTAAGCCTTCTACTTTCCAAAATACATTACAAGCCAATGCGCTATTTATTAATTTAATTTTAGATCCAGCATTAGTAGATAATGGACCTGCTATTTGAAAAATAAATACAGCATTCGGATTACCTTGTGCATTTAAAAATAAATTTAAATTTAAAGTAGCTGCTGCTGCAATAGAATATACTCCAGGAATTAATGTATCTCCGTTACCAAGTAAAGAAGAAGGAAAAAAAGTAGGTACAGTTCCATTTAATTGGTTATAGGCTACTAATAAATCAGAAGCACATTGCGCAGAGGCTCCATCAGCATCGTGTATTTGACCATTAATATTTTCAAAGTTTGTTGACGTTCCATTATTAGTGCCCACATTACCTGTTAAATGATTAATGCTCGTCATATCTACCGGACCATTAGTAGAGAAAAGTACAAAGTCTGCAGCAGTTCCTAAATTAGGTGCTTGCGCAGAAATTAAGTTTGGCATAAAAAATAGCGAAACAGTTATTAATACATATTGTAATTTATTTTTCATAATAGTTAGTTTTAGTTAATAAATATGTTTTTACTTAAACAAAGGTGGCTTGCTTCTTAGGATTTAGTGTTACACAACTATTTAAAAGAGTTATATAATTCCCACCTTTTTTAATTTGTTAGGCAATAAAAAAAGCATCTCACAATATTGTGAGATGCTTTTAAGTTTCTTTTTTAAAATTAATTTTAAGGTTGTACAACAGTACTACCTTCTATTGTTACAGCACCAATTCTAGCTAATAATCGACCATCTACTATAGCTCCGGTATTCAACGATATGGACTGATCTGCCATGATTGAACCTTTAAATACAGATGTACTTCCTAGTGTTGCAGAAGTTCCCACTTGCCAAAAAATATTAGAAGCTAATGCCCCTCCAGCAAGAAAAACTTTACGACCTGATGTAGTATTAAGGGTAGAAGCTATTTGAATAATAAAAACTGCATTTGCATCTCCTTTAGCATCAAAAGTAAGATCACCAGATGAAATTTGAAGTGAACCACTTGATTTATATAAACCAGGAGTAAGTGTAAGCCCACCTATATTTCCTGCTAGATATACAATGTCAACTGATGTACGTCCAGCAGCATCATTGTAAGCAACTGTTAAATCACCTTTAGCAGTAGTTAATCCAGAAGCATTAGGTACTGAACCTGCAGGACCAGAAGCATCTGTTGTATAAACTACACCAGTAATTTCGCCTCCACCAAATCCACTTATATAACTACCCGCAGCGGGACTTAATCCAACATTTCCTGTTACTGCAGAAGTTGGAACGTTTGATATTAAAGAACCTGCAAGTATTGCATAATTAGCTGATGCTTGAAGGTTTACAGTTGGTTGAATTACTGTTTGAATTGGGATAACCTGTGTACTACCGCCACCGCCACTAACAGCTGGTGTAGGGGTTATTTCTTCTTTAGAGCAACCAGCAAATAAAACTATAGATGATAGTGCAAGGTTTGTTATTAGGTTTTTAGTTTTCATTTTTTTTCATTTTAGTTTCCCGTAACTGACGGAACAGGTGTGAGTTTATATTCACTTAATAAAGATGGGTTGCTTTTTAGGGTTTAGTGTTACACAATTATCTAAAAGAGTTATGTAATTCCCACCTTTTGTAAATTTATTTAATAAAATTCATCGTTATTTTATTGTTCTTTAAATTGTATTTAAACTTGCAATCCGCATATTCGGGAGCTTTAATTGTAGGTTTAAAATTGTTCGAAAAGCAATAGCCTTCTGTTGGTATGCCAATTAAATTTTTATCAAATTCCCCGTTATTATTCATGTCCTGATAAATAGCCACAGCAATCTCGCCATAATCAATATCTGTAATTTGTACCTTTAAAGTGTTTCTTTTTGGGATGAAACTGTATTCTTTCAGCCGGCTTTCTTTATACAGGAATTTATAATTTGACGCATATATGCCAATTATTACAGGAGCAGTGGATGAAGCCAGATTTTTTATGACTAAAGTAAGTGGTTTACGCGATGTATTTTTAGCTGTTATCGGTTCAGCAGCCGTTTTTTCTAAATGAATGACTGCCAGATCATCAACAGCAGTTCCTTTTAGGCTCTGGGGAGTACAATAGCTAACAGTAACAACAAGAAGAACCAGCAGCAGGTTAGTTTTAATAAATAGCGTACTATTTTTCATTTATGGGTATACTTTTTTTGAGATGAAATCAATTTTCATTTTTTAACACCCAGCAATTAAAACAATTGAGGCTGTTCCAATGTTTGTTATTAGGTTTTTCACAATACCACATATATTAATAAGGTAATGTTGTTAATAATTACAACTTTTTTAAAACAAGCTATTTTCAATTTAGTAGTTTATAAATACAAAACCAATTAATACCAAAACACCTATTGTTATAAAATTTACAAAGAAAATGGCCATATATGTGCTGATTCCGAATTCTTTAGTAAGCACTCGAATAGGATAATAAAGTATATGGTAAATATCATCTATTATTCTTTTTTTTGTATTACTACCTTTTAAAACATAATCGGTAGCCCCGTTACGAAAAGCTTCAATAGCAAGTTTAATTTCTTCATTAGAAGAAAGTAGAATCACAGCTGTATTTGGGCTAATTTTTTTAATATCTTTTAATACGTCATTTTCGTCCAGTCCGGTCAATGAATTATCTAGAATAACAATATCAATATTGCTATCAATTTTTTCTAGCGCACTTTTTTTACTATTAAAAATAGAAATATTCAAGCTTTTGTCAAAAGTCTCTTTTAGGTAATTATTCAAATACTTTGTTGTTAATTGGCTCTCGCCAATTATAAAAAGATTATGTGTTTTAGTTATCATAGACTTAACTTATTATTATTATATTTTTCATTACTGTCGAATCAAGTGTAAGTTTATATACACCTCACAAAGGTGATGGCTTTTTAAAAATTTGTGTTACACAATATTTAAAAAAAGTTACATCATTCACACATCGTAAAAATTGAGGAAGTCTAAAGCATGAAGATAAATTAATTGAGTTATCGCATCTTAAATACATTTCCTCAAGAAATAACAAGTAAGGGTAATCTCGTATAGTTCATTACCTGTTCTGTGAGGCTTTGACTAAAAAGCCGATGAAAAATTGAGGTTGATTTTATCTTCATCATTAGAAGATCTACTTTATGATCATAAATATACTCTTGTATTCCACTAATTAGATTGTTATTCTGTATTACATAATAATTCATTTCTCTACCTGAGATATTTGATAATAGATTCTCCTTTTTATTTTTGTCCTTAGTTGTTAATCCTTCTTCACTAAAATTTAACAATGTGACACTTGCATTGAATAAATCTGAAAATTGTTGTAATTGTTCAGGTTGTTTTTCTTCTTCGGAGCTCAAATCCGTAAGGTAGGTTAAGTGGTGAAAATGATTGTATTTTACAACAGGAGGTACTGTAAGAACTGGAAAAGGTGTGCTAATTATTATTTTAAGACAGTTACTTCCAAATAAGGTATTGCTTCTGTTTTTACCTTTCTGTCCTACAATAATTAAATCAATACTTTCAATCATTGAAACCTCCTCAATCGCTCCAATCAAACTACCTTCCCTTATATAAACTCTGTGAGGATGTTTTTCCATCTGGTTTACTTCAATTATATTTTTCAACTGTATTCTTGAAATCGCTCTATTATCTCTAATAGATGGATTAATAGCATCTTTTTCCTTGTCTGTAAAACCAGAAGATTCTACTTCATAAACATGTAATAAACTTAACTTTGCTCCAGTTAACTTAGCTATTTCAATTGCAAATTTTGTAGTGTTTTTCGCATTCTCTGAAAAATCGGTCGGAAATAGAATAGATTTTATCATATAATTTATTGAATAAGTTGATAACAGAACTAAGATGGACAATTAGTATTACATAATCTTTTGGAAGAAGTTGTATTGAATTTGTTTAACTTATAAATTAGTTAGTTGCTTGAATATAAACGTTGAACTCCAATGGGTTGTCTACAGCAACTTCTTTTATCCAATTGTTAAGTTCTAACTTCCATTTTCTTCTGTCAATATTAAAAGGAACGGTTTTAGCTATAAATGATTTGTTTATAATCTTAAATGGAGTTTTAAATTTAACCGAAACAGTGATTTCTTTAATTGTTAAATCCCCCAATAAAAATCCGTCAGAATATCCCTTAATTATAAACTTTGCTGTAGGAAATTCTTTTACATTAAAAAAGGTTTTCCCACTAATGTCATCGACAATATCTTTCTGTTTTTCTTTATCGTCTGTGTCTAAAACGGATATACTTTTCATATCAATAACAAATTCACCTCCTATTATTTTATCGTCAGCAATCAACACATATCCTTCTTGAATCTTAACCAGTCCGTTATGTTCGCCTGTTATTTTTGTGCTTCTCCATTCTAATTTGCTTTTTTCAACATTCACTTTGTACGTTTGAGCATTAATTATAGAAAAACTAATTAGGAATAAATAAATAAATGTTAATGTTCTAATTTTCATAATGTTGTCTTTTTTTTGTGTTTTCTATTTTATATAGATTTAATTTGTAATTGAATTATTACATTATAAAGATGAGTAGATTGTAAAGAATAAGTATTACACATTTATGTGAAAAAGTTACATCATTCATACAATTATATAATGAATTAGGTAATATTTATAAACTTTTTGGGTATCATGCTTTATTTATTCCTTTCTCATTTTTTTTCCAGTATAAAAACCATTTTTCTCCTGCAAACACTAAAATAATTCCGATGGCTGAAACAATAACAACAAATAGGTCAGAACTGGCTTTAATCCATAAAAAAGCTATTAATACAATGAGGTCGAGTAATAAAGCAGTTATTAATATGATCCCATTGGCATTTACTTCTTTTTTTAAATGTTTATATACTCCCCAATGCACTATCATGTCCATTACAAGGTAAAAAATGGCTCCAATTGAAGCAATTCGTGATAAGTCGAAGAAAATAGTTAAGACAATAGCAATAACAACAATATAGATTAACATGTGTTTTTGTATGCTTCCAGACATTCCCAAATGGCTATGTGGTATCAACTTCATATCAGTTAACATTGCCGTCATACGAGAAACAGCAAAAATACTGGCAATTACTCCTGATATGGTTGCTATAATTGCTATTCCTACTGTAAAATAAAGTCCATAATTTCCAAAAGCAGGTTTGGCAGCTTCTGCTAATGAGTAATCTTTTGCGTTGACTATTTCAGCAATAGAAAGACTTGAATTTACGGCAATAGCAACTAAAAAGTAGACAATTGTACAAATGAGCAATGAAATAATGATTGATCTTCCCACATTTTTGTGTGGTTTGGTAATTTCTCCTCCACTATTAGTAATGGTTGTAAATCCTTTATAAGCCAAGATTGAAAGTGCAATAGCTCCAATAAAACTTGCAGCCGAATAATTATTTGCATCTATAGATGCCTCAGGTATAATATCACTAAAGGTAAAATGGGCAGCCCATAATCCTCCAATGGCAAAAACAATAATTCCTGCTATTTTTACAAAAGCCATTACTTGAGAGGTTTTACCGATTACTTTATTTCCCGATACATTAACAATGTATGCAAGTATCAATAATGCAACACCTAAAACTGGTACCCAAAGGGAATTTTTTTCTACATCAAAAAGCTGTAGAGTATAAGATCCAAATGTTCTTGCTACTAAGCTTTCATTAATAATCATGGAAAGTGCCATTAGTACAGATGCCGCTGCAGTTAGCGTTGTTTTTCCGTAGGCTTTCATTAAAATCATGGCAATACCTCCAGCAGAGGGATAAGTATTAGAAACTTTGATGTAAGAATATGCACTGAAACCAGAAATAATGGCTCCGACAAGAAAAATGTACGGAAACCATGTTCCTGACAATTCCGCTATCTGACCTAATAGAGCAAAAATTCCTGCACCAATCATTACTCCAGTGCCAAGAGCCACAGCGCCTTTAAGAGTTAAACTGTTTTTTTTGTAGTTGTCCATTTTTGTTTTTTATCTAAACAAAATAAAGCATGTCTTGAGGATTACTCATCATCACTATTTTATCGCCCTTCATAACAATTGGAGCCTTTAAAATACCGGGATTGTTTTCTAACAAAGTGAGCCAATCAATTCTATTTAAATCGATTAGTTTATTAAATTTCTGAGAAAACTCAGGGCTTTCAATATTGATTAAGTCTTTAATTTCAATGTTTAATCTTTTTGCCAATTCAGCCCAATGTATACCTGTTAATTTAACGTGTAAAAGGTCTATATCATGGATAGGAAGACCTTCTGCCTGAGCATAAGCAAGTATTTGTTTGCCAATAGGATTTTCTGAATAATAAATAATAGTAATCTCTTTATCAGTGTTGGCAAACATCATTTTTTTTCTAGTAATTAAAGTATAAGATGACACAAAAAAAGTTATTCTATTGATTAATTATTTTTTCTTTTTCTTGTCTGGTGCTTGTGTTAAAGTAGAAGCAGCCACAGATTTCATAGGTTTAGTTGATTTTGGGTCTTTCAATATTTTTCCAATTTTTCTTGCTACAGATTTTGATGTTTTTTCGTTTTTTGACATAATTTTATTTTTTGTGATTTTTAATACGATCGAGTATTGTTTTTAAAAAAAGCTTTTAACTTATCAATTGGCCCTTATGCAGCTAGTTCAACATTATCAACATACCGCTACAGCTATTGGTCACTAAGTCCTTCAAATTATTTTCTCAATATTTGTGGAGACTTCTGCATTTATTCTTCTTTTATAGTAATTTGTTTTACAGGAAAATATTTCATCATTTTATGTACAGCCGGATGAATGTCATTTTTTACATTTTTCGGTTCGTTTTCATAAATATCGTTTTGTGCAGTAGCTGTCCATACTACTTCGTTTCGCTTGCTGTCAATCATATTTATAGTGATGCTACTTCGGGTGTATTTATGCTTATGTTTAACATAAGTGGTTCGATAGTTATACCCGGAATAATAACCATTATAGTTGTAAGGATTGGGTTGTGCGGTGTAATACATATGTTGTGAATAATGATTGTCAGGATAAGCATTGTAAGGATAAGGATAACCATAAGAGTAATTAGGTATATTGTTATTGTTGTAATTCCCGTAAGAGTAATTGGTAACAGGATGTTTATCCGTTTTTGTTTTGTTTGCAACCGTTACTATAAATTCCATCAACGCATCAGGCGTTTCAGTATTGGCTGTGAAGCCGTAATTATCAACAAACTCGTGCGTAAAATAATTTTTAATATTGTTACGCATTATCTCATTGTTGAGGGTCTTATTTGAATTATCTTTGTCAGGAAGCCAAGCATAAGTTTTATATTTTGTAAAGTCTGTGGTATTATCCTTGTCAGAAGAAACTACGGAGTAAACAGAGCAACCAACCGCTAACAAAAGCAAAGTAAGAACGGGAATAATAATTTTCAGTGTCATATTGTTTATTTTAGGTTCATAATTGTTTTCATTTTCTATAGCAGCAAGTTATTTTTTTACTGATGAATTTTTTTTAGTTTTCTTGTCTGGTGCTTGTGTTAAAGCAGAAGCAGCCACAGATTTCATAGGTTTAGTTGATTTTGGGTCTTTCAATATTTTTGCAGCTTTACTTGCTACAGATTTTGATGTTTTTTCGTTATTAGCCATTTTTGTAAGTTTTTAAAAGTTAATATTTCGTTTTTAAATTTGTAAGCATATTATTTTATTTCAAGTAATGTCTTCTTTTCCTGATACTCTACATTGTTGATTTCTCCTGAAGCCAATCGTTTTTTTAATAGATCGAGTGGTGTATCTTTTTTTAATCTTTGTCCGGGTATGTTGTAAGGAATTGCGAAAATCCAAACGATCATCATTACCCATAAGAACCACCAGAAAAAGTGCATTCCTAAAGCTGTATAACCTTCGTGCATGTACATAATTTTATATTTTATTTGTGTATTCAGTGCTGCTGTCTACCAGTCTTCAGTTATACTGTTGCCCAATTAATTATTTTTTATTTTCAACCTTTATCTTCGTCCAAATCGTTATGATTATCTCCACCTAAACTGTAATAATTATTTTCTTCATCTTCACTACCAATATCTTCTTGCTCATCATCTAATTCCGAACCTGGAACATCTAAATCACTTCCTGACATATCATCTGAAAAGTCTTTTTCATTCATTGTGTCTGGTTTTTCGTTGGGGGTTTTCTTTTTAGTAATGTCCTCTGGATCTATTTCCTTTTCTTCTTTCCATTTGTTATAAACACCTTCCGATGTTGGATTTTTAGGGTATCCTGAATTATCTTTTTTGATCTCATTATCATTCATAGTATTTAATTTTAGCTTGCTATTTCAAAGTGTTTTTTGAAAAGCGGATGAATAATTTATTTACTTGGAATAGGTCAAAGGTGGTAATTATTGTAGGCTAAGCTCTTACACAATACTTAAAGAGAGTTACAACATTCACACATTCATAAAAAAAAGCAATCCATAGTTATGAATTGCTTTTAAAAATAATTTGTTTAGAAATAGGGATTACATTCTATCCATGTACCAATTTAATTGTTTTTCCATTTTTTTGTATTTAAAAATGGTAGTAATAATTTTTTGGAGTCGTAAAAAAGCAGTCTCGCTTTTAACCACATAATCGAAAGCACGGTGGTGCATACAACTTATAGCAACATCAATCTTATCTTGTGAAGACAGCATCACTACAGGAATATCGGGATTGTAAGCTTTTATTTTGTCTAATGTTGCTATTCCATTCATGGCAGTTGGGTCTATTCCATCCAATTGATAATCTAAGATAATGACATCAGGAGAGTGTTTTAAATTTTTTATGCAGAGTTCTCCTGTTGCAAAAGTTTCTATAATAAAATCGGCATTTTCTAAAAATTCTATTTGTAAGTTTTTTAAAAATAAGGCATCATCGTCTACTAAAAAAATTTTGATTTTTTCAGTAATATTTATCGCTTGTTTCTCTTTGTTCATTGGTTGTTATTTTTAATCTTATTAAATTCTATTTCTAATTCTACACAAGCTTGGTTACAAATATTTTCTATTTGCTCTATCATGTTGTGAATTGTTTCTGTTTTTTGTTTTGCATTTGCATGCTCTTGAATCTCTTTTGTTATGTTTTCAAAGTCCACATGCATTCCAACGATTGAAAATGAAGGAATCATTTTATGAGCAGCAGCACTCAATATTTCCCAATTTTTTTCATCAAAGCTTTGTCTCATTGTACTAATTAAAGTTGGTGTTTGTTCTAGGTAAAGTGAAATCATTTCCATCATTAATTCAGGGCTCGATTTTGTTCGTTGATTTAAATAAGTAAGATCTATACATTTTACTTTTTTAATCGCTGTCCGTTTATACTCTTTTGTTTCAATTGGCTCTATCTGGATAGGTTTCGATACTAAACTAACTATTTTGTGGTATAAAACTCTTTCATCAACAGGTTTTGCAATATAATCGTTCATGCCAACTGCTTTACATTTCTCCAAATCAACTGTAGTTACATCTGCTGTTAAAGCAATAATAGGAATTTTTGAATTTAGGATGTCTCGAATGTAAGTTGTAGCTTCAAAACCATTCATTTCAGGCATTTGTAAATCCATCAATATAATATCGTAATCTTTGATTTTTAATTTTTCGATAGCAATTTTTCCATTGGAGGCAATATCTCTGTCAAACCCGAAATCATCTAACAAGGTTTTCATCAATAATTGATTAAGCGCAATGTCTTCAACTACCAACACTTTAATGTTTTTAATTTCTTTATCCAATTCTACAAGTTCCGAATCTGAATCTGCTTCCTGGTTCGTTTTCTGAAAACTCAAAACAAAGCTAAAGGTAGTTCCTTCATCAAGTTCACTTATTACTTTTATGGTGCCGCCTTGGGGTTCTACTAATTGTTTAACAATAGCAAGTCCTAAACCCGTTCCTCCATATAGTCGGGAAGTATCACTTGTCGCTTGCTGAAAATTGTCGAAAATGTGATCTAGTTTGTCGGCTGATATTCCCATTCCTGTATCTGAAACTGCAAATTCAATGTTTACTTTTTCTTCATCTTCATCGATTAAACGGATACTTACTTTAATAGAACCTTTAGTTGTAAATTTTACTGCATTACTCACTAAATTTAAAATGATTTGGTGCAACCGTACTGGATCGCCAAGCAATACATCAGGTATGTTATCATCATATTCTTTTATCAGCACTAAATTTTTTTCCTGAATTTTTGTTTCAAATAAATGGAGCATAGTGGATGTGGATAATGCCATTTTGAAAGGCATTTGCTCAAATGTCATTTTACCCGCATCTACTTTAGCTAAATCGAGTATGTCGTTAATCAATACAATTAAGGCATTTCCACTTACTTTTATAGCATTTAAGTATTCACTTTGTTTTAAGGTTAAATCTGTTTTTAGCATCACTTTTGTAAATCCTATGATAGCATTCATCGGTGTGCGAATTTCATGACTCATATTGGATAAAAATTGCTGTTTTGCTTTTACAGCGTTTTCTGCTTTCATTTTTGCTTCTTCAGCAATACTTGTAGCTCGTTCGGCAAAAAGTTTTGCGTCAAATAATTCTGTTGCAATACGTTTTTGATCAGTAATATCTCTTGCTGCGGCAAAAACTCCAATAACATTTCCATTATCATCTTTATAAACGGATGCATTGTATAATACATCTATTAAATCTCCATTTAAATGTTTTATAGTTAACGGGTAATCTTCCACGTAACCTTTCTCAAAAACTTTCAGATACCCTTCCCGTGCTTTTTCAGGTTCTGTAAAATAATCTGAAAAATCAGTACCTATAAGTATTTCACGCTCTACACCAGTATATTCAATAGATGCATTATTAACATCCGTAATTTTTCCATCTGCATTAATAGTTACCAATGGATCTAAACTTGCTTCAATTAAACTACGTGCATATTTAGAAGCTAATTCAGCAGATACTTTTGCCTTTATTAATTCTTTTTCAATTCTTTTTTGTTCGGTAATATCTCTAGCAACTACCACTGCACCAACTACATTTCCTTTATCGTCTTTATAAACCGAACCGTTAAACAATACAGCCGTTTTAGTACCATCCACAATTGTAAGTGGATAATCTACAACATAATCTTGTTCAAAAACTTTTTCATATCCTTCTTGTGCTTTTTTGGGTTCAGTAAAATAATTTGAAAAATAGGTGTCGATTAACTGTTCTCGCGATTTTTCGGTTACTCTTATTGTTGCCTGATTCATATCCGTAATTTTTCCTTCAGGACTAATGGTGAATAGTGGATCTCGACTTGCCTCAATCAAGCTACGAGCATAGTTAGCAATACTCAATTGTGCAGCTCGCTTTTCTTTCTCTTTATTTTGTAATTCTAAATCTTTATTTATAATTATTAATTGCTCTTCCGATTCTTTACGTTGAGTAACATCTATTCTAATAGCGAGATATTGATAAGGGCGACCCTTTTTATCCAGAAAGGGAACAATAGTAGTATCTACCCAATAAAATGTGCCATCCTTAGCTTTATTTTTTATTTCACCTTTCCATACTTTTCCGTTGGCAATTGTCTTCCATAAATCCTGAATAAATTTTTTCGGGTGGTAACCAGAATTAAGAATACGATGGTCTTGCCCGATTAATTCCTCCTCCTTGTATTTTGATATTTTACAAAAATTACTATTTACCTTTTTTATTATTCCTTTTTGGTCAGTAATTGCAATTATAGTTGTTTGATCTAAAGCATCTTTATAATCAGATACTTCTTTTAAACTTTTTTGTAAAAGTTTTTCTGATTGATTGAGTTCTTTGTTGGCAATAATTAACTCATTTGCTCTTTTTTCTTTTTCTTCGTTTTGAAAAAGAAGTTCATCATTGGCAATAATTAACTCAGCCGCCCGCTTTTCTTTTTCGTCATTTTGAAAAGCAAGTTCCTTGTTTGCAATACTTAATTCTGCGGCTCTTTTTTCCTTTTCATCATTCTGAAATGCTAATTCCTTATTTGCGATAGCTAATTCTTCTGCACGCTTTTCTTTCTCCTCATTTTGAAATACAAGTTCCTTATTAGCAATAATTAACTCTGCTGCCCGCTTTTCTTTTTCGTCATTTTGAAAAGCAAGTTCCTTGTTTGCAATACTTAATTCTGCGGCTCTTTTTTCCTTCTCATCATCCTGAAAAGCAAGTTCTCTGTTCGCACTAATTAAATCATCTACCTTTTTTCTTTTCGCCATATTTGGTAACGACTTAGTCGTATTGTTTTATTTTAATTCATTTGTATTTCCAATATCTTCAATCGGGCTTCTTCGTTTGTTCTTTAATTTCTTAAAATGTGATGGAGATAATCCTGTCATTTTTTTAAATTGATTGGATAAATGCGCCACACTGCTATAATTCATCTTCCATGCAATTTCTGTAATGTTCAACTCTCCATAAATAATTAATTCCTTGATGCGTTCAATCTTGTGTGCAATAATAAATTGCTCTATGGTAGTTCCTTGTACTTCAGAAAATAAGTTAGCCATGTAGGTATAATCATGGTTTAATTTTTTACTTAAAAAATCAGAAAAATTTATTTTAATAACTTCTTCGGTATAATGAACCATTTCAATGATTACATTCTTTATTTTCTCAATGAGCATGGCTCTTTTATCATCCATTAATTCTAACCCAGAAAGAAGTAAGCCTACTTTTATCTGTTCACGTTGATCCATGGTGATGTTTTCCATAATCTCTACCTCCCCTAATTGTACAGGTGTGAAATGCAGGTCTAATTTTTTTAACTCTTCTCTTACCGCCATTTTGCAGCGGTTACTTACCATATATTTGATGAATAATTTCAAATTTATTGAGTTATTAGAGTTTGTAAACAAAGGTGACACCTAAGTAGTTTAATAAGTTACATAACTATTTTTAAAAGTTACATAATTCACACATTTACTTATATGATAATCCTTTGGTAATTAAAAATCTTAAAGAATGTAGGAGTTAATTCTGTAGTTTTTACAGGTGGATAACTTCAGGTAAAGTTCCTTTTTATGTAAGGTACAGATAATAAATGACTTAATGCTTTATATTAAAAAACTTTAATAGATACTAGGTATGAATTATGCAAATCTTCCTTTTAACTGTGTAATAAGTCCGGTAATTAAAGTGCCCACTTTTGTAGAGCAATGGAGATTCATTCATTGTTTAAAACAAATCAAAATGAAAAGCAATTCAGAATTACAAGAAGACGTTCAAAACGCAATTAGATGGGAACCTTCTATGCATGCAGCAGAGATTGGTGTAACAGCTAAAGGTGGTATTGTAACTTTATCAGGAACTGTTAATAGTTATTCAAAAAAAATAAATGCTGAAAATGCAGCAAAAAAGGTAGAGGGCGTAAAAGCTATAGCAGAGGATATTACTATAAATTATGGTAGTTCTTTCAAAAAAAATGACACTCAAATTGCTGAATCAATTCTTAATGCATGGGAATATAACTGGGAAGTACCTGAAGATAAAATCAAAGTAAAAGTAGAAGATGGTTGGGTAAAGTTAGAAGGAGAAGTGGCTTGGAAATACCAAGAAGAAGCGACAAGAGATGCAATTAAAAATCTTTCAGGGGTAAAAGGAATTACCAATTTAATAACAATTAAATCTGAATCAAAAGATGTTTTAGAGAAAAAAGAAGTAGAAAATGCATTAAAACGTAACTGGTCTATTAAGTCTAAGGATGTGAAAGTAGAAGTTAATGATAATAAAGTAAAGCTTACGGGATTAGTACATTCTTTATATCAAAAAGAAGAAGCTGGTCGCTTAGCATGGAATGCATCTGGAGTAAACTCAGTTGATAATGAATTAGCAGTAATCTATTAATATACACTTATACTTAAAAAACAAATAAAATGGAAAATTTAAAAAACGAATTAACAACTATTCCTAATACTGAAAATAAAAAAGGAATTGAAAATCACAAAAAAGCAGCTTCTCATTTTGAAGCAGCAGCAAAAAGTCATTTAGATGCTGCAAAACATCATGAGAATGGAGAACATGAAAAAGCAGCACAAAGTACAATTGTTGCACATGGACATGTAACCCTTGCTAACAAAGCACAAAAAAAAGATGTGAAACAACATGCTAAAAGAGTTAATTAATACCACATCAATTAAAAGCATCTTTTGTAGAGAAAGGTGCTTTTAATTTTTGATAATTTATAACCAATGAAAATTCAAGAAAACCTTAATAAAGATATACTTGGAAAAAACGGCTATATTGACCACCTAAATTTGGTGCAAATTGACCACCTAAAAACACTGGCGAAAAATTGTAATTATTAGCCATTATTATAGTTCAAATATAATTGATTTATTTAAC
>JBBKXK010000026.1:0-38389 GCA_037969435.1 Vicingaceae bacterium
ATGTGCCAGTTGCTAGTGGTGTATACTTAATACATGTTAAAGTACCGGATGTTGGTGAAAGAACTCTGAAATGGTTCGGTGTTATGAAACCTACTGACCTTAACGGATTTTAAAATTGACTATAGAAATTATAATAATATATTTTTAGTATTATGAAGAAAATTAAATTATCACTTATATTAACAATAGCTATTGCTTATTCTTTTAACTTGAAAGCAGGTAATGAAGATAGAGCGGGTGAGGCAGGTGCTTCTCAGTTATTAATAAATCCTTGGACAACAAGTGTTGGTTTCGCTGGAGCAAATACTGCATCAATTACAGGGTTAGAAGCGATGAGTATGAATATAGCTGGTATGGCTTTTACAAGAAAAACAGAGTTAATGGTCAACCATAAAAGGTATTTGGTTGGAAGTGATATTAATATTAATTCTTTCGGATTTGCTCAAAAAATTGGAGAAACTGGTGTTATTGGTTTATCTGTAATGAGTATGGATTTTGGTGATATTGATATTACACAAGTTAATTTACCTGAGGGAGGTATTGGAACTTTTTCTCCTAGTTATACGAATATTGATTTTGGATATGCAAAAACTTTTTCTAATAGTATTTCTGGAGGTATAGGTGTTAGAGTTATTAGTGAATCAATAGCAAATGTGTCAAGTAGAGGTTTTGCTTTTGATGCAGGTGTTAGATATGTTACAGGAGAAAATGATCAAGTTAAATTTGGTATAGCATTAAAAAATGTTGGGCCTACAATGAAAGCTTCAGGAGATGGTTTATCTTTTGTTGAAGAAAATGATAATGCTGGATTTGATATTTCTTCAACTCAAGATCATAGAGTTGCTTCTTATCAGTTACCTTCATTATTAAATATTGGAGCCTCTTATGATTTTTATCTTTCTCCAAGTACAGATTCTACTAGTAAAGAAATTACAGCTGATCATAAAATAACGGCAGCAGCAAACTTCACATCAAACTCTTTCACTAAAGATCAATATAGAGTTGGTGTTGAGTACTCTTTTAGAAACATGTTTATGTTAAGAGGCGGTTATGTACTAGAGGATGGTACCTGGTTTGATTCTAATAAGCGTACATCAGCATATACAGGACCTGCATTTGGTGCTTCTTTTGTTGCTCCATTAGGTAAAAAAGGAACAACTTTTGGGTTCCATTATGCATACCAAATGACCGAAAATTTTAGTGGTACACACAGTATTGGAGTTAAATTAGACTTATAAAATAAAACAACATATTCCTTATTAAAAGAGAACTCTAAAAATAGAGTTCTCTTTTTGGCTTAAAAAACATCAAAGTTATGTCTCAAATAAATTATTATACTGAAGAAGGGTTTAAAAAACTCAATGATGAGTTGGACTACATGAAAAATGTAGAAAGAGGTTCTATTTCTGCTCAAATTGCTGAAGCAAGAGATAAAGGTGATTTATCTGAAAATGCAGAATACGATGCTGCAAAGGAAGCACAAGGGCTATTGGAATTAAAAATTTCTAAGTTGGAAAATATTGTTGCAAATGCAAGAATTATTGATGAATCACAATTAGATCTTTCTAGAGCTCTTATTTTATCTAAGGTAAAAATTAAGAATGTAGCTAATGGAGCTATTATGGAATACACTCTTGTTTCAGAAAAAGAAGCAGATTTAAAGCAAAAGAAAATTTCTGTTGATTCTCCTATAGGAGAAGGGTTGTTAGGAACTTCCGTAGGGGATATAACAGAGGTTAAAATACCAACAGGTACTATGAAGTTTGAAATTTTAGAAATATCAAGATAAATGGACTCTATTTTTACTAATATAATTAATAGAAAAATTGATGGCTACATCATCGAGGAAAATGAACATTTCATAGCTTTTCTTGATGTTTTTCCATTAGCAAAAGGGCACACATTAGTTGTTCCTAAAAAGCAAGTGGATTATATTTTTGATTTAGAAGAAACTTTATATACTGAATTATGGAAGTTTGCAAAAGGAGTTTCTGTAAAAATTGAAAAAGCAATAAAGTGTGAGAGAATTGGAGTAGCAGTAATTGGCTTAGAGGTTCCTCATGCTCATATACATTTGGTACCTCTAAATAATGTGCAAGATATTAACTTTTCTAGACCTAAATTAACTTTTACTAAAGAAGAGTTAAAAGAAGTTCAAGACAAAATTCTTGCTTGTTAAGACTTAGTCCTTTTAGGGTTTTGTTTTATAAAAGCATCCCAACCAGAGTAAGATTTTTGAGATTGAGGCTTTCCCATTTGAAAATAATGGCAGACAGCTACAGCTAATCCGTCAGAAGCATCTAAATGTTTAGGTAAAGACTTTAGTTTTAATAAATGCACTAACATTGCAGCAACTTGCTCTTTAGAAGCGGTCCCTTTTCCTGTGATAGATTGTTTGATTTTTAAAGGAGCATATTCACTAACAGGTATTTCTTTAGATAAAGCTGCAGCCATTGAAATACCCTGAGCTCTTCCTAGTTTTAACATTGACTGAGGATTTTTCCCCATAAAAGGGGCCTCAATTGCAAATTCATCGGGTTTATATTCATTAATTAGGTATTGTGTTCTTTCAAAAATTTTTTTGAGTTTTAAAAAATGAGTTTCTATCTTATTTAATTCAATAGAGCCCATTGCAATAAGAGACATTTGATTATTAGTTATTTGAATAATTCCGTAGCCCATTACATTTGTGCCTGGGTCAATTCCTAATATTATTTTATCTTTAATCACGATAAGGGAATTAATACGTATTATTAATATCGCTAATAATTAGCAAAATTTTGAAAAGTAAAAAGTACTACAAATATATCAATTTACTAGTCAGGTTAAGCATAGGAATTGCTGCTGTTTACTTTATTTACATTAATATAAAAGATAATTTTTTTGAAGAGTTACAATTTTTGAAAGAAGACACTATAGGCTTTGGATTGCTTTTAATAGCCTTATTATTAGTGTTTTTTAATTGGGGGATAGAAGCATTTAAATGGAAATATGTAATAAAAGATACCGAAAAAATAACCTTTAAAACAGCTTTTAAACATACTTTAACAGGGATTACTTTAAGTATTTTAACACCAAATAGAATTGGAGAAATACCTGCTAGAGCTGTTTTATTAAATAAAGATAAATTTAAAGAACTAACGTTAAAAACATTGGTGTCAAGTTATAGCCAAATGCTAATTACCTTATTAGCTGGGTTAATTGGATATTTTATAACAATGGAACGGTACGAATTATTTTTTAATCTGCATTTGATATTTTTCATGCTCTTGATTAGTTTGATTCTTTTATTACTTATTTATTTTCGAGTAAATAAAATCGAATATTTGTTAAATAAACTTAATCTTTTCAAGAATAAAAAAATATTTGCAGCATTGTCTCAATTTTCCTTTAAAGAGTTATTAAATGTCATGTTTTTAAGCCTTTTAAGGTATGGAGTATTTTTTCTTCAATTCTATTTGGTGTTAAAAGGAATGGGGATTAGTTTAATTTCTATTGAAGAAATTATGTTAATTTCAGTTTGTTTTTTATTTGCTTCTTTTATTCCAACCATTTTAATTTCAGAAATAGGAGTAAGGGGTTCAGTGGCTATATTTGTATTCGGAACAATTTCAGATATGGATACTCAAATTATATTGTCATCAGTTTTATTATGGGTGATAAATGTGGCACTTCCAGCTTTAATCGGACTGTCTAATTTAAAGAGTATTAAATTGATTAGAGAAAATTGATTATTACAATTTACATATTAAGTTTTATTGGGCTGATTTATAGTTGTTCTATAGGGTTTTCTATTATAGGGTTTTTAAAACAAAAAAAGAAAAAAATACTTGATGATACTGATTTTGAAAAAAAACAAATATCTGTTGTAATAGCAGCTAGAAATGAAGCTAATAATATTATAGAATGTTTAAATTCATTATTAATTCAAAACTATAATAAAAATGATTTTGAAATAATCGTAATTGATGATAATTCAACTGACAATACATCATCCTTAGTTAAACAGTTTATTAAATTAGCAGATATTGACGTTAAGCTATACAGTTTAGATAATAAAACATCAAAAAAAGAAGCTTTAAAGCTTGGTGTTCAAAAATCAAAATATTCGGTCATTGCAACAACTGATGCAGATTGTGTTGTCCCTGAAAAATGGTTACACCACATTTCAAACCAATTCAATAATGAAATAGATATGTTAATTGGGCCTGTCATTTTTAAAAATAATAAAGGCTTTTTATCTGCATTCCAAACGTTGGATATGTTGGCAATACAAGGTTTAGAATTTGGAACTTTATATTTTAAAGCTCCAATATTAAATAATGCCGCCAATTTATCATACTCAAAACAGAAATTTACATCGTTAAATGGTTATGATGATTATAAAACGCCTTCTGGTGATGACGTTTTTTTATTGAAAAAATTTAAGTCATTGGATAGCGTTGGAGGAATACTGTCAAAAGAGTTTATAGTTGAAACAAAAGCTATAAATACGGTTAAAAGCTTTGTTAATCAAAGAATTAGATGGTCATCCAAAGCAAAGTATTATACTGATAAAATATTGATATTTTTTAGTAGTATAATTCTTATTCAGAACATAGGAATGGTTTTTATCTACCTACAATTGCTTTTTGTCGAAAAATATAGCTATATATTTATAATCTTACTGCTATCTAAATGGCTTATTGATTTTATATTATTATTTTTGGTTGCTTGTTTCTTTGAAAGAAGAAAAGCATTGTTCTATTTTATTCCTGTTCAAATAATATATCCAATATATATTGTAGTTATTTCAATTATGTCAATGTTTGTAAAGTTTGAATGGAAGGGTAGAAAATATAATGAGTAGTAAGAAAAAAAATATAAAATCTAAGTCGCTCTCCCAAATAACTTGGCATCGATTAAAAAAGAACAAACTAGCTTTGTTTGGTCTTTTTATAATTGCGTGTGCTATTATAATTGCTTTTTTAGGGCCTACTATTAGACCTGATAACACTCCTATGGCTAATGACCAGTTATTAGAAATAACAACTCAAAAACCTGGGTTTTCTGTAAACCTTCTTAAAATAAAAAAGAATAAAAAACATAAAGACACTGGATTTTTAGAAGCGTTAAATGTTGGTACTGAAAGTGAATATACAACCATTCCGGTTTATGATTATAGTTTTGAAGGCCAGTTGTTGGTCGTTGAAAAATATACTGGCGGTGATGTAAATAATGGGCAAGTTGTTAAGTATGATTTGGCAGACATTGTTTATGCGTTAGACCATAACAAAGTAACAGAATCAGATGGCTTTTTAGATTTTCATACCTTAGATGAGGGTAAGAAACATGTTTCTATTGAGGAATTAAAAAGCGAAATAAAAGCTAATAATTTAGTTGATCAACATTATTATTTAGGAACAGATAAATATGGGCGAGATTTATTGAGCAGATTAATGGCTGGAACATGGATTTCTTTGTTTGTAGGGTTTATTTCAGTATTTATTTCGTTGGTTATTGGAATTGCAATGGGAGCCATAGCGGGTTATTATAGAGGCTGGGTAGATGATGTAATTATGTGGTTTATTAATGTGGTTTGGTCTATACCAACTTTATTATTAGTAATTGCAATTACGATGGCCTTAGGTAAAGGTACTTGGCAAGTATTTATTGCTGTAGGTTTAACTATGTGGGTAGAAGTAGCAAGAGTTGTAAGAGGTCAAATGTTAAGTTTACGAGAAAAAGAGTTTGTTGAAGCTGGTAGAGCTTTAGGTTTTACAAATAGAAGAATTATTTTCAAACATATTATACCCAACGTATTAGGGCCAGTTATTGTTATTTCTGCAATTAACTTTGCGGCAGCTATATTAATTGAAGCAGGGTTAAGCTTCCTTGGATTAGGAGCTCAGCCACCACAAGCAACTTGGGGTAAAATTATTGCAGAGCATAAAGGTTATTTAATTACGGGAAAAGCTTATTTAGCTATTCTGCCTGGGGTTGCAATATCATTAATGGTGCTAGCTTTCGTTTTAGTTGGTAATGGCATTAGAGACGCCTTAGATTCTAAAACTGTGGATGACCTTCCTGTAGTATAAAAATTATATTTCTCGATTCTTCCAATTACCCCATTTTAAGTAGGCGAAAGACATTATTGTTAGTAAGCCAAAGTAAATAAATTCTGAACACCAAACTACTGGTAAGCTTGATTTTAAATGGATAGCAATATAATATGTTGCTGTTAAATAGATTGTTATAGTAATTATTTCAATCAATAAAGAAGCTTTTGTATTCCCTGTTCCGCTAACACCATTAAATAATATAAAAGCGATAGAGAAAAAGAACATAGTTGCACTTATAACATTTAATGTTGGTATAGTTTCTAGAATTAAGTTATTGTCAGTCGTGTAAAAACCAATCATTTCTTTTGCAAAAAACAGATTAAATAACAACATAACAGATGTACTTAATAAGCTAAGTATGGTTATTTTTTTTATTAAGGTTAACACTAAATGACTATTTCCTTGCCCTATTAAATTACTTACCAATGTGTTTGTAGCAGAACTAAAGCCAAATAATGGAATCATTAAAACCATATAAATACTTCTAATGATATGAGATATTGCTAATTCTTTTTCGCCTAATTTTTCAATAATCATAAAAAAGATAAACCAAGAGCTTAATGATAAAAAATTCTGAAGCATCATGGGGCTACCTACGTTTAAAATTCGTTTTAAAATTGAGGCATCAAATGCTTTAAAACCAAATAAATTATATTTCTTAAGGTCTACCATTTTAAAAGTATAAATGATAAAAAATAATAATGCTGCTATTTCGGAAATTACTGATGCAATTGCTGCTCCTTCAATTCCCAATTCAGGGAAACCAAAATTTCCAAAAATTAATACGTAATCTAAAAATACATTTACAGCCATCATTATAACGGTGGTATAAATTAGTACTTTAGTTTTTGTTGTACCAACGTAAAAAGCAATAAAAGCAAAATTTAAGTAAGCGAAAAATATTCCAAATGCCCTATAATTTAAGTATTGAGTTGAGGCATCAAGAATATTATCAGACTGTGTAATTATTTCTAATAAAGGTGCAGACCAATATTTGATAAAAAAGAAAAGCAATAAAGCTAACGGAGTTATAAAATAGATGCAATGATCGAAAATTCGACCAATTTGATTGAAATTTTCTTCTCCATTTCTTCTGCCAATAATAATTTGAGCACCTGTAGTAAACCCCATTCCAGTAATTACTAAAATAAAATAAAAAATTCCTGCATTACCAGCAGCACCTAAGGCAACATTACTAAGTTTACCTAAAAACATAGTATCGGTAACATTTACTACATTTTGAGCTACTCCACTAATAATTATTGGAATAGAAATTTTCCAAATATTTTTATAAGAAATAATGGCTTCCATTATTTTTTGAAAATGCTGAAATTAACATTTCCGTATTTTCGATGTTGTGAAAAATTAGGATGTTTAGAAAAGTCCCAATTTCTATCGTGTTCAACAATTAATTGACCATTTTCGGTTAATAAATTATTTTCAAAAACCATTTGAGGAATTTGGTCAACATACTTTAAATCGTAAGGCGGGTCAGCAAAAATTAAATCAAACTGAGTGGTATATTTTTTTAAATACCGAAATACATCATTTTTAAAAACTGTAATTTGATTAAAATTAAGTTCTTTACTGGTTTGTTTAACAAAGCTAACACAGTTGTAATTATCATCAATACAAACAATTTGTTTAGCTCCTCTAGAAGCAAATTCAAAAGACATGTTGCCTGTTCCACTAAAAAGATCTAATACTATTAAATTTTCATAATCTACCTCTGCATTAATAATGTTAAATAACCCTTCTTTTGCAAAGTCGGTAGTTGGTCTAACAGGTAAATTTTTAGGAGCAAACAATCGTTTTCCCTTATGTATTCCACTAATTATTCGCATAAAAACTGAGTAAAAAGCGAATGATTAAAATGTTTAGGTATTTCTTCAAAAATGTAACTGAATTTTAGGTTTTCTGGGCGAGAGCCAAAGTTTAAGGTTTTAATATATTTATAAAGCATGGTGTAAATAACGGAGTTTTTTTCAACTTCCCCTGTTAAAGTTAATGAGGCTTCTTCACTATTAATATTAAGTTGATCTAAAACAAAAAGCAGGTAGTAAATAAAATCTTCACTACTTTGATATGTAAATGAGTTGTAAAGTTCTAACTTTTGATTTTTTATAATAATTACTTGAAATGAGGACGGTAAAATATGAACATTAATAGCTGATAATGCTTTGTTAGTTTTAGCATCAATTAGAGCTGCTTCTATTAATGAAGATGAAAAATGTTTAAAATGGACATTTTTTATTTCACTAAAAACAGTAGTTATATAATCAGGAATACTGTAAATATTATTTGCAGATAGGTTTATAAGTTGATCTGAAAAAAATAAATCTTCTTCTTGTATAGAAAAATTAAATTGATGAAAGTTTTCTAGTTTATCTGCTTTAAAAATGGCATTCGGTATTAAGGTAGAACGATTATTAACAAATGCTACTTGTACATTTTTAAACTCTTTTTTATACAGAGGGTTATTTTTAATAATTTCTTTTAATGGATTTACTAAAGAGTAATCGTTGTAAATAGCATTAAATCGATAAGCCTCAAAACCAATAAATGTATTGTTTTCGGTATTTAAAATGGTGTGTTTTAAACCATCATTGCTAACTTCTATATAAAGTTTGTAGCCTAAAGTTTTATTGTCGGCATAAGATTTATCAAATAAGCTTGTATGTGGTTTTTGGTCGGGCATTAGCAACGCTAAGTTATAAAAAAAGGATATGAAAACTCATATCCTTTTTCTTAAATTATTTTTTCTTAAACTATTTCCAATTTCCATTGGTAGTAGGTTCGTCCATAGAGCCAATAGCAATAAATTCACTCATGTCAATCCCTTCATTGTCAGTTTTTAATCCTTTGTAAACATCTTTTAAGGAAGCTTTTGCTTCAAACACACCAACAACCACTTTTCCTTTTTCAACTTTTCCTGCATCCATAGTAAATTTTACACCACCAGAATAAGGGATATATGCTAAAGAATCTAATACTTTATTAAAGTTCTCTACAAATAAAATTTCTCTAACAGGTATTTTGGTAGTATCTCTTTTAATAATCCCCATTTCTAATGCTAAAGCTTCTTTCCCTAATAAACTATCAGGTACTTCACCTTCCATTTTTACTTGAGGAATAGAATCATTACTTAAGAAATCAATTAAATTATCAAAATTTTTAGCGTATTCACCTCTAACTTTTTTGTATTCTACTTGCGCATCTCTAATTTGTTCTAATCTTTCTCTAACAACTTTGTTTCTTATTTCAACACTTTCTGTTAAAACTATTTTGCTGTCAATGCTGTTAAAATTTAAGTAAGCTAAAAAGCAGATTACTAAAACAAAAGCAATTTTTACAATATTTAAAATCATTGGCGATAAACCAAGTAAAACATACTTCGAAAGAAGAATCATTGCAATTATCGATACAATTAAAAGTATTAACATTCTACAAAATTTTTAAGTTAGTGACAAATCTACAATTTTTTTTTTCCTTTAATAACTCTAAATGTAAATTTAATAGTATAAAAATATTTATTAATTAACAAAAGGAACTATTTGTTCATTAAAGGTTAATTTGGCTTTCGTACCATGCAAAATCTCTTTCACAAGACATTATTAGAAAACTTTGGTTTTCAACCAACTAAAAATCAGTTAGTGGTAATTGGAGAGTTAACTGATTTTGTATTTTTTAAAATAAAAAAACACTTGTTTGTGTTAAAAGGGTATGCTGGTACTGGTAAAACCTCTATTGTTGGCGCATTGGTAAAAACATTGCCGCTAATAAATTTTGATTCGGTGTTGCTAGCACCTACAGGTAGGGCTGCCAAAGTATTGTCTAATTATGCAAATAAACCAGCGTTTACCATTCATAAAATGATTTACCAACTAAGTACAGGTGGCGATGGTTATACTCGGTTTTCAATTAAACAAAACAAGTTTCAAAATACTATTTTTTTAGTAGATGAAGCCTCTATGATTAGTGATGGAGGAGGATTGAGTTCTTCTAATTGGGGGGAAGCTAAAAGTTTATTGGATGATTTGTTAGAATATGTTTATTCGGGCATAAATTGTAAAATGATTTTAATTGGAGATACTGCTCAATTACCTCCTGTTGGTATGGATATTAGTCCTGCATTAGATGAAGATTTTCTTTACAGGTCTTACCAATTAAACTTGGAATTTAATGAGTTAAATGAAGTGGTAAGACAAGCCAAAGATTCTGAAATTTTAACCAATGCTACTTTTTTAAGAAACAAAATTGCCACTAACAACATGAAACTGCCTTTATTTGAATCTGTAAATAAAGCTGCAGTAAAAACAATAACGGGAATTGAGTTAGAAGATGAATTGAGTGATGCCTACGGTAAATTTGGGGATGATAACGTAATGGTGATTACACGAAGTAATAAACGAGCAAACTTGTTTAATTTACAAATAAGAGCAAGAATAAGATGGTTGGAAGATGAATTGGCTGCTGGTGATTTTATGATGGTGGTTAAGAACAATTATTTTTGGCTAGATGATGCCTCTAAAGCAGGGTTTGTTGCCAATGGTGATATTGTAGAGGTATTAAAAATTAGAGGAGAAGAGGAGTTGTATGGGTTTAGATTTGCCAATGTAACTATGCGGATGATTGATTACCCTAACGAACCTGATTTGGAAGTAAAAATATTAATGGATAGCATTTTAAGTGATGCTCCAGCAATGCCCTCAGAGAAATTTAAGGAGCTGTACGAAGCCATTTCTGATGAATACAGTTATGAGCCTAATCGTAAAAAAAGAAACGAATTAATTCGTAAAAACGAATATTACCAAGCACTACAAGTTAAGTTTGCATATGCCATTACTTGCCATAAATCGCAAGGTGGACAATGGGATGCTGTATTTTTAGACCAAGGTTACTTAACGGATGAAATGATAAATATAGAATATTTACGTTGGTTGTACACCGCAATTACGCGAGCTAAAAAAGAATTGTACTTGGTAAATTTTAGTGAGCAGTTTTATTAGAATTATTTTTTAAATGGTCTTCAAATTTTTTATTCTTTTCAAGAATTTCTTTTTGTCTAGTTCCTTTTATAATTAAAAGAATTCCAACAGCAACAGCACCATATGCAATGACGAAACCACTGAATGAAACTAATGTTCCAATAACAAGAATAACAATTCCAGAATTTATAATTCTACTAGGGGATGAAGATATTGAAGTTTCAACATCTCCAGCAGCATTTAATTCTAGTTGTAATTTTCTTTGAGATTCTTTTTCGTCTTTTATAAAATCTGGACAATTATCAATAAATGCGGGTTTTTGATCAGTTAATTTACAAACTAATCCAATTTCACGATTCATCTTTCTGTTTTCACAGATAGAACAAAATTTAAGTTGTTCCTCTAATGTCATCTATGTAGAAATTTTACTTCTTAGACAAACACCTGTTCACCTTGCGTTTGTGCGCATTTTTTTCGTCAATGGTATTTTGCTTGGCAGCAAATAAAATTTTACAATCGCCAGTTTTTATAGCTTCTAATTCATTCATTGCTTTATCAAAATCTTCATCAGATGTATTTTCTCCCATCATAATATCAGACAATTCTTTGTTTCTTTTTACACAATCACAAAAACTCATACCACCTTCTTCAACTACTTCTTTATCTCCTTTTAAGGCATCTTGTAAACTTGTTGGACCTCCTGTTTCTTCTTCTTGATAAACTCCTGTTGAGCTGGTGTCTGCTGCAGTAACTTCAGCATTAGGATCTTCAACCACTTCTTCTATTACCTCTTCAATTATTTCATCGGTAGGCTCATCTGCACCACAAGAAGTTATGAATAGTATTAACGTAAAAATGCTTAATAAGGCTAATAATTTTTTCATGATATAGTTAGTTTGTGAATTTTAAAAGTAATAAAAATTTTAATAGAATGTCATTTCGAGTGAAGAGAAACGGAATCGAGAAATCTTTTAAGTGTAATTCTAATAAATTAAGAAGATACCTCCACTTTGGTCGGTATGACAGAACAGGCTATTTCGAAAAAGTCTGCAAGTCAGAAAGTTTTTTATAAACACCAGGTTGTTTTAATAACTCAGAGTGGGTTCCTCGCTCAACAATTTGACCTTTTTGCAATACCAAAATTTCATCAGCATGTTGGATGGTAGACAAACGGTGAGCAATAACAACAGAAGTTCTATTTTGCATCAATTTAAATAAAGCATCTTGTACTAATTTTTCAGATTCTGTATCTAAAGCAGAAGTAGCTTCATCTAAAATTAAAATAGGTGGATTTTTTAATACTGCTCTGGCAATGCTAATTCGTTGTCTTTGACCACCAGAAAGTTTGCCACCTCTATCGCCAATACTGGTTTCGTAGCCATTTTCCATTTGCATAATAAACTCATGTGCATTGGCAATTTTAGCAGCTTCAATAACTTGTTCTTTAGTAACATTTTTGGTTCCTAAAGTAATGTTGTTAAAAATGGTGTCATTAAATAAAATAGATTCTTGAGTAACAATCCCCATTAATCCTCTCAGATTTTTTAAGGTTAACTCTTTAATGTTGATGCCATCAATTAAAATTTCTCCTTTTTGTAAATCGTAAAAACGAGGTAATAAATCAGCTATGGTAGATTTACCACCACCAGATTCGCCAACCAAAGCAATTGTTTTTCCTTTTTCGATGGTAATGTTAATGCCATTTAAAACGGGTTGCTCTTCGTAAGAAAAATCAACATCTTTATACGTGATGGCAGTTGAAAATTTAGTAATAACCTTTGGGTTTACTGGGTCGGTAATTTTATTTTTTGCACTTAATACTTGTTCAATTCTATCTGCTGAAGCAGCTCCTTTTAATACTATCGCATAAGCAGTAGAAAATGCTTTAACAGGACTTAATAATCTTGCAAAAACAATGATGTACCCAAAAAATTCCCCTCCACTAAAGCTCGAATCACCATCTAATACTAAGCTTCCGCCAAAATATGCTAAAGCTACCATTACGGTAGTGCCTAAAAATTCACTTAACGGAGAAGCTGAATCTCTTTTACGAGCCATTTTTAAAGTTAACTTGGTATGTTGATTATTAATTTCATCAAATTTTTCAGCAACATGTTCTTCAGCATTAAAAGCCTTAATAATTCTTAATCCTCCTAAGGTTTCTTCAATGCTAGACAAAATACTTCCCATCATGTCTTGTACTTTTGTAGAGGACCGTTTTAAGCTTTTACCCAATTGACCAATGATTAATCCACTTACGGGTAATAAAATCATTGCAAATAAGGTTAATTGAGCGTTCATTACTATTAATACAATAACAGAAAGAATAACGGCAATAGGCTCTCTAAACATTAGTTCTAAAGAGTTTAAGATAGACCATTCTACTTCTTGTACATCAGAAGTCATACGAGACATAATGTCTCCTTTACGTTGCTCTGAATAGTAGGAGAGTGGTAAATCCAATGTTTTTTGATGAATTTTTTTTCTTAAATCTCTAACTACACCAGTTCTTAAAACTGATATGTAGTATAACGCCAAGTATCGAAATACGTTTTTTAAGAAAAATAAAATTCCAACTGTTATGCAAACAAAAAGCAAAGCAGCTACTTTATCATTATCGGCAACCATTTGACCTAATGTATAATTGTAATAAGCTTCTATGTAATCTTTAGTAAAAGCAAAATCGGGTTTAGTGGTTACTGGAATACTAGATTCTTGATTAAACAGTAAGTTTAAAAAAGGAATAAAAAGCATTACGGAAAGAAGCTCAAATACTACTGATAAAATATTACAGCAAATATTGATAAAGGCATAAAATTTATACCCCGCAGCATACTTTAATATTTTAGCAAAACTTTTCATTTAGAATAACTCTACACCAGTAAAGTTAAAAGGCGTTATCTGTTTTAATTCGGCTTTTATGTTATCACTAACGTTTAACGTATCTATAAAATTGGCAATTGATGTAGCCGTAATTTTTTCGTTCGTTCTAGTTAATTCTTTTAATGCTTCGTAAGGTTTTGGATAACCTTCTCTACGCAAAATTGTTTGAATTGCTTCAGCAGCAACCGCCCAATTATTTTCTAAATCTGCTTTAATTTTATCTTCATTAATAATTAATTTGTTTAAACCTTTAATTAATGATGAAAGCGCTAATAAACTATGTGCAATAGGAACACCAACATTTCTTAAAACTGTAGAATCTGTTAAATCTCGTTGTAAACGCGAAATAGGTAATTTAGCAGAAAGGTGTTCAAAAATTGCATTGGCAATTCCTAAATTACCTTCAGAATTTTCAAAATCAATTGGATTAACTTTATGTGGCATTGCTGAAGAACCTATTTCTCCTTCTTTAATTTTTTGTTTGAAATAGTCCATAGAAACGTAAGTCCAAACATCCCTATCTAAATCAATTAATATATTATTGATACGTTTTAAGCCATCAAATAAAGCAGCTAAATTATCATAATGCTCAATTTGTGTGGTAGTTTGAGAACGATCTAACCCTAAACCATTGTTTACATAATTATTGGCAAAATCTACCCAGTTATATTCAGGGTAAGCCACGTGATGCGCATTTAAGTTACCTGTTGCACCACCAAATTTTGCTGAAAATGGAACAGCTTTAACTTGTTCTAATTGTTTTTCTATTCGCTCAACAAACACATAAAACTCTTTTCCTAAGCGAGTAGGAGATGCTGGTTGACCGTGAGTTTTAGCCAACATTGGAATGTTTTTCCATTCAGTTGCTTTTGCTTTTAAAATGTGCAAAGCATCGTTTAACATTGGGTAATAAATATCGTGCAATGCTTCTTTTATCGATAAAGGAACTGAAGTATTATTAATATCTTGAGAAGTTAATCCAAAGTGTACAAATTCTTTTTGTTCGTTAATACCTAAAGCAGTAAACTTATCTTTTATGAAATATTCAACAGCTTTTACATCATGGTTGGTGGTTTTTTCAATTTCTTTAATCGCTAGAGCATCTTCTTCTGTAAAATTTTTATAAATGTTTCTGATAGAATCATAAAGTACTTTATCAAAATCTTTTAATTGAGGTAAAGGCAAATCGCATAAGGCAATAAAATATTCAATTTCTACTCGAACTCTGTATTGTATTAAAGCAGCTTCAGAAAAATAGTTCCCTAAATCTTTAGTTACTCTTCTGTACCTACCATCTATTGGAGAGATTGCTGATAATGCCGTTAATTCCATTTGTTAAATATTTATAAAAAGACAAAAGTAACGCTTTTAGAGAGAATAAATGGGGCTTTTATTACGTATATTTGAATGTAATAAAAGCGAAAATGGTTGGAGAAATAATAGCTGAAGTTATAGTCCAATTTTTAGGGCATCTTTTTATTGAGATTATTTTCAATAAAATAATCTCTCCAATTTTAAAAGCTATAGGAACATCATTTCGTTGGATTTATTTTTTAGGGAAAATTTCGTTTAAAGAAATATATAAGAAAGATTATAATACTAGATTTGGGTTTTTTATTACTTTGTCCATTATAATCACTATGATTATTTTATTCAAATAAAAATTGATTGATTATTAATTTATGAACTTATTTAAAAATTTTGGGACTGGATTTAGTGCTTATGGTAAGGCTATAGAGTTATTATTTACCAAAGGATTAATATGGTACATGATATTTCCAATATTATTAAACCTTATATTTTTAGTGTTGGGTTGGTTGGGCATTGGCTCATTAACTGATTATGTGGAAAATTGGTTGAAAGGCCTTATGCAAATAGAAGATGACTCCTTTTATGGGGCAGAATATTTGGCGGTTGCATCTACTTATATAGCCAGCATTGCAAGTGGAGTAGTTTGGGTTTTAATGAAATTCGTTTTCTTTTTTGTGTTTGCTTATTTTGGAGGCTATATTGTTGTAATATGCTTATCTCCTGTATTTGCAATGTTATCAGAAAAAACAGAAGAAATTTTAACTGGAAATAAGTATAAATTTAATGGAGATCAAATGATGCGGGATGTGGTAAGAGGTATTTTGTTGGCATTTAGAAATCTTTTTATCGAAATCTTTTACATGGTTATCATTTTCTTTTTAGGTTTATTTATTCCTTTTATTGGCGGAATTGTAGGTTCAATTCTGTTGTTTTTTATTAGCTCGTACTTTTATGGTTTCTCGTTTATAGATTACAACAATGAGCGTAGAAGAATGAAATTAAAAGACAGTGTGAAATTTGTTAGAGCCAATAAAGGAATGGCAATAGCTAACGGAATGGTGTTTTCTTTCTTTTTATTAATTCCTTTTTGCGGAACTACTTTGGCAGGTTTTGTTGCTATAATTTCTGTAATAGCAGCTACCGTTGCAACACATAAAGTAGTAGATTTGTCAAATAATCCTTACGCACAAAAGAAAGAACAAATTGAAGGTTAAAGTTTCAGCAGTATCCTACTTAAATACATTGCCATTTATTTATGGAATTAAGCATTCAGCTATCCTAAATGAAATGGAATTAGCTTTAGATATTCCTTCAGATTGTGCTAAAAAGTTATTGAATGGAGAGGTTGATTTAGGGTTAGTTCCTATTGCAATTCTTCCACAATTAAAAGAGTATCATATTGTATCTGATTATTGTATTGGCGCAAATGGAAAAGTAGATTCTGTGGCTTTGTATAGCGATGTTCCATTGAATGAAATAGAAAATATTTATTTAGATTACCACTCACGAACATCAGTTGCTTTAGTTCAATTATTAGCAAACGAATATTGGCATATAACCCCCAATTGGTTAAAAGCAGATTCAGATTTTATTGATAAAATTGAAGGGAAATCTGCAGGAGTTATTATTGGTGATAGAACTTTTAATTTATCAAAGACTTATAAATACAAGTATGATTTAGCCGAAGAATGGAAAAAACATACAGGATTACCTTTCGTTTTTGCATGTTGGGTTGCTAACAAAGAATTATCATCAGATTTTATTTCTAAATTTAATGAAGCATTAAAAATAGGAGTGGATAATGTTGATGGTGTGGTATTAGATACAGTCCAATTACTTATTCCAAAAACAAAACTCAAAACGTATTTAAATAAAAATATTGATTATCATTTAGATTCAGATAAACAACAAGCTCTTCAAAAGTTTATTAAATACATCAAAAAGAGTAGTTTAATAAAAACAAATTCTTAACACTTGTTAATAATAATATTTTGTATGCTAATCTTATTCATTACTTTTGTTAGTATTCAAAAGGCATTATAAATCCAATAAATCAATGGCATAATTGATGTTAGGGTTGGGTTAAAAAAACAAAAAATGAAAAAAAATATACTATTATTATTTTTAGCTTGTAGTTTAATAAGTGCAACTGGTTTTGCACAAGATGGAGATAAAAAGACTGGGAAAGTTGGTTACAAATTTAAGATGCAAGAAGCGCGTCATCTTTTTTTAACGGAGCATAATGTAAGAGAAGCTCTAAATATTTATCGAGAATTATTGAAAGACTATACTAATGACGCAATGGTTAATTATAGAATTGGCGAATGTCATTATGAATTAAAAAGTTATGAGTTGGCAGTAGAGTATTTTCAAAATGCAAGAAAATTAAATGAGGAAGTTGATGATGAATTACATTTTAATTTAGGGCAAGCATACCATAGAAATAATCAGTTAGATAAATCTTTAGAGGCATATAATACCTACAATTCAACAGCTTCAAAAGGAAATAAAAAATCACATAATATAGCCAACAGAATTGCTCAAGTAGATTATGCAAAAAAAATGATTGCTTCTCCCGTTAAGGTGAAAATTGAAAATTTGGGCGAAAACATTAATTCGAGAGGAGGAGATTATGCACCTTCAATTTCTGCTGATGGGAAAACAATGATTTTTACTTCTAGACGATCAAATACTATGGGTGGAGGAATTGATAAAGCTGGAGATTTTAAATATTTTGAAGATATTTATATTTCAGAATGGGATTCGGCTGACAACAAATGGGGTAAAGCACATCCAATTGAAGGTAAATTAAATACTGAAGGTCATGATGCTAGTTTAAGTATTTCGCCTGATGGCTCTAAAGTTTATATTTATCGGAATGATGGAGAGGTTTATATCGGAGATATTTTTGTGTCTAAAAAAAGAGAAAGTTCTGATACATGGGGAACTCCAAAAGCATTAGATAAACCAATTAATACTTCGTATTTTGAGAGTTCTGCCTGTCTTTCTGCTGATGGAAATAAATTGTTTTTTGTGAGTGAACGAGAAGGTAAAAAACATGGTGCTCAAGGGCAAGGAGATATTTATGTGGTTGAGAAAATTAATAAAACCCAATGGGGAGAGCCAAAGAACTTAGGGCCTGTAATTAATACTCCTGAAGACGAAATCTCTGTGTTTATTCACCCAGATGGTAAAACGTTGTTTTTTAGTTCTAATGGACATTTATCAATTGGGGGATTAGATATTTTTATGTCTAAACTACAAAATGATGGAACTTGGAGTAAGCCAGAAAATTTAGGGTATCCTATCAACACAATTGATGATGATGTTCACTTTGTGTTAAGCACAGATGGTAACTCTGCTCATTATTCTGCTGTTAAAGAGGATGGAATGGGAGAGCGTGATATTTATAAAATTGATATGAGTGATTATCCGATTTTAAATGAAGGGGTTGCTATTAACTTATCAATTTTAAAAGGTAAAGTTACTAGTGGTGAGGATAAAATTGTTGCTGATATTGAGTTTAAAGATGAAGCTGGCACTACCGTTGGAAAAACTGCGTGTGATGATGATGGGCATTATTTTATGACTTTAACTGGAGGTAAAAAATATACGCTTTCTGTTTCTGCACAAGGTTATGAAGCTAAAACGGTAACTATTGATTTACCTTTAGGACAAAATGAAACTAAATCATTAACAGAAAATATTGATTTAGTAAAAATTCCTGAACAGAAATAATTATATAGTTTTCAGAAAAGTTACTTTTAAACCTTCTATAATTAGGAGGTTTTTAACAATGTTTTCATCTTCGCTTTGTCGGATTTTAAAATCGATAGTCCCTTTTTCTTCTAATTCTTGTAAGGTAACTTCAAGTTGGTGTTGTTTGATAAAATTCATTACATCGCTCATTATTTCATAGCCAAACTCAATACGATATAAATTATCAACTGTACGTTCTATAATTTTAGCGTTTTGCAACGCTTCTTTTGTTGCTTCTTTGTAGGCAGTAATTAATCCGCCAACACCCAATTTTGTACCACCAAAATAACGAACAACAACTATGGCAATATTTGTAACATTAAAAGATTGTATTTGTCCGTAAATTGGTGCACCAGCAGAATTGTTAGGCTCACCATCATCGTTGTAACGATATTCATTTTCGGTTAGGCCAATTTTAAACGCATAACAATGATGGCGAGCATCGTGATAGTCCTTTTTAACTTGAGTTATAAATGCTTTAAATTCATCTTCAGAATAAACAGCAGATGCAACCGCAATAAACTTACTACCTTTTTCTTTGTAAAGACCTTCAGATGGATTTGCTATAGTTAAATAAGAGTCTTCCATCTATAAAAATGTGATAATAAATATAGAAAGTACAGCAAAACCCAACCCTAACCAATTGGCTGTAGTTAGTTTTTCTTTAAATAATAGTAAGCCTACAATAGCAGAAAGAACTACAACTCCCATGCTTACCACAGGAAAAACTTGAGAAGCTTCTAACCCAGAACTTTCTAACGCATTAAAAAAGAAAATTAATGAGGCAAAGTTGGGTAAGCCTAAAGCTATACCACCAATTAAATTTTTAAGTTTAAATTGAGGTTTTTGTTTTATAGATTTTCCTAATAAAATAAAAATGCCGCTGATACCAGCAATTAATAATAAACTCATAAAAAACAAGCCTTTATCAGCATTATTAACTACTGTTTGCTGGGCATGATTAAATACAGTGTCAGCTATACCTTGACCAACAAAAACGATTATAATTAACCATAAATATTTTTTATCAAAACTTAATTTTTTGTTTTTGGTGGAGGATAAATAAATACCAATAACTGCTAGTACAAAACCGATAATCTTTAAAGCTGTTAATTTTTCGTTAGGATAAATGATAAGAGCAATAGCAACAGGAATAAATAAGGATAATTTATTAGCGATGGTAGTAACAGCTATACCTACTTTTTGAGTTCCTTCAGCATATAAATTAAAAGTTACAATAAATAAAACACCAATTATTGCTGCATGAAAAATCCAGTTAGCGTTTAATACATAATTTAAACTAAATTCAACATCAGAAAAATATAATCCACAGAAGCCAGCTACAAAATAATTAACGATTAATGCTTGGAGATTATCAATGTTAAGTTTAGCAAAAAGCTTAAATATGATAATTAGTATATTAAAAGAAACAATAGTTAGAATAATGCTAAGCATTGATGTAAGTATTTAAAATATCAGTATCAAACTGTAAACTATTAATGGGCTTATTTGAAAATTTTGGAGCTTTTAAGCCAGTTTTAAATTCTTTATCTCCAATAAATACTTTCGCTTCATCCCATAAGTTTTGATCAATAAATGTTTGAAGCAGTTGAGCACCACCTTCAATGATGATAGAGATAATATTACGTTGATATAATTCGTCTAAAATTTGAGTTAGCACATCTTTACCTTCTTCAATTTTTACAAATTCAAGATTGGGTTGTATTTCAGCTTTTAATGAATTAAAAATTAGAGTAGGGGTAGAACCATCAAAAACATTAAGATGTTTTGGTAATCTTAAGTTTAAATCTAAAACTATTCTCAAAGGATTTTTACCTTCAACTTCTCTAACTGTTAACTTAGGATTATCATTTAAAGCAGTATTAGTTCCTGTCATAATGGCTTGTTCTTCACTTCGCCACTGATGAACTAATTTTTTGGAGAAAGGGGATGTAATCCAATTATTAACGTCATTGCGGGCTTGACCCGCAATCTTATCTTCTGTTTGAGAAAATTGCCTCGTTTTTCCTTCGACAGGCTCAGGATGACAACTTGCAAGAACAGATCTGTCTACATCAATAAAACCATCTTTGGTTTCTGCCCATTTTAATATAATATAAGGTCTTTTTTTATTATGAAAAGTAAAAAATCGTTTGTTAAGCTCTTTTGATTTTTCTTCCAAAACACCAACTACAACATCAATTCCAGCAGCTTTTAATTTTTCAATTCCTTTGCCAGCAACTTCAGAATAAGAATCAATACAACCTATAACTACGTTTGGAATTTTATGTTTGATAATTAAATCAGCACATGGAGGTGTTTTGCCTATATGAGAACAGGGCTCAAGATTAACATAAAGTGTACTTTCTTTTAATAAAGTTTTATCGACTATTGAGTTGATTGCATTAACTTCAGCATGAGCTTCCCCAAATTTTTCGTGGTAACCAACAGCAATAACTTGATTTTGATGAACAATTACACAGCCAACCATTGGATTAGGAGCAACTTTTCCTATACCAAGTTTAGCCAATTCTAAACATCTTATTATCTGTTTGTTATCAATATTCATAGCAATCAAAGATACTTCTTTTAACAAAAATGACTAATTTCATCATTCTTAAAATTAAAAATCAAAGGCATGGCAAAGAAATCGATATTAAATTCAAAATCATTAAAATTTTTAGAAAATTATATTAATAACGCAGCACCAACGGGTTTTGAATCTGAAGGACAAAAAATGTGGTTAAATTATATTAAACCTTATGTTGATGAGCATTTTGTTGATACTTATGGTTCAGTTGCTGCCATTATAAATCCTAAAGCTGAATATAAAGTTGTAATTGAAGCACATGCTGATGAAATTTCATGGTTTGTCCATTACATTACAGATACTGGGTTTATTTATTTAAGAAGAAATGGTGGTTCTGATCATCAGATAGCACCTTCTAAACGAGTAAATATTCATACTGATAAAGGAATTGTTAAAGCCGTTTTTGGATGGCCAGCAATACATACTCGAAAAACAGGAAACGAAGAAACACCTAAGCTAGATAACATTTGTTTAGACTGTGGTTGTTTAACTAAAGATGAAGTTGAAAAGTTAGGTATACATGTAGGTTGTGTAGTAACTTATGAAGATGAGTTTATGATATTGAATGACCGGTATTATGTAGGTCGAGCTTTAGATAATAGAATAGGTGGTTTTATGATTGCTGAAGTAGCTCGTTTATTGAAAGAAAATAAAGTAAAATTACCTTTTGGTTTATACATTACAAATTCGGTTCAAGAAGAAGTAGGGTTAAGAGGTGCAGAAATGATGGTGCAAAACATTAAACCTAATGTTGCTATTGTTACAGATGTATGTCATGATACCCAGACACCAATGATTAATAAAATTGAGCAAGGTGATAACCATGCTGGTAAAGGGCCAGTATTGACTTATGGACCAGCAGTACAAAATAATTTATTAAAATTAATTATTGAGGCGGCTAATAAAAATAAAATTCCTTTTCAAAGAGCTGCTGCAAGTAGAGCAACAGGAACAGATACAGATGCATTTGCTTATGCAACTGGTGGGGTAGCTTCAGCATTAATTTCATTACCATTACGTTATATGCACACTACTGTAGAAATGGTGCATAAAGAAGATGTTGAAAGTGTAATTAAATTGATTTACGAATCACTTTTAAAAATTAAGAATAACCAAGATTTTAGATACTTGAAATAATAATAAAAAAAGGAGCTTTTAAAGCTCCTTTTTTTATTGTATAATTATTTTTTGAGTAGTGCGACCTTTTTGAGAGGTAACTTTTACAAAGTAAATTCCTTTTGGGTAAGTTGACAAATCTAACTGAATGTTATTAGATTTATTCTGTTTTGTTAAAACCACATTTCCGATTAAATCAATTAGCTGAATAGTTTTGTTTTCTATTTCATCAAATAGTAAATTGATTTGAGATGAGGTTGGGTTAGGAAATAAAATTAAATTGAAATCATTTTTATTTTCGGTAATAGTTGAAATGTTTAGAGTATATATCAACTTAATAGTTTTATTACTAACAGTTTGGTTTTCTTCCATGCCTCCGGCTATAAACCAAACACCCTCATTATAAAATGAATGATTTGGAAAACTTCCAACACCTCTTAAATCCATAGGTAATTGCCCAAGTGTAGTATCTATAAATACGGTATCTAAAATATTGTTAATATATTTTAAAGCTCTTTTATTAGGAGTGACGCCACCACTGCCATTATAAGCAATACCGTTATAATTGTAAGTGATATTTGAACCCCCAATAAAATGTGGTATTTCGTTTTTATCTTTAAAACTTGAAGCCCGATAACTTATATAGTTTGTTGGAATTAATGACCAAGTAATTTGGGTTGGATTTATAGGGTTAATATACCCTTTTCTAAGTGTAGATTGACCAGGGAAATTAAAACTATTGCTTGCCCCACCATGGTAATAAATAGTATCTCCAACGATACTTCCTGAAGCCCCAAATGCTTTATAAATATTGTTGTTTGGAGTAGATGTTCCAATTAACCAATTATCATTTACAGGGTCATAAATTTGTACATTGGGTACATTTCCAGTATTGCTCCAACCAGTAATCACATAAATTAAACTGTCGTTCCAAACCGCTTGTACATGGTCGTCAATTGGAACGGGGATATCCATTCCGTCACTTAAATAAGTATTTGTTCTAGGGTCAAATCGATGAACTTTAGCTGAAGAAACTTCGTTAGAATTTGCATATACATGATAACCACCGATAATATAAATAATGCTATCTACCCAACTGGCAGCAGCAGCAATTTTACCCAAGGTATCTGGTAAAGCTGGTATTGTATCCCAAACATCAGTAACAGTGTTATATCTGAAAGATTTTAAATGGATGCCAGACCAGATTTTAGTATTATCAATTCCACCAAATGAATAGACATAACCTGTGTCGTTTGCCCAACCTTCAACTACAGCATTGTTAGAAACAGGTTCGGGCATATTAGACATTTCTTCTAATGTCCACCACCAATTTTGTGCTTTTATATTAAAAGAAAGTAAAAATGTAAAAAGAACAAAGAATAATAATTTTTTCATAATTAAAACCTTAATATCTTAAAGATATCACATAACCACCATGTTTCCTAATATTTAATACAATTCCGTTTTCAAATAAAAGGTATTGTTTATTTCATCAAGGTAACATAACCAGTTTTAATGTTTTGTTCAGACTTGCAAAACTCAAAATATTGTATCTCATAAAAATAAACTCCTTCATCATGGTCTCCACCATCCCAAAATTTAGTAGGGTCAGTTTCTTCAAACACTTTATTCCCCCAACGGTTAAATATTTTAATGCTATAATTTTGTGAATGATCTACTCCAACTATCTCAAATAAATCATTACTTTCATCACCATTAGGAGTAAATACATTGGGTATTATTAACTCGCCAACAAAATCATGAACTAAAGTATCACTAAGACTGGTACTGTATTGTGCTAAAAATCCTTCAAACCCTGGACCTGAAGACACTTTAATTATTAACTCATTTGTTCCTGCTTGCCAATTTTCGCATAAAGACGCACTAATTTTTGCAGATGCCTTAAAACCTACATATCCATAAGGATTAGCATTGGGTACGCCATTAATTTTATGACTTTGTGGAGTTCCATTGACATATATTTCATCTACTGAATTGTCTGCAAAAAAGTCCATAGTTATACAAAATACCGCTGAATCGGAGTAAGGTTGACCACAACCTCTATAACAAGGTAAATCAAAATTAATTTTATAATAAAAATCATCATTAACAGAATGAGAGCCACTACTACTATGAGATATCCAATTACAATCTGTCCAAGGACTAGAGTAGTAGCTGCTAGGAATGGATGACATTACTATAGCTGGTATGTATGACCCGTTTATGTTTCCAACAGAAATTTGCCAATTATTATCATTTGAACCTCCTGTTAAAACACCCCCATTTCCATCACTAGCAGTATTAAATAACGCACTACTTGGAACATTGTCTGATAAACAATCTGGATCTAAACAATCAATTTTACCATCACCATCATCATCAATGCCATTACCACAGTTTTCTTGACTAAACACACTATTTGACACTACAAATAAACAAGTAATCAAAAATAATTTTAAATAAATGCAAAATTTTCTCATAGTTAAAAATGTTAACCCTCTAAAGATATCACATAACCGCCATGCTTCCTAATATTTAACACAATTCCGTTTTCAAACAAGAGGTATTGCCCTTTAATTCCTTTTAAAACGCCTGTATATTCGGGTACTTTATCAAAGCCTATACTTTTTAGTTTAACAGGGTAGTTATTTACTGGATAATTGATGGAAATTACTTCATCGTTACCTTCAAAATACTGATGGTATTCAGCTGCAACTAAGTTTTTAATTTCTTCTTTTTTAGTTAATAAATCAATATCAGGATAAATATTCATGAGCATTTTTCGCCAATTAGTTTTATCCGCTAAATGGTCTTTTAAACTTACTTCTATCATTCCAGCTAAAAATCTATTAGGTGTTTCTGCTAACTTTATGGCTTTAACTGCTCCTTGGTCTATCCAACGTGTTGGTACTTGAGTCCCTCGAGTTATCCCAACTTTTATATCACTTGTTAAAGATAAATAAACTACATGGGGTTGAAGTTGTACGGATTTTTCATATTTTAAATCTCTGTCTTCAATACCTAAATGAGCTGTAGATTTTTCAGGATGAATAATCCAATCTGCAGCTTGTGGAGCATCCCTAAAACAGGGATAACAAAATCCTTGGTTGAATGATTTTACAGTTTCTCGTCCACAATTAACACATAAAATTTGATCTTGATAAATTAAAGAAATTTCTTTTCCTATAAATTGATTCAAGTCCACCAAATCTTCACCAATCGGTAATTTATATTCTACTTCTTTACCTAAATGGGTGTGCATTTTTCTTATCTGACCTTTATAATTCATAGTTCGGAGTTTATAAAGTTTAAAGTTAGTAAAGTTTGTTGTTTACTTTTAACTTTACACTTTCAAACTTTTAACTAACTTAAAGTGGAAATAATAAACTCTGTATTTTCTTGGATAATTAAAAAACGGATTCATCAAATGGAACTTTTTATGAAGTACCCAATTGATGTGCAAAATGAGTTGTTAGACGGTTTATTATCAAAAGCATCAAATACCGAATGGGGTAAAAAATATGATTTTAAATCAATAAAAAATTATGATGATTTTAAAAATAGAATTCCTCTTCAAAATTATGAGAGTTTACATCAAGATATCCAACGAATAAAAAATGGAGAACAAAATATATTATGGCCAACCGAAATAAAATGGTTTGCCAAATCATCAGGAACAACAACAGGTAAAAGTAAATTTATACCAGTTAGTAAAGAATCTTTAATTGATTGCCATTATAAGGGAGGTAAAGATTTATTGGCTATTTATCATAACAATCACCCAACTTCAAAACTAATCTTAGGTAAAACATTAGTAATAGGAGGAAGTAGTGAGATAAATAAAGTAAATAAATCTTCTTATGCAGGTGATTTGTCGGCAATTATCATGAAGAACTTCCCTTTGTGGGTAGAACAGCGAAGAGTACCAAAACTATCTGTCGCTTTAATGGATAATTGGGAAGAAAAAATAGAGCAAATGGTAAAAACTACTTCAAAAGAAGATGTTTCTAATATTTCAGGAGTTCCATCCTGGACATTAGTTTTTTTGAAGAGAATACTTGAGTATAATAGGAAGGACAATATAAATGATGTTTGGCCTAATTTGGAGATGTATATGCATGGAGGTGTAAACTTTGAACCTTACAAATCTCAATTTTTAGATTTATTTCCAAATCATGAACTAAATTATTACGAAAACTATAATGCTTCAGAAGGTTTTTTTGGAATACAAGATCAAAGTCAACAACAGGAAATGTTGTTAATGTTGGACTATGGTATTTTTTATGAGTTTATAGAGTTAACTGAATTAGAAAATAACGAACCAAAAACATTAACGTTAGAGGAGGTAGAATTAAATAAAAATTATGCAATAATAATTACAACCAATGCTGGTTTGTGGCGTTATTTAATAGGAGATACTGTAAAATTCACTTCTTTAAACCCTTTTAGAATTAAAGTTACAGGACGAACAAAACATTTTATCAATGCTTTTGGAGAAGAATTAATTGTTGAGAATGTTGAACAAGCTATATTGCTTGCTTGTAATAAAAGTAATGCTGTTATCAATGAGTTTACTGTCGCACCACAATATTTCACCAATAAATCAACCGGGAAGCACCAATGGTTAATTGAGTTTGAAGTACAACCTAATGATATGGAAAAGTTTTCGGAGTTATTAGATTCAGAACTTAAATTATTAAATTCTGATTATGAAGCGAAACGATTTAATGATATGGTGTTATCTAAACCCTTGATACAAAAGGTTGATAAAGGCACATTTTATCGTTGGATGAAAGATAAAAATACATTAGGAGGACAACATAAAGTCCCTCGTTTAGCTAATGATAGAGTTTATATAGAAGAATTGCTTAAATTGGTATGATTTTTAACTGATATCATTGATGAAATATATTTTCTCCATAATAATATTAATAATTTCTTTCTCCATTAAAAGTCAGGTTGTAGAGTATCCCTTTAAAGGAAAACAATTGGTTACAGATCAGTTTGGTTATTATTATGAAATATCGGATACAGAGATAAAAAAATATAAAAATGATGGAACAATTTATCGGACTTATAGCAATAACGTTCTTGGTGTTATAGCTAATGTTGATGTAAGTAACCCATATAAAATAGTTGTATACTTTAGAGATTTTACTAAAATTTTAATATTAGACAATTTTTTAACCCCATCATCAAACGTAATTGATTTAACTACTATTGATTTAGATGCTGCAACTTTAGTGTGTAGGTCTTATAATGATGGTGCTTGGTATTACAATTCGATAAATTTTGAATTAGTAAGAAAAGATCAGGAATTGAATACTACTAATTCATCAAGTAACCTTGCCAGTTTATTAGGTAAAAATATTCAGCCTAATTTTTTAATGGAGTATAATAATAGAGTTTACCTAAATGATACATTAAATGGGATATTGGTGTTTGATATTTATGGTACTTATTTAAAAACATTACCTCTTTATGGACTAAATCAGTTTCAAGTAAAAGATAAATTTTTAATTTATACTAATAAACAATCAGAAATTGAGACTTACGATTTTTTTACCTTAGAAATAAAAAAATATAAACCACTTATATATAATTCTGTAAGTGCGGTTAGATTAGAAAATGATGTTATTTATATTCTAAATAGTAATAATAGATTGATCATCGATAAAATTGAATATTAAAGGCTTCTCAAATATATATTTTTTGTATTTTTAGATTCTTTTTAAATCAAAAATATGTTAATCTCAATAGCAGGAAATATAGGTTCAGGAAAAACAACCTTAACAACATTATTATCTAAACATTACAATTGGGATGCACATTTCGAGGATGTTGACGATAATCCCTATTTAAATGATTTTTATAATGATATGCAACGGTGGTCATTCAACTTGCAAATTTATTATCTAACTAGTCGAATCAGTAAGATTGAAGAGATTAGAGAAAATAAAAAAAGTGTAATCCAAGATAGAACTTTGTATGAGGATGCCTATATTTTTGCTCCCAACTTACATTCAATGGGGTTAATGACGACAAGAGATTTTGAAACGTACTTTTCATTATTCAAATTACAAGAAACATTTATTCAGCCTCCAGATTTATTAATCTATTTAAGAGCTTCGGTTCCTACATTAGTAAAACAAATACAGAAGAGAGGAAGAGATTACGAAGAAAGTATTCGATTAGATTACTTAAAGCGTTTAAATGAGCGTTATGAGGCTTGGGTTTCTACTTATGATCAAGGAAAGATATTAGTTATTGATGTTGATAGTAACAATTTTTCTGAAAATGCTGAAGATTTAGGTCAGATTATTAGGTCTATTGATGCAGAATTGCATGGGTTGTTTGAAACGAAGTAGAAAAACGAATATAGCATTTTTTTATATGAACACCTTCGATACATCGGAGGTGTTTTTTTATGGTATAATTATTTTATAGAAATTAATAATTAACTGTTATTAAAGAAAGATGGTGCTTTGGCAGGAAAAAAATATGCATAAAAAAACCCGACCATTTGGTCGGGTTTTTTATATTTATTAATTCTACTTCTTAGAAGTGGAACATGATAGTAATTACACCACCATTGTTGTCAGTATCAATTCCAAAAGAAGAGTTACCACCAGTTGTGTGTTTTCTTGAAATCAAAGTTTCAGTAGTTCCACCTGGAACTGCGAAAGTATACTCTTCAGTATCTCTTTCTCCGTCACCTTGAGACATCATTGCTAATCCCCAACCGTATTCTGCAGCAACAGATACTTTAGGAGCTAAGAACCATTCAACACCAATAAAACCTCTTAATCCTAATTGGAAAGTAGATCCATTAGCCATTTTCAAATCTCTTTCTCCACCTGATGTAGTAGCACCTGTGTTGAAATCTGTAGTATAAACAGCATCGTGTAAGTTTGGAGTAGCAGCTGTAGACGAACCAGAAGATTGGTCAGCATAAGTGTACTCAGTTGAACTTGATCCAATAGAGATTAACATTTCACCACCGTAAAAACCTTGGATTCTTGTATTACCTCTTCTTTTCTCAATACCACCACCTAAAGTTAAGTTGAAATAAGAATTTTTCATTTCATCAGTGATTTCACCAGTTAAAGTTGTAGTAGACGTATCAAAAATGTTCTTTTGAGTAGTACTTCCAAAACCGATTCTTAATTTTGCTCTATAAGCAGTAGATTCATCTTTGAAATATTTACCAACGATAGTCATTGCAGGAACATTACCTACCCACGTTGCGTTAACATTATTGTTTTGTGTACCATTAAATACGTCACCTACGTAACCTAAAAATGGAGTTCCATCAAAACCTAAAGCCCAATCACCAGCTTCTGGTAAGTAAGCTTCACCTTTTTTAGACGTTAAACCGTCTTGTGCAAATGTTGCAGTAGCTAAAAATATAGAAGCTACAAATAATACTTTTTTCTTCATTACAATTTGTTTTAGTTAAACTTTTTAATTTTTAATTTATTTTAAAATTTTTAGTTCGAGGCAAACTTAATACATTTTTTTAATATAATGCAAGTTTTTTTTCATTTTATTAACAATTGTTCAAAGTTATTAACATGTATGTTGATAACTACAAACCCTCCTTAATTATTTTTCAAAGCAAAGTAAATAAATTATATTGACCTAATTGCATTGAAAAAATAACATTTTATTAACAATGCTATTATTCTTTAATAGCTTTTGCTTCTTCTGTTGGCTTAGGGTTCAACTCTATAGAGAAATCAATTTTAACATCTTCTCCTAACATTGCTCCTCCATAAGTTAATCCAAAATCATTTTTATTAATCATTATTGCTCCTGCAACTGCTGCTGAAGGAAAACCCCACGGGGTATCTTGCTTGCCAAAGTATGCAAAAGGTAATTCTACATCTTTAGTTACTCCCATCATAGTTAATTGCCCTTTTGCTAAATAACCTTCTTCTACTTTCTCTATATTATTAGATGTAAAAGTAATGGTAGGGAATTTTGCAGCATTAAACATTTCTTCACCTTTTAAATGATCATCTCTTTTATCATTATTAGTGTTTACTGAATTTACATCTATTTCTATATTAATAGATTTAGCTGTATCATTAATATTAATATTACCAGTAATAGTTTTAAAGTTACCTTTAGATGTTGCTAATAAATGGCGAATAGAAAAATCTACATAAGAATGCGAACCATCTAAAATCCATTCTCCAGCTAATTCATTAATATCCGGAGTAGCTACTGTTTCTTCAATTATTACTTCTTCAACAACAACTTCAGCTGCTTCAGCGTGTGCATCGTTAGTATGGCCACCTAATATAGGAGCAATTACTAACCCTATTAAACAAGTTAATTTAATTAAGATGTTCATTGAAGGTCCTGAAGTATCTTTAAATGGATCCCCAACAGTATCTCCAGTTACAGCAGCTTTGTGAGCTTCAGAACCTTTATATGTCATTTCTCCATTAATTTCAACACCAGCTTCGAAAGATTTTTTTGCATTATCCCAAGCACCGCCTGCATTGTTTTGGAAGATAGCCCATAAAACACCACTTACTGTTACTCCAGCCATGTAGCCACCTAACATTTCAGCAACTAACATATTATTGTCTAGGTAAACTAGTTTTCCAATTAATACAACAGCTATTGGAAACCCTATAGTTAATATACCAGGTAACATCATTTCTTTTAAAGATGCTTTTGTAGAAATATCAACGCATTTTGCATAATCAGGTTTTCCAGTTCCTTCCATAATACCTGGGATTTCTTTAAATTGACGTCTAACTTCGTAAACCATTTCCATCGCAGCTTTACCAACAGCATTCATTGCTAATGCAGAAAATACTACAGGAACCATTCCTCCAACAAATAACATTGCTAATACTGGTGCTTTAAAAATATTAATTCCATCAATACCTGTAAATGTTACGTAAGCAGCAAACAATGCCAAAGATGTTAACGCTGCAGAAGCAATAGCAAATCCTTTGCCAGTTGCAGCAGTAGTATTACCTACAGCATCTAAAATATCTGTTCTTTCTCTAACGATAGGTTCTTGCTCACTCATTTCAGCAATACCTCCTGCATTATCTGCAATTGGGCCAAAAGCATCAATTGCTAATTGCATAGCTGTTGTAGCCATCATTGCTGAAGCAGCTAAAGCAACACCGTAAAACCCTGCAAGTGCATAAGATGCCCAAATCGCAGCAGCAAATAATAGTACAGAAGAGAAAGTGGAAATCATTCCTGTTGCTAAACCAGCAATAATATTGGTTCCTGCTCCAGTGCTTGATTGTTGTACAATTTTTAAGATAGGTTTTTTACCTAATCCAGTATAGTATTCAGTGAAAGCAGAAATTCCAGCTCCAACAACCAAACCAACCAAACAAGCAAGAAATACTCTTAAAGAAGAAATTTCTTGAGTTCCCTCACCGAAGAAATTCATTTGCATTGTTTCTGGCAACATCCAAGTTACTAAGCCATAACAAGCGATAGCAACCAAAACTATAGATGACCAGTTACCAATGTTTAATGCTTTTTGCACTTGAGCTTCTTTGGCATCATTTGATGAGATTTTAACTAAGAAGGTACCTATAATAGATATAATAATTCCAATACCAGCAATTGACATTGGTAAAAGGATAGGGCCAATTCCACCAAAAGCATCTTGAATTGCACCACCCATATCTTCAATAACATAGTTACCTAAAACCATAGCGGCTAATACTGTTGCAACATAAGAACCAAATAAATCTGCTCCCATACCAGCTACATCACCAACATTATCACCTACGTTATCTGCAATTGTTGCAGGGTTACGAGGATCATCCTCAGGAATTCCAGCTTCTACCTTGCCAACTAAATCAGCACCAACATCAGCAGCTTTTGTATAAATACCACCACCAACTCTTGCAAATAAAGCAATAGACTCAGCTCCTAAAGAGAAACCAGCTAATGTTTCTAGCACAACAGTCATATCAGCTGTACTAGTCCAAACACCACCCATATATAAGTGAAAGAATAATATGAAAAATGAAGTTAAACCTAAAACGGCTAAACCAGCAACACCCAGCCCCATAACGGTACCACCACCAAATGAAACTTTTAAAGCATTTGGTAAACTTGTTTTAGCAGCTTGGGTTGTTCTTACGTTTGTTTTAGTAGCTATTTTCATTCCCATATTTCCAGCAAAAGCAGAAAATATAGCTCCAATAATAAAGGCCACAATGATTAAATATTCAGTTGATGGAACTACAAAAGCTACTCCTGCCAACACAACACTTGCTCCAATAACAAAAAATGCTAATAAACGATACTCTGCTTTTAAGAAAGCCAAAGCACCCTCATAAATATAGTCAGAAATTTCTTTCATTTTACCATCACCAGCATCTTGCTTCATCACCCAGCTTTTCTTTATGAGCATATAGATTAAGCCTAAAATCGCCATTGCTATTGGCATATAAATCATCATTGATTCCATATATATTATAATTTATTAAATTTTAAAAATTATTTAAGGACGGCAAAAGTATAAAAATTAAAGTAAAATGAATAATGAAAACTGATTAAATTGATTTTGGTCGCTAATAAACGATTGTTTATAGCTAAAAAAGTAAAAATAATTGACAGCTAATTATTTATATAATACTTGTTTTACAGCTTTAATTATTTTGTCAACATTAGGTAAATAGGCTTCAATTAAAGGAGGAGAAAAACTCATGGGTACATCTGCACCAGTAACCCTTGCAACAGGAGCATCTAAATAATCAAAAGCATTTTGTTGAACCTTAAAAGTAAGCTCAGTAGAAAAAGAACCTAATGGCCATGATTCTTCAACAAATACCATTCTATTAGTTTTCTTTACAGAATTAATCACTGTATCATAATCAATAGGACGAAGTGTTCTAAGGTCTATCGTTTCAGCACTAATCCCTTCTTTTGCTAATTCAATAGCTGCAGTATTTACTAGCTTCATCATTTTGCCGAAGCTAACTATAGTTACATCAGAACCTTCTTTAGTTACATCTGCAACTCCAATAGGAATAATATATTCTCCATCTGGAACTAAGCCTTTGTCACCATACATTTGTTCTGATTCCATAAAGATAACAGGATCGTTATCTCTAATGGCAGCTTTTAATAAGCCTTTTGCATCTGCTGGGTTAGAAGGTTGAATTACCTTTAAGCCTGGACAGTTTGCGTACCAATTACTAAAGTCTTGAGAATGAGTTGCACCTAATTGGCCAGCAGCACCAGTTCCACCTCTAAATACAATCGGAATATTTAATTGTCCGCCAGACATATTATACATTTTGGCAGCATTATTAATAATTTGATCAATAGCAACCAAAGAAAAATTCCATGTCATAAATTCAACGATAGGTCTTAATCCATTCATAGCAGCACCAACAGCAATACCAGAAAAACCGTTTTCAGCAATTGGAGTATCTATAATTCTTTTTGCTCCAAATTCATCTAGCATACCTTTACTTACTTTATATGCTCCATTATATTCAGCAACCTCTTCACCTAAAAGGATAATAGTATCATCCTTTCTCATTTCTTCGCACATTGCTTCGTTAAGTGCTTCTCTAAATTGAATTTCTCTCATTGTATTGGTTATTTAAAATTCTTCAATAAATAATCGTTGGACGCCAAAATTATAAAATAAAAGTAGTTTTTTAATGTTTTTAATTTTTAAAGCTATTTTTGAAGTAATTATGACTGAAAACAAATCTTTATATAAACAGTTTTGTGAACAAGAAAAAAATGTTCCATTATTTTTGCAATATCAATGGTTTGAAGCATTGTATAGTAAAGATGATTGGGAGGTTTCGTTGGTTGAAAAAGGTGGAGATGTAGTTGCAGTGTTACCTTATGTGATTTCTAAAAAAAAGAGCTTCAAATTTATTACTCCTCAGTTTTTAAGCCCTTACCAAGGTGTTTGGATGAAATATCCTGAAGGACAAAAATATGCGTCTAAAATTGGTTATGAAAAAGAAGTGATAAATGAGTTGATAAAACAATTGCCGAAAACAGACTCGTTTAAGCAAAATTTTTTGCCTGAAATTACTAATTGGATGCCTTTTAGTTGGAAAGGGTTTCAACAAACAACAAGATATACCTATGTAATAAAAGATGTCTCAAATACTAATAGTGTTTTTGCAAATTTTAAAGAAAACATAAGAAGAGAAATTAGAAAGGCTGAAAAAACACTTGTGGTTACTTTATCTAAGGATATTGATTTATTATATCAGTTAAAGTTAAAAGTATATCAAGAAAATAAGGAAGATTATCCAATACCTTTTAAAAAGCTAAAAACGGTTTATGATTTTTGTCTAAAAAATAATTGTGGTGAATTGTTAATTGCTCAAGATGAGGCTAAAAATGTTCATTCTATATTACTTTATGTTTGGGATAATAATTCAGCCTATTACCTACATGGAGCTACTGATAGCAATTTTAAAACAACAGGTTCAATGAGTTTGTTGTTATGGGATGCAATAAAACGTTCGTCAACAAAAACTAAAGCCTTTAATTTTGAAGGCAGTATGGTCGAATCTATTGAACGATACTTTAGAGCATTTGGGGGAGAACAAATTCCATACTTTCAAATAAGTAAAACATCTTCAAAAATGTTAAAATTGTTGAATTATTAAAAAATCTGCTAAACATATTTCTAGTGTAGGAGCTTCTTTGTATAGTTTAGAAACTTTAATCCAAAAAACGGGGCATAATATTATTTTACCTTTTTATCATTTGGTTTCAGATATAGCACCACTTCATATTAAACATTTGTATCAACCGAGAAGTATTCAGCGATTTAAAGAAGATTTAGACTTTTTATTAAAAAATTATGAGGCTATTTCTTTAACACAATTGATAGAGCTGAGTAAATCAGAACAAAAAATAGATAAAAACTATTTTCATTTAAGTTTTGATGATGGGTTGAATGAGTTCTATTCTATTGTAGCACCAATCTTAAAAGAGAAAAATATACCTGCTTCAGTTTTTTTAAATTCTGATTTCATCGATAATAAAGGTTTATTTTATCGTTTTAAAGCGAGTTTGCTGTATGAAAAATTAAAGGATAAAGCTTTGTTAAATATGAGTTATCAAGATATTGATAAGTTAAATGCGTTAGCAGTAAAAAACAACATTGATTTTGATACCTATTTATTAGATAAACAGCCTTACTTAGAAAGTGTTCAAATAAAGGAATTGATTAAAGAAGGATTTACTTTTGGAGCGCATAGTATGGATCATCCATTATATAAGGATTTAACCAAAGAACAACAACTTATTCAAACTAAAGAAAGTATTGAGATTATTACTACTCAGTTTAATCTAGACTATAGAGTTTTCTCTTTTCCTTTTACTGATGATGGAGTAGGTAGTACCTTTTTTAAACAAATAGAAAATAGTATTGATTTAACCTTTGGTTGTGCAGGAATAAAAGATGATTCTGTAAAAAATCATTTACAACGAATACCAATGGAGCAAAATAAAGCTGCAAAAGATATTATTAAAGAAGAATATCTTTATTATTTGATGAAACAAAAAGTAGGTAAACATAAAATTACAAGAAAGTAATTTTATCCATTTACATAATCTCTTAAAAATTCGTGATGAGCAGTTAAATCACCATTTTTACAAATGGTAGCTCTATCAATTACATTTTCAGTATCACTAATCAAATGAGGCAAAATTTTATCGATAAACTCTCTGCCAAAATCTGCAGAAGCATCTTTTGGTAATTCACAAGGTAAGTTATCAACCGCCATTACTGTAATAGCATTTTCTTCATTAAAATCAACCTCACTTTCTTTTTCTGGACAATAGCCATATAAAGGTTCTTTGATAGTTGAAGGTCTTAATGTACAAGCAACAGGTCCATCAATATCACAACTAATATCACCAACAATTTTAATGTTAAAGTCAGGCGATTTGGCATCTTCTCTACTAAAAATAAAAGGTGATTTAGAACTCCAAAAGTGGCAAGAAATATACATGTCAGCTACTTTAGCAAAACGCATAAAATCACTTTTAAATGGGGAAGGATCATTGTAAAAATCTTCTCGAATAAAATCTTGTCCATCTAATTTTTTATTATAATCATCCACCATTAATTGTGCGAACACAGGCTCGTTAAAAGAGTTAGAGATTATTTCGTTAGGTGAAACCTGTTTAATGCCGATTTTTTCTAATATATCTATAGTTCCATGAGCCACTCTTCCGCCTCCTGTAATAACTATTTTATAATTATTTGGAAGTTGTATTTTAGGCAATTCCGCTTCCATTTCTTTTCTATCAAAACATTGATACGCTCTTTTTAAATCATAAGATCCAGATTTTTTTCCGTAAGCGTAGAATGTATTGTAACATCCTACAATACCAGCATATTTTCCAAAGCCGATTAATCTTAAACCATTAGCATTTGTTAAACCTTCATAATCAACCATCGTAATATTTTTAGCTATCATAGCTTTTAATAAATTACGATTGTATGGTTGTTTTTTAGTAGTATGAGAAAAATAAAAATAGGTTTTGTTTGGAATAAGTTGGTCAACAGGCACTTCTTTAACTCCCATTAATACATCACAGTCATCTACGCTATCAACTATCTCTATTCCGTTTTGAGCGTATTCTTTATCTTGAAATCTTCTAACAGCACTTTTCTGAACAACTAATTTAACTGTCGGAAATTTTTCAACTATTTCTTTACATTGAGTTGGAGAAAGAGGAACTCTCTCGTCTGTTGGTGTTTTACCTTCTTTTATTACGCCTATTTTCATAACTTACATTAAGCCCACAAATATAAAAAAGTTACATTCATTTTTAGAGGTATTTCAATATGATGTTTATTAAATGTCTAATTTTGTGGAGTTCTTTGAAAATACTGGGGTCGTTTTTGGTTTTGACAGCAAGATGAATGGATATGTAAGCATGCCGAGCGTTGTGGATTAGCTCGTAAATCTCGGTTCTCAAATCGCTAACAGGCGAAAATAACTATGCAATGGCTGCGTAATCTCGACTTAGTCGGATAACCTTAATTTTAGCCCTTAGAGGGCAAAACCATTTTCCTTTCAGCAGTTCTGTTCATTAACTGTTGAGTTTAAGGAATCATAATTTTGAACTAATCAATAAAAAGCTTTGATTTATTGGTGAAACTAAAAAAGCTTAAGCTTAGTGTTGGTCGCTTTTAACCTGCATTAAGTCTAACAATTAATTAAAAGCTAAGCATGAAGAAAGCTTATTGATTCCTTGTTTGGACGAGGGTTCGAATCCCTCCGACTCCACTTTTAAAATACTCAATAGTCTGATAAATAGATTGTTGAGTATTTGTTATTTTCAAAATAGTCCGTATATAGTCCAAAACATATTTTTAAGGTCTTATCTTTTTGTTTAATTTTTCATTTCATTTAAAATATATTAGAAATGGAAAGAAAACTTTCAACTAAAGGAATGATATTGGACATATGCTCAATGAAAACTAGAGCTATACAACTATTAGAATTATCGGGCGATGCTGAATATAATGGAAAAAACGGTGAAAGTGACCACCTGTTAACGTTTTAAACTGACCACCCAAAAACGGTTGAAAGTGAGCAGTTAAAACGGAGCAAATTGACCACCCTAAATACGAAGAATAATTA
>JBBKXK010000027.1:0-37742 GCA_037969435.1 Vicingaceae bacterium
GGCATGTTTTGAATAGTTGTTGCCCAAGTAGCCATATCTATGTCACTACTACCTGCCGTTGTTTTATTAAATGTAAAAGGAATATAATTGGTAGTATTAGCTCCAACACCAAAAGGAAACACATAGTTACCTGTATTTGTTCCAGAGACCCACTTCACAAAGTTATATTGATTTTCTGAGTGTATATGCCCTCCTCCAGCTAATCGAGTAATACCCGAAACATTTGATTGATTAACAACCAAATAAACAGGTGTTCCTGCCACTCCTCCATCCAAAACAGTTATCGCACCATTTAATACTAATGCATTGTTTTGGGCAAAAGATAAAGTGCTGAAAGCGATAAGCAGTATCGTTAGGAATGGTTTACTCCACTTATGTTGAATATTTTGTTTCATTTGTTATTTCGTTTAAAAATTACTCAACACCATCTTTACTATACGCTGCTATTTTAGGTGTAGCACTAACAATGGGGGTCATGTTAAGTTCTTTTAGAATAATTTGTTTATCATTTTCACTAATACCAGATCCAGTACTACTTGCCTTAAGCTCTGGAGTGATTTGTTGTTTTAAAATAATAGCTTTAATTATTGGGCTAACATCGCTTTGAGATGAGGCTTTTAATTGTGGTAGTTCGTCTGTATTAAGAGTTCCTGTTTGACCAAATGCCACAGAACCAATAAAACACAAAAAGGAGAATATTAAAATATTTTTCATAGTCAAGATTTATGCGTTAGTTATTCAAATACACTTAAAGTTCCGTGTTCACTATCTCCAAATGTTACTGGTCGAATAGCAATCCCATTAGTACCACTAATAGCGTTAGAGCGATACTGCACAACAAAAGTATTGTTAACATTTGCGTTTACGTTTACTAGTTCAGTAAAAGTAGCACTCCAAGATGTTGTAGAAAGACCACTAAAACTGTTGTATACACCAAGTTTTGTCTGACAACCGCCAACAGAAACACCATTAACCAATAATCTAAACTCACCAATAGCGTTTGAACCTGTATAGGCTACACCAGATAAAGTAAATATTGCAAACACCTGATTTTTCCCTGGAGCATAAGTTATGGATAGACCAGGGATGTTAATGAAACTTGTAGACGCTAAAAGTTGATCAGCTGAAATTACGGTAGATCGAATAGGTGCCATAACGCCTGTTGGGCCAGTAGCACCAGTTGCTCCTGTAGCACCGTTAGTTCCATTTGTGCCATTAGTACCGGCAGGTCCAGTTGGTCCGATAGGACCCTGTGGTCCAGTAGCTCCGTTAGTTCCGTTAGTTCCATTAGTTCCATTTGCACCGGCAGGTCCAGTAGGGCCAATAGGTCCTTGTGGTCCTGTAGCACCGTTAGTTCCATTTGTTCCGTTAGTACCATTAGCACCTGTTGGTCCAATAGGTCCAATAGGTCCTTGTGGCCCTGTAGCACCGTTAGTTCCGTTTGTGCCATTCGTTCCATTAGCACCAGGAGGTCCAGCTGGTCCAGCAGGCCCGATAGGTCCAGCTGGTCCAATTGCTTGTATCCATGCAGCACCATCCCAATACCAATAGCCTAATGCACCACCAGTCATTGCTGCATTAGTGTTGTATACTAATAAACTTGTAGCTGGGGCAGGTACAGTGATAATGTCTGTGGTTGATGTTAATGAAACTCTTGGAATTAATAATCCTTTGTCAGAATAGTCAATGTCTAAAGCCGCTGAAGGATCAGGAGTTGCTCCTGTGGTGTTTATACCAACATTTTGTGCAAAAGAGAAAGCAACAAAAGTTGAAAATGTTAAAGTGAAAAGTAGTTTTTTCATTTTTAGTTTATTTTAATGTTAATATTTAATCGATTAAAGTATGCAAAGATACGATTAACCAACATTAGACGCAAATAAAAATAAAAGGTTGCATATAATAAAAAAACCCTTAAAAAATTTAAGGGTTTTTAATAATTTGACTTAAAAAAATTACTCTGCTGCTATTTTAAATTTCACAGTAAATTCATCGTTAATCATTTTGTCTCCTAGTCCTTCAAAAAATTTACCTGAACCATATTTAATATCATACAAGGTTCTATCAATTGTAACTTCAGCAAAAGCCGCTAACTTACCATCTTTAAACTCTATAGTTGCAGGAAATGCAATAGGCTTTGCTATATTTTTAATAGTAAGGGTTCCAGTAACGTTATACTTATTGTTTTCAATGTTTTTTACTTCTTTAATTTCTAGTGTAGCAGTTTTATGATTTTTGATGTCAAAAAAATCAGCAGAATTTAAGTGTCCAATTAATTTTTGAGCCCATTCCCCTTCTAAATCTGCACAAGTAATAGTTTCCATATCAATGGAAATAGTTCCGTTTTTTATTTTACCGTTCTCTAAATTTAAGAAACCTTCTTTTAAAGAAATGCTACCATTATGTTGGCCAGTAACTTTTTTACCAATCCATTCGATGGTGCTTACTTTATTATTTAATGTTAATTTTTTAGCGTCATCATTTTTGAAGGACTGACTTAAAATGCCTGTTAAAATTAAGGCAGATAAGATTAAAATTGTTTTTTTCATTTTCATAAGTTTTTAGTTTTTGTAAATATATGTATATACAACTAATGTTTAAACATTTTGTTTTATTTTTTTATCTTTCAAATGTTATACCATTTTTATTTTATTCTTTTTTTCCAGACCTGATACTTATAAATAATATTGTTTTCATTAATATAATAAATATATTCGATGGAGTATGTTTTTTTTGGGATTAATGAATCAGAGATAGTATCTCCTTTTATTTTGCCGAAATATTCTTCTTTAGTCTTATAGATGTATGCTTCAGTATTGCCGAAAACTCTAATTTCTTTTGCTAATCCTTTAGTTATAATTAATTCTTCTTTGTTTTTTCCTAGATATGGGCTATTATATGTTTGAGGTCCTTTTGGAGTACAAGCAAACAAAAGTGCTAATGTAATAAATGACAAAAGCGCTTTATTATTAAAAAGTATAATAAAGCGCTTTAATTTTAATATTGACACGATTAGTTGTTAACGAGAAATTGAAACTCGGTTAATTATTTTTTGTTTATTATCTATATTAATATCAATTAAATAAAATCCGGTTAAAAATTCTTGAGAATTAATTTTAATTAAAGAGGTATTAGGGTAATGTTTATTGTGGATTATTTTACCAGCAATGTCGTAAATATTAATTGTAACATTTTTTTGATTGCTATTTTTAAAGTCAATAAAAATGCTTTCATTAGCAGGGTTTGGATAAACAGAATAACTAGTTAACACATCATTGTTTGTTACCGAATTATTTAAAAACACCATTACATCCATTGTAGCTGTATCCTTGCATGATCCGTTTGTTGTAATTAATTCAACATTCCATAATCCAGGCGTAGTATAGGTGTATATTGGATTCTGAACATTACCGATTCCTCCATCTCCAAAAGTCCAATCATATGATATAACATTTGTGCTTAAGTTGGCAAAAAACTGAATGTCACCACCATTTGGCAAAGATAAATAAAGTGTGTCATTAGGTGCAGGAGCACTTAATATGGCGGTAGGAGCCACACTGATAACTATAGAAACTGAATCTGTTTTTTTACATCCATTTCCGTCTGTACCGGTTACCCAAAATATGGTTGGTGTGGTAGGCGTTATTAATGGGTTTGCAATTGTAGAATCAGATAAATCTTTTTGTGTATTCCACATAAATGTTAAAGCTCCTGTTGCATTTAAGTACATCCCAGAACCATTACATAAGTTTGCATCAGGCCCAGCAGAAACATTTGGTAAGCTGAAGACAGTAATCGTATCAACCCCATTGTTAGTACAGTTGTTAGAGTCTGTTAATGTAACAGTGTGAATTCCAGTATTAAAAACAGTAATAGATTGAGTCGTTTTTCCACTAGGACTCCAGTTGTAAAGCTGGGCATTAGCAGCAGTAAGCGTAACAGAGTCTCCCATACAAAAAGAGGTTGGACCAGATGCCGTCAATACATTTGAAGGTAAAGAGTTTACTTTAACAGTAATAGTATCATAATCTGTACAACCTAATGGATTAGTTGCTGCAATAATATAAGTTGTTGTTACCGTTGGGAAAGCGTTAGGATTTGGAGAGGTATCATCATCTAGCCCAGTGTTTGGTGTCCAAAGGTAACTGTTAGCACCAGGAGCATTTAGGCTTAGTTGAACAGTATCTCCAATACAAATGGAGGTATCATTACCAGCATCTGCATTTAATTGACACCATTTAATAGTTGAAAAATCTTGAAACGATGTAGGGTCATAACTTGTTCCTGTAACATAAATACTTTCTGTCGCGTCAATCTCCATAGCAAAAGCTTGATCATTGTTACTTGCAGGACCATCAAATCGAGCTTGCCATAAAATAGAACCATTGGCAGTGTCATATTTTAGTGTTAAGTAATCATTATTAGTTCCAATTCCAGCACTGTATCCTGTTACATATAATGCCCCAGAATTACCAAGTCTCATTTGCTGAGCATCATCATATCCACTTGTAGGTCCATTATAAGTGTCCTGCCAAAGTAAATTGCCTGAGGGGTCATATTTTAAAGTCCTCATGTTTTCACCTGTACCGTTTGATCCCATGCTTCTTCCAGTAACATAAACATTTAAATTGGCGTCAGTTAAAACATCAAAAGCTTTATCTTCTTCATTAAGAGGACCATCTAATATTCTTGCCCATTGTTGAACTCCAGCATTATTGTATTTTATTGTAACATAATCGTTATCAGTGGCAATACCACCAAAAGTAGCTCCAGCAACATAGACATTATTCATATTATCAATATGTAGAGCTTCAGGAACATCAAAAAGATTAAGCACCCCATTAAACCTAGAAACCCATTGTTGAGTTCCTGCATTGTCGTATTTAATTGTCGCAATATCTAAATCTGTCCCACTACCGTAACTGTGTCCAGAGACATAAACATTAAACATATTGTCTAATTTAATTTGTGTTGCAGCATCAATTGAATTTCCAGAGCCATTGTAAAAGCGAACCCATTGTTGAACCCCTAAAGTGTTGTATTTAATAGTGGCATAATTACTTCCTTGACTTGTTACATCACTACCTCCAGTAACATATACATTTCCATTAGTGTCAACTGCTAATGCGTAAGCTTCATCATAACCATTACCAGTTCCATTATAAGAAGTTGCCCATTGTTGAACTCCAGAACTATTATACTTAATAGTAATATAGTCATAATTTGGACCAGTAGAAGCGGTATATCCTGTAACATATACATTTCCATTTTTATCAACTGCAATATCACGAGCTTCATCTAAAGAACTACCACTGCCATTAAAAGTTCTGGCCCATAATTGATTCCCAAGAGGATCATATTTAATAGTTACAATATCAAATCCATTTGCAACACTTGTTCTTGAAGTCCCAGTAACATAAACATTTCCGCTACTATCAATAGCTAATTCTTTTCCAGAATCAGAATTTTGTCCTGTGCTTGTAAATCTCGATTCCCAAAGAACATTAATTTGAGCAGTAATGTTTGTGTGAAATAAAATAGCAAATACTAAGATAGATACTGTCTTAGATAGAGTTGAGGCGAATGATTTGAGTTGCATATTAGCTAACTTTTAGTGATTAATTAATTAGCAAAGATAAATAAATATTCATTTTGCACAAGTTCAATAAATAATATTAGTAGATGAATAGATACTTTTTATCGATTATTAGTTTAATTATGGAATTTTTTATAGATTTGTACCCGAATTTGCACTACAGAAATGAAACTAAGTAACATTTTTCTAATACTCCTTTTAAGTATAACGCCTTTGTTATCTAAAGCTACTCATGTTGTTGGGGGCTCTCTTACCTACGAACATTTAGGAGGTTCAACTTACAGAATAACGTTTAAAATGTATAGGGATTGTGGTCCGACAAGTGTTGATTTGCCAACCAGTGTTAGAATAGAGGTTAGACAGCCAAATGGATCAAATTTTGCTCCAGATAAAGATATTACAATACCAAGAACTCAAAAAAATATATTAGATCCACCTATAGACACCTGTGCATTTGATCCTGGGGTTTGTGTAGAGGAAGCAATTTATACGACTATTGTTAATAACCTACCCCCAAATCCAGGCGGGTATCATATGTTTTACCAAACATGTTGTAGAAACAGTAGTGTGGTAAATGTGAATAATCCTTTAAATTCAGGGTCAAGTTATTACACTTCAATTCCAGATAATAGTAGCTTGTTAACTAATTCGAGTCCTTCATGGAAAAATTTTCCACCGGTATTTATTTGTCAAGGAAATCAATTAAACTTTGATCATGGAGCGACTGATAAGGATGGGGATTCTTTAGTTTATGCTTTTTATAACCCATTTGATGATAATGCACCTACTTTCCCAGGAAATGTGGCTACATTTACTCCTGTTGGTTATAATGGAGGTTATAATGCAAACGACCCTTTAGGAGGATTAAGTTTGACAGTTAATCCAAATACTGGTGTTGTTTCAGGTATTCCTCCTGCTTTAGGCCAATATGTTGTTGGAGTTAGGGCTGATGAGTACAGAAATGGTGTTTTAATAAACACTATTTATAGAGATTTTCAGTTTAATGTTTTAAATTGTCCTCCTATACCGATGCCAGGAATAGGGCCAACAAATGGGTGTGCTGGTTTAGCTGTAAACTTTACTAACACAAGTACACCTTTAACGGGAAATTCCTTTTATTGGGATTTTGGAGATCCTTTTTCAACTACAGATAATTCTACAGCAGTTCATCCTTCTTATACTTACCCTGCTATTGGTACTTATATAGTTATGTTAATTGCTCAAGCAGGAACCCCTTGTGCCGATACAATTTACGATACATTGATAGTCTCTGGGTTAACTCCTGATTTTACTTATGCAGATTCAACATGTGTTAATGATCCTGTAAATTTCGTTGACACATCTGTTCCAGCAGCAAATGCAACTGTTAATAGCTGGAACTGGACTTTTGGTGATGGGGGAACAGCAGTTACGCCAACACCTTCCCACACTTACACTACACCAGGAACTTATACTGTAAAATTAATAGTAGGGAATACTGCTGGGTGTGTGGATTCTGTATCAAAAACAATATTTGTTCAAGCTTTGCCACAAGCAATTGCTACTGATACTTTTGCTTGCTTGAGTAATCCTGTTACTAATCTTAATGGAAGTGTCATTGGCGCAAGTGGTGGCCTTTGGATTGGCGCAGGAGGATTTAACCCAGGAGCGACTAATTTAAATGCTGCTTACACTCCAACAGCTGGTGAAATTTCTGCAGGATTTGCTACATTGATTCTTTCTACAACTGGAAATGGGTTTTGTCCTTCTGGATCAGATACTATGACGATAACGTATTCAACTGGGATAACTGCTGATGCAGGAAACGATATTTTTGTATGTAAGGATAGTGCATCTATTAATCTTTCAGGACTTATAACAACTGCATCTGGAGGCCAATGGGTTACTAGTGGGGATGGTTCTTTTAGTCCTAATCCTTTTACAATGAACGCTAGTTATATTCCTGGGACAGCTGATACTACAGCTGGATTTGTATTTATTTACTTAAATTCTACTGGAAATGGAAATTGTGTGCCTGATTCTGATACATTGTTGATTACTTTTAGTAATACACCAACTGCCTCCGTATTAACAAACGACACAGCGTGTGCGGGGAATAAATTTATTCCAATTTCTGGGAACTCTTCAACTGGCTCTGGTTATTGGCAAACTTTAGGTTCTGGATATTTTTCTCCAAATGATTCGCTAAACAATACATCATATTTTGCTGATTCTGTAGATAATTTTAATGGTATAGTAACATTGATCTATACATCAACAAATAATGGAGGTTGTAGGAGTTACTCTGATACAATTGATTTATACTTAATTCCAGCACCAACTGCTGACTTTTCTTTTATTTCAGTTTGTCCTAAAGACTCGATATTTTTTAATGATTTAACAGCGTCTATTGACCCTGTTGTTTCGTGGGACTGGGATTTTGGGAATACGTTTTTAGACACGCTCCAAAATACATTTACTATTTATGATACTGCAGGAATTTATAATGTAAGTTTAATTGTTCAATCAGCAAACGGATGTGTTGACACTGTTATTCAGCCAGTTTTGGTTTACTCTTTACCTGATGCTAATTTTAATGTTAATGGTGTATGTGAAGGTATTTCGAGTTTGTTCGTTGACTCTTCAACTGTTAATGGATCAACGATAACTTCTTGGTTATGGGATTTTGGAGATGGACTAGGTTCAGACACAATTCAAAACCCAGGGTATATATATAATCCTAATGGAGTATATAATGTTACATTAATTGTTCAGTCTGCACAAGGTTGTTGGGATACGATAACTAATCCGGTAGCTATAAAAGGACCTCCAACAGCAGGATTTAATAGTTCTCCAGGATCAGTTAAGGTTAATGAGAATTTTTCTTTTACAGATTTTTCTTTTACCAATATAATTAATTGGGATTGGGACTTTGGTGATAGTTTAGGTACTTCTACAGATCAACATCCAATTTACAATTATTCAGCAGCAGGTAATTATATTGTTTGTTTAAGAGTTACTGATGTTTTTGATTGTAAAGACACGATATGTGATGAAGTAATTGTTTTTATGCCACCACAAGTTCCAAATGCATTTTCGCCTAATGGTGATGGAACAAATAATGTTTTTAATGTTTTAGGAGGGCCTTACAAAGAGTTAGATTTTAGAGTATATAACAATTGGGGAGAATTAATTTTTGAATCTACTGATCAAGCTATAGGTTGGGATGGGACTAGAAATGGTGCAGAACAGCCTGTAGGTGTTTATGTATATACCGTTAGAGCAGTAACTTTGGATGACGAAAAACATTCTTTAAAAGGTGATGTAACATTATTGAGATAAGGTAAGTGAGTATGGAGAAAAAATATTATTTAGTCCTTTTTGGCCTTCTTGTTTGCATGGTTAGCAAGTCAACAGCACAGGATTTTCATTTGTCACAACATGACGCGGCCCCATTATACTTGAATCCTGCATTGGTTGGACAGTTTGATGGTAAGTATAGAATACATGGTCATTATAGAACACAATGGGGAAGTGTTTCCTCTAAAGCATATCGAACAGCAGCAATATCATATGACATGCCTTTTGAAAAATTTGCCTTTGGAGGACAAATAATAAATAGAAGGGCAGGAGCTGGAGATTATAATACGCTTGGTATTTTATTAAATATGGGATACAGTTTTACTGTTGATAAAAATGAAAAACATAAGATATCGATTGGAGTTCAGGGAGGAGTAATCCAGAAAAGTGTAAATTTTGAGAAACTATATTTTGAAAATCAATACACTACTACTGGGGGAGGATCTTTTGATCAGTCAATCCCTAATGGAGAAAATTTTGGAGGTTCTAATTTTTGGTTGCCAGATGTTAATGCGGGATTAGTTTATTACTATGGGAAAGATCAGATAAGAATTAACCCATTTGTAGGAGTTTCTGCTTTTCATTTAACTCAGCCTAAAGAAACATTTTATAACGAAAGTAATAAATTGCCTATTAGGTATATCGCTCACGGTGGAGCTAAAGTAAATATCTCTGAAAAAATTCAGTTGATGCCTAAAATTCTTTACATGAGGCAAGTTAATGCACAAGAGATTAACTATGGATTAATGGCTCATTACCATTTAAAAGGCTCGGGAGCTATTATTTTGTTTGGGCCAACATACAGGTCTTCTGATGCTTTTATTATAGAGGGTGGCGTTAAAATAGGAAGTTATGAGGCCAAATTAGGTTATGATTATAATACATCCTCTTTAAACGATTTTTCTGATGGTAAAGGAGGTTTTGAAATTTCTTTAACATATATCCCAAAAATATTTAAACCAAATCCTATTCAAAATTGTCCAAGAATATGAAATTGAGGGTTAGTTTTATAATACTGTTTATTATTTCGGTTAATCAACTTTTTTCACAAAGTAAAGGTGAAATAGTTGAATTGGGTGATAAAGCTTATCAAAATGAGAATTATGCTTCTGCGGCTTATTTTTATCAAAAAATAATTGATAAAAAAGGGGTATCAAGTGGATTGGTTCATCCCTATGAGGCTAGAGGTTGGATTTCTCCAATTAAAAAAGATAAATCACAGGACTCTACATCAGAAAGCAAGGTAGATACCAATAAATATGCGGATGATGCGGTTGTACTTCATAAACTTGCGAATGCCTATAGAAAAAATCAAGACTATAGAAATGCAGAAAAGTGGTATGCAATAGCTCTTAATTACCCTATTGATGAAGTTGATGAAGAGCTCCAAAGTTCGAGACTATGGTATGGTGAAGCTTTAATGAAAAATGAAAAATACTCAGAGGCAATCAAACAATTAGAACAGTTCAAGTTAGAAACTCCAAATTTAGATTTAGCTAAACGAGCAGACAAACAAATTGTTGGGTGCACTTATGCACAAGATTCAAACGATGAAAACACTGAAGCAAAAGTTACTCCATGTGACTCTAATATTAATATGGGTTCGTCAAGCTTCGGAGCTAATTATTTTGGTGATGAAACATCCATTGTTTTTTCAGCATCAGGACCAAAGGGAATTATAACTGATGAGAAGACTCAAAACAGCAATTATTTAAGTGATTTGTATACGAACCAAAAGGTTATGGATGAAGGTTTTGGAGCTTCTATAAATATGGGGCTTCCGATTAATTCTGAAAATAATGAGGGTGCAGCTGTTTTATCAATAGATAGAACAACACTTTACTTTACTAGAAAATCAGCTGTTAACAATAAAGAAGTTTCTATATATGTAAGTAAATATTTTAACAATAGATGGTTGGAACCATTAAAATTAGATGATAAAGTAAATGCTGAAGGGTTTAAGTCAATGCATCCTTCATTATCTTTAGATGGAGATGTTTTATATTTTTCTTCTAATCGTCCTGGAGGAATTGGAGGAATGGATATTTGGTACTGTAATATTGATGAATATGGAGGCTTAAGTTCCCCTATTAATATGGGGTCAAACATCAACACCATTGGTGATGAGGTTACTCCTTTTTATAATTATTTTACCAAAACATTATATTTTTCTTCAGATGCTTTAGAAGGGTATGGTGGTTTAGATGTATATAAAGCAGGTTACAATGAAGATGATGATATATGGAGTAGTCCTAAAAATATAGGTAGACCGTTTAATTCAAGTAAGGATGACGCTTTCTTTATTATAGGGAAAGAACAAAAAAGTGGTTTTCTATCTTCTGATAGAGTTGCTTGTGATTGTGGTGATGAATATGAAGGATCTGTTTATTGTTATAAAATTTATGAGTTTGGACAACCAGAAATGGTTTATACTCTGAGTGGTACTGCGTTTAATGCTGAAACAAATGAAATTGTTCCTAATGCTTTAATAACTTTTAAAGATATTAGGGGTAAGATGGATCCTGTTTTTATTACAACAGATGAACAGGGAAATTATAAAAGAGACTTAGAAGTAGGGTGGGAATTATTTATGAAAGCCCAAAAAGCTAAGTATTTTGGTGATGCGGCTAATTTATCAACTGCTGGATTAACAGAATCTAAACACTTTGTTCAGGATTTCTTTTTAACACCGATTCCTTTAGGAGAGATTGAAATACCAGGAATTGAGTACGATTTTGATGCAGCAACATTAAGGCCAAAATCTAAAGAAATACTTGATAAGTTAGTGGAGTTTCTTGTATTAAACGATAATATTTCTATTGAAATTAGATCTCATACAGATGCTCGTGGTAATGATGATTATAATTTAAAATTATCTGATAAAAGAGCTGCTTCTGTTGTAACTTATTTGGTTGGTCATGGGATAGATAAAGCTAGATTGGAATCTAAAGGTATGGGAGAAACAGAACCGTTGGATGATTGTTCTAAATATCCAGAGTGTGGTGATACGAAAAGTGAGGAGTGTGATTGTCATCAAAAGAATAGACGAACTGCATTTAAGACTACTAGCGAGGATTTTAAGGATGTCTTTAAAGAGAAATAGTAAATCAGAAATTACAGATATAAAAATAGCCCCGAATTTTCGGGGCTATTTTTATATCTGTAATTTCTGATTTTAGTTAGTCTTCATCTTCTTTTTCCAGATCTTTTTCCTCATCTTCCTCAGAATCTTCATCTTCATTTTCAAAATCATCAGTTGATTCGCTTACATCATCAGAACCTCCAACTTCGTCATCGTCATCATCGTCATCATCATCGTCATCATCATCTTTTGAGGTTTGATTTTTGTAAATAATGTCCATTATCACTAATAATTCATCACCTTCAATTTTTACTAGTACCCCCTTTTTACTATCACTATTAGAATTAATATTAAAAACATCAAGTTCAGAGTTCTCCAGCATTTCTGTGATTTTCTCTTTTTCTTTTGATGATAGTTTTGAAAAAAGTTTAATTTTTTTTGCCATAACAGTATTAAAATAATGGGTTAAAAATACTATAAGACTTTTCATATATTATAAATTAAAATGCCTTGAGATATTAAATAAGTAAAAAAAACTATAATATTGCGCTATGCAGAAAAAAACACTAATTATGGATGATTTTGACAAAAAAATACTTGCGTTACTTCAGAAAAATGCAAAACTTACAGCTAAGGAAATGACTTTTGAATTAGCGTTAAGTCAAACGCCTATTTATGAGAGGATTAAGAAATTAGAAAATTTAGGAGTAATTAAACAATACGTTGCAATTTTAGATGCAAATATTGTTAATAAAGCATTAATCGTTTATATGAGCCTTACTGTTAAAGAGCATGGACAAGAAAAACGACAACAACTAATTCAAGATTTGATTAAATTAAATGATATTTCTGAATGTTACCAGATTTCGGGTAGGTATGATTTTTTATTAAAAGTAAGGTTTGAAAACCTAAAAGAATACCGTGATTTTTTGCTTAATCAACTATCTGTGATAGACAACATAAGTAAAATAGACAGCCAAATTGTAATTGATGAAATTAAAAGCACCACTTTCATAAACTTATAAAATATAGAGGTAATTTTGTGTTATATTTAAAAAAAGGAGTGTATAATTGCAACCAAACGTGTTCTTTTTACATCTTACCTATGCTTCTAAACTTCATAATATGAAAAATTCTATAATTCTTATATTTTTAATAACTGGGTTAATATTATCAAAAGTAAGTTTTGGTCAAATTTGTTTGGGTCAAGATACAAGTGTATGCCCTGGACAAAGTGTTACTATTTCTGCTTCATGTTCTGGTCCTAGTGGCCCTCCAGTTTTTTTGTTGGATAGTATGCAACAAGTTTCCTTAACAGATGATTCTTATAGTGGAGTTGTAAATATTGGTTTTCCGTTTACTTTCTATGGTGTTGCTTATAGTCAATTAGTTATTGCGTCTAATAATTATGTAACTTTTGATATATCTCAAGCTAATGGTTATTCTCCTTGGTCAATAGGTAATGCCATACCTAGTTCTGCTTTACCCACCAATACTATTATGGGGCCATACCAGGATATTAATCCTGGATTAGGAGGAACAATAGAGTATGGTATAATTGGGACAGCACCAAATAGAAAGTTTGTTGTACGATATAACCAAGTGCCAATGTTTTCTTGTACAAACGATATATTTTGTTCTTCTATTGTTTTATTTGAAGGTTCAAATAATATTGAATTACATATTGATAATAAGCCATTATGTCCTACATGGAATGCAGGTGTAGCAATAGAAGGAATTCAAAACATTAACGGAACAATAGGTACAGCAGTTGCAGGGCGTAACTTCCCAACTCAATGGACAACTTTTGCTGATGCAGTTAGGTTTGTGGCACAAACACCAACAAGTTATAATGTTTCGGTAATACCTTATGTTCCTTCTCTTTTAGCTAGTGGAATACAATGGTGGGATACACATGGAAATTTTTTAGGAACAGGCTTTCAAATAAATGTTAATCCACCTAATGATACTACAGGCTATTATTTAGTTTATGACCAATGCTTTACAGCTAGTTCAGGGCCAGGGAATACTGATACAGCTTGGGTTTATCATCACCCATTACCTCAATTAACCACCACTACAACGAATATCAATTGTGTTGATACTTTTGGGACAGCAACAGTAAATGTAGTCGGAGTAGCTCCATTTACTTATCAATGGAATGATCCTTTATTACAAACGACTCCAACAGCAATCAACCTTGCTCCTGGAACCTATACAATAATTGTTACAGACTCAAATGGTTGTAACAACCAAACTATTGCCACAATAGATTCTACTACATACATTTTAACCATGGGAAGTGTAGATGCTTTATGTAATGGAGATGTAAACGGAAGTGCATTTATTTCTATTTTACCTCAAGATTCTACAGTAACTTATTTATGGGATGTTACAGCTGGTAGTCAAACAAATGATACGGCTACTGGACTGAGTGCCGGTAATTATTTTGTTATTATAACTGATACTTTGGGTTGTACAGATACTGGATATGTAACAGTTAATGAACCTTCAGGTTTTATTGTAGTAGATAACATAATTAATCCTTTATGTAACGGAGATGCAAATGGTAGTATTTCTCTTAATGTAAGTGGAGCTACTCCAGGCTATATTTTTTCATGGGGAAGTAATCAACTTACAGGCCTTACTTCAGGCTCTTACCCAGTTATAATCACGGACTCTAATAACTGTACTTATTTAGATACATTTTTATTAGTTGAACCACCAATACTTACAATTGATTTAGATTCATTAGACGCGTCATGCGGATTAAATGATGGTTCTGTGATAGCAACAACACAAGGTGGTACTCCAGGCTATTCTTATAATTGGACTCCAAGCGGACCAGGATCAGATACTCTTAAAAATGTACCAACAGGAACTTATACTGTGGTTGTTACTGATGCGAATGGCTGTACAGTAAATGGATCAACGTTTGTAAACGAAATAAAAGGATTTAATGTTGATTTTTCATTGTCTCCTAACCAAGGACAAGCACCTTTAACGGTTACTGTTTTTGATAACTCAACAAATTGTGTCTCATATTATTGGGATTTTGGTAATGGAGATACATCAATAATAAGCTCTCCAAATCCAGTTGTGTATAATAATGATGGAACCTATACAATTACTTTAATTGCTTGTAATTCATCTGGTTTGATTAGATGTTGTGATACGATAACTAAAACTGTTTTAGTAGAGAGTAACTCTATTTGTGCTTGGGGTAATGTTTTTACACCAAATGGAGATGGATCTAACGATGAATTTAAGATTGTTTGTGAAAGAATTGTTGAATTTGAAATGGTAATTTTTAATAGATGGGGAAATGAAATGTTTAGAACAAATGACATTAATAATGCTTGGGATGGAACCAAAGGAGGAAGTGATGTTCCTGAAGGAACATATTTTTTCATTGTTAATGCAAAAGGTTTTGATGATGTTATATGGACCCAAAAGAGCACTGTTACTCTTATAAGATAGCTGGTCATTAATCAATAATTAAAAAGGTGATATTTAAATATCACCTTTTTTTGTATCTTTTTTTTTATTCTGTATTCTATAGTTAGAACTTGTAAAGTAACCTATCCGAATTTAATTCGACTTTAAAGCAAGTTCGGTATCCTGCGCAGTGATACTTTTAATATCAAGAACACCTTGATAAAGGGATAAATATTATCCAAAACAAAAAGTATTGTATAACTAAAACTTAGAAATTATGGCAGGAGCAAATGTATCACCTAGACAAAAAATGATTGGTATGATGTACTTAGTACTTACCGCACTTTTAGCATTAAATGTATCAAAAGATATTTTAGATGCTTTTGTTTTATTAAATACGAGTTTAGAAAATTCTGTAATTAATTATGAAGAAAAAAATGGAACGCTTTACGCAGAGTTTAATCAAGCAAAGACCTTCGACCCTAAAAAAGTAACACCTTATTGGAATAAAGCTCAGCAGGCTAAAAAAGCATCAAAAGCATTAATTACTTATATCAAAGAGTTAAAAATAAAACTTTTACAGGAAACAGAAAAAATTTCGAAAAGTGAGGCTGATACTTTGCAATTAGTGAATGCAAATAGTAAGGATAATTATGATATTCCAACTTATATTTTAATAGGAGAAACAGAGGATGGATCAAAAGGGTTGGCAAAAGAGCTAAAAAATAAGATAAATAGATATAAAAAAGAGATGCTTACCTTTTTTACAGAAAAAGAAAGAAAAACATTAAAAATTGATTTAAAAACAGCTGATGTAAAAACCATTAATGGTGTTGAGAATTGGGAAATGAATAACTTTTATCATACTCCATTAGCAGCTTCGATAACAATTCTATCTAAAATTGAAACAGACATAAAAAATACGGAGTATGATGTGGTTAACAAGTTATTACTAGCCGTTGGTAGTGAAGATTACAATTTTGATACAGTTGCAGCGAAAGTAATACCAAGTTCAAACTACGTTTTGTTAGGAGAGAATTATAATTCTGAAGTAATGGTAGCTGCCTTCAGTACAACTCAAAATCCAGAAATTTTGATAGGAAATTATGATTCTACTCAAAATAAGTTAACAACTGTTAATGACACTATTCCGGTTAAAAATGGATTAGGGAGTTATCAAGTTAAAACAGAAAAAGAAGGTATTTTTACTTATGAGGGGGTTATTAAATTAAAAACACCTGGAGGTAATTCAGTAAAACAATATCCTTTTAAATCAGAATACATTGTTGCTAAACCAAGTTTAGTTGTTTCTCCAGATAAAATGAATGTTTTTTATATAGGACCAAAAAATCCTGTTTCCATCTCTGTTCCAGGAGTACCATCAGAAAACATTAAAGCAACAATTACAGGATCAGGGAATCAAATAACTAAAACAGCAAATGGAAAATATGAGGTAAAATTGAGTAATGGTTCTCCAAGAAATGTAGAAGTAAAAGTTAGTGCTATTATGGCAAATGGAGAACTAAGAAGTATGGGGTCAATACCTTTTGATGTTAGAAAATTACCAAAACCATATGCTGAAGTAGGTACTGTTTCTACAAGTAGAGGGAAAGAATTGTTAGCTCAAATTAAAGCTTTCTCTTCAATTAGAGCAAAATATGACCAAAGTTTTGTTTTTGGAGGACTTAACTTGAATATTGTTAAATATAGACTTGAAGTTTGGCGGGGAATTTCTCCAATTTATGAAAGAGACAGGTACAACGGTGAAATTAATCAAGAGGATAAGGTTTTTTTTAAAACGCTAAGAAGAAAAGATGTTATTTATTTTACAAAAGTGGCAGCTCAAGATGTTAGTGGCCAAAGAATACCATTAAATGACGTAACAATTGAAGTACGGTAATATTTAATCTTCTTTCACTTTTTGAGAAGCTTCTTCAAGTCTTGAGGAAGCTTCTTCTTTTACCGCGTCTTCAACTACCTCTTCAGCAGCACCTGTTAAATTAATATCTTTTAATCCAGGAATTACCACTACTGCTATATTGCTTATAGGCTTATATAGCAGAGATGATTCTTCCATTTCAGGGGTAATAAATTTGATTTGCGTATTAATGTTATTTACTAAACTAAGTAAAACACTAATAATCAGTCCAAATTTTAAAACACCAAAGGCTGCTCCAGCTATTTTATTAATAGTGCCAAGGGCTACCATTTTTACAAAGCGTTGTAGCAATTTTGCCAATGCAAAAACGCTAATCACAATAATTATAAAAGTTACGGAGAAAGAAATAATAGGCATTAATTTTTCAGAAATACTAAACATTTCGCCCAAATAACTTGCTGAAAAGGACGAAAACTTAACACCACCCCAAACACCTAAAAATAAAGCAATTAAAGAAGCAACCTCAATAATCAATCCTTTTTTAAACCCTTTAAAAGCACCCCAAAGTAGCGGTATTATTATGATAATATCAAAATAATTCATATGGTTAAAACTACATTAATACAAAAGTAACTGAACAAGAGGTTGCGAAATTTATTAAAATCAAATTGTTTATAGTCAGCTTTTAAGTCCTTATTTTTACAAAATGGATGAAGTATTAAATAAAAAATGGAAAGAGGTTGAAGGTTTAGTCGTTGAGCGTTTTGGAGAGAAGCTCGATATGCAAACAATCCTTTTTATTATTGGGTTACAAGAACTAGGTAAAGAAGCTACAACTTTTAAAAAAGAAGAAAAATTAGATATAATTCATGTTGGGGTTTGTACTGTTTTAAGTCAATATGGGTATTATAAGTTTATTGGGAAAGATGATGAGGGTTGGCCTCATTTTAAGAACATAAAAAAACTCCCACCTGAAGTTCAAGGGGAGTCTCAACAAAATCTTTTAAAAAAAGCAATTGTAGATTACTTTAACTTATAAAATTATTCTACAATAACAGTTTCGTTGTAATTATTTTCATGACTTTTTTGTCTAACTAATTCAATTTTAACAACTCTGTGGCCATATAAAGTGTCAGTTACAGGGTTTAAAAGGGCATCCAAATAACTTTTATAATAGATAACATCTACATCTAAAACTGCAGAGTTTTTAAAATCAAATGTTGCATCACCAGCTCCATCTGAAACGGTTGTTTGATTATACAATTCATTTTGAATACCTTGGGGAGGGTCATTACTATACCAAGCATGAACCGAAGCTCCAATAGCGGGCGTTCCATCAGCTTCTTGTACATGAACAATTAATCTTGGGCCTCTATCTTTAGCGCAAGAAAAGAAACCTAAAACAAGTATAAAACCTATTACAAATAAATGTGTTTGTTTCATCGTTAGTTATTTTTTAAATTTATCAAACCCTAATGGTTTGGCATAAATTCTTAATATTGTAATTAACAAATATAATAAATAAACATGATAAAGAAAATATTTTTAATTAGTTTGATATTAAGTGTATTCTTTAATATCAGTTGTTTGGCTCAAAAAAACAAGAAAGAAACGAAAGTTTTAATTTCTACTTCTTATGGAGATATAAAAATTGCTTTATACAACGAAACACCAAAACATCGTGATAACTTTATTAAATTAATTAAAGAGAAAACCTATGATGAAACCTTATTTCACCGTGTTATTAAAGATTTTATGATACAAGGAGGTGATCCTGAATCAAAAAATGCTGAAGCAGGTAAAATGTTAGGAGAGGGAAGTTTAGGTTATACCATTCCAGCTGAATTTGATTCAAATTTTATCCATAAAAAGGGAGCTTTAGCTGCGGCAAGAATGGGAGATAATATTAATCCAAATAAAGAATCTTCAAGTTGTCAATTTTACATTGTGCAAGGCAAACCTTTTTCTAAAGAGGAAGTTGATAAAATATTAGCGGGTAAAAATGCTAAAAGAACAACCCCTATTGTATATACTGAAGAACAATACTCAATTTATGAAGATGTTGGAGGTACTCCACATTTAGATATGGATTATACAATTTTTGGAGAAGTGATAGAAGGATTAGATGTGGTTGATAAAATCGCAGCAGTAGAAAAAAATAGGCATGATAGGCCAAAAGAAGATATTAAAATGACCATGAAAATTGTTAAAAAATAACAATGAAAGAAAACATTAAAGAATTATTGATAGAAGTAGAAAATTTTAATGCTCAATCAAAAGAACAGCTCGAAGATTTTCGTATTAAGTTATTAGGTACTAAAGGTAAAATAAAACAATTATTTGCCGATTTTAAAAATGTACCTAACGAACAAAAGAAAGAGGTAGGGCAATTAATAAATGACTTAAGAAATAAGGCTCAAGAAAAGTATGACGGCTTTAAAAATGATTTAGGCAATACTAAAGAAACTTCGAGTAATAATATTGATTTAACAAGAACAGCAACTCCATTTAAAATAGGGAGTAGACACCCTATTTCCATTGTTAGAAATGAGATTATAGATATATTTTCTCGAATAGGCTTTACAGTTTCTGAAGGACCAGAAGTAGAGGATGATTGGCATAACTTTTCTGCGCTAAACTTTCCACCAGAACATCCAGCTAGAGATATGCAGGACACTTTTTTTGTTGAAAGTGAAGAGGGAGAAATGGCATTAAGAACTCACACATCATCAGTTCAGGTTCGTATTATGGAAAACTCTAAACCTCCAATCAGAACACTTTCACCAGGAAGAGTTTACCGAAATGAAGCTATTTCTGCCCGAGCACATTGTTTCTTTCACCAAGTAGAGGGGTTATATATTTCAGAAAACGTATCGTTTGCTGATTTAAAACAAACCTTAATGTATTTTGCTAAAGAAATGTTTGGTGAAAAAACACAAATACGTTTGCGACCATCTTATTTCCCATTTACAGAACCTAGTGCCGAAATGGATGTGAGTTGTTCTGTTTGCGATAGTAAAGGGTGTAATGTTTGTAAATACACAGGGTTTTTAGAAATCATGGGATGTGGAATGGTAGATCCAAATGTATTAGAAAATTGTGGTATTGATAGTAAAAAATATAGTGGCTTTGCTTTTGGAATGGGTGTTGAGCGTATCGCAATGCTAAAATATAAAGTCAATGATTTACGTTTATATTCTGAAGGCGATGTTAGGTTTTTAGATCAGTTTAAGTCAGCGTTTTAACTAAGAAAGTATTTAGTTCCCCCACATGATAATTTGAGTTTTGTTATCAAATTTGCTCAAATCTTTGGTAAAAATAATAGCAATTAAATCTACAATTGGAAGTATAAATAAGCCTCCTAAGGTTATAGAATATATAATGGGTGTACGGTGATGTGTGCCTAAATAAATTCTGTGGCCACCAAAAGGGCCTGTTAAAAGTGTAAACAAGATGGCTTTACCACGCTTAAATTTTACGGGACTATTTTCTGGTCCAACATCTAAAATTAATTTACCACTTTCTAAACCTTTGTCTAATCCTATTAATAATGTTAACTCTTGTGCAGATAGCTCAAGGTTATCTGCTGCTTTTGTATTTAAAGCAAAAGAAGTAAGTATTAAAATAGAAAAAAACCACTTCATTAATTAAATAATTATTTCAGGTAAAATATAAGTTAATATCTGATTGGCAGATTCTTCAATACTAATATCAGCTGTTGTTACATCTATATCTGGTTTTGTTGGAGCTTCAAATGGTGCATCTATTCCTGTAAAATCTTTAATTTCTCCAGCACGAGCTTTTTTATACAAGCCTTTTACATCTCTTTGCTCACAAACTTCAAAAGGAGTATTAATAAAAACTTCAATAAAATCAGCTGCACCAATGATTTGTTTAGCTTGTTCACGTATTGCAATAGTTGGGCTTACAAAACAATTAATAGTAATTACCCCACAATTTAAAAACAACTTAGATACTTCAGCAATTCTCCTGATGTTTTCTGTCCTATCTTCATCAGAAAAACCAAGGTTATTGTTAATCCCAGTTCTTACATTATCACCATCTAAAATTTGAGTTAAAAAACCTTTGGCTTTTAATCTTTGTTCTAAAGCAATGGCAATAGTAGTTTTTCCAGAGCCAGAATAACCAGTCATCCAAATAACTTTGGCGTGCTGTTTTAACAGTTTTTCCTTATCAGTTCGTTTTAAGATTCTATCAAAAGTTGGATGTATGTTTTCTTGAGCCATAACCCCAAAATTACTGTTTTATTAATTCAATTCGAAGAGAGCATCTAAACTTTAAACTTTAAAGCTTAAACCTAATAATTGTTTTACTTATCTTTGACTTTCAATAGATTATTATGGCTAAAACAAAGTTAGTTTATCAAAATAACTCCTCACCTAAAGTAGATCAGGTTGGTATTTTTGATAGAATTGATAGAATTACAGCACGAAGCATAAAAAATGAAGCCAAGGTTCAAGGATTAAAAATGGCATTGAACATGGTGGATTTAACAACCTTAGAAGGGGCTGATACAGATCGAAAAGTGATGCAATTGTGCAACAAAGCACAACATCTACACGATGCTCACCCAAATTTACCGAACGTTGCCGCAGTTTGTGTGTATCCCAACTTTGTAAAAATTGCTAAGGCAAGTTTAAAAGGATCGGGAATTAATGTGGCTTCAGTAGCTACTGCTTTTCCAAGTGGGCAATCGAGTTTAGAAATCAAATTATTAGACACTAAGATTGCTGTTGATGCAGGTGCAGAGGAAGTGGACATGGTAATTAGTAGAGGTAAGTTTCATGAAGGAGATTACAATTTTGTGTTTGACGAAATAGCTGCAATTAAAGAAGCTTGTGGTTCATCAAGACTAAAAGTTATTTTAGAAACAGGGGAGTTGGGCACTTTTGATAAAGTGAGAAAAGCAAGTGATATTGCTATGGAAGCGGGAGCAGATTTTATTAAAACCTCTACAGGAAAAATTAGTCCTGCAGCAACATTGCCTGTTACGTTGGTAATGTTAGAAGCGATAAAAGATTATTATTATAAAACAGGCATACAAGTAGGAATGAAACCAGCTGGTGGAATTTCTAATTCTAAATTGGCATTGCAATACTTAATGTTGGTAAAAGAAACATTAGGTAAAGATTGGTTAAACAACCAATGGTTTAGGTTTGGCGCAAGTAGTTTGGCAAACGATATACTAATGCAAATAATGAAACAAGAAACGGGTGTTTATCAGTCGAAAGACTATTTTTCTAAAGATTAAAATGGCAAAAAAAACGATACAAATAAACTTTGATACTGGTTGGAACTTGTCTCCAGCGCCAGAAAGTATAGATCATATTCAAATCAACGAACAATACAATTTGTTTATTGGTGGTAAATGGGTTAAACCAAATTCGGGTAAATATTTTGCTACCATAAATCCTGCAACTGAAGAAAAGTTAGCGATGGTTGCGGATGCTAATGAAAAAGATATTGATGCTGCAGTAAAAGCTGCTCGAAAAGCTTATGATACTGTTTGGAGTAAAATGCCAGCTAAAGAAAGAGGCAAATACATTTACCGTATCGCTCGGTTAATGCAAGAAAAAGCAAGAGAATTGGCTGTTATCGAATCTTTGGATGGTGGTAAACCAATTAGAGAAGCAAGAGATATTGATATTCCATTGGCTTGTGCACATTTCTTTTATTATGCCGGCTGGGCTGATAAATTAGATTATGCTTTTCCTAACAGAAAACCAAAATCATTAGGTGTTGCAGGACAAATTACTCCTTGGAATTTTCCTTTATTAATGGCAGCATGGAAAATAGCACCGGCTTTAGCAACAGGAAATACGGTTGTGTTAAAGCCCGCAGAAACAACACCATTAACAGCATTAAAATTAGCAGAAATTATACAAGAGTCTGGTTTGCCAGATGGTGTAGTAAATATTGTTACCGGAGCAGGAGCAAGTGGAGCAGCATTGGTGAATCATAAAGATGTAGATAAAATTGCTTTTACTGGTTCAACTGGTGTTGGAAAAATTATTCAAAATGCGATTGCAGGTACCAACAAAAAAGCAACGTTAGAGTTAGGTGGAAAAGCTGCCAACATTATTTTTGAAGATGCTCCTTTGGACCAAGCAGTGGAAGGAATTATTAATGGAATATTTTTTAACCAAGGTCATGTTTGTTGTGCTGGATCTAGATTGTTTATTCAAGAATCGGTTTATGATGTTGTTTTAAGAAAACTAAAAGACAGAATGCAAGCTTTAGTGGTTGGGAATCCTCTAGATAAAAATACAGATATAGGAGCCATTAACTCTAAAGAACAATTGGCTACTATTAATAAATATTTAAAATTAGGGGTTAAAGAAGGTGGAGAAATTTATCAACCAGAATGTACAGTCCCTAAAAAAGGATATTGGTGTAAGCCAACTTTGTTTACTAATGTTTCTCAATCGAGCAGTATCGTTCAAGAAGAAATCTTTGGACCTGTATTAGCCATTCAATCTTTTAGAACAGTTGATGAGGTAATTGACAAAGCAAACAACACACCTTATGGTTTATCGGCTGGTGTTTGGACTGATAAAGGATCTAAAATGTTCAATTTAACTTCTCAGCTTAGAGCTGGAATTATTTGGGGAAACACTTTTAATAAATTTGACCCAACCTCTCCTTTTGGTGGATATAAAGAAAGTGGTTTTGGTCGTGAAGGGGGATTACATGGGTTGAAAGCATATCTAAAATTTTAAATTATGGAAAGAGTGGAAGTCTTAAAAACTTACAAAATATATATTGGTGGTAAATTTCCTAGAACAGAGTCAGGACGATACTATTCTCCAAAAAATGGAGGGAAACCTTTAGGTAACATTTGCCTCTCATCACGTAAAGATTTTAGAAATGCTGTAGTAGCTGCAAGAAGTGTTTTTGGACCATGGTCTAATGCTACAGCATATAATAGAAGCCAAGTTTTGTATCGAATAGCTGAAATGCTGGAAGGTAGAAAAGCTCAATTTATAGCCGAGTTAATTCAACAAGGAAGTACGAAAGGACACGCAGAAATAGAAGTAACAACTTCTATTGATCGCTTAATTTATTATGCTGGATGGTGTGATAAGTTTTCTCAGATTTTTAGTGCGGTAAATCCTGTTGCTACTTCACATTTTAATTTTACCACTCCAGAGCCAACAGGAGTTGTTTCAATTATTGCTCCAGAACAAACAAGTTTAATCGGGTTAGTTTCTGTTGTGGCTCCTGTAATTGCTTCAGGAAGCACTTGTGTTGTTGTTGCATCTGAAAATAAACCTTTATGTGCAGTAACTTTTGCAGAGGTTTTAAACTCATCTGATGTTCCTGGTGGTGTTGTAAATATCTTAACCGGAAAACGAAGTGAATTATTAAAACACATGGCATCTCACATGGATGTAAATGCCTTTTTATATGCAAATAACGATAAAAAGGAAGCACTTGAAATTCAAAAACAAGCAGTAGAAAACTTAAAAAGAGTCGTAATAAAAGATTTCTCTGATTCATTTAGCGATGAACACGAGACACCATATTACATTGAAGATTTCTTAGAAATGAAAACAACATGGCACCCAATCGAAAAAATTGGAGCTGCTGGAAGTGGATACTAATAATTAATAATGTCTGAAGATTTTTTAATAAAAAGGCATTTAGCCAAAACCATGACTTGGCGTATTGTAGGCACAATCGATACCATGATAATTGGTTGGCTGGTTTCTGGAGATCCTCTTATTGGTTTATCTATAGGAGGTACAGAAGTAATTACTAAAATGATTTTGTATTTTTTTCATGAGAGAGTTTGGTTTAAGTACGGTTATCGAAAAGATAAAAAAGGTAAAAATATTCAATCAGTAAAACGGCATTTAGCTAAAACAGTTACTTGGAGAATTATTGGAACTATCGATACGATGTTATTAGCGTGGTTAATTTCAGGAAATCCAATGATAGGATTAAAGGTAGGAGGAGTAGAAGTAGTTACAAAAATGGTACTTTATTATTTTCACGAAAGAGTATGGTACAAATTTAACTTTGGAGTAAACAAACAAGAAAATGAATAGAGAAAATTGGTTAATACAAATTATAAATGCGGCCTTAAAAGGAGGTGAAGAAATTTTAGAGGTTTATAATTCTGATTTTGCCGTTGAACATAAAGATGACAAAAGCCCATTAACAGAAGCTGATAAAAGAGCTCATTTAGCAATAGTAGCAGTATTAGAAATAACAGGAATTCCTATTTTAAGTGAAGAAGGAAAGCACATGGACTTTTCTGAAAGAAAAAATTGGAAACAATTTTGGATGGTTGATCCATTAGATGGTACTAAAGAATTTGTTAAGCGTAACGGAGAGTTTACAGTAAACATAGCCTTAATTGAGAATGGTAAAGCAACAATGGGTGTAATTTATGTGCCTGTAACAAAGGAGTTATATTTTGCTGATAAATTGGCCTATAAAAAGGGAGGGTTCACTAAACCAATAACATCAATAAGTGAGTTGCTCGGCAATGCAAACCAATTACCACTTACTCAAACCAGAAAAAACTATGTAGTAGTTGGTAGTCGTTCACACATGAGTGAAGAGACAGAAGTTTTTATTAATGAACAAAAAGTAAAACATACTGAAGTGGACATTTTATCAAAAGGAAGTTCGTTAAAACTTTGCATGGTAGCAGAGGGTGCTGCAGATGCTTACCCGCGATTCGCTCCAACAATGGAATGGGACACAGCTGCTGGGCAAGCTATTGTTGTTGCTTCTGGAGCAAAAGTTATTAATTGGGAGACCAAAAAATTAATGGAATACAATAAAGAAAACCTTTTGAACAGTTGGTTTTTGGTAGAGAGGTAACTCTTTTTTTAATAAAATGGATAATAAAATTATAAATAGTAAGCCTTTTTTTATTGTACTGTTTATACTAGTTTTAGTATCTACTGTTTTAACTTATTCCAACCACTTTAACAACACTTTTCATTTTGATGATAGCCATACCATTGAAAACAATAGTAAAATAAAGGAATTAAATATTGCTTCATTTTTTAAAGATGGAACAACCTTTAGCACCTTACCCTCTAATCAATCATATAGACCTTTAACAACCCTAGAAAATGCAATAGATTATGGAGTAACTAAAAGTTTAAATCCAAAACCTTTTCACATTCATATTTTTATAGTTTACCTCCTTACTTGTCTTGTTTTTGGATTATTTATTTATGGTCTATTACAAAAATTTAATCCTTCATCTTTTAATAAGTATTACTCCCTTCTTGTAGCAACTATTTTTGCATTGCTTTGTGTTAATGCAGAGACTGTAAACTATATTATCCAAAGAGCAGAAATAACATCTGCACTAAGCATTTTATTAGGGTTATTATTTTATGTGAAGGACGGTTTTGTTAAAAAATATCACCTCTATTTAGTTTTTCCATTGATTGGATTTTTCGCAAAAGAAATGGCATTTGTTTTCGCACCACTTTTATTTCTATACATTTTAATTTTTGAGGAGAAAACTGATTTATTGCACTTTTATAAAGGTGTAGAATTTAAAAAGGTATTAATATCTTTAAAGAAAACACTTCCTGCGATAATCTTAACAGGAGGCTTTTTAATTTTTTATTCCAAAATGTTACCTCCAACCTTTTCTTCTGGAGGGTTAAGTAAATATGAGTATTTTATTACTCAACCTTGGGTTGTTGTTCATTATTTAATAACTTATTTTTTTCCTTTCAATTTATCTGTCGATACTGATTGGACAACTTTTACCTCTATTTTTAATTTTAAAGCTATTACTGGTTTTGTTGTAATAGGAATTTTAATCGGGATAGCATTAAAAACTTCAAAAAGTGAAAAAACAAAACTAATTTCATTTGGGTTGTTATGGTTTTTTATTGCTTTAATACCAACATCAACGATAGTTCCATTTTCAGAAGTGCTTAACGATCACCGAACTTTCATTCCTTATTTAGGATTAACAATTGCGATTGTTTTTGGAGTAAAGTTTTTGCTTGAAAAATACAAGATTAATTACAATCAAAATGGTAAGATAAAAATTGTGCTATTAGTTTTTATTGTTGGATTTGTTGGCGCTAACTCTTATGGGGTTTATCAACGGAACAAAGTTTGGCATACAGAAGAAAGTTTATGGAAAGATGTTACCATAAAAAGCCCCAAAAACGGAAGAGGAATGATGAATTATGGTTTGGCATTGATGAGTAAAGCAGATTATAAAAATGCTGAAATTCATTTTAATAAAGCGGCTAAATTAACTCCAAGCTACCCTCTAGTATATATTAATTTAGGGATTTTAAAAAATGCTATAGGTGATAAAATAAATGCAGAAAGGAATTTTAAATATGGGCTTCAATTAGACAATACATTACATAATTGTTGGTATTATTATGGGGACTTTTTATTTAAAGAAGGAAGGTTTTATGAAGCACTAAATTGTTTTAATGAAGTTAATAAGTACTCGCCTAACTATATGGATACAGATTGGTATATTCTTCAAGCTTATCACCAATTAAATCAGTGGAACGAAATGGATTTGTATTGTAAAACTCTTTTAAACCAAAACATAAATAACGAATTAGCAAAAGAGTATTTATCAATAGCAAAAAACCAAAAAAGTATTAATGATGTTTTAGAGGAAAATGTTAGTGAGAATCCTACTGCAGAAAAATATCTTGAGTTAAGTTTAAAATACTTTCAAAAAGCAGAATTTGAAAAATGTATAAATGCAACCGAAAAAGCTTTAGAAATAAACCCAAACTATTCTGAAGCATATAATAATATGGGGATAGCTTATTATGAATTATTAGATTACGATAAAGCCATTAAAGCATTCAACCAAGCTTTAACGATTGATTCGAAAAATCAATTAGCCAGAAATAATTTAATAAATTCCATAAAAGATAAAGAGGTATTTAATGCATTAAATACACCAAAAGAAAAGGCAGACTTTTATTTGACTTTGAGTTTACAACAATACAACAAAGGGTTTTACAAAAGATGTATATTTTTTGCCAATGAGTCAAATCAAAATTTACCAAATGCAAATGCTTATAACAATATATGCTCAGCATATAGTCAGTTAAGAGAATATACAGAAGCAATAAAAGCTTGTAATACAGCTTTAAAAATTGAACCTAACCATGAATTAGCTAAAGGCAATTTAACTTATGCGGAAGAACAATCTAAAAAATAACACTTATATTAGTATGTTTGTTTAAATGATGAAATACGAAAATCACCATATATCAATAGTTATTCCTTATTACAATGCGGAAAATGAAATCATAAAAGTGGTAAGCGCTATTCCCGAATATGTTAATGACTTAATTATTGTTAATGATGCCAGTCCAGACAACCTTCCAGCAGCCGAAATTAAAAAAACCTTAAATAATAAAATACAACTTTATTTTATTGAGAATAATAAAAACTTAGGTGTTGGTGGGGCTACTAAAATAGGTTTTGAAAAAGCTATTTCAAATGGTGCTGATATTGTTATTAAAGTAGATGCTGATAATCAGATGGATTTAACCTTTATTCCGGATTTATTAAACCCATTAATTTCTAAAACATCCGAAGTAGCTAAAGGAAATCGCTTTAGAGATTTTAAGGCATTAAGTAAAATGCCATTTTTTAGACGAATAGGAAACTTAATACTTTCTTTTTTAATTAAGATGGCAACTGGTTATTGGCATAATTTTGATCCTACGAATGGTTTTTTTGCTATACAAACAAAAATTTTAAAGAAAATCGATTTTTCAAAAATTTCTAATCGCTATTACTTTGAAACTTCATTATTAGCAGAATTATATTTCCATAAAGCAGTTATTCAAGATGTAGCTATGCCCGCTATATATGGAGATGAAAAATCAAACATGCAAGTATGGAAAATGCCTTTTATATTTACACCTAAGCTTATAAGTACCTTTTGTAAGCGAATTATAAAATCATATTTTTTATATGATTTTAATTTGGGCTCTATTTACTTACTTTCTGGATTACCACTATTTTTATTTGGATTTGGTTTTGGCACTTATACTTGGATTGATTACGCCAGTAAAGACATTCTTACTCCAACAGGCACAATTATGATTATTACTTTAGCTTTAATATTAGGTTTTCAACTTCTATTACAAGCAATTCAGTTTGACATTATTAATACTCCTAAAGCTAATTAAACAAAGCTTTTAATTCAGTTGCGTCTTTAGGATCCATTTTTCCAGCTAAAATTAGGCTAAGTTGTCTTCTACGTAAAGCAGATTCATACCTTGCTTTCTCTTCATCAGTTTCAGGAACTACTTCTGGAGCTTCAATTGGACTTCCCATCTGGTCAACCGCAACAAAAGTATAAATAGCATCATTACATTTAATTTTCTCACTTGTTCTATGGTGCTCAACAAAAACTTCAATAACAACTTCCATAGAGGTGTTAAAACATCTCGAAACTTTTGCTTCTAATGTTATTATATCTCCCAATTTTATAGGGTGAGCAAAAGAAACATTATTTACAGCTGCTGTTACAACTATCCTGTTAGAACACCTATGTGCAGAAATTGCAGCACAGATATCTAACCAATGCAATAACCTTCCCCCCATTAAATTACCCAAAGTATTGGTATCATTAGGTAATACTAGTTCGGTCATTATTGCTTTAGTTGATTCCGCAGTTTTTGTTTTCATACAAGCAAAGGTAACTACAATTCATTTATAAAATCTCGAATTAAACGAAAACAATCTTCAAATTTTGTAAGTGGTAATGTTTCGGAAATATCTTCTACATCATGATAAGCAGTAATTCCCCCCATGGTATAAAGAAAAAAAGCAGGAATTCCTTTTTCTGTAAACCAATAATGGTCGCTGTTGGCTGCCTTACCTCTTTTCTTGATTTGTTTTAAATAATTGTTATTAGTGTTTATTGTTTCAAGTTTATTAAAATGTTCTGGAAGTATTGATCCATTTACTATCATTGCGCCATCATCACCTGTTCCTAATAAATCTAAGTTTATTACAAAGTTAATTTTGTTCAACTCACACAAAGGATGTTCAACAAAGTATTTTGACCCTAAAATTCCTGCTTCTTCGGCACCAAAAGCCATAAAAACAATTGTTTTTGTTGGAGGATTTTTGTTTGTATAATAAGCTGCTAAATTTAGCAACATTGCAACTCCACTAGCATTATCATTAGCACCAGGGAAAAAAACTTTTTGCCCCATATTTCCTAAATGGTCGTAGTGTGCTGATACAACTATTATAGAGTCAGGAAATGCTGTTCCTTCGATATAACCAATAACATTTTGAGATTGATAATTACTAATTCGTTTTTGATCAATATTTACAGATATTGATTTATAATCTCTATTGATTTTATGTCTTAAAATTTTTAGAATTACAAAATCATTATAACTATCAGATAAATAGTGGGTTAGTTTTTTGTCCTCTAATAAGATAATACCTGCAGCACTAAAAACATTGATTTTTAATAGCGAAAAAACTTCGTCTTCATTATCAACCCCAGCATCATCAATAACAATAAATTTATTTGCAAAAAAGTTGATGGCAACTAACTTTTTAAGTTGTTTTTTAGTTGGCACATTGTCTTTGTTATACCAAACTATTTCAAATTTTCCATTAGTACCCCCTGATTTTGCATCTACTAAAAAATCAACACCAGTAATAAGTTTAGTTTTATCTAAACTAACACTTACTTCATTTGGAAAAGTATTTATTGGGAAGTTAAACGTTTGTAAATAATTTTCGGAATAACCTTTTAATCCTAAACGTGTATATTCTTCTTGAATAAAATTTGCTGCTTTTTTTTCTCCATCATTAACAGTTCCTCTACCACTAAAATAACTTGTTGTTAGTGTATCAACAATTTTTCTAGCATAATCAATGTTTTGTGCATAAAATGAACTGTAGTTAATTAAAAAAAAAAGGAGAGCTATTTTTTTAATCATAACTATAAAAACCTCCTTTCAACTAGGTTTAAAAATGATAAAACATGAACATTTTCTTTGTCCCACATTAAATTATTTGCAGTTTTAGATATTAATGTTTCAGCCTCTGTAAGGGATGAACATTCGTCAATATTTTTTACAAACTCATTGAAGGCACTCATTTCTTTTTTAAAAAGCTCGTTGGCATAAAGGTATCTATCATTTAAAGAAAAGGTATCGACAAGTTTAGTTATTGGTAAACGCTCTATGTTTTTAGCGGATTTCTGTTTTATTTCTGAAGTAGGTTGTTTAATTTCAACTTCAGTTTGTATAGTTAAGGGTTCTTTTTCTATGATTTCCTGAGGAATTGCTTGGGTTGGACTTAAAGTTACAGGGTCTTCTTTTATCATGTTTGACTGGAAAGCATCTATCTTTTTTTGCCTTTTTATTTCGAGTTCGTTTTCTTTAATTAAATGCTTTAAAATGATTAATGCCTCTTGCATCTTATTTATTTTGGTAAGCACAAAGCTAATTTCTAGCGAAGGTATTTGCCGGTTACCTGAGTAATTGTTTGAATGTTCAACAACATTTTCTAATAATTCATTTATCTCTTTGCGTAATTGTTCTATTTCCATAATTTAGATGCCTGTTAGCATATTTTTAATATCTTTCATAAAACTAATAAATTTCTTGTAGCTTTAAAACAGATTCACCTGCTTAACTTATGTTTTTAGAAAATACAATCAATAACAATCAAAAAAAAGGGTGGATAGAAGTTATCTGTGGCTCTATGTTTTCTGGGAAAACGGAAGAGTTGATTAGAAGAATGAAGCGCGCAAAATTTGCCAAACAAAATGTTGAAATTTTTAAGCCTGAAGTTGATACTCGTTATGATGATGAAAAAGTAGTGTCTCATGATGCCAATGAAATTCATTCAACACCAGTTCCTTCTTCCTCAAATATTCCGATTTTAGCAAATGGAGTTGATGTTGTTGGTATTGATGAGGCTCAATTTTTTGATGATGGATTAATAGCCGTATGTAATCAGTTAGCGAGTAGTGGAATTAGAGTTATTGTAGCAGGTTTAGATATGGATTTTAAAGGTGTTCCTTTTGGTCCAATGCCAGGAATAATGGCTTGTGCAGAATATGTAACTAAAGTACATGCAATTTGTATGAAATGTGGAGAGTTGGCTAACCATTCTCACCGAATTATAGAAAAAAACGAATTGGTTTTATTGGGAGAGGTTGATGAATATGAGCCTCTTTGTAGAAATTGCTATAACAAAGCACTAAAAAAATAAGCCATTAAAAAATTAATTTACGATACAACCTTAGAAATAGACCTCAATAACTTAGTTGAGAATTACCGCTATTTTAAATTTTTAATTAAACCAGAAACCAAAATGATGGTAATGGTAAAAGCTTTTTCTTACGGTTTAGGAACCTTTGAAGTTGCTGAAGAACTAGAAAAAGAAGGGGTTGATTATTTAGGTGTTGCCAATATATTAGAAGGAGTAGAAATTAGAAAAGCTGGTGTTAAAACTCCAATTATGGTAATGAACCCAGAGGCTGCTAGTTTTGATTTAATGATTAAACATCAATTAAGCCCAGTTATATTTTCGTTAAAAAATTTAAGACTGTTTGTTGAGCAAGTAGAAAAGCATCAATTAACACAATATCCTATAAATATAAAAATAGATACGGGTATGCATCGTTTGGGTTTTCATCCAAATGAGTTAGAACAATTAGTAGTGGACTTAAAATCTGCGGAAAAATTTGTTAAAGTAGATACTGTTTTTTCTCATTTAGCAGCGACAGACGAACCTACACATGATGTTTTCACCAATCAACAAGCTAAACTTTTCGAAAAATTATCTTTAAAAATTATTGACCAGTTTAATTATAAAATAGATCGTCATTTATTAAACACTAATGGGATTGCTAGATTTCTAAATTTCCAATACGACATGGTTCGTTTAGGGATTGGTTTGTATGGAGTGGCTGAAGATGATTTCACTCAAAAAAACCTCAAAACGGTTAGCACATTAAAAACTAAAATTTCTCACATTATTAGCGTAGAGAAAGGTGACACTATTGGTTATAATAGAAAAGGTAGAGTAACTAAAAATTCAAAAATTGCAACAATTCCTTTAGGTTATGCTGATGGGTTTAATCGGCTATTAAGTAATGGTAAATGGGAGGTTTTAGTCAATAATAAAAAAGCTCCAATAATTGGAAATATCTCTATGGATATGAGCATGATTGATGTTACTGATATTGATTGTTGTATAGGTGACGAGGTAATTGTTTTTGGTGAGAAAAATTCTATTACAGAAATGGCAAGTCGAATAAAAACAATTGCTTATGAGCTGTTTACAATTATTTCACCTCGAGTAAAAAGAGTTTTTTATCATAAAAAATAGCTAGTTCAATTATAAATTTGTGAGATACATCTAATTTCTTTAAATTTAGTAAAAGGATTTACATCTTTTTAAAATTTTTTACTCAATTTTGTTTGTCCTTAATGTTAAAGATTTGTTTTTAAACAAGTTACTCTAATAAGATATTTGCTAGAGTTTCATCGCTAGTATCAAAATAAAAAAAGTGCCACATAATTTACTCTCCATAGCAGTTCTGCCATTTGTCAATATTAGTGATAATACTGAAAGTGAGCATTTTATTGAGGGCTTGACTGAGGAAATAATTAATAGTTTATCTAAAATTGGAAGTCTAAAAGTTATTTCTCGAACTTCTTCCTTTTTTTTTAAAGGAAAAAAAATTGGAGTTAAAGAGATTGGTGAACAACTAAATGTTCAGGTAGTTTTGGAAGGAAGCATAAGGATCTTTGATCAGAATGTTCGCATTTCTATTCGTTTAGTAAACGTAAAAGATGGGTTTCAGTATTGGTCAGAAACTTATAACCATCATTTAGGAGATATTTTTTATATCCAAGATCATATATCTTCTCAAGTAGCAGAAAAAATGAGAGAACATATTGGCCATTTTAATTTTGAGGAAGAAACTTTTGTTCGAGAAGAAAACACAGATGCTTATGAGTTCTATTTAAGAAGTAGGTTTAATTTTAATAAGTTTCAGAAAGAAGATGTTTTGTTGGCACTTCAGCAAATTGATTTAGCAATAGAGATAGATGCCACAAATTCAAGGTATTTTGCATCAAAGGCTATTTATTGCGGTTATTTGGCGATTATGGATGCACTTGCATTTAATGTTGCTTTTAAAATAACTAAAGAAGCTGCCGAAAAAGCATTATTACTTAATAGTTTAGATCCAGAAGCACATTATGCCATGTTGGTTTTAGCTTTTGTTTTTGAGTGGGATATTGATAAAGCTCAGTACCATGGGAAGCAGGCATTAGTTTATCGACCAAATTATCCAGATCCTTTATTTGCAGGTTCATTGATTGAAGTTGTTTCTCAAAATTATGATATTGCAGAAGAAGGAGTTCGTAAAGCAATAATGATAGATCCTCTTTCTCCAAGCATGAAATATTATTATGCGGCTATTTTAGTTAGACTTGATAGACTCGAAGAAGCATTAAACATGATTAATGAAGGTTTGGATTTAGCCCCAACAAATACAAACTCTTATCAACTTAAAGGTATAATACTAACTAGGCTTGGAGAATACGAAAAGGCAATCGCGCATTATGATAAGGTGCCAACATCTCCAAATAAAACAATTAGATACAATGCTGGGATAGGAATTGTTTATGCCACAATGGGAAACAGAGAAAAAGCAATAGAATATCTTAAAAAGATTAAAGAAGAGAAACAACAAATTAATGTGGCTTATGAAGAAAATGCCTTAGTAATTATTAATACATTGTTAGGTAATTTTGATGAAGCATTTAAGTATGTAAAAGAGGATATAAAAAATAAAAAATACTACTTAAAATTTTATCGAGTACATCCTGTTTTTAATTTGCTAAAAAAAGATCCAAGATACGCCCTATTTGATACTGTTTTTTTAACCAAAGGGAAGAAAACAGAAACACAAAAAAAGAAATATATTAAATCTGGGATCAAAGAAAAGGAATTGGAAGTTATCAATAACGCATTAATTGAATTAATGACCACAGAAAAACCGTATTTAAATCCCAAAATAAGCCTAAAGGCTTTAGCAAATAAGTTAGCCAGGAGTTCTAATCATGTTTCGCAGGTTATTAATGACAAACACAATGTGAATTTTTTTGATTTTGTAAATGATTATAGAATTAATGAAATGACAGATTTATTAAAAAGACCAGCAAACAAACGCTTTACATTATTAGCTCTTGCTGAAGAAGCTGGATTTAATTCAAAAACCACTTTTAATGCAGCTTTTAAAAAATTAAAAGGGAGTACACCGCGCAAATATTTTAAAAAACTTCAGTTGATTTAAAATTTGTCCGACTTTATAGGCAAAAATTAAAAAACGGATTAGTACTATAAAAATCTATCGGTAGTCCTTCATGCTATAACTTCGCTACAAAGTTTTAAATAACCAATTTAACCCCAAATTTTGTTCGTCTATATAGGGGGGATTCAATTCAGTTTGTTTTTTAACGAACTTTGTCCTTCATTATAGAAATTTAAAATTAGATCAATTATGAAAAAAATTACCCTTTTAATTGCTTTCCTTACAATTATAGTCTGGCAAGCTAATGCCCAATTTGGATGCGGCTCAGGTGTAGTTATTACTAACGGCTATACACAATTAGGTATAACAACTCCAGGAACAGGAGGTATAGAAGATTGGAATGTTAATCCAACAGGAACATCTGTAAATGCCTTGTATTGGGATGATGATGTTTATTTGTTTGAATATACAGCAGGTGCAACAGCAGAGCAAATTTCAATGACAATATTCACTAGAAGTAGTTGGAATGGAATAGGAATTTTTGATGATTGTATTGGAACAACGTTCAGTAACGAGTTAGATGCTGATGCTTCAACTGGAGGAAATATATCTCATGTAGTTACAGCTACTATTGCTCCAGGAAATACAGTTTATATAGCTGTTGGGCAATGGGGAACACCTAATAATCTAGATTTTGATGTCACAAGTTTTACGGTAACACAAATTTTATGTCCAGATCCATCTGCGTTAACAGCAAATAATGTTATGGCTACATCAGCAGATTTAGCTTGGACAGAAAATGGAACAGCAACACAATGGGACATTGAGTATGGAGCAACTCCTTTTACGCCATCAGGAGTCCCAACAATTTCAGGAACAACAACAAACCCTCATAACTTAACCGGATTGACAGCCAATACATCTTACGATTATTATGTAAGAGCTGACTGTGGAGGTTCAGGAACAAGTAGTTGGGTTGGGCCATTTAATTTTACAACTGCTTGTACAGCTGTTGTTGCACCATGGACTGATAGTGTTGAGGTACATGCTACATCATTATTGATTACTACTTCAAATTGTTGGACAGCAACATCTGTTTCTACTTTTGATTGGAATATTGATGACAATGGGTCAACACCATCTACAGGGACAGGACCATTAGGAGCGAATAGTGGGGTAAAATATTTTTATACTGAAGCTTCTAATGGAGCAACAGGAGATGTGGCAACATTAACTACTCCTTTTATCGATATTACTGCTTTAACAAACCCTATTATTGAATATTACTATCACATGTATGGTTCTGGATTAGGAATGGGAGATTTATATGTAGATGTATATGATGGAGTTAGTTGGACAGTAGTAGATAGTTTAATTGGTGAACAACATCCAACACAAGCAAGTCCTTGGTTATTTAAACAGGTTAATATTTCTGCATTTTCTGGCACGATACAAGTAAGGTTTAGAGGAAGAAAATTAGCTGCTCAATATGGGGATATATCGTTAGATGATATTTCTGTAAAAGAAGCACCGGCTTGTCCTGCACCATCTAATTTAACAGCAACAAACATTACAGCTACAGCTGCAGATTTAGGATGGACAGAAAATGGTTCTGCAACAATGTGGGATATAGAATTAGGTGCAGCTGGCTTTACACCAACAGGAGTTCCAACAATAACAGGAACAACTACTAACCCACATAATGCTGCTACTTTAATACAAAATACATCTTATGATTTTTATGTTAGAGCAGATTGTGGTGTTGATTCTAGTTTTTGGATTGGACCATTTAATTTTACAACACCTTGTGCCTCTCTATTGGCAGGAACATATACAATAGGGGCTGCAGGAAATTACACTACTTTTAATGCAGCAGTAACTGCTTTATCTTGTGGTATTTCTGCACCAGTAATTTTTAATGTATTACCAGGGTCAGGTCCTTTTAATGAGCAAATTACAATTACACCTGTTACAGGAGCTAATGCTACCAATACCATTACATTTAATGGAAATGGAGAAACTATTACTTACGCATCAACAGGAACAGGAGATAATTTTATTATCAGATTAGATGGAGCAGATCACATTACATTCGATAGTT
>JBBKXK010000028.1:0-314891 GCA_037969435.1 Vicingaceae bacterium
CCAAAATACGTTTCTACCAAAGTAAACGTAGAACGATTAATCATTTCATAATTGTAAAAAGTCATGTTGTTTACCTCATCATTGGTAGCAAAAGCAAATGCTTGACCTCTTATTTCCATACCAATAGATGGTCCTTGAGACTCAGAGTGAGTATTCCCTTTGTCATTAAATACAAACCAAATCGTAGTATCTCCAAATAAACGAATGTCTCTAGTTGTTCTACAATCAATATCACCTACTAAATCATATTTTGGATAGTCTCCAGCATTTGGGTCGTAAAAATCATCTCCATCTCTATCAAAAAATGGTGCTAGATGCCAATCTTGTCCCTGACTAATGTCTCCATGTGCTGGCCAGTTTAATATTGCATCCGGTATTCTGTAACCAGGATATTCTACATTTTCATCACAATTTGGATCTTGTATACACTCAAATCGAGCAACAAACTCATCAACCATTGCACGTGATACTCCATAAAATTTATCATACTTAGAACAGGTTGCTGCATCAATCTCCGCAGTACTTGTATTTAATGGACCAGGCCAAAAATCATTACCAGCAGCTCTAAATGTTACTGCCGCTAATTTTAACTGACCATTAATATCTTGTCCACCCATCCATAAAGAACCAGCAAAAATAGAAGTGAATTTTGGATCTGTATTACTTCCTCTTTTTGGGATCTCATACTCAGCAATTGTATTTGCTCTATCTTGCCACATACTTCCTCCTGTAGCTTCAACTCTCGCTCTTACATTATTTAACTCTAATACCGCTATCGCTACTGCTGATGCACAACCAGCCTCAGGAGTAGGGTCAGTTACAACTTTATTATCCATTACTCTACGTGAGTAAACACTAGTTACGGTCAAAAGCGCTAAAAAACCTAAAGCAACTTTGTATTTTATACTTGCTAAATTTTGCATAATATAATTTTATAAATTAATTTCTAATTAAAAGTTTAATTGAATACCTAATCTAATTCTTCTAGGTAAAGCATAGTTAAATCCATTAAAACCAGCTTTTGTTGAGTATAAATCTCTAAAAGATTGCTCATCAGTTTGGTTTGTAATATATTGTTGTTGATAAGATGCTGCTAAGAACCCATCATCTGAAGCATTACCTGTTGCCCCATAAACGCCTAATATATTTCTAGCATTTAAAAGATTTAAAACTTGTATATATATATTTAAACTAGCTTCTTTTTTATCATCATCTTCTCCTTTACCCCATTTCAAATCAATGCTTCTATCAATTTTAGCATCTACTGTTGTTGAAAAAGATAAACGTGATGCGTTTAATTGCCCCTCTTGTGGTGATGTTCCGTTTGTAGTAAATAAAACTCCACCACCATTTACTCTAGATCTTTTTGTATAAGGTGTACCTGAACCCGATCTCATTGTTAAATTTAAACCTGTATTTTGTAATATATCTTTCCCAAATAATACAGGTCCATTATAACTTTTACCTTGACCATATCTATAATCTCCAGCAACAATAATTCTGTGTCTTTGATCGAAAGCTAAAGGAATTAAAGTTCTTAAGTTACCATTACCTGAAGATACTAGATTTTGTGAGGTTGTTGTACTTGATCCAGTTCCATCAGCAAATTGTAATGTATAACTTGCTCTTAAAGATATATTTCCTCTAGTTCTTAAATCATAGCTTACAGTCATACCTTTAACAGTACCAAAATCTTTATTATCAAAAGTAAAGTAGTTACCTGGGTACGCTCCAATAACTTGAGTTGATTGTACTTGATTTCTTAATTCTCTATAGAAAGCAGAAATCTTTAAAGCTGAATAATTATCTAATTTTTGTTGAAATCCTAATTCATAATCAATTGTTTGTTCAGCCTTTAAAGCTGGGTTATTAAAATAACCACCATATAAATTAGTACCACCTGAACCAAAAGCTAAATAACTAATTAAATCCATTCTATTATTACTTTCAGGTCTTTGAGTTAACACATCATAATGAGCAAAAAACAACGCCTCATCAGAAATAGGGAAAGAGAATGCAATTCTAGGAGATATATTAACCTGTGGCTCATAATCTTTAAAAGATTCTCCATCTAAATCATTAAAAACATTATTATCATTAGGATCAACTAACCAAGGGTTTGGTATTCCAGAAGAATGTAATACAGATGGATCTGTAATTTCTTGCCCAGCTGCATTATAAAAAGTATTACCATCTCTAAAACCTACTACATCATTTGTGTTAGGGTTAGTTGCATCAGCTACATAAACAACAAAATCATCGCCTATATTTTCAGGAACATCTAATCCTTGAATTTCACTAACAGTTTTAACTGGGAATAAAGAGTACTTATCTTTTAATACTGATTGATTTGCATCGAATCTATCAATACGTATACCTACATTAAAAATCAAATCATCAAAAGCAAATTTATCTTGAATAAAACCAGCAACATAAATTGGTCTAAAGCCTGGATTCTCTCTTAAATAATCACCATTCTCATCCTTTTTTGTAAAAAAATCATCTACACTTGGATTACCAGAAAGTTTCTGACCAGTATGATCATAACCAAAATTATTAACAAATCCGCCATTGTTTATTAACTCATCTGGAGTAAACATTCCTATATTCCATAAATCAGGACCATAAGAGTCAAAATCTATAAAATTTGTACCTTTTTCATCCATCCCTAAAGATTCTCTCAAATTTTTGTCAAATCGACTCTGGGTATTTCCATCATAATAATTTTGTAAAATATAAGCTGATATAGAGTTGTTATAACCTACTATCTCAGTAAAACTACCTTGCTCATAACTTAATTGTTCAATATGAGAATTAGCTAACCTTCTACCTAAGCCCCATAAACCAACTGGTGCTGCAGAATAAAACTTATCATCTCTTTGTTCATATTCAAAACCTAAGATTATAGCATGATCTTTAATTCCTGCACTACCTTGTGCAGAAACTCTAAATTGAGAATTATCACCAAAAGAGTAGCCATTATTAATTACACCCATAGAAGTCCACATTCCATAAACGCTACCAGGGTTATCTCCATTTAATAAACCACCATTTGATTGAACATTTTCTCTCCTATCCCAAAATCCTGTTGGGCTATTAGAATAAATATCATAATAATTTGAGGTGTAATTAGTTAAAGTTGGATTTAAATCTCCTGGCTCAAACTCATAAAGAACTGTAGTAGGTTGAGAAAAGAAACCTGTAATAAATATAGGATTTCCAGAACCATCTCTCAAAGTATCATCTAGCTGTCCATGTTTATTTGGATCCTGAACGTAATGAGTTGAAACAGTTGCTCCAATTACATCTGATCTAGTAGAAGTAAAGTTTCCTACATATCCATAATGAGATAATTGATCTTGATGAATTTCATTTTGAGTTGTAGAATGGAAATTAGAATAATCTACTTGAAAATTTATATATGCATCTTTAATTAATGATGGATTTTCCTCATCAGTAGAATTTGCAAAACGCTGAGTAAATCTACCATAAACCCTCCATGTTCTATCTGTAGTTTGAGGATTGTTTTGAGAATTAAACAATGAATAGGCCGTAGTATTGCCTCTAACATAATCATTACTATTTCTATAATCAAAAGAACCACCTATTGTAACATTTGTTGTTTTAGATGTCGTTAAATCTATCTTACCTGCTAAGTTTAATGATTTACGAGATACATTTAATCTAAAAGGTGTTTTTTCTAAATCATTAGATCTAATATAACTAGCACTATTAATAATACCACCTGCATCTCCTAAGTTTTGTACATATGGAGTTTCATTTAATTCTCCCATCAATTCATCATTAACTTTCCAATCACCATCATAAAATGGTCGTGGATCAACCTCATGAATTGCTTCACCTGAAAAGAAAAAACCAGCAATTGCATCTTTTTTATTTCCTAAAGAATCTTTCCTTGTTTTAATAGGACCTGAAACACTCCAACCTAACAAATTATAACCAAATTTATCTAATCCAACTACATTATCTCCTGTTTTGAATCCAGAAGTTAAATACTCTATACCACCGAACCAATCTTTAGTAGCTCCTTTTGTAGTAATATTAACAACACCACCCGTAACATCACCAAACTGAGCAGGAATACCACCTGTTATTACAGATACTTGCTCAATAGCTGATTTAGGTAAATTTTGTGTTCCCCTAACTTTAATACCATCAATATAAGTATCGGTACCACTCGTTCTTGACCCACGAACACTCAAAGCAGTACCCCCATCATCATTTGAATAAACCCCTCCAACAGTTGCAGCAATAGAAGCTGCGGAACGACCTGGCATCTTTTTTATATCCTCAGCAGTAACTGTACCACCTGAAGATGTTTGATCTTTAGAAATCAAAGGAATCTCATATTCAACAACAACAAATTCATCTAAATTTTCACTACCTGAAGAAGCCTTAATATCTGGAATAAACGTGATTTGACCACCACTTACTGCAACACCAGCCACTTTTATTGGCTGATAACCCACATACGTAGCTTGTATATCATAACTACCTGGGGTTAATGCAGGAAAAGTAAATTTCCCATCAAAGTCAGTCATTGTTCCGGCTACCTGAGAACCACCCTTCATTAAAACAACGTTAGCAAATGGTAATGGCTCACCATTTCCTTTATCAAGCATCTTACCTTTAATAGTACCTTGCCCAGACTGAGCAATAGCAACAGAAACTGTAAATAAAACAGTCACTAAAACGGCTAGTTTTTTTAACATATTGTAAATTTTAATCTTTAAAAATTTTATTTTGTGCAAATAAAGAGGCGTAAAGATATGTAATATTAAACTTGAAAACCAAATTATTTTCAGTAAAAATATTAATAGTTTCTTGGAATAAGAAACTAGAATTTATAAACGGTTATATTTTGTCAAAAAATACAACAATTAAAAAATTAAAGGAAAAAAATAGAAATTAAAAGAGAGAAATTAGCCCCCAACACCTGATCCCAAACCTGAACCAGTACCTTTTCCAGATCCAACACCAGTATCAGCACCAACTCCATTATCTAAATCATCATCATCTTCATTATCGTCACCACCTATAACATCATCATCACCATCCTCTTTAGGGTCATTTGGATTTGGCTTATTAGGATCCGCACCATTTACTTTAGTCGAGTCGCCATCTAAAGGTTTCATTCCACCTTCTCTAGCATTAGAATAAATTTGATTTTCTGATTCTTGAGAAAATGGCTGCGGCTCCTCACCTTTTTGGCAGGAAACTATTAATAACATTACAAATGTTATTACAATTAAAAATGGATATTTTACCACAAACTGCTTCATTACTTACAAATATAAACTATTTTTTTAATTAAAAACAAGTCTTTCTTATAATAAATAATGTAGAAAGAACAACTTTATTGTACAATAGGGCTACTTTTTTATTAATTTCTTGTTTATTTTTACCACCATCTTGAAAATTATACTTAGAATACTACTCTTTCCTTTTTCCATATTATATGGAACAATACTTTTTGTTAGAAACAAGTTCTTTGATTGGAATATTATAAATTCTAGAAAATTTAATTTCCCAGTTATTTCAGTTGGCAACTTGAATGTTGGAGGTGTTGGAAAAACTCCTCACATTGAATATCTGATTAAATTATTACAACAAGATTTTATGATCGCAACATTAAGCAGAGGATATAAAAGAAAAACTAAAGGTTTCGTTTTAGCAAACAACAAATCTACAATTGAGGATATTGGTGATGAACCTCTACAATATAAAACTAAGTTTAAGAATCTTATAGTCGCTGTTGACGAAAAAAGAGTAAACGGGATACTAGAAATAAAAAAAAATCAACCACCCACTGAGGTTATCTTATTAGATGATGCCTACCAACATAGGTATGTAAAACCTAGTTTAAATATTTTAGTAACTGATTTTAACAATTTATATATCAATGATTTTGTTCTACCATCTGGTAGATTAAGAGAATTGCCACTTGGGAGTAATAGAGCTAACATCATAATTGTTTCTAAAAGTCCTGAAAACTTATCTTTTGAAAAACAAAGTGAAATAGAACAAACACTAAAACCACTATCTTCTCAAAAAGTCTATTTCAGTTATGTAGATTATGGGAAAATCACTCCATTCACTAAAAAGAATGAGCAAATAAACATAAATAATTCAGAAATTTCTATTTTACTTTTCACAGGAATTGCGAACCCCCTACCTCTCTACAAACATTTATCAAGTATTTATAAAAATGTCAATCACCTAAAGTTTAACGACCATCATTCGTTTGATCAAAATGACATTAAAACCATAAAAAAAGAGTTTAATAATATTGATGAAAATAATAAAATAATAATTACTACCGAAAAAGATATAATGCGATTATCTTTGCCAAAAATTTTAGATAAAATACAAGATATTCCTCTTTTTTACATTCCAATTGAAATTAAGTTTCACGGAAGCAATAAAGAGGATTTTGACGCTCAAATAATAGAACATGTTAGAAAAAATAAAGGAAACTAAAGCTTTTCTAGAAAGCAAAACAAATATAAAACCATTTGCAGGAATTGTTTTAGGTACAGGCCTAGGTAATCTTTCTACCGAAATTAAAATTGAAACTGCAATTCCTTATTCTGAAATTCCTCATTTTCCTGTTTCAACAGTTGAAGGTCATAGCGGACAGTTAATTTTTGGGACTTTAAACAATACTCCAATTGTTGCCATGCAAGGTCGTTTTCATTACTATGAAGGTTACTCATTAAAAGAATGCACATTTCCTATTAGAGTAATGAAAGCTTTAGGAATTAGCAATTTATTTTTAAGCAATGCTAGTGGTGGAGTAAATGCTAATTTTGAAATTGGTGATATTATGCTAATTACTGATCATATTAATTTATTACCCGACAACCCTTTAAGAGGAAAAAATATTGATGAATTGGGGCCTCGTTTCCCAGATATGAGTGAACCTTATAGTAATAAATTAAATAGTTTAGTAATAACTATTGCTAAAGAAAATAACATTAAACTTCAGCAAGGAGTTTATGCTGTTTTATCTGGCCCAACATTTGAAACTCCTGCTGAATATAAATACATGAGTATAATAGGTGCTGACACTGTGGGGATGAGCACTGTCCCCGAAGTTATTGTTGCTCGACACATGGATTTGCCTTGCATGGCCATGTCAATTATTACTGACTTAGGTGTTGAAGGAAAAATTGTTGAAATTAGTCATGAAGAAGTTCAAGAAGTTGCGAAAGCAGCTGAGCCTAAAATGACATTAATTATTAAAGAATTATTAAGCAAAATATATCCTAATTAATGAGTATTTACGATAAATATGAAGCCGTAATTGGATTGGAAGTTCATGCTCAACTTTCTACTAAAAGTAAAGCTTATACTTCTGACTCTACTGAGTTTGGTTCTTTACCAAACACTAATGTTAGTCCTATTTCTTTGGGACACCCCGGAACATTACCTCGTTTAAATAAAAACAACATCGATTTTGGGATTAAATTAGGTATAGCCGTTAATGCAGACATTAGAGAAAGAAATGAGTTTGCTCGTAAAAATTATTTTTATGCAGATTTACCAAAAGGATACCAAATAACTCAAGACACTACTCCTATTTGTAACAATGGTTATATTACTTTGTTTCCGAATACCAAAGACGAGAAAAAAATAAATATTACACGTATTCACCTAGAGGAAGATGCTGGTAAAAGTATTCACGACCAAGACCCTTTTAACACCCTAATTGATTTGAATAGAGCTGGTGTTGCCTTGGTTGAGATAGTTTCTGAACCAGAAATTAAATCTGCAGAAGAAGCATACGAATACGTTACACAAGTAAGAAAAATTGTCCGTTACTTAGAAATTTGTGATGGTAATATGGAAGAAGGTAGTTTACGTTGTGATGCCAATGTTTCTGTAATGTTAAAAGGTTCTAATACTTTTGGCGAAAGAACTGAGACTAAGAACATGAACTCTATCCGAAATGTAAAAAGAGCAATAGAGCACGAAATAAAAAGACAAATAGATATATTAGAAGCTGGAGGCAAAATAAGCATGGAAACAAGAAGTTTTAATGCTGTTGATGGTTCTACAACATTAATGAGATCTAAAGAAGAAGCACACGATTATCGTTATTTCCCTGAACCGGATTTACAACCAACTATTATTAAACCAGCTCATATAGAAAAAGTAAAGGCAACAATGCCAATACTTCCTAATGAGCTTTATAAAAAATATACTGAAGTGTTTGGTCTATCAGAATATGATGCCAACATTATTATAGAGTCTAAACCATTTGCTCTTTATTTTAATGAGTTAGCTGCCTTAACTAAAAATTATAAAGCTGCTGCCAATTGGGTAAATGGAGCTATAAAATCCTACCTTAATAAAAATGCGATAACAATTGAAGATTTAGAATACATGCAACCTAAAGATGTTGCTGAAATTATTCAATTGATAGATGATGGAAAAATAAGTAATTCCGCAGCTGAACAAAAGCTATTTCCTATTAAAATAACAACTGCTGATAGCGCAACTAAAATAGCTGAAGCTAACAACCTAATTCAAGTTGGAGGTGATGATGAAATTGTGGCTTTTATTCAAAAAGTTATTACTCAAAACCCAAATGAAGTAGAACGTTATAAAAATGGAGAAAAACAATTAACAGGATTTTTAATGGGGCAATTAATGAAAGTTTCTGGAGGAAAAGCAGACCCTAAAAAAGCAAATCAATTATTAAGAGATTTATTAAAATAATATAATATGAAAAAACTTACATTAATACTATCATTAACTACATTGTTATTTGCTTGTGGAAGTGATTCTTCAAGCAATACAGGCTCATCTGTATCAGGTAACATAAGTAATTTAACAGAAGGTACTTCACTATATCTAGATTACCTTACCTCAACGGAGGTTATTCCTAAAGACACAGCGATTGTTGACGCTGATGGAAATTATAGTTTTGATTTTCCTATTGAAAATATTGGTTATTATCGATTAAGAATAAACAACCAAAACTTTATTAATCTTATTTTAAATGTTGGTGAAACACCTGTTATTAATGGTGATGGAACTAATATAATGGACACTTATACTGTTGAAGGGTCTAAAGAATCAAATCAATTAAAAGAGTTTAATATTGAGGTTAAAGCAAATTATTTTATTCAAGATTCTTTAAACAAAGTTTATGAAGCCAATAGAAATGACCCTGATTTATTTATAAAAATTCAAACTATTTCTATCTCTTCTGAGACCAAATTAAAAGCATATTATATAAAAGTTATTGATGAAAACCCTGGCTCTTTAATAAGTTTAGCAGCTGTAGAACAACTAGACCCAGAAACATATTATGAACAATTTAAAAAAGTTGATGAAGCTATTAGCAAGACATTAAGTGAAACTCCTTATTATGCTAATTTCCATAAAAAAGTAGAAGGTATGGTTAGACTATTTGTTGGTGGCCCTGCCCCTGATTTTACTTTAGCAGGAATAGATGGTACACCTATCTCACTTTCATCTCTAAAAGGAAAAGTTGTTTTAATTGACTTTTGGGCAAGCTGGTGCAGACCATGTAGAGCAGAAAACCCAAATGTTGTAAAAGCTTACAACAAATTTAAAAGCAAAGGTTTTGATGTTTTTAGTGTTTCGTTAGACGGAATGCTACAGCAGCAAGATCCTAAAGCTGATTGGTTAAAAGCAATTGAAGAAGATGGCTTAATATGGAAAAACCATGTGAGCGATTTAAAAGGTTGGCAATCTGCTATTGTTCCTATTTATGGTGTACAAAGCATACCTTTTACGTTATTAATTGATGCTGAAGGTATAATAATTGGCAAAAATTTAAGAGGTGAAGAATTAGAAAACAAATTAGCTTCTATTTTTTAAATTTATTATTAATGATAATAATTGGCATAGCAGGAGGAACAGGTTCCGGGAAAACTACCGTTGTAAATAAATTAGCAAAAAGTTTACCTAAAGAGAACTTAACCATTTTACCCCAAGATGCTTATTATAGAGATAATTCAGAACTTTCTTTTGAAGAACGCCAAAAGATTAATTACGACCATCCAAACTCGATTGATTTTGAGTTAATGTTGCAACACATTAACGCATTAAAAAAAGGCGAAAACATAGAACAACCTATTTATTCCTATATTACCCACTCTCGTTCTGATGATTTTAAAGTGGTTCATCCAAAAGAAATACTAATTGTAGAAGGTATTTTAGTTTTCACCAATGAAGCTTTAAGAAAATTATGCGACATTAAAATATTTGTTCATACAGATGCTGACGAACGATTAATTAGAAGAATAAAAAGAGACATTAACGAAAGAGGACGAGATATTGAAGAAGTGTTAAATCGTTACGAAAAAACACTAAAACCAATGCATAACCGTTTTATAGAACCCACAATGAAATATGCTGACATGATTGTTCCTGTTGGAGGAGAAAACAAAGTTGCCATCGATATTTTAACCTCCATGATTAAAGAAAAAATTGGTGCGCTTTCTTCAATTTAGAAATTATAAAAATATGAGATTTATACTTTTTTACATTTTTATTTCCCTCACTTCTACCCTATTTTCGCAAACAGAAAAGCCTTATTTCCAACAACAAGTTGATTACACTATTAATGTTAAGTTAGATGACAAAAAACATGAATTAATTGCATCTGAAAAAATTATTTATACCAACAATTCTCCTAACACTTTAACTTCTATTTATTTCCATTTATGGCCAAATGCTTATAAAAAATACAATACTGCATTAGGTAATCAAAAACTAGAAGAACACAGCACATTACTTTATCATGCACACGATAGTATTTTAGGTTTTATTGATGGGTTAGCTTTTAAAATTAACGATGAACCTTTACAATGGGATTATACCCCAAACAATGAAGATATTTGTATTGTTTATTTATTAGACCCTTTAAAACCAGGTGAATCTGTAGAAATAACTACTCCTTTTAATGTTAAAATTCCTAAAGGTATTTTTTCAAGACTTGGGCACATGGGAGAATCCTATCAAATTACTCAATGGTACCCAAAACCAGCAGTTTATGATAGAGATGGCTGGCATCAAATGCCTTATTTAGATCAAGGCGAATTTTATTCAGAATTTGGAACATTTGATGTTTTTATTACGCTACCAAAAAATTATGTGGTTGGTGCTACTGGCGATTTAACAGACGGTGAAAACGAATTAAAATGGTTAAATGAACTTGCTGAAAAAACTGCAAAAATTGAAGAATTCGATAATGGAGACATGTCTTTTCCTGTTTCTGATAATCAAACCAAAACACTTCATTATCATCAAGAAAAAGTACACGATTTTGCTTGGTTTGCAGATAAACGCTACCATGTTTTAAAAGGAGAAGTAGAATTACCTCACTCAAAACGAAAAGTAACCACTTGGGCAATGTTTACGAATAACGAAGCCGAATTATGGAAAAACAGTATAGAATACCTAAACGATGCTATTTTTTATTACTCGTTTTGGAATGGAGACTATCCATACAACCAAGTTACTGCTGTTGATGGAGCTTTAACTGCTGGTGGAGGTATGGAATATCCAAACATTACTGTTATTGGTGAATCAGGTAACCATTTTGGCTTAGAGACAGTGATTATGCACGAAGTTGGTCACAATTGGTTTTATGGTATTTTAGGAACAAACGAAAGAGACCATCCTTGGATGGATGAAGGTTTGAATTCTATGAATGAAAACAGATATATCGAAACCAAATATCCAAATAGAACTTTAATTGGTGCTGATTCTAGTGCTTCAAAAATCTTAAAATGGTTTGATATTAATCAATATAAACATAAAGCGAGTTACGAATTGGCTTACTTAATTAATGCTCGAAGAAACCTTGATCAACCTATTGAATTTGATGCAGCCGAATACACCTCACTAAACTATGGAGGAATTGTTTATTCAAAAACAGCAATTGTTTTCGATTATTTAATGGCATACTTAGGTGAAGAACTTTACGATAAATGTATGCAGCGTTATTTTAACGAATGGAAATTTAAACATCCACAGCCAAAAGATTTACAACAGATTTTTGAAGAAGTAACAGACAAAAATTTAGATTGGTTTTTTGATGACTTGATTAAAACCACTAAAAAAATAGATTATAAAATTGTACGTGCTAAAAAGGATACTGCCAATGATGAGAATGTTCTTTTAAAAATTAGAAATAAAGGAAAAATACATGGCCCTTTTTCAATTTCTGGAGTGAGTAAAGATGGAAAAATACTAAGCACTCAATGGTATGAGCCTATAGGTAATAAAACATTTGTTCCTTTTAAAAAAGGGGATTTTGATAAGTATAGAATTGATGCCCAATTAGACATTCCTGAAGTGAAACGTAAAAACAACACCCTACAAGTAAAAGGTTTGCTAAAAACTACCGAACCATTTCGTTTGCAATGGCTAAACAGTATCGAGAACCCTGACAAGACACAATTGTTTTTTACTCCTATTGCCGGAGTCAATATGAATGATAAAGGCATGATAGGCTTAGCCATTTACAATGCTTCAATCCCCGCTAAAAAGTTTGAATATGTAATTGCTCCAATGTATGCTCCCAACTCAGAAAATATCAATGGTTATGCAAGTGCATTTTACCACATTACTCCCAACTCCTTATTTCAAGATATAGCTGTTGGTGCTAAATCGTCCTCTTTTTCTTACTTAAGGTTTAATACCAATCAAAATAGTAAAGGACATGAAGTGTTAGAATATTACAAAGTTACGCCATCCATAGATTTAACCTTTAAGAAAAGAAGGGCAAGACAATTCAGTACTGTTTATATCTCGTTAGAAAACATTAATATTTTTGAAGAAAAAGCCAATTACACTACTAATACTGATGGTAAATCTGTTTATGATGTTGATATTGAAAATTATTATGTAAACCGTGTTACAATTGGCATTAACAATACTCACCCCATTAACCCATTTAATGCGAATGTGAGCTTACAACAATCCGATGATTTTATTAAAATGGATATTACAGCTAATTATCATTTTGCCTATAAAAAACCAAAAACTGGTTTAGACATTCGAATTTTTATAGGTCGGTTTTTAGACAACAATTATAAAAATGCTCGATACAATTATAATTTAAGTGGTAATTCAGACTATACTTACGACCAAATATTTTTAGCAAGAAACACGCCTAATACTATTTTAAACCAGCAGTTTGCCGTTAATGATGGTGGCTTTAAAAATTATGCCATTGCCGAGTCTGATGGCAAAGGAGTTTCTGGTAACAAATGGTTAAATGCTATTAACGTAAAAAGTAATTTATTTACACCAGCCATTAGTGTTTATGGTGATTTTGGATTGGTTGGATTTTTAACTAGAGATTTTAATAACAATGAAATTGATGGCGCATCGCAGCCAGCATACAACTTAGGTTTAGCGTTAAATGTTGTTCCTGGTATTTTTGAAGTATATTTTCCAGTTTATATGTCAACCGACTTAAACCAATTGAATTACTCAGAAAAGATTAGATTTACATTAAATTTAAACACTTTAAACCCTTTTAGAATTGTCAGAAATTTTGAGATATAAGTAATGACTCCATCACTTAAAAAAATATACTTCGCCTCCGACTTTCATTTAGGAGCTCCTAACGAACAAGAAAGTTTAAAACGTGAAAAACGTGTTGTAGCATGGTTAGACAGTATTAAACACGATGCACAAGAAATTTATTTAGTTGGTGATGTTTTCGATTTTTGGTTTGAATACAAACACGCTATTCCAAAAGGGTTTGTAAGGTTTCAAGGGAAAATTGCCGAATTAACAGATAGCGGTATTAAAATAAACATCTTTACAGGAAACCACGACATGTGGATATTCGATTACATCCCAAAGGAATTGGGTTGCACATTATATCGCGAACCTATTTTAAGAGAATACAATGGTAAAAAGTTTTACATAGGACATGGTGATGGATTAGGCCCTGGAGATACAAAGTATAAAATGTTAAAATCGGTTTTTACTAGTAAAATTTGTCAGTGGGCTTTTGCCAGAATACACCCTAACTTAGGAATTGGAATTGCCAATGCTTGGAGTAGAAAAAGTAGAAGAACCAATTTAAGTTATGATGAAGTTTTTCATGGTGAAGAAAAAGAACAACTAATTCTTTATTGTAAAGATTTTGTAACACAAGATAACTCTATAGATTATTTTATTTTTGGACATCGCCACTTGCCTTTAGAAATAAAAATTAACGAAAAAGCTACCTATTTTAATTTAGGTGAATGGATTAAATACAATACGTATGCAGTATTCGATGGAGAAAAATTAGAGTTAAAAGAGTTTGATTAATCTTTTTATTAAAAACACCCCTAACCAAAAACTGTATTTTACTCAAAAATTGAAACGATTAATACGTAGTTATTTTCAGTAATAATCAGTATTGATTTCACCTAAAATAAGCTTCATATTTGTTTAGCTACTAAAGCTATATAACTATGAAAACGATATTACTAATATTCTTTTGTTATTGTACCTATTTTTCATTTGCCCAATGTATAACGAATGGACCATTAAACCCTAATAATTCAGTTTCAGATGGTAGTGGAACTGTTGCTTGGTCATCACCTAACAATGTAGCAGTATCAGACAATATTCGTTCAACGGCAGGCTCTCTTGTTGCACTTTTAAGTTCTGTTTCAACGGACAATATGTACGAAACTGATTTTGGGTTTAATATTCCTTTAACTGACAATATATGCGGAATTCAGGTTGACGTAGAAAGAAGTGCTCAAGGTTTAATAGTAGGAAGTTCTATTAAAGACCAAACATTACAATTAATAAAAGGAGGCTCAACTACTGGGTCTAATTATGCTTCGGGAGCTAGTTGGCCAAGTAATGATACTTATGGAACCTACGGAGGGCCTAATGATTTGTGGGGAACCACCTGGACACCTGCAGAAATTAATGCCATTGATTTTGGTGTTGCTTATGCTTCTGTAAAATTAAATGCTGGCTTAGCAGCACTTTTTTTAACTGCTAGAATTGATCATTTACAAATAACAGTTTTTTCTGAATCCACCTTACCAATTGAGTTATTAAAGTTTGAGGGAAAAAGAATAGATGATAAGTTGGTTAACTTAAATTGGACAACAAGCTCAGAAATTAATAACGCTTTTTTTACTGTTGAGCGAAGTATAGATGCCATTAATTGGGAAACACAAGGTGAAATAGAAGGAGCCGGTAATAGCTCTAACACTAATAATTACGCATTTATTGATAAAAACCATTTAACAACTACAACCTACTACCGCTTAAAACAAACCGATTTTAATGGAGAATATACTTACGACAAAACCATAACTGTTTTACCAAGCAGCAATGCCAATACTATTAGTATTTATCCCAATCCAAGCAATGACATCATTAATATACAAGCTAACGAAACCATTTTAAAAATTGAAGTAATTAACCTGTTAGGAAAAGTATTGGTGAGTAAAACAACAAACACCACTGAACTAAAACTTGATTTAAGCAAACACCCTAAAGAAATTTACTTTGTTAGAACTTATACCAAAAAACACGTTAGCAACAATAGATTAGTAATTGAATAATTAGAAATCATCTGAAAAGAAACTATTACTAAGTATTTTGTGTAATCAATTACAATAAAGAATGATGGTAAATATTGATACGAAGACTATAAAGAAACATTTAGACAACTATATCCTAGACTCTCTTTTGGAGGGTTTACAAGTAGTTAATTTTGATTGGGAATACCTTTATGTCAATGAAGCTGTAGCTAAACATGGAAAATCTTCTAAAGAAGAACTTCTTGGCTACAAAATGATGGAAAAATACCCTGGCATTGAAAATACAGAAATGTTTCAAACACTAAAAAAATGTATGGATTGTAGAGTTTCTGATAAGATATTAAATGAGTTTATTTACCCTGATGGTTCAAAAGGATGGTTTGAGTTAAGAATATCACCTATTCCTGAAGGTTTATTTATTTTATCATTAGATATAAGTGATTTAAAAAATGCAGAAGAAAAAATACTCAACTTAAATAAAAATTTAGAAGAAAAAATAAAACTTCGAACAATACAATTATCAGTTAAAAACAAGGAATTGATCGATTCAATAAATTATGCCAAGCAAATACAAAAAGCAAAACTTCCTAACAAAAATGATCTTTATAACTTATTACCTAAAAGCTTCATTTTATTTAAACCTAAAGATATTGTAAGTGGTGATTTCTACTTTGTTTATAAAAAAAATGATTCTATTATATTAGCTTGTGCAGACTGTACAGGTCATGGAGTTCCTGGAGCACTAATGAGTATGATATGTTCAGAACAATTGAGTGCTGCAGTTATAAATAACAATTCTGTTTCTGATATACTCAAACAACTTAATATAGGCATTAAAAATTCATTAAATCAATCTGGGTCAGATCCATCTACTCGAGATGGGATGGATATAGCCATTTGTGCTATTAACACTAAAAAAAACATCGTAAACTATGCTGGGGCTAATAGACCATTATGGGTTATAAGAAAAAATGAAGCAGATGTTCAAGAAATAAAAGGAACAAGAGTAGGTTTAGGTGGTGGAACATCAAAAGAACAAATTTTTGATGAACATGAACTTGAATTAAAAAAAGGAGATACTTTTTACATCTTTTCTGATGGATATGGTGATCAGTTTGGTGGAGAAAAAGGAAAAAAATTAAAAATTAAAAAATTTAGAGAAATCCTATTTAGCATCCAAAATAAGTCAATGGAAAAACAAAAAGTATTTCTTAAAAAATTTGCTGATGATTGGGTTGGTCAGGAAGAACAAGTGGATGATATCTTAGTAATAGGTGTCAGATTATAAACTAAAACTCCTCCAAAGCCTCATACAGTTTTTTAACAGGCAAGCCCATCACATTTTGATAAGAACCATTAATTTTTTCAATACCAATGTAACCTATCCATTCTTGGATGCCATAGCTGCCAGCTTTATCGTATGGTTGGTATTTGTTAATGTAGGTATCAATTTCGTAGTTAGATAATACCTTAAAATACACTTCGGTAACATCAAAAAACGTTTTGGTTTTTGTGCTACTCATTAAAGTAACTGCTGTAATTACTTCGTGCATTTTACCCGATAAATCACTTAACATGTGAAAAGCATCCTCTCTATCTTTTGGTTTACCAATAATTCTATCTTCTAAACAAACAATGGTATCTGAGGTAATAATTAAATCGTTAGGTTGTAACTCTCCTTTAAAAGCTGCTGCTTTTAATTCACTTAAAAAAATGGCTACTTGTTCTTTTTTTAATTCTGGCGGATAAATTTCTTCTACTTCTTTGGTTCTAATTTCTACATCAAAACCTAACTCTTTAATTAAGCTTTGGCGCCTTGGCGATTTAGATGCTAAAATGATGTTTTTGGAACTCATTAAAAAGTAGTGTAATAAAAATAAAAAGCATAAACAATACCCATAAACATAATAATTTTCATGTACATGCTCATGTTAGAAAAATCCTTTTTATTTGTTGCTGTAGTTAATTTATAGATAATAAATATGAGTGGTAATTGTACCGCAAATAAAAAATATAAAAACGAGCCAGTATCTTTTGCTTCTAGTTGGATGTATTGTAAATAACCTATCAATCCAATCATTACCAAGGCAAAAAACTGAGCAACACGAGCCGCTTTTTTCTTACCATAAACAACTGCTAAAGTGTTACTGTAAAATTTCCTATCACCTTCGTAATCTTCAATGTCCTTTATAATTTCTCTAATCATCGTACTTATAAAAGCAAACAGCGTAAAACCTAATACCCAAATCATTACGTTACTTAATACGATACTTAAAATGTATTTTATATCAGTCAATAACGTTTCTTCTTCTAAATAAGGTATTAAGTTATTAGCTGTAACATCAATGTTTGCATGTTGCACAATTAACTCATATAACCCAGCTACAAATGGAACCAAGGCTGCTAACAAAGCTACAATAACATTACCAACCAACACTTGCTTTTTAAACATAGTAGAATAATACCACAAGGCTCCAACAGATAAAATTTGGATAAGCACCAATTTATAATTACCCAGTTTAAACGCCAAATAACCACCTATTAAAATAGCCAAAGAACTAATAACAATGTGAGCTCCCATTGCCATTCTTCTTTTAATGTATTTACCTACAATTATTGTGTTTGGTCGGTTAACCCGATCTACTTTTACATCAAAATAATCGTTAATAATATAACCTGCAGCAGCTATCATTACTGTAGACAAGCTCAATAGAAAAAAATCGGGTTCTACCATTTTTAAACCTACTGCATCAATTTCTGCATCGGCAACCGATTTTAAAATAGGCAACATAATGGCAAATCGAATTGCATATTGAGTTAGCACAATAATGAGCAAATTCGGTAAACGAATCAATTTTAAAAATGCAGTAATCGAGTTCATAATCTATCGTTGTAAAAATATAAAAAAGGATTGGAGTGTTAAAGTTCTTATTCATCGAATTACGATTTACTTTATCAGCTATCACAAAAAAACTTGTAACTTTCGTTTTATAACTTTTAACTTGAATTAAGGTGGACATCCATCAAATCTTATTAAAATATTGGGGATACAAAAGTTTCCGTTCTTTACAGGAAGAAATTATCAATTCTGTAATTGAAGGAAAAGATACGTTAGCCTTATTGCCAACCGGAGGTGGTAAATCAATTTGTTTCCAAGTGCCAGCTATGGCTATGGATGGAATTTGCATAGTGGTTTCTCCACTAATTGCTTTAATGAAAGATCAGGTAGAAAATTTATTAAAACGAAACATTAAAGCCATTGCTATTTATTCAGGCATGAATAAACGAGAGATTGATATTGCTTTAGACAATTGTGCTTATGGTGATATTAAATTTCTTTACATATCACCCGAAAGAATAGAAACAGAAATTTTTAAGGAGCGTTACCGAAAAATGAACGTTAATTTAATTGCTGTAGACGAATCGCATTGTGTTTCTCAGTGGGGTTATGATTTTAGGCCTTCTTACCTTAATATTAAAAAGTTAAGAGAAGAAAAACCAAACATTCCGTTTATTGCATTAACAGCTACTGCAACACCAGAAGTGGTTATTGACATACAAAAGCAACTTGCATTTAAAAAGGAAAATGTATTGCAAAAAAGCTTTGAGCGTAAAAACTTGGCGTATGCTGTTTTACCCGAAGAAGACAAACAAAACCGCTTATTAAAAATTTTAAAAAGTGTAAAAGGTACTTCTGTTATTTATGTAAGAAGTAGAAAAAGAACTAAAGAGATTGCTCAGTTTTTACTAAAAAATGGTGTTTCAGCAGATTATTACCATGCCGGTTTAAGTAATGATGAGCGTAACAAAAAACAATTTAATTGGATAAATAATACAACAAGAGTTATTGTCTCTACCAATGCTTTTGGAATGGGAATAGACAAACCAGATGTACGGTCTGTAATTCATTTAGATTTACCCGATTCAATAGAAGCATATTTTCAAGAAGCAGGAAGGGCTGGAAGGGATGAGCAAAAAGCTTTTGCAATTTTATTATTTGAAAAAGCTGACAGACTTGATTTAGAAAAAAGAATAGTTAGTAGCTTTCCGAAAATTGAAACCATTAAACAAGTTTATCAAGCATTGGCAAATTTTTTTCAATTACCCATTGGTGCTGCTTTAAATGAGAGTTATGATTTTAACATTGTAGCATTTAGTCAACAATACAATTTACAAGTTTACACCGTTTTTAATTGCTTAAAATTTTTAGAAAAAGAAGGTTATTTAATTTTATCAGAAGCCAACCATAACCCTTCCCGAATAAAATTTGAAGTAAGTAAAGAAGAGCTTTACGAGTTTCAAGTAAAAAACAACAAGTTCGATTTATTTATTAAAACGATATTGCGTTCTTATGCTGGTTGTTTTGAAAATTTTGTAAAAATTGATGAATTTGAAATTGCCAAAAGATTAAATAGCCATACTGACAAAGTAACCAAAGCATTAACCTATTTGAGCCATTTAAAAATAATTAGTTACTTGCCACAAACCAACCTACCTCAACTTACCTATTTAACGGAGCGTTTAAACATTACTGATGTAAGAATTTCTCCACAGCATTATCATGACAGAAAAGAAATTGCCATAAAAAAAATGGAAAGTGTAATTTATTTTACCACCACCAAACATAAGTGTCGAAGCGAAATATTACTGAATTATTTTGGTGAAAAAGATGTTTACCGTTGTGGCGTATGTGATGTTTGTTTAGAACGAAATAAATTAGAATTAAGTGATGTTGAATTTAGTTCAGTTTCTGATCAAGTAAAAAAAATATTACACGAAGAAATATTACCCATTACCCAATTAATTAATAAAATTGAAGGCGTAAGAGATGACAAAACCATTAAAGTAATTCAATGGTTAATGGAAAATGAAAAAATAATTACCAATAGCGAAAACTTACTAGAATGGAGAAAATAGTATGGGAAACCAAACATTTTAATGACTTAACTGTAAACGAGTTTTGGGAAATTTTATACTTAAGAACAGAAATTTTTGTAGTAGAGCAAGATTGTCCTTACCAAGAGGTTGATGAAAAAGATAGGCAATCTTTCCATTTATTTGGTAGAGCTGAAAACGGAAAAGTAATTGCTGTAAGTAGAATTGTACCTAAAGGAATATCTTATTCAGAAATTTCTATAGGCAGAGTAGCATTAAAAAAAGAATTTAGAGGGCAAGGAATTGCCGATGAAATGATGTTAGAAACTTTTAGATTTATTGAAAAAGAATTAGGGCAGCAAGCTATAAGAATTTCTGCTCAACAATACTTAATCAGCTACTATGGTAAACATGGTTTTGAGCAAGTTGGAGAAATGTATTTAGAGGATAATATCCCTCATATAGAGATGCTTAAAAATTAATTTTTACTTTTTTATTAGTAAATTGTCGATTATTAAAACTTAAAAATTCAACATGAAAAAATTAATTGCTTTAATTCTTATTATTTCCCCGTTATTGTTTAGTGCACAAAACACAAAAAAAGAAAAAGTTAAAACTTCTTTTTTGTCCTACCCTAAAATTGACATGACAAAAATTGATGTTGCTACTTTGGAGGCAGATTATTGTGTAGGTGATGTAAAGTTAGTTACTCAAAACCTTAAGAAAGGAAGTAATGTATGTAAAGCTAAAGGCGGAAAAGCACAAGCTTTAGAAATTTTTTATTACCAAGTTGGAGTAATGAACCCTGTTTCCTATTTAAGAATAAAAGATAAAGACGGGAATTTAAAATATGTCACTAAATTAACTGACAATACTGCTGGTTCAGCTGATTTTGGCAAAGACAAATGTTATTGGACCGAGGGCATTTTAAAATCAACTTATGCAAAGGAAAAAGGCAGTTTTAACACTCAAGTTCAAAAAGATTTAGAAAAGGAAGTTTTAAAAAAAGCAACAGAATCTTTAAATAGCGCTCTATTTTTTACCTATGTAGAAGAAACAGTTGAGATTCATTATGTAAAAGATAAAAATGGCCTTTATGATGATTTAGAAAGGGCTTCTACGATAGCACAAGAGGGTTATGAAAGTATTAGTAATAATGCTGAAGATTCTGAATCTAAAAGCAAATTAAAACAAGCCATTGCTATATGGGAGAAAGCATTATTAGAGAGTAATCCTGAATCGAAAGATGCTCGTATTGATAAAAAAGTAACTTTATTAGTAGCCGAAAATATAGCTAATGCTTATTTTTATTTAAGAGAATTTGATAAAGCAGCTGATGCAGTTAATCAAGCATTAGATTTAGAACAAAGAGTTTCAACTCCAGCTACTGACAGAAGAAAAGAGCTTTTAGACAACATTGCATATTATAAGTATGGTTACGAGAAAAACAAGGCTACTCCTATCGATTTAAGTACTGCTAAAATCATGATTACCCAACAACCAAAATCTGAAATGAGTAAGTTCTCATCTGATGCAGATGCATTTGGAATTGAAACAGATCAAAATAAAGTAAAAGAAAATATTGAAACTTATAATGAAGCAGTTGAAGCTGGGGAAGTGAATAAATATCAGCGTTTTGTATTAGATGGTGCTGCTGGAAAACAAATTACTTTACCTGATTTAGCATCCAAAATGATGAAAGATCCTGCAGGAGATAAATTAGATGAGTTTCCAGAAGAATTAACAGAATTAACAGAATTAAACATCATCATTCTTAGAGGAAATAATATAAAAAGTATTCCTCCTAGTATAAGTAAATTGATAAACCTTAAAAAATTGGTATTGGTTAATAATGTAATAAGAAGTTTACCACCAGAAATAGCTGAACTTAAAGAATTAAAAACATTGAATTTAAAAGGCAATCCTATTCAACCGGATGAACAAGCTAAGATACAAAGCCTTTTACCCGATTGTAAAATAAATTTTTAATTAGGGTTAACTATTTTAAGTTTATTAATCCGTTTTATTGGTCCAGGACAAACAACTTGATGGCAGTCAATACAACGATTTAGAAAATTATTGTAAGCTTCTTCCTTATTTTCAGCTGTTGTTAATTCTTTAGCAGCATTAATCATCAATTCATTATAAGCAGTAAATTCAGCAGTTGTTACTTCTGGATCAGTTGGAATCGCAGTGTGTACTTTTTCTAAAGCCTCCATAAAATCTTGAGGCACTTCTTTTCCTTCAACCACAACAATTTGTTTTAACGAATCGGTATCATAATATAGTTGACGCATCAATAATGCTAATTCACTGTCTCCATTGGGGTTAATTTCAGACACCTCAACCTCTTCAGCACAACATGATTTTTCTAGCTGCCGTTCATTTTCATCTGCACAAGCAATAAAAAAGGATGCTAAAAAGCATCCTAATATTATTTTAAATAAACTATTTTTCAATGGTAGTTAATGTTTCTTGTTTAATAATTACACCTGTTGCTTCAAAAGAATAGTTAATTTCTGGTTGTGTAATTGCATCTATTTCTTCTTGAGTAGCATTAGCATCAGAAGCATAATGCTTTAATGTAGCTACATCTGTTGTATCTATAGTTGCAACACCTTGTATGGTTGCTAATTTACCAGATGCATCTTTAGGAACGAAAAAAGCATAATCCTTAAAGGTAACTCTCATGGTTTTATCATCTCCTAAATCTAAAGTCATCCAACAACCTTTTTTTGCACAAACCTCATTTATATTGGCAGCTAATTTAACTTCTAATGAATCTTTACCATTAAATTGAGCTAAAAATTCAGCAGGAGTAATTGCACCGTCCTCACTAATATCATCACCATGTTTGGTAATTTCTATTTTAACATCTTCTATAATTTCTTTTGGTTGTTCAGAATTTCCACAAGCCATTAAAAATAAAGTACTCGCTATTATTAAATATTTATTCATTTTTTAAGTTTTGTTGTTTTGCCGACAAAGTTAGCTTATTAAATCCCTTTCATAAACTTTTAGAAAAACTATTTCGTAACTATATATGAATTTAATAGTCTAATTTTATGAAAACTTATCTCAAATTAATCGCAATAATAGTTATTGGAATTACTTCAACAAACTGTAGTATGGCACAAGAAGAAAAAAAAGACATGAAGCTTAACAAACTAACAGAAGAAGAAAAAAGTGTAATTATTAATAAAGGAACAGAATGGGCTTTTAAAGGAGAATATACCGACCATAAAGCGGAAGGTTACTACATTTGCAAGCAATGTGATGCTCCATTATATACTTCAGAAAACAAGTTTGAATCACACTGTGGTTGGCCGAGTTTTGATGATGAAATTGAAGGAAGTGTTACACGTATTACTGATGCTGATGGACGAAGAACAGAAATAGTTTGTGCACAATGTAATGGACATTTAGGACACGTTTTTTTAGGCGAAGGATTTACTGATAAAAATACTAGGCATTGTGTTAATTCTATATCTTTAAAGTTTGTAACTAAAGAAGAATTAGAAAAATTGCAATGATAAAATTACATCAAAAAGATAAATACAGTTTACCAGAAGATATTACTTATTTAAATGTTGCCTACTCAGCTCCTTTATCAAAAGAAGCTGAAGCAATTGGAATTGCTGCATTAAAAAGAAAGAGCATTCCTTATTCTGTAACTGCCGAAGATTTTTTTAAACCCGTTGAAGTTTTAAAACAACGTTTTGCAACATTAATTAAAGCAAAAAATTCTCAAAGTATTGCAATTATTCCATCTGTATCTTATGGAATTGCTAGTGTAGCCAATAACATTTGTTTAAAAGAGGGCGATGAAATTATTGTTGTTGGAGAACAATTTCCGAGTAATTATTATACTTGGAAAAGACTTACAGAAAAATACAATGCAAAATTAATTACTATTTCTGCTCCTGATACCGAAAAGAATAGAGGCAAACAATGGAACGAAAAAATTCTAGCGGCAATTAACAAAAAAACTGCCTTAGTTGCTATGCCAAATGTTCATTGGGCAGATGGAACATTATTTAATTTAAAAACAATTAGAACTTCAACCACTAATAACAATGCTTTATTAATTATTGATGGAACACAATCTGTTGGTGCATTGCCTTTTGATGTAAATGAAATTAAACCAGATGCATTAATTTGTGCAGGTTATAAATGGTTGATGGGTTCTTATGCTTTAGGTGTTGCTTATTTTGGAGAGTATTTTAATAATGGAATACCTATTGAAGAAAATTGGATTAATCGCAAAAACAGCGAAAATTTTGCTGGTTTGGTTAATTATGAGGCTGAGTATAAAGAAGCGGCTAATCGTTACTGTGTTGGTGAAATGAGCAATTTTAACTTAGTACCCATTCTTACTAAAACAATAGAACAACTCATTGAGTGGAAACCAGAAAACATTCAAAATTATTGCCAACAAATTACACAAGAAGCTGTAGAAGATTTACGCGAGATGCACTGTTATATTGAAGATGATACTTACAGAAGTAAACATTTATTTGGGGTAAAGTTGGCTGACAATATGGATATGAAAAAGCTTCAAGAAGAATTATTAAACAATAAAATTTATGTTTCTGTAAGAGGTAGCTATGTAAGAGTTTCTCCTCATGTTTACAATACCAAAGAAGATTTAGAAAAATTGGTTAATTGTTTTAGATTAGCTGTGAGTTTTTAAATTTTGTTTTTAATTATTTTCAATTAAATTTAACTTCTCAATCAACAATCTAAAAAGAAAAAAAATGCTAAAACCTACCTTAATATTTGCAACATGTAGCTTAATGTTATTTGCTTGTGGAAGTGATTCAATCGAAACAGCTAATGGAGAAACAACCGAAGAAACTGTGGAAGAAATTCTTGCTGTGACTTCTGATTACCAATTAAATACAACTGAAAGTAAAGCCGATTGGGAACGTACGCTTGACCAAAAACCTACCAAACAAAAAGTAAAGTTATTTGGCAAAATGGTAGATGTAGAATTAGGTGAAGTAAAACTAAACTCTAACGGTACCGTTACTCTAAAAGAAGGTGGTTTAACAACAACGGACGAAATTTTAACTGAAGCATCTGTAGTTTTTGACATGGCGTCATTCAAGTTTGCTAAAGAAAAAGACCAAGGTTTATTTGATGTTACTACACATCCAAATTCAACACTAATGTTAACCGATTTTACTGATACAAGTGCAAAAGGTAAGTTAACTATTCAAGGAGCCAGTAAAGAAATGGATGTAGAATTAACTACTACAAAAAGTGAAAATGGTTACTTAGTAAAAGGAACATTTGTCGCAAACACTTTAGATTTTCCTTTAAGAGAAAAAGTGAAAGAAAAGGACATTAACAAAGATGAGATTAAAGTTATTTTTGAGTTGAAATACGATTTAAAATAATTACTCCAAACTCTTTTTATTGTAAATCATGTAACCGAAATGGAACAAGAAGCTCCATGGTTCATCGAACTTATCATAAAAGTTAAGGTTCAATGCTATTGGTCCTATTGGCGTATTGTAAACCAATGCCGATGAAAATATAAATTGTTGTACACTCCACTCAGTTCCGTAATAGGCTTTATTTTGATTGTCAGATAAAATAGGTTCAAATGGTTGAAATAGATATCCTTCAAATCTTAATTGTAGGTTTTTAAAAAGTTGATTTACATTTTTTAACCCCAAAGCAAAATAGGAGTGTGCTCTAAAGTTATCCTGAAACAAAGACTTACTTTCCGATATAGGTTGAAAAGCTGGTGCAGATAAAACAGATGCTGTATAATTACTAAAAAATGGCTGATTGGAATAAACCCCTTCTCCAAAAATTCCAAAACGAACACTTCTATCTTCCAAAAAATATTTATCAAATGTTGTTTTTAGTTGAATCCAACTATGAGTCGTATCAAACTCTAATTTATTAATAGATGTAGAACCGGGTGTGTTATGCTCATCCCCTTTAATAAACTTAAATCCAACAGAAAAAAGACTACCTTTCGAAGCATATTGCCTCATATTTTGAGAATTTCTTTCAAACCTCATTCCTGCAGAAAAATTTCTAAACCTAGTTTTATCCGTAGTATCGGTAGATATAAATTGCTTGGTTTGATAATATCTATTTTCTAATTCGCCAACCGTACCATCTAATAAAAATTTGCCTTTATAGGCAACAGGAAAAGCTAGTTCTGATCTAAAATAAGTATCGTTTTGAACTAAAAAAGAAGATTTTGTATCTTCAAAAAAAGTAGTACTACTTTTAAAGTAATCCCAACCATCAATATTAAAAGTTGTTTTCCAATAAAAAGGAACTTTAAAAGGAAAATCTAACCGAAAACCAACTGATATTGAGTTGTGTAGTTTTCCGAAATAAGAGTTGGCAATAATTGATGCTGCAGTGCTTCCCAGAATATTATACTGCAAGCCAATGTACCCTTCATTAATTGGTCGTGAAGAAAAAACACCTCCAAAAGAAACAATTAAATCCTTTTCTTTTTTTGCTTTTAAATCTAAGGTAAACCTATTGGTTTGAGGATTATAAATTGCGGTAGGATAAAGTGATTTAATTTTATCATCTGATGATAATTTAATGTATTCTGACTCTAATTTATCAGCACTTATAGAATCATTTTTAAAACGCATTGAGTTTCTAATATACTTATTTTGTCCACCATTTAAACCGGTAATATTGACATTTTCAAAAATTAATGGTGGTAATTTCTTTTTATAAGCATTCCGTTTTTCATTCAAATCATTTTTAGACACCTTTCTCCTAATTTCTTTTTGAATTTCAGGAATTTGTTTTAACGTTGCTTGATAACCTATTTCTATTAGTTCTTCATTTTTATTAAAATCAAACAAAGCGAAACCTGTTGCTTCAGGTTCAATTAAAACTGAGCATTCATTTGCAATAGAATACTCAGTATTGTCAGCAATAATTGCTTTGATTTGAGATACAATATTATCTTCATCTGGCGGATCAAAATTAGAAGACACATTACTTCCTATCACAAAATCTGGTTTAAATTCTTTATACAAAACATCTGCTGGAAAGTTGTTATATAAACCTCCATCAAAAAGTAATTTACCATCTAAAGGGACTGGTGAAAGATAAAAAGGATAAGCCATTGAAGCTCTAACTGCTGTTGAAAGTTTACCTGATTTTAAAACAACAGGCTTTTTTGCAATTACATCAGATGCTACACATCGAAAGGGAATAAATAAACTGTCAAAATTATCTTTAGCAATAGCTGTCGCTGGTGCTAAAAATTTCATTAAGCCATAATCTACTGCTGTTGGAGAAACTAAATTAGTAGGGAGTGTTGTTTCTAAAAGTGTATCTAAATCCACTTTAAAAGTAATTAATGTAGGTGTTTCTCCTTTTTCACGCAAATAATACTCATATTTTTCATCTACTTTTCCTTCTGCCCATTCTCTAAATTGTTTAGATAAAAATAATTCTTGAATTTCTTGTGGTGAGTAACCTGCGGCATATAAACCACCAACTAAAGCTCCCATCGATGTTCCTGTAATATAATCTATAGGAATATCATATTCTTCAAGTGCTTTTAAAACACCTATATGAGCAACACCACTAGAACCACCACCACTAAATACCAAACCTACTTTTTGAGTAAATCCAATAGTGGAAAAACTCATTAAAATAAATAGGATTATTATTTTTTGCAGTAGTTTGATAATTCGTTCTTTTAAAGTCAGAAAATTAAGAGAATTTATCTATCAAATCAACAAAGTAGTGCTTTGCTTTTGTTAATCGTGATCCGTACCACGAAAACATTTCCCCATCAACCAACAAAATGCTTGCATTTGGACAACTATTTCGCAACTCTTTTAGATGTTTCTCCTTAAAGGGATAGGGTTCTGAGGATAGAAAAATAAAGTTAGGATTTAATTTTACAATACTTTCTTCTGCTAATTCTGGATACCGATTACCAACTTTTACATGCTCAAAACCACACCGCATTAACATATCATTAATAAAAGTATCTTCTCCAATAGTCATGTATGGATTTTTCCATATCAAATACAACACTTTATTGTTGAAAGTGTTGATTGGTTTTATCTCTGAAAAATCAATTTTAATTTGCCTAATTAATTTGTTTGCTTTTATAGATGTATTGGTTAATTCACCAATTGCTTTCATCATTTTTAAGCTATCTTCTAAATTAAAAATATCGCTGGTATAAACAGGATAAAGTTTTTGTAAAGCTTCTATTTCAGCTTGCGTATTTTCTTCTTTGTTTGCAATAATTAAATCGGGTTGTAAAGTAGCTATTTTTTCAAAATTGACTGTTTTAGTACCTCCTACTCTTGTTTTAGTTCTAAACCACTCTTCTGGATGAATACAAAACTTAGTAATCCCAACAACTTGTTCATCTAATCCTAAATCGCACAACAATTCTGTTTGTGATGGAACCAAAGATATAATGCGTTTTGGAGTTGTTTTTAACTCAAATTGATGTCCTATTTGGTCTATTACTAACATTCAATAAGTAGAATATTTTTAGTGTTTTGGGTTACTTTAAAAGTATCATCTATTCTGTAGCCAACCACCCAAATAATTTGATTGTTTTGAGTTAAAATTTTAGTTTGTTGCTTGGTAAAAACATCAACTTTATTATCTATAAAAAAATCACTGAGTTTTTTCTTTCCTTTCATACCTAATGGTTGAAAAACATCTCCTTCTTTCCAATTTCTTAATACTAACGGAAACTTAATTTTATCAGCATCTAAATTCGCAAATTGGGCAGATTTATTAATTTTAAAATGTTCGTCATAATCAGAAACTTCATTAGATAACCCACAATTTGTTAAGTCTTCAAAAGAGTTAATTATCAAGTCTTTATCTATTACATCAAAAATTGGAGTCAATATCAACTGTGTTCTATCTTTTATTAGTTGATGTGTTTTACTTAAAAATATTTTACCTGATTGTTCTTCAAAAGACTGAATAATATCAGCTACATCAGCAGCATTAAAACCATAAGCCTTAATAAAATAATATAGGTAGGTTGATAATGCTGTTAATCCTTTTAGTTGAGTAATATCCATTAAAACTCTTTCTCCATTGATTGTTGAGCATTTATTCCATTCCTCATTTATTTTTTCTGCTAAAATCAATTCTACATCTGCTAAATAATTAGCAGTTTGATTCAAACTCTCAATTAAATTTGGATTGATTTTTTCTAGTAAAGGAATTATATCTAAACGTACAGAATTACGAGTGTATTTATTATCTGAATTCGATTTATCTTCTCTGTATTCCACCTTGTTTTCTTGAACATACTCTTCGATTTCTTCTCGGGTAAAACCCAACAATGGTCGAATAATTTTACCTGATATTTTACTAATACCATGCAAACCTGCTAACCCAGTTCCTTTGGATAAATTAATTAACATGGTTTCTGCTACATCGTTTTTATGATGTGCAGTAGCGATATAATTATAATGATTCTCACTACTTAACTCCTCAAACCAATTGTAACGTAAGTCACGAGCTGCCATTTGTATAGAAACTCCATTTTGTTTAGCATGCTTTTTTGTGTCAAAAGAATTTTGGTGAAACGGAATATTATGCTTTTTACAAATAGATTTCACCAATTGTTCATCTGCATCAGATTCAGTTCCTCTTAAATTGAAATTACAATGTGCTACTCTAAAATTAAGTTTACTGTCAATAAATAATTGTAGCATTGTCATAGAATCTTTACCGCCACTTACTGCCAATAAAATTTTATCTATTGGTGTAAACAAATCCTGTTTTTGATAATATGTTTTAAATTTCTGTAGCATTTATTGGCTCAATACTTCTATCATTGCTTTGGCTTTTAACAAACACTCTTCGTACTCCATTTCGGGATTAGAAAGAGCTGTAATTGCTCCTCCAACCATATACGAAAGGTACTTATTTTTTTGATTGTAAGTAATGCTTCTAATTACCACATTAAAATCGAAATCGCCATTACCATCAATAGATCCAACAGTTCCAGAGTACAAACCACGTTTGGTAGTTTCAAATTCCTCAATCAATTCCATTGCCCTTACTTTTGGTGCTCCCGTCATAGAACCCATTGGGAAAGTTGCTTGAATAATACCTTGAAATTCAACTCCTTTTTCAATTATTGCAGAAACGGTAGAAATCAATTGATGCACTTGTGGAAAAGTGTAAACACCGCACAACTCATCCACATTTACGGACCCTTTTTGAGCAATTTTAGATAAATCGTTACGTACTAAATCTACTATCATTACATTTTCAGAACGCTCTTTTGGGTCGTTTCTCAACTGCTCTTTTAACAGTTCATCCTCTGCTTCAGAGCCTCCTCTTCGTGCTGTTCCTTTAATGGGTTGTGAAATAATATTATCTCCTGTTTTTTTAATAAACCTTTCAGGAGAAGCACACAACAAATAATTATCGTTGTGTTTTACAAAACACGAAAATGGTGTAGGTGATTTTTTATTCAATTTTAAATATAAATTCAATGGATTAACCTCCACTTGTTCAGCATAAAATTCTTGACAAAAATTAACTTCATAAATATCGCCCAACTGAATGTGTTGTTGTAACCCTTTTACTTTTTCTAAATATTCTTGTTTGCTTAAACGTGGCGTAATTTTTATGTTTTGATTTAAAATTGGTTTTAATTCTATGTTACCTATTTCAGTAAACAAATCAGCTACTTTTTTTTCGGTATAAAATGTAGTTTCATAATGAATTGTTAGTTCATTGTCTGCTATTTCAAAAATCAATTCGGGACTAAAAAAATGCTTTTCAGCAAACTGAATATTATCAAGATTATTAGAACTTAATTGTGGTTCTATGTGGTTTTTATAATCATAACTAATAAAGCCAAATTGCCATTTATTGTTAACCAAATTATCGGTTTTAGCAACCGCAATTAAATTGGTTTCAGAATTATTTTTATTGATAAACACCAAGTTTTTTACCGTACTAAAACAATGCAATACCTGTTGCTGAAATTGTTCTTTATCAGCAATTTTAAAAGAAACGGTTTGTAATGTATATTCAGTAATTGGCATTTTGGCTTAAAAATCTACAAAAGCAAAGATATAATATATAAAAGAGATATACTTGTAAAGAGAAAAGCTCTTTCTATCTCAACAATTAAAAAAACTTAATTAGTTATATTTAGTTTGTTATCCGCAAAAAAAAACGTAATTTAACTGAAAGAGAAAAACAAAAAAATATTCTCTTTACATTTTCTTTCAGCTTTAGATGAAAAAAATTTCAGCCATAATATTACTTTTATTTTACATGATTCCTTCTTTTGGTATCAATGTAACTATACATTATTGCGGTGGTGAAATTTCCTCTATATCTCTTCTCGGTTCAACAACTGAAGATAAATGTGCCTGTGGGATAAAAAAAATGAAAAATAATTGTTGTAAAGACAGCAATTTTTATTTTCAGGTTGATGACAAACAAATTCAAGCGCAACAAACATCAATCAATCCTATAAAATCCTTTGCGATTCAATTAATGCTCACTAAAATACTTGATGTTAACTATAGCTATTCTCATCTAGAAACAAATGGTGATTACTTTTACCATCCCCCTAATAAGTTAAAAACCCCTATTTACATCTTTCAGCAAGTTTTTCGAATTTGATTTAGTTTTGATAACAATTTTGCCGACACTAAAAAAGTGTATCGGCTATTCGCCTATTCAAAACAATTTAACAATAAATTAAAATTCAATAAAAATGAAACTCTTAAATAAATTAACAATAATGCTTTGCATTGCATTTACTATGCTGACAAGTTGTGAGGCTCAAGTAAAAAATGCTAAAACCGAAACTGTAAAAATTTATGGGAATTGTGGTATGTGTAAATCAACCATAGAAACAGCTGGTAATATTAAAAAAATCGCTACTGTAAACTGGGATAAGGATACCAAAATGGCAACCATTTCTTATGATAGTACTAAAACAAATCAAAATGAAATATTAAAACGCATTGCATTAGCTGGTTATGATAGTGAACAATTTCTTGCCCCAGATGATGTGTATGCTAATCTTCCTGGTTGTTGCCAATATGAAAGAGAAAATAAAGCTGAAAGTATACCAACTGAAATAAAAGAAGAGCATGTTATACACAATAATGAAACAGCAACTGAAACAAAGCAAGAGTTAAATCAACTACAACCTATTTTTGACAACTATTTTGCATTAAAAGATGCCTTAGTAAAATCTGATGGAAAATTGACATCATTAAAAGCCAACAAATTAGTTACTGCAATTAATGCTGTAAAAATGGAAAAACTCACCAACGAAGAACATATCGTTTGGATGAAGGTAATGAAAGATTTAGCTTTTGATACTGAACATATTGAAGAAACCAAAGATGCAGGTCATCAAAGAGAACATTTTATTACACTTTCAAAAAATATGTATGAATTAATAAAAGTATCAAAACAAGAAACTCCAACCTATTACCAAAACTGTCCAATGTTTAACAATGGTAAAGGTGCAAATTGGTTGAGTAAAGAAAGTACTGTTAAAAATCCTTATTATGGTTCACAAATGCTGAGTTGTGGGAGTATAATAGATACCATTAAATAAATTAAGGTAAAAAATTTAAAATGTCTAAACATAAAAATATTTATAAAGGAATATTGCTTTTAACACTAATGCTGCTATTATTAACGCAAATAACAATAGCTCAAAAAGTAGTTAAATACGATTTAACTATTACCGACACTATTGTAAATTTTTCTGGCAAAGAAAAAAGAGCAATTGCTGTAAACAATCAGTTTCCAATGCCAACACTAATATTTACAGAAGGAGATACGGCAGAAATTGTTGTGCATAATAAATTAAAAGAAAGCACTTCATTACATTGGCATGGAGTCTATTTGCCAAACAAAGAAGATGGAGTTCCTTATTTAACACAAATGCCCATTGAACCTGGCGAAACTTTTACTTATCGTTTTCCAATAATTCAAAGTGGTACGCATTGGTATCACAGCCACAGTGGTTTGCAAGAGCAAATAGGAATGTATGGTTCTTTAATTTTAAAGAAAAAACAATCAGATTCAACCTTTAGACAAGGTATTGATGACCTTCCAACAGTACCAATCATTTTAAGCGAATGGACAGATATAAAACCAGAAAATGTGCATAGAATGTTGCATAACGCTAATGATTGGTCTGCCATAAAAAAAGGAACCACCCAAAGTTATACAGAAGCAATAAAAGCAGGTCATTTTACAACTAAATTAGGAAATGAGTGGAAACGAATGTTAGCAATGGATGTAAGCGATGTGTATTATGATAAATTTTTAATTAATGGTCAAAACGAAAGTCAGTTTTCTCAATTTAAAGCAGGAGAAAAGGTGCGACTCAGAGTTGCTAATGGTGGGGCTTCCTCTTATTTTTGGTTGAATTATGCTGGAGAAAAAATGACTGTTGTAGCCAATGACGGAAATGATGTTGAACCGGTAGAAGTTGACAGATTAATCATTGGTGTTTCTGAAACCTATGATGTAATTGTTACAATCCCTAATGAAAATACTGCTTACGAATTTCTAGCAACACCAGAAGATAGAACAGGTTCGGCTTCTATATATTTAGGTGATGGGCCTATTCAACTTAAAAGTAGAATGCCTAAACTCAAGTATTTTGAAGGTATGAAAATGATGAATGAAATGATGAATATGGACGGCTCAATGGATGATATGGGAATGGATATGTCATTTCAGAAAATGGATATGAATACTGTGATGTACCCAGAAATTTCTGGTAACAATGAAATGGATCATTCTAATCATTCCATGAATTCCACACAAGAAATTATTACACTAAATTATGGTATGTTAAAATCTCCTTTACCAACTACTCTTCCAAAAGATGCTCCAGTAAGAGAATTACGTTTTGAATTAACCGGAAATATGAATCGTTATGTATGGAGTATGGACAACAAAATACTTTCGGAAACTGATAAAATTTTAATAAAGAAAGGTGAAAACGTTAGAATAACAATCTATAATAATTCTATGATGCGACACCCTATGCACTTACACGGACACGATTTTAGAATATTAAATGGACAAGGTGAATTTGCTCCACTAATGAACGTTTTAGATATTATGCCAATGGAAACTGATGTGATTGAGTTTAACGCAAATGCAGAAGGCGATTGGTTTTTCCATTGTCATATTTTGTATCACATGATGGCAGGAATGAACCGTGTATTTTCTTATGAAAACCAAGCCCCAAACCCTTATTTACCAAACAAAAAGTGGGCTTATAATAAATTACAAAGAGAAAGTAATCAGTTTCATTTAATGGCTGAAAATGATTTTGCTAGCAATGGTAATGATGGAATGTTAATGTTACAAAATGCTCGTTGGAGTATTGGTACAGAATGGCGATTAGGTTATCACGATGAGCATGGTTATGAAACTGAAACACATATTGGAAGATATATTGGAAAAAATCAATGGTTTATGCCTTTTGTTGGTTTTGATTGGAGATATAGAAAAACAAATGGTGAAGTTGAAGAAAATATTTTTGGACAAACAAACACCAAAAATCATAGAGGAGTAATTAGTTTAGGAGCAGAATACACATTGCCACTATTGGTAAAACTACAAGGTGAAGTTTTTACAGATGGTAAAGTACGGTTTCAATTAATGAGAGAGGATATTCCGGTATCTCCTAGATTGCGTTGGGCATTTATGGTAAATACCGATTTAGAGTATATGACTGGTTTTAAATATATTGTTACAAGAAATTTAGGAATTTCTACTCATTACGATAGTGACATGGGTATTGGTTTTGGAGTAACTTTAAACTACTAATAAAAAACTTAATTTATTATATTTACAACAAAAATTTATTAAACTAACATTATGAATTCAACTAATCTAGCTACCAAACTTCTTTTTACTACAATTTTTATATTCACATTTTTCAATAATTCTTTTGCGAAAGAATCTAATAATTTTATTATAATGTTGGATGGGACAAGAGTTGATTGTTATGATGATATTTCTTTATCTACTGAATTTATTTCTTTTAATGATTCTGAAGGAAAACATAAATCAGTAAGACAGAAAAAAATTAAGCTTATGCTTGTTTATAACAGATTGTTTTTAAATCTAAACATCTCCAAAAGTATGAAGCGTTTACAAGAGGTGTATGCTTATAATTCTAAGCACATAATAACTGGATATTGGCAATCGGCTGTATATCTTTATGTTTGGGATAAAGACTTTAATCTTGTTGAAGGTAAAATTTCATTTTTTCAAAGCTATACCAAAGTTAAGATTAAAAAGAATAAAGAAAAATACAATGAACAAATAGAAAAATACTTTAAGGATTGTGATGTATTAACTGAAACATTTAATAAAAACATAGAGACCGGACAAAATATTAATAAAGGTATCTCATATTATAAATGTGGAGGGAGTTACGATCCATTAGAATCTTATTTAAACGGTGAAAAATTAGAGAAGATAATTTCAACAAAAGAATAAGAAGATACTAAGTATATTGTGTTTTAATGTGAGTGACATCACGAAGAAATTTAATCCTTACAATTAACTTTCATCTGCTCAGTAATAATCGCCAACCCTTCTTCAAAACTACAAGGGGAGTATTCCAACTCCTTAATTGCTTTATCTAAAATAAAACCCGTTTTTGGTGGGCGTTTAGCTGCTTGGTTTAAGCTTGAAGATGAGATAGCAGAAACTATCGATTTATCGTAACCGTAAAAATCGGCAACAGCATAAACCAAGTCTATAATACTCATCACATCTTTACCTGATAAATGATAAATGCCTTCGGCTTGTTTTTCGGCAATTAACCAACAACCCATTGCTAAATCTTCAGCCAAAGTTGGCGAACGAAATTGGTCATCAACTATCGTTAACGGATTTCCTTTTTCTAAAGCTTCTTTTGCCCACAACACAATGTTACTGCGGCTCATGTTTTCGGCAACACCATAAACAATTATTGTACGAGCTATTGCCCATTTAATAGTACTTGCTTGCAATAACTTTTCTGCTTCGTATTTCGATTTTCCGTAATAGCTTAGTGGATTAGGTTGATCTTCTTCTTTATAAGGCCCTGCTTCTCCATTAAAAACAAAATCGGTAGAAAGGTGTATTAAATGTGTATTGTGCTTTTCAGCAGCAGCTATCATGTATTTTACAGCATTTACATTCAAATCCCAACAAAGCTCTTTATCATCTTCGCAAGCATCAACATTTGTCATTGCTGCGGTATTTATTACTGCATTGGGTATAAAAGCATCAAAGACAATATTAATTTCTTGTTGATTGGTAATGTCTACCGATTGGTATTGGTAACCTGTTTTGCTTGAAACTCTATTGGCTCCTTTTGAGGTTGCTAATAATTCAATTTCTGGTTTATTTCCTAACAATTTTATTAGCTTCTGACCTAATAAACCATTGCTTCCTGTAATTAAAATTCTCATTAAATTTTACGATTTTAAAACGTTTTGCTGAGTAGCAAAATCCCTAAAAGCATTAATTTGTTCTAAGGTTCCTAAAACAAATATTTTTGCTTGAGGCATAATAATAGTTTCGGGTGAAGGATTTATAATGTATTCTCCTGCTGGTGTTCTGAAACCTACAATATTTGCTCCTGATTTATCTCTAATTCCTAACTCTTTAATTGATTTATTTTTTAGCTCTTCTGGTAAATTTTCAAAAGAAATTTCTTCTAAATTAATTGAATCTTCACCCTGCCCCATAATGTGGTCCACAAACTCAATAACATCTGGTTTAATCACCAACGAAGCCATGTGTGCTCCACCAATTTTATCAGGCATTATTACATTGTCTGCTCCAGCTCTCCTTAATTTTTTATCAGAATTATCGTTAGATGCTCTACTAATAATCAATAAATTAGGATTCATTTCACGAGCAGTCAACACCACAAAAAGATTATCAGCATCTTTTGGTAAGGTAGTAATTAATGATTTTGCTGTTTTAATACCAGCCTTTTCTAAATATTTTTCATAAGTGGCATCTCCTTCCACAAAAGGAATATCATGCTGCTCTCTTAATTCTTCAATTAAATCTTTATTTTGCTCTATAATAATATACTTTCGGTGATGAGCTTTAAGCTCAAGTGCTGCTTGTTTACCGTTTCTACCGTATCCGCAAATAATTGTATGGTTGGCTATTTTGTTCACTTTTTTGTTAACTCTTAAATCTTTAAAATAAGCTTTATATTCTCCATCTAAAATATAATTAGAGATAGATGTAATTGCATAAACAAAGGTACTAAAGCTAAAGATAATTAAAAATGCGGTAAAAACTCTTCCCTCAGGAGATAAAGGCCTAACTTCATTAAAACCAACTGTAGACACAGTAATAATGGTCATATAAAAGGCTTCACTTAACGAATAATCTTCTATCAATATAAAACCAGAAACACCCACCATTACAATGGCTACTAGCAGTAATAAAGCTATGTATATTTTTCTGAAATACCTAAAATTAAACATGAGTTATATGTCCCAAACAGATTTTCGTTTCTGAAATTTAAAATACTCTTTATGCTCTAATATAAAAGCCATAATTAAGTAAATAAAAATTGGCGAACCAAAGGTTAAAAAGGATAAGTAAATAAAAGACATACGAATTCTGCTCGATTTTAATTGAAGTTTATCTCCCCACCAAGTACAAACTCCGTAAGCTTTTATTTCAAAATATGACAATATTCTTTTAATCATTGTTGTAAAATATAGTTACCAATACTGCAATTTAAACATTTTTTTGTAGAACAGTAATTATTCTTTAGTTCGATTAAGGATTGTGTTTGCATCGCATTGGCTGATTTAACACCTAATTCTTTCCAGTTTTTAACGATAATATTGGTTTCTGGTTTCGTTTTCTCTAATAAACTTAATGCTTTTTCAACCAATTCTTCATCTTGCTTAAATTTTCCGTAAACAAAGGTAAACGGTACAACTACATTAATTATGATATTGTTAATGGTATTTATTCCTAAGTTTTTAGTTGCTGCTGGGATTGTTTCCTCTCCAAACTGATAATGGTTATCCCAATATTTACTGGCATTTACTTTAAAATATTGTTGTATTTCGGTTACAGTTTTAGCTTCAATTATTTTAGAAAATAATCTTGGGTGCTGATTCAATAAACTAGCTAACTGACTTATTCTTATGGTTGGAAAATTAGCTGGTCGTAATCGTAATAATTTCCATAAACTTTTGTCAATAGCTTGCAAACCAAATTTAGCTTTTAAAAATTGATACTCTTTTAGCAAGTTTTGATAATATTCCTCTTTTAAGTCAGCCTCTAAAAACCCTGCTTGCCCGTAAAATAAAGCTTCTATTGAATTTAACTGATTGTGCTTTTCTGTAATTTTTAAAGGTGTATTTTTTGCCAATTGCTCAAACGGAAAAGCATTTACTTTTAATCCGAAATACTTAAATAAATATTGGTAAAAGCTTTGTTCCCAATCATTTTTATTTTGAGACAGTGTTTCCTTAATTTCTTCAGACTTACGTTCTAATCGCTCAACCACTAAACGATTTAACCATGTATTAATTATAAATGCATCTACCAACTTAATTTGGTTACCACAAGGAATCCAATCTTTTGAAGCGATTAAATCCTCATATTTTTCATAGAGTGATTGATCTATAATATCTTTTAATTCCAAAGTTGGAATTGGCTGCTTATTTTTATCTAAAACTGGGTTGTCGTATTGATAAACTACATGTAATACAACATTATCGTAAGCTTTATCTGTTTGATGATTGTGTTTTAACCAATCGAAAGATTTTACATGGATTTCAATGTTTCCAGCCCAAGTAGTTTCGCCTATTTTGACTTTACCATTAAAAAAATCAGGACCCGCATCTAAATTATGGAGTCCTGAGTTTAAAATTTCTATGGTTTCTCCATTAACTGTTTTGAGGTTAGAAGTATTGTAAAGTTTGTACTTCCACAGGTAATGTAAAAATTCTTCTTTCACTGTTTATTCAAAATCTTCTGGTGCAGGAGGAGGAGTTTTAATGTTCTTTTTCCCTTTTGTATAATCCTTTCCTTGTGTAGTTTTTGTAATTGTATCAGCAGCTATTAAACTCGATTGTATTTGAGTTTGTAAGTCACCAACTGTACCTGGCGAGTAAGGAACAAAAATAGTATTTACACCTTGGTCAGCCAATCTACTAATGGTATCGTAATGCTGTGTCATAAATAACATATTCATTACTTGTTGCCCAGTAACAGTATCTTCCATTGCACCTTTTACTTGCTCAACAGATTGTTTCATACCATTGGCAATAGCAATACGTTGATCTGCAATACCAATACCTTGTAATTTTTTACTCTGTGCCTCTGCTTCTGCAGCAGCAACTACTTTAATTTTTTCTGCTTCAGCATACTCTTTTGCAGCTTCTTTCATTCTTTTTGCTGCATTAATTTCATTCATGGCATGTTTTACTTTTGCATCAGGATCAATATCAGTAATTAACGCCTTAATAATCGCAAAACCATATTCTTCCATTGTTTCTGCTAATTCCATCTGTACAGCTTTAGCAATTTTATCTTTTTCACTAAAAACATCATCTAACAACATGTTAGGCACTTCAGAACGAATAGAATCAAATACATAAGATTGAATTTGACGAGCAGGGTTATCAAACTTATAAAATGAAGTTGATATTCCTTCATGTGTTTCTACCACATAATATTGTACAGAAATAATTAAACGAACAAATACATCATCTTTTGTTTTCGTTTCTACTTCAACAGGTAACTCCATTACTCTTAAATTAACGGTACCTGCTTTTTTATCTATAATAGGAATTTTAAGGTTAAAACCCGAACGGGCAACTCGTTGAAATTTTCCTAAACGCTCAATAATTACAGCTGTTTTTTGCTTTACAATAAAAAACATTCCCATAACAAACATTATGGCAAATAAACCTAATACTACTTTTAAAATCATTTCTATTGGCATGGTTCTATTATTTTAAGGTTAAATTATATACTTTTTTGTTGTAACAAGATACTCATTTCTTTTTGAATTATCAATGCTGAATTTCGAGCAGATTCTGCAAAATTTTCATCAGCACTAGCATAAATAATTCCTCTTGAAGAATTCACTAACAGTCCGCAATCTTTATTCATTCCGTATTTACAAACTTCGCTTAATTCTCCTCCTTGGGCTCCAACTCCTGGAACCAATAAAAAACTATTTGGCACTATTTTTCTTATTTCTGCAAACATTTCTGGACGAGTTGCTCCAACTACATACATTAAGTTTTTATCATTTCCCCATTCTTTGGATTTCGTCAATACTTTTTCAAATAATTTGTCTTTACCATCAGTGAAAAATTGAAAATCATCTGCTCCTTTATTTGATGTTAATGCTAATAGAATCACCCATTTATTCTCATTCCGATAGCTATCGGAATCTAAAAAAGGTTTCACAGAATCTTCTCCCATATATGGAGCAACGGTAACCGAATCAAAATTCATATTATCAAAAAATGCACTTGCATACATTTTAGAAGTATTTCCAATATCACCACGTTTTGCATCTGCAATGGTAAAAATATCTTTAGGAATGTAGTCGATGGTTTTTTGTAACGATTCCCATCCTTTCGCTCCTAAACTTTCATAAAATGCAGTATTTGGCTTATAAGCAACGCACAAATCTTTTGTTGCATCAATTATTTGTTTGTTAAACTCAAAGATTGGGTCTTCTTCTTTTAATAGATGTTTTGGGATTTTTGTAATGTCAGTATCTAAACCAACACATAAAAAAGATTGCTTTTGTTTTATTTGAGTTATTAATTCTTGCTTTGTCATTACTCAATCCCTTCTTTTAGTTTTTCTGCATTTTCTGCAATTTTTAGAGACTCTATAATTTCATTAATATCTCCACCCATTATTCCATCTAAGTTATATAGTGTTAAACCAATTCTATGGTCAGTAACTCTTCCTTGAGGATAATTATAAGTTCTAATTTTTGCAGATCTATCTCCTGTAGAGATTTGAGATTTACGTTCAGCAGATCTGGCTTGTTCTTTTTTAAACAATTCCGCTTCATATAATCTTGAACGCAATACTTTCATTGCTTTATCGTAATTCTTTATTTGAGAACGCCCATCCTGACATTCTACAACTGTATTGGTAGGTAAATGTGTTAACCTTACAGCAGATTCTGTTTTGTTTACATGCTGCCCACCCGCTCCAGATGATCTAAACACATCCTTTCTAATATCATCTTTATGAATAACAATATCAACTTCCTCTGCTTCTGGTAAAACGGCAACAGTAACAGCAGAAGTATGAACTCTTCCTTGAGATTCTGTTTGAGGTACCCGTTGTACACGATGCACTCCAGATTCAAATTTTAAAACTCCATAAACATTTTCTCCTTCTACACTAAATCCTACTTCTTTAAACCCTCCAGCAGTACCTTCATTTAAGGTCATTATCTCTGTTTTCCAGCCTCTTTTTTCAAAATAACGAGAATACATTTTAAATAAATCTCCAACAAATATACTTGCCTCATCACCACCAGTACCAGCTCTAATTTCAATAATAACGTTTTTAGAATCTTCTTCTTCTTTTGGAATTAATAAGATTTTAACTTCCTCATCCATTTTTTCTTTTACAGGAAGTAATTCATCCAATTCCATTTTAGCCATATCAACAAACTCTTTATCTGTTTCATTAGCAATTATTTCTTTAGATGCTGCAATATTATCTATCACATCTTTATAACGCTTATATACTTCAACAATTTCTCCTAACTCTTTGTATTCACGGTTCAATTTCACATACCTATCCATGTCCGAAATAATTTCAGGATCTACAATCTGCTCACTTACCTGATCGTATCGAATATTTATTCCTTCTAATTTTTTTAATAAACTACTCATTCTATATTTTAGTTATAAACGAACTCTCCGTATTTACTTTTAATTGTTAATTGTTTTTTTCCTTGTGCTTCTACTCTACCAACAATTTGAGCATCTACATTAAATGATTTAGAAATAGCAATGATATTTTCTGCTATATTTTGTGGTACATATAACTCCATTCTGTGCCCCATATTAAATACCTTATACATTTCTTTCCAATCTGTTTTAGATTGTTCTTGAATCATTTTAAAAAGAGGTGGTACATCAAACAAATTATCTTTTACTATTTGCAAATCATCTACAAAGTGTAATATTTTGGTTTGTGCTCCACCACTACAATGAACCATTCCATGAATTTCACTTCTATGTTTATCTAATATTTGTTTAATAATAGGAGCATAAGTTCTTGTTGGTGATAAAACCATTTTTCCAGCATCCAATTCAACCCCTTCTACTTTATCAGTTAAACTATAAGTCCCAGAATAAACCAATTCATTAGGCACAGCATTATCATAAGTTTGAGGATATTTTTCTGCCACACTTTTATTAAATACATCGTGTCTTGCAGAAGTTAATCCATTGCTTCCCATTCCTCCATTGTACTCTTTCTCGTAAGTTGCTTGCCCAAAAGAAGACAATCCAATAATCACATCTCCTACATTTATATTCGCATTATCTATTACATCTTCTCTTTTCATTCTACAAGTTACAGTAGAATCTACAATTATTGTTCTTACTAAATCTCCAACATCTGCAGTTTCCCCACCAGTAGAATATATTCCAATTCCTTGTGCTCTTAAATCTTCTAATAGTTCCTCTGTTCCGTTTATAATGGCAGCCAAAACTTCTCCAGTTATTAAATTTTTATTTCTTCCTATGGTTGATGATAATAATATTTTATCTACAGCCCCTACACACAACAAGTCATCAATATTCATTATCAACGCATCTTGAGCTATTCCTTTCCATACAGAAATATCTCCTGTTTCTTTCCAGTAGGCAAATGCTAAAGATGATTTTGTTCCTGCTCCGTCAGCATGCATTACTATACAATAATCGTCATCGTTAGTTAAAAAATCAGGAATAATTTTACAAAATGCTTTAGGAAACAAACCTTTATCGATGTTTTTAATAGCATTATGCACATCTTCTTTTGAAGCAGAAACGCCTCTTTGCATGTATCTTTCAGAGTTGGTCATTAAAATTTATTTATAACAATTATTATCTACAAAAATAAGGATATAAAAAAAGCATCCCGATTTTATCGGGATGCTTTTTAATATGTATTTAATCTAATTTTCTGGAGTCTCTTCCGTTGGAGCTGGTTGCCCTTTAGGAACAAAATTATCACCAATTACTTTAAAGTCAGTACGTCTGTTACGTTGATGAGCAACTTCTTGTTCATCTTTAGATTTTAAACTATTAATGTATTTTTCATCTAAAAGAATTCCGTCAGCACCCTTAATTGGCTCAGCTTCTCCCATACCTTTTGCTACAATTCTTGCTGCATCAATTCCTTTTTCTTTTACTAAGTAATCCACACAAGATTGAGCTCTACGTTGAGATAATTTTTGATTATATGCAGCAGAACCTCTAAAATCTGTATGAGAACGTAACTGAATAATAAGTGTTGGGTTCTCAACTAATATATTGTATAAGAAATTTAATGAATCTTTAGAGTTTGGTCTTAAATCAGCCTTGTTGTATTCGTATTCAATTAATGGTAACTGAATTACCTTGTTTTCTAGTGGCTGTAATGCATATTCGTGAAAATATTTTTTAGAAGTCTCTTGACCAACAGTCGATTCTTTTCCTTTTGCAATTAAGTATTTCTTCTTCTCTACAACTAAAGAATATGAAGTATTTGCCTTAATGTATCTATCTGGTCCATTTTCGATGAAAGTAAAATTACCATTCTCATCAGTTGTAGCTTCTGCAGAACTACCATCAGTACCAATTAATTTAATTTTAGCGTTTGCTAATGGTTTTTCCGTTTCAATATCTTTTACAATACCAGTTAATTCAAATAACATTGGAGGTAAATAGAATTCCCAAATATCATCTCCACCTTTTCCACCATCTCTACTACTTGTGAAAAATCCTCTTTCTTTATCTCCTTCAAATACAATTCCAAAATCATTTGCTTCAGAATTTAATGGAACTTTTAAATTTTCGACTCCACTCCATTGGTTAACGCCAGTACTAGCAGATTTAAACATATCTAAACCTCCCATACCAGGATGACCTGTAGAAGCAAAATACAATTCTCCATTATCTCTAATGTAAGGAAACATTTCGTCTCCAGGAGTATTAATTTCAGAACCTAAGTTAGTAGCTTCTGACCATTTTTTTGCTTTTTTATCGTAAGTAATGTACCATAAATCTTTTCCTCCTTGTCCACCTGGCATATCTGAAGCAAACACTAAAGTATTATCATCCATAGAGATTGCAGGATGACCAACTGTAAAAGTATCTTCTGTAATTGGAATTACTTCAGGCTCGCCCCATTTTTGACCAGCCTTTTTAGCCCATAAGATACTACATCCCATTACTCCTTTTTCTTGCACACCACATCTTGTGAAAAAAATCATATTTTTCTTTTCATTCAAAGCAGAAGAACCTTCAGATACTGGCGAGTTAATTGTTTCATTTAAAACTGTTGGCTCACTCCATTTACCTTTGTTATCTCTTTTTGTTTGATATATATCATCAAAGTTCATACCTGTTACATCTGATATGTTTGCGCCAGCAGATCCCTGTCTAGTAGATGTGAAATATAATTCTTCATATTTTCTATCAGCGAAAGTTGGTGAAAAATCATAATCCTCAGAATTTAATAACGGCATTGGATTCACAACTGTTCTTGTTGGATTATCTTTCCATTCTTTAGCAGATTGACAAGATTTAATAGCCATATCTGCATTCTTATCACTAGGTTTAGCAGCTTTATACTTGTTAAACTCAACAATTGCTTCTTCATATTTCCCTTCAGACTTATATATGTTACCAACATAATAAATCGCAATTGGATCTTCATATTTCGCCTTAATTGCTTTATTATACCATACTGCAGCTTGTTTACCATCTTCTTTTAAACGATAACATTCTGCTATTTGAAATAAAATTTCAGCTTTAACCTCAGCTTTAGTTTCCTTGGTATATGCTTTTTTATACATTTCAATCGCTTGATAATACTTAAGACCACTAAACGCAACATCTGCATCAGTCTTATAATTTTTTTGAGCATTAACAGTTAAACTTAGAACTGTTACTAATGCAAAAACACCTATTACTCTTATAATTTTCATATATAACTAAATTAGTTTTCTTTGAATTGCCGCTAAAGTAAATAATCTTTTCTATTAATCAAAAAATAGTTTAACAAAAAATTACAACAAAAATCCCTCCTAAATACAATTTAAGAGGGACTAAATACTATTTCTCATAGACAACTATCTTGTAAATAAGATCTCTCTTAGTTTTGGTAGTGGCCAAATTTCATCATCAATCAATAATTCTAATTTATCTGAATGATACTTTACCTTCTCAAAATAAGGCTTAACCTTATCGCAATATGCTAAAGCTTTACTTTCTGAATCTTCAAATTTGTTTGCTTTTTTACGCTCCTCCAACATATTATCACATTCTTTTTTAATACCATTAATATGATTAGAAATTTCTAACAATAGTTCTTGTTGAGCAGAAGGTTTATCTTTAGGTTTTTTACCAAAAATCTCGTTCATACCTTTTACATTTTTAATTAATGTATTTTGGTATTTTATAGCCGTTGGAATAATATGATTTTGAGCTAAATCACCTAATGTCCTTGATTCTATCTGTAATTTTAAGATATAATTTTCTAATTCAATTTCGTAACGTGCATCCAACTCAATTTCTGAAAATATTCCTAAATCCTCAAAAAGTTTTTTTGTTGATTTTGCTTCCATTACTTTTAAGGCTCTTGGAGTATCTTTAAAATTAGACAAGCCTCTTTTCTCAGCTTCTACTACCCATTCATCACCATATCCATTCCCTTCAAAACGAATTTTTTTAGATTCTTTAATTAATTTTTGAAGCTCTTGTAAAATAGCCTCATCTTTCTTTACCCCTTTACCTATTCTAGCATCTACTGCTTTTTTAAAGTCAATTAATTGTTTTGCAACAATTGCATTTAAAGCAATCATAGCACTTGCACAGTTAGCAGAAGAACCTACTGCTCTAAACTCAAATTTATTTCCAGTAAAAGCAAAAGGAGAGGTTCTATTTCTATCAGTGTTATCTAATAATATTTGAGGAATTTTTCCAATACTTAATTTTAATTCTGTTTTATCTTCTGGAGTCATTTTACCAGCACCAACATTTTTTTCAATTGCATCTAACATTTGTGTTAATTGCGAACCAATAAAAACAGAAATAATAGCCGGAGGAGCTTCATTCGCCCCTAATCTATGATCATTTCCTGCTGAAGCAATACTTGATCTTAAAATATCTGCATTATCATATATTGCTTTAATGGTATTAACAAAAAAGGTTAAAAATCTTAAATTAGTTTTAGGGTTTTTACCTGGAGCCAATAAATTTACCCCTGTACTTGTTCCTAAAGACCAGTTATTATGTTTACCTGAACCGTTTAAACTTGAATAAGGCTTTTCGTGCAATAAAACTCTAAAATCATGTTTTCTTGCAATTTTCTCTAACAAATCCATCAATAATAAATTATGGTCATTTGCTAAATTTGTTTCCTCAAACATAGGTGCGCATTCAAATTGATTTGGAGCCACTTCATTATGTCTAGTTGTCACAGGAATTCCTAATTTCAGAGCCTCAATTTCATAATCCTTCATAAAAGCGACTGCCCTATCTGGTATAGAACCAAAATAATGATCATCTAATTGCTGTCCTTTTGCAGGACTATGACCCACCAAAGCTCTACCAGTCATCATAATATCAGGACGGGCATTATATAAAGCTTTATCTATTAAAAAATATTCTTGCTCCCAACCTAAATTAGCTGTAACCTTATCAATTTCCTTATCAAAATACTGACAAACATCTGTTGCCGCTTTATCAACAGCATGCAATGCTTTTAAAAGTGGCATCTTATAATCTAATGCCTCACCTGTATAAGCTATAAAAACTGTTGGAATACACAAAGCTTTACCTATTACAAAAGCTGGAGATGTTGGGTCCCATGCAGTATAACCTCTTGCTTCAAAAGTATTTCTTATCCCTCCATTTGGAAAACTAGAGGCATCTGGCTCTTGCTGTATCAAATTCTCTCCTGCAAACCTTTCTATCGCTCTGCCTCCACTAATTGGCGTGAAAAATGAATCATGTTTTTCTGCTGTAGCACCTGTTAATGGCTGAAACCAATGAGTATAATGTGTCGCTCCTTTAGCTAAAGCCCAATCCTTCATTGATGAAGCAACTTGATTGGCTATTGATCGATCTAATCTAGTCCCTTTATTAATTGATGCCATTACACTTTTATAAGCTTCACTAGGCAAATACTCTCTCATCACTTCCTGAGAAAAAACATTTGTTGCGTAAAACTCAGACACTCTATTTGATGGATAATCTACTTTTTTAGGTTCTCTTGCAAGCACATCTCCTAATGCTTTAAATCTAAAACTTGACATTTATTTAACTTTTAAAAGGGTTTACATTAATTTTTATCAAAAGTAATTTTATTTAGGGGGTACTCATCCAAAAGCATTAATTATTTTATTAACACCCCCCATTTTTTTATTAACTTTTTAATAAAATTTGAAAATATTACAAAAAAAAATCCCGCAAATTTTAATTTGCAGGATTTTTTAAATATTAATTAACATTTTTTATTCATCACTACCTTCTTCTTCAGAACCTTCAAAATCATCGGTAGGTATAGTTATTTCAACCCTCATGTTTTTAGTTTTCTGTTTCTCATCTATTGCCATATCACCACCCAATTCTCTACCTACTCTCTCTTTAGGAATACCTTTAGAAACAACGTATTTATAAACAGACCCCACTCTTTTTCCATCCAACTTATCTTCTTCACTTTCAGAAGCATCAATATAACCAGTTACCATTATTTTAACATCAGGATTAGCCTTCAGATAAGCAACAAGTTTATCCAATTTTTTTTCTGAACCAACAATTGAAAAAGATTTAGGATTAAATTCAATCAACATACCATCAATATCATCTACAGAAGCAGTTTTTACAGCTGCAACGGCATTACCACCTTCAACTTTTGATCCTGCCTCACTGCCATCAGTATTAATAATTTTCACAGTACTAGATTTTTCAGTTTCATCACTATTAAAATCTCTTGTTACTGTTTCTGCATTTTCCATTCCTGGAGTAACATCACAATCACATTTATCTGATTCATCTAATAAAATAACAGACACATTATCTATATAGTAATAAGCATCATAAGTTTGTGGCTTTGTAAAACCTCTAGGTCTTTTAATCTTAGTAGTTGTTAAATTTTCATCAGGGGTAAAATTTCCTATTGTTATAAACTCTTCTCCTCCCTTAGCTTTGTATACCCCACAAACTGGAGTCCAATAAAACTGTTGTTCATACACTACCAACTTTCTACTTGCAATATGCCCATCAAACTGTAATATATCAGAATTATTAGCTGTAGTTGCTTCATTTGACATTGCTATACCTAGATGGTTTGTTGCATATTTTGATAAATCTGCTAAACTTACATGAAACTGTACACAATATTTTTTACCAGCCTCCATTTTTTGAGTTAGTTTAGTTTGTAAATATGTTCTTGGATATTTACTCTTATAACTATAAGCCATTATCCCTGCATAGCCTTCACCATCCATAGGTTTTTCTTCACCATAATTATTATCAGGAACATTTATTGCGTAATTTTTAGATTTAGGCACATATAAATCTGCTTGAGCTAATGTCGGAGAAGTCCAAGGGGTAGCTACTTTTATTTCCCCTTTCTCCTTAATCTTTTTTTCAACTTGCTTAAAATTTGGATTAGGAACAAGGTTAGTTTGAGCAAAAGCTCCAACTGTTGCCAATGATAGTATTACTAAAAATGTATTTTTCATGATTTTTTTAATTTTCCAATACTGTTACAAAATTTGTACCGAAATTAAAGATTAGATTTTGTTATCGCAAACTTTAGGAAATAAAAAAGGCCGCCCGAAGGCGACCCTTTTCTAGTTTATGCTCCTACCATAAAAATTGACAGCTATCAACTCTTCAAGGAGCATACGTTTACCGTTATAAAACGGTGTAATCCATGCATCTTTTTGACCAGATTTTATTATTTTTTTTCTCAATACTTCCGCATCACCCATGGTAGTAAATACACCTTGAGTAAACCTTGTAATACCATCAGGATAATCTTTAATAACTGGATTACCATATTGTTTCAAATGGTCCCATTTATAATTTTTAGGAAAACGATATGCAGCAATTTGAACTCTAAATTCTAATCCATCAGCACAAGAATTTCCGCCAGTTTTTATCAGTTTATTATATATAGAAACATCATTCAAATCCTTTCCTACAAAGAACGAGAAATCTATAATTTCTCCTGTTTCACAAGGTCCTTTTTTAGATTCTTGAACAACAACATCTTCTTTTTTGTATTCATCTAAAGTTTTTCGTTGCCCAAAAACAAACACAGTAACAAATGCATCTTTTTGATCTTGCTCTTTTTCAGCTAACATAGCTTTAAAAGCTTCAGCATCATCTAAAGTTTCAAATGGTCCAAATGTATATCTTGTTATTCCATCAGGATAAGTTTTAGCTGTTATCTTCCCATACTTTTCTAAATACTGTAATTTAAAATCATTTGTATCCATTACTGCGCCTATTTCTACTTTAAATTTTAATCCAGTAATTGTCTTCCCTGCCGCATCATCTAAACCTTCTTTATCAAGGTTTAAATCTTTATTTTTTTCTAAATCTATTGCATTATTACTGTAAATTAAAGTATCTTCTGGTATTGTATCTTTTTTAGTAAGTTTATCATGAATATTTGGCTTTTTTGAAAAATCAGTTTTGGTGTATTCTCCTGCAAAATATTGTCTAAAACTTTTCTCAACACTATTATCATTTACACTTATAGTTAAATCTTTACAGGCTGTATCTTTTAAAATTGCTTTTTGTTTAAAAATTTCCGATTCCAAAAGCGTTTCAAAAGGACCAATTATTGGCTGTTCTTTACCCGTAGGGCCTATCTTTGTATTTATTTTTGACAGCAATTCCTTATCAATGTTATTTGTATCTAAACAATCTGCATTTAAAAAATACTGAACACCAGCAACCCTTACATCTCCTTTTTCTGTTAAAATTTTATTATAAATCAACTCTTCATAACCTTCTTCAGTATTTTCTTTTCTATACTTTTCTATTTGGTTATCTATTTTTCCTTGTAGCGGGTCTAATTCATCTTCTACTTTAATTCCCTCAATGTTATTTTTAGAATAAACATTAAAATCATGCTCAACTTCAACATAAGTTTCTAAAGATTCTATATCAATATAATCTATTTTAGTTTCATACCCCTCAACCTCAATTGCAATTTTATATTTGTTTCCTGGAGTTAATGCTAACATGTATTTACCCGAAGTAGCATTAGATTTATATTTACCCTCTACTTCTCCTGTTCTATCATTTGTAACAGTAATACCCGCTTCCATTGGTTCACCATCAGCCTGAGTAACACCGACAACCAGAGCTAATATTGGCCTTTTACCAAAATGTCCAGGTGAAACAGTATAAATATCGTGCGTTCCATTTTTACTTCTACCCGCAGTAGAATAATATCCTGTTTTTGCATCAGCAGAAAGAACATAATATCTATCACCATCAATTGTATTAATTGGATAACCTATGTTTTGAGGCTCATCCCAACCCTCATCAGATAAATAAGTATAAAAAATATCATAATCTCCCATACTATTGTGCCCCTTAGAACTAAAATACATTGTTTTTCTATCAGGGTGAATAAATGGAGCATCGTCATCAAATCGAGTATTAATAACAGGCCCAAGATTTAACACTTCACCCCAAGACCCATCTTCCTGAAGTTGAGCAGAATATAAATCTCTACCTCCAAAACCTCCTTCTCTTTCACTTGCAAAATATAACACTTTACCATCTCCTGTTAAAGTAGCACTACCCTCCCATTCTGATGAATTGACCTCTCCCCTTAATTTTTCTGGTTTAGACCAATTATCACCAGCCAATGTACTCATATAGATATCCCCTCTATCTTTTCCATCTTGTTTATACACAAATAACTTTTGACCATCAACAGAAATAGCAATACTAGCATCATGTTTATTGGTATTAATATTATCTCCAATACTTTCGGGATCCAACCAACTATCTCCTAATTTATAGGATATCATAATATCTTCATAATAATGTCCATCTTCATCAGGTTTTCCAGTAGGACTTAATAACCCTCCTTTACTCCTCACTCCACTATATGTGTATATCAACATAGACTCATCTGGAGTTATTACTGGCACATACTCTGAAAACTCAGTATTGATAGGTGCCCCAATATTCTTAATCTCTACTTTCAATGAATCTTTAGTAAAAACCTTAGCATTTTCGCAATAAATTATATTTTGACGTGTTAGTGCTTTTCGGTCATCTGCTATATCATCTGAAAGCAAATAATTTTGATAGGTTTCAATAGCTTGATCAAATTGATTATTTACTGCATAAGCTCTAGCTAAGTAAAAATTAACTTCATTAAACTCTGGATTCACATCTTTCACTTCCAACAAAGCATTCAAAGCATCTTCTTTTCTATCCTTAAAATAGGTATAACAAATACCTACCATTAATTTATAATAAGGATCTAAAGGTTTGTTTGCTTTTAATTTCTCAAAAAGCTTTAACGCTTTCGGAATATTTTTACTCTCATCATCATCATAATAAAATTCAGCTTTTTCAAGCATTTGTTTTTCTTCTTTTCCTGAAAGTTTATCCTGAGAAAAAGCTGAATTAGCAATTAATATTATTAACAATAAAGTAGATATATACTTTTTCACAACCATTTTAAAATCAGATTTATGCATTAAATCGAAGCTAAAATATAGTAAATAGACCCTCTATTTTATTAACAATTATTTCAGTTATTAACGCAGTTATTAACATTGCATTAAATATTTGTAGATTATATTTGCCGAATATTCTTTAAAATTGGGGGATGGAGTACAATTTAGTTGAGCTAAAAAACGGAATTCGGGTTATCTATAAACACACAGAAAGTGAGGTTGCTCATTGTGGTTTTACAATAAATACTGGTTCAAGGGACGAAAATTTAGCTGAAAATGGTATTACTCATTTTATTGAACATGCTATTTTTAAAGGGACAAAAAAACGTAAAGCTTATCATATTTTAAACAGGATTGACAATGTTGGAGGAGAAATAAATGCTTTTACAACCAAAGAAAACACAAGCATTTATGCTTCATTTACCAAAAACCATTTTGAACGAGCTTTAGAATTATTAACTGACATTCTTTTTAATTCAACCTATCCAGAAAATGAACTTTTAAAAGAGAAAGAAGTAATTATTGATGAGATAAACTCTTACCAAGACAGCCCTTACGAACAAATTTATGATGATTTTGAAGATTTGATTTTTAAAGATCACCCTTTAGGAATGAACATTTTAGGAACAATTAAAAGTGTAAAGAAAATAAGCCGAAAAAACATTCTTGATTTTATACAAAAAAACTACCAGACCAATCAAATAGTTTTTAGCGTAATTGGAAATATTCCTTTTAAAAAAATACAAAAGCTTTGTGAAAAATACTTGAATGAAATTCCAGAAAAAGCAAGTGATCTAAATCGGGAAACATTTACCACTTATCAGCCAACTATTACTGAGATTAAAAAAGACGTTTATCAAACCCATTGTATTATTGGTAATACTACCTATGGTGCTCATGATAAAAATAAAAATGGATTAATTCTTTTAAATAATATTTTAGGAGGTCCTGCTATGAATAGCCGATTAAATATGGGGATTAGAGAAAAATATGGCTTTACATATAATATTGAATCGGCTTACACTATTTATGCTGATATCGGTTTATTTTACATTTATTTAGGTACCGATCAGAAATATATTGACAAAAGCATACAACTAGTAAAAAGAGAATTAAAAATTTTACGAGACAAAAAAATATCTAGTTCACAATTACATAAAGCCAAACAACAAATTACTGGTCAAATTACCTTATCCGAAGAAAACAATTGTAATGTTATGCTAGGGATGGGAAAAAGCTTATTATTATATGATAGAGTTGACGATTTAACAGAAACTTTTGAAAAAATAAACGCCCTAACAGAAAATGAATTAATGGAAATAGCTAATGAAGTTTTTGATGAAAAGAACCTCAGTAGTTTAATCTTTTCACCAAAATAAATTTAAATATGGATTTTTTACCTGAAGAAATAGAAACATATGTTGCAAAGCATACTGAAGAAGAACCTCAACTTTTAAATGAATTAAACCATGAAACTTGGGAAAAAGTTTTAATCCCAAGAATGTTATCAGGACATATACAAGGAAGAGTTTTAAGTATGTTATCACATATGATTAATCCAAAAAATGTACTTGAAATTGGCACTTATACTGGTTACTCTGCTTTATGTTTTGCTGAAGGCTTACAAAAAGGTGGCAAAATACATACTATTGATATTAATGAAGAATTAGAAACAATGGTTAATAGGTATATCGAAAAATCCAACCTAAGAAATACTATCACCAATTATATAGGAAATGCGATAGAGATAATACCAACTCTTAAAGAGGAATTTGACTTAGTTTTTATCGATGCTGACAAAACAAATTACAGCAATTATTACGATTTGATTTTTGACAAAGTAAAACCTGGCGGTTACATAATTGCTGATAATGTTTTATGGAGTGGGAAGGTAATTGAAAACAAAGAAAATTTAGACCCTGACACATTAGCATTAATAAAATATTCTGAAAAAATACAAGCAGACAACCGTGTACAAAATGTACTTTTTCCAGTTAGAGATGGTTTAATGATTGCCCGCAAAAAGTAAATCCATAATTTTCGTTACTAATTTACTTCAAACCATTATTAATAAATTAAATTTATCCTGAAAAAAGCTTAATATTTACGAGCTTTAAAATTTTAATATTAAGCATGAATTATAAATCACACCTGCTTCTCGCTCTATTCTTAATCTTTTCATTAACTACTCTTTTTGCACAAAAGAAATACCAAGGCTTGCTATGGAAAATTTCTGGAAATGGTTTAGAAAAACCTTCTTACATGTATGGAACCATGCACGTAAGTAATAAAATAGCCTTTTATTTAGGCTCTCCTTTTTATAATGCACTACAGAGTGTAGATAAAGTTGCTTTAGAATTAGAGCCAGAGTTATGGTTTGATGAAGTTTTAGGTGGCGATTTTTTAAGTTACTCGTTAAGAGCTGCAGGAGTAGGTAAAATGATGAATTTTAATGGTGGCTGGAATGAATACGAGGGTTCTTATAAACTAGATACAAATATAAGAGACAACATTAAAATACTTTTTAAACAAAGCCCAGAAATGGTTAACCAACTTTTATTTAGGTTTCAAGATCGTACCGGAAATTTTGAGGAAGGTACTTGGTTGGATATGCATATTTACCAAACTGCGAAAAAATTTAATAAACCAACATTTGGATTAGAAACCTTTAAAGGTTCTATGGAAATGTTAATGAAAGCTAATAAGGAATCTATTGGTGAAAAAAACAAAATGTCTAACCTCAACTTTACCGAAGTTCAAAACCTAAGATTTCAATTAGAAAATGCCTACCGAGATGGAGATTTAGATTTGTTGGATTCTTTAAACAAAATAATGTCAACGCCCTCTACTACTAAGTATGTTTTAATTGAGCGTAATAAAATTTTTATCCATTCTATTGACAGCATTTTGCCAAATGAATCTTTATTTATAGCAATGGGAGCGGCACACTTGCCTGGAGAAGAAGGTGTTATTGAAATGCTAAGAAAAAAAGGATATACCGTTGAGCCATACGATAGAGGAAAAAGAGATAGCAAACAAATGGATAAAATTGAAAAAATTGTTGTAAAACAAGCTTTAATCAAATTTACTACTCCAGATGGTTTATTATCATTTGAAAGTCCTTATAAATCTTATAACATGGATTTAGTACCTGGCTCATCAGGAGTGATTTCTATGGACATAGCCAATGGACTAACGTACACTATTAGTAGAATGATAACACACAACAATCTTTTTAACCTACCAAAAGAACGTTTATTAGCAAGTGTTGATGAAATTTTATACGAAATGGTTCCTGGTAAAATCATTTCTAAAAAAATTATATCCAACAACAATAACCCAGGGTTTGATATTTACAATAAAACAGGAAAAGGAGATATACATCGTTCTCAACTATTCTTTTTAGACAACGAAATTGTTTTAATAAAACTTTCGGGAAGTGGAGATAAAATTAAAAAAGGTGTAGGCGATTATTTTTTTTCTACCCTAAAGTTAACTCAAAATCCAATTTTAGATTGGACAAAGAGAGTTACTGCTGATAAGTCTCTTGAATTTGAAGTTCCTGGAAGAATGTCTGCCTATGGTGTTGATGAAAAAAATAAACTTTATGGAAATTTAATGATGGAATTTAACCGTAATGAGTCAACTTATTTAGTGAAACGTTTTAATTGCACTGAAAAAGATTTTTTAGATGAGGATAAATATGAATTATTTAAATTAAGTGATGCTTTTAAAGCAGATTTTAAAATTGAAACCATAACCTCTAATCATTATTTAAAAAATTCAGGGTATGAATTAACAGAAGCTTACGAACCATATAAAGGTAAAAATGTTTATGCAAACTATAGAACAAATGGTAACACCTGTTACTCATTTTTTGCTTTTTGTGACACCATTACTAAAGCAGAAAAATTCTTTAATAGCATAAAAATAAGTGCCCCAAAATCTAGTATTAATGATGAATATATTGATTCTACCTTATTTTTTAAAACCAAAATAACTTGGGAAGCTAGTAAAAATGATTTTGATAGAATTTTTGGTAGTCTTTACAATTATGGACTTAATGATAAAGAATTAACAGACGCTACAGAATACAATAAAGAGAAGAAAATTTCTAACCCAACTACATCTGAAGAGATTTATGTAAGATACTTTAGGTATGGCAAGTACGATTTTTATGATGACTCTGCGCTTTACGAAAAAGAGTTGAAAAAATTGGTTTCAAAAGGAAATGATTATATTGTTGACAAAGAATCAATAATATGGGATAACGGCAATATGCAAGCAGAATTTTGGTTCTCTGATACTGCTACCACCAAAAAAGTTCATAGAAAAGAAATATTACACAACCATAGTTTACATAGTATTGAAGTTACTTATGATAGTATAACAGGTGAAAGTGATTTTGTAAAAAACTTTATCAATCATTTTGAACCACTAAAAGATACCTTATGTGCTACCAATTTATTTCTTGAGAAAGACAGCTTGTTATTACATGATTTAATAAGTGCAGATTCTGCTATATTTAAACAAGCAAATGAAAACATTCATTTCTCATATAGCTATCATTTAAAAACGCAGCTTAACTTTTACAAAAGCATTAATGATTCCATCCCTACTTTAGCTAATGATGAAGATAAAGAGAATTATAAGAACAATCTTTTATGGCTTCAATACCTTGATAATTCTGCGGAAAACATAGCAAGTTTAAAAAAAGAATATTATGCTAGTATTGATAGTGCAAGCTATCAAAAAGAAATACTGAATAATTTTTCTTTGATGAAAACAGCTGAAGCCTATAAAACACTTAAAGAATTAATTATTAATGAGCCGCCTATTGGTATTGAGTTTTACAGAAAAGCTGACCTCTTTGATAATTTAACAGATTCTTTAGCATTGACCAAAACCTTGTATCCTGAACTGTTAGAATTAACTCATTACAAAGAATACAAACCACATGTAATTAAACTACTAGCAACTTTGGTAGATAGTAATGAAATTAATAAAAATATTTATTTAAAAAACTTACCCAATATAATAAGAGATGCCAAATCTGAACTAAAACGAGTAGCATCTGGTTATCAAGAAAAAGACGCTATATTTTTAAGCTCTTACAGCGAACTTTATGGTTATTGGTCAATATTATACCCTTATGTGGATAAGCCTGATGTTAAAGCCTATTTTAAACTTGTTAATGAAACCAATAAAAAAAATATAATAGCCAGTTATGCAGAGTTTAAAAAGACAAAAGGCGAAAAAATAAGTGATGATGTTTGTAACATAATTATTACAACGGATAAGAACTATGAAAATTATTTAGCCTTAGAAAAATTAGATAGAACTGATTACATAGCAGATACCATTAATATGGAAACAAGTTATATTGAGTATGCTATTAAAGAATTATGGAATTATAGTTATGATGATGAAAACAAAGTAGATTCAATACAACTTGTACAAACTAGTAGTGATACCATTAGAACAAGAAGTTACAACACTTATTATTACAAATATTATAAAGAAAATGAGTGGTATGCAGCAGTTGTAATGCTGCAAAACAAAGAAAAAATGCAACCAAAATACACCACTATAAAAAGCTTAGAAAAAATAAATGAGGATGATAAAGAAGAAAAGGTATTTGAAAAATTAAGACTAACTGTTATTTCAAAAAACAGAGACAATAATTATTTAAGTAGTGATGAATATGGCGATTACGATGAGGAGGAATTAGATTTTGACTTTGATTTTTAACAATTCGTAAAAAAAATAAATTTACTATATTTAATAAAAATTAAATTAAATGAAAACCCCATTAAATGTATTACGCTTATTAGCATTGTTAGAAGGTATTTCTTACCTCGTTTTATTAGGCATAGCAATGCCACTTAAATATTATTATGATAAGCCCGATGCAGTTAAAATTGTAGGAATGGCACACGGTGTTTTATTTGTATTGTATTGTATTAACTTATTAATTGTGCATGTACAATTAAAATGGAACATGGGTAAAACCATAGGAGCTTTTATAGCCTCCTTAATACCTTTTGGTACTTTTTATGCCGATAAAAAATGGTTTAGGGGGTAAAACTATTCATGTAATCTTGCCATTGCACCAAAACATATTTTAATTTTTCTCCTTCCTTTTTTTCTAAAAACCCATATTCGTAGCAAAATAAATATACCTCACCTTTTTGGTTTTTCCAATAATGGGTAAAATACTTTGGATTAAAACCATCATTTAATAACTCAACTTTCCTTACCACTGCTTTACCAGCTTTATTATAATTTTTAAGTAACCTTCTGTTGGTTTTTAATTGCTTATCTATGGTTTTAAATAAATTAGTATCGTTTCCTTTATTTTTTTCGTAATGATAATTTGACCTGCAATAAGGAGTGCAAAAAATTTTCCCATCTCTTCCTTTTAAAACTTCATTACAATTTAAACAATTACTCATAAGTGTAGATTAAACGTTTAATAAACGTTTAAATATACGCTTAAAATTTTTTATAACTGGTTTAGGCTTTATTTTTATAAGCAAATATTATTTAATGATACCTACCTATAATAAATCAATTACCTTAAAGCATCTTTTAATAAATAAAGAGAAACAAATTGGTATAAAATTTTATCCTGATAAGTTACTACAAACTGTAATTAAAGGGTTGCCAGAAATTAAATGGAGTAATGAATTTGGGATGGTTTATATTAAAAATAACCCAAAAAATTTAAACCTAATTTTTGAAGACTTTAAAGGTTTGGCTTGGATTAATTGCAGTAGCTTCTTTCCGAAACATAAAACAAAAACTAATAACAGCCCCGTAACTGTAAATAATTTTAGACAAAGAGAATTACCCTCAAACTATAGAAAATGTCCTGAAGAATTTTTACAAAAATTAGAACTAAAACAATATTCTTTAAATACTGCTAAAACCTACATCAATTTGTTTGAGGTATTTATTAATCATTATAAAGAAAAAGATCTCAATCATATTTCTGAAATTGATATTCGACAATATTTACAATTACTAGTGCAACAACAAAAATCACATTCATACATCAATCAAATGATTAATAGTATAAAGTTTTATTACGAAGTTGTATTAGAAATGCCCAATCGATTTTATAGTATAGAACGACCTATTAAAAGAGAAACCCTACCTAAAGTAATTAGTTTAGAAGAAGTACAATTAATCATTAATAACACCAACAACATTAAACATAAATGCATTGTAAGTTTGCTTTATTCTGCGGGTTTAAGGAGAAGCGAATTATTGAATTTGAAATTTGAAGATATTGATAGCAAGCGAATGGTTATTACCGTAAAAAACGGCAAAGGCAATAAGGATAGATTAACCCTTTTGAGCGAATCGGTTTTAAAAGATTTAAGAGTATATTATGCAGCATGGAAACCAAAAATTTACTTATTTGAAGGAGCTAAAGGGAAACAATATACAGCTACCAGTATTTTAAAAATAATTGATAATGCTTCCAAAAAAGGTGGTATTAGAAAAAAAGTTACACCACATATGTTGCGTCATAGCTTTGCTACTCACTTACTAGAAAACGGAACCGATTTACGTTACATACAAGTATTGCTAGGACACAGCAGTACTCGAACTACAGAAGTGTACACCCAAGTAGCAATAAATAATATAAAAGCAATAAAAAGTCCGATCGAATTACTAAATTTGGGTTAAACACATAATGCGAATAAAGAACACTAGTGTTCTTTATTCGGTTGTTAGCAATCACTTTATGAGACTATTATTACTATCCATAATTTTAATATTTAGTTCAAATTTATTTGGTCAGATTCCTGGCATCTATAAAGGTCTTGATCACTACGCGACTTACAAGAATGATAAAGGAGAAGAGTATAAAAAGTATAACGACAAACAATTAACTTTAAAAGAAGATAGTTCATTTCAATTTTGGAGTATCTATAGGACATCTAATGCCGTTTGTATTGGCTGTATTGACACAATATGGGTTGATGGAAAATGGACTAAAACAAACGATACTATTTATCTAAACTCAAGATACCAAGTCAATGATTTTATAAATATCATTGACTTCAAATCTGATAACGACAAAAAGACATTCATTTATAACACCAATACTTATAATTATTGTCGACACCCCGATTTACTAATTATAAACGACTCAATTCGTATTAACTTTAATTGCTGTACAAGCACAACCATCGAAATTCAAAAAATAAACTCGATAAAGTTCATAAAGAATAGAGAAAAAACTATTCTCTATGAGTTCAATTACAAACCAATGTCATTAGACCCAAATATTTTCACATTCAATTTTGATTACACCCCATTTGACAACTTTAACGATAGTTTTTTTACTAACACCCGATTCATTATTAGTGACAACACATTGATTCCATATAACAACAAAGGCTTAATAGAAGTTGAAAAAGGATATGAAAAATAACAATTGCTAACATCATCTATATTTTATAGGGCAGTTAGTAGTAATTTGAAACTGTAAAGCAATTAATAAACTCCGCCAAAACTTTGTTTTGACGTTTTAGCAGGAGAAAAAGTTAAAACCCAAAGCCAAAGCTTTGGCTAGTTAGTTAAACGAAAATATGTACTTTTAAATCGCCCTACCAAAACATAGATTGGGCGTTAATCAAGAAAAATGTAACGTGCTTTCGCACTATTTGTTTAGCTTTTCAATTGCAACATTTCGTGCCTCAACATTGCAATTGAAAGACAAAGTTTAAAACTTAAATCTAATCTGAGCTTTAATTTCTTGTTTGTGGTTGCCTTGTATTTCTTCTAAACCAGAGCTAATTACATCTACATTATCGTAATAAAACAAGCCATAACGCAACCAAATATCTATGCCTCTTTTAATGTTGTACTTTACGGTTAAATAAGTTCGTGTACCTCTGTTGTAATAAGCTGGTATTGAAAATGCGTACAACACATCATTTTCGTAAGCATAAATTCGGCTATTGTAAGAGTCGGTATCAAAAATACCATAACGTAACGAAAAACTAAAAGGGCTACTCAATGCTTTATAAATAATGTCTTGGTAAAGCACATAACCTGTTTCAAAAGGAGATTCTTCTTTGTCATAATTTACCAACTCTACCCTACTTTTAATTTTAAAAGATGGAGAAATTTGGTAGCTAAAGTTGTAACGGTAATTGGTTTGCTGTTCGTTTACCAAATAATCTATTCCCTCACTTAAATCAATTGCAGTGTTTTCTTCTTTATTTTTTGCTCTAATTCTTACATACATTTCCATTTTTTTAGATGGTTTGTAAGTTAATTGCCCTAAATATTGATAGCCTTTTGATGGTGCATTAATTCCAAATTTTAACCACGGAAAAGTAAACTGATCGTAATAAGCCGTTAGGGTAAAATGTTTGTGCATTTTAGCAGTAAAACCAGTGTACAACCCTTTTTCGTTTTCGTTAGTTGAGCCCTCGCCAATAGCTACACTAGAAATGGGTTGGTAGTTTCTTTGATAATCTCGATACAATACTGCAATAGAAAGGTTGGGGTCTAAATTGGCAATTAACCCAGAAACAAAAGCATTACCCGCATTTATACTTTTAGCAACTTCTCCAAAAAAATTGAAATTTTTATAGATATAATTATAATCAACTCCAATATTAGTTTGTAGGTTATCATCGTTTCTAAATTGGCTATACGTTTGTAAAGTAGGAGTAAAATCAGCTTGTAATTGACTGTGTATTCCTGTAACTCCTATATTTAACTTACGTGTTTTATAAGCCAAATGCCCACCCATTTGTTGCTGAGTTATGGCATCTTTATCTTGCAATTCATTAAAAGTTCTATGAAAACCTGTTTGTTGAACTGATGTTACTGTTAACACTTCATCATCTAAAGCAGTAGAGTCAGAAAAATCAATATTAGCATCTTCATTTTTATAAGAATAAAAAGCTGTTGCTTCAATTTTATTAAATTCAAAAGCAACACCTCCACCTCTTAAAAACCTGCTTTCATCTACCGATGTATATGGCTTTAAGCCATTTCCACTTCTTTTAATTAACATAATATCGGCAGATTTTCCAAAGGCTTGTCCCGACCAAAATGTTAAGCCTTGTCCGAATTGAGCTTGATAATCGCCAATAGCCAATTGCTTTAATTTTCCTTGATTTTTAATAAAAAAATGGGCCGAATAAAAATCGAATCCTTGTTTTTGGGTTCCAGTAAAAAATTCTTCTCCAGCATCTTTTTCAGCAGTAAAACCTACACTTAAATGGTTCCCGTATTTATAACGATAACGGGTATATAGTTTTGTTGCATCACCAATATAACGAGAATTAGGACTTGCCGCTAGTGCGGAATCTGTAATTGGACTAAATCCTTTTTTTTGTTCTAAAATACCCTGGCAACGAATAAACAAGGTATTCTCGCCATTTTTCAATAATTCTTTTAAAGTTAATTGTGGGCTATCTACATCTGTATTAAGTTTTACAAAAGGCAAAATCATTTTTATATCATCTAAATCAAAACCATTTACAGTTTGAAGTTCTTCTAAGGTCATTAATTTGCCATTTTTCTCTATGTGCAACAACAAATTATTAATTTGGATGCTGGTTAATAAACTTAAACCTTCTAATTCTGATAATTCAGCTCTATTTAAGTTTAAAGGATGATCATAATAAAAAGATAGTTGATCAAAAATAGTGGTGTAATCAGCATCAGAATCTTCTGCATCTTCTATTAAATATTCAATTCGTTTTTCAATAATGGTATTTTTATCATCTTCTGTAAATTGAGAAAAAAGAATACTTGGAAATAATAAAAATAAAATAAATAGCTGCTTCGACAAGCTCAGCATGACATTCTTATTGTATTTTTTACTGACTATCATTAAATACTCGGTACTGTTTCTTTTTTAGCTGATTTTGATTTTTTATAAATCAAAGAAATAGCAGGTGTCATTCCTAAGGTTTGATGGAAAGATGAGGATAAATCGAGTTTAAAATCTTTTAACTGTAGCCCAAAACCAAATGAGCTTAGTGTTTGATTGGTAGAAATACCTCCCCTTAAATAAAAAATATCAGTAGGATGATATTCCATCCCTACTTTTACTAATGCATCAAAATCAATGTCTTTTTCTGTTTCAATGCCTAACATTATTTTTTCAGAAAAACGATAGGCTAATCCTAATTTCATAATGGTAGGAATTCGTTCGTTATCATACTCAGCCAATTTACTTCTCGTAGGATTGTAAATATGAACTCCCATAGAAATTTCATCACTCAATTTTGCGATTAAACCAACAGCTCCAGTAAATGAACTTTTAGTACCATAATCTTGACTTAATGCTGTGTTTAAATAATTTAGTTGAACACCCATTGAAAAGTTGTCTCCAAAACGCTGTCCGTAAGATAAACTGGCTTTAGATTGGCTATACAATTCATAACCGAATGAGGTGATACTTAACCCTAAAGCGCCTGTTTTTACTGGCAATACAAAAGCACCAGCCTTATAGCTTGTTTCTTGTAATAAAAAGCGATTTTCGTAGTAAATCCCTCCTGCTAAATCGGTTACAAAACCTAAACCCGCCTGGTTATTGTTGGTTGACCAAACATCAGAAAGTGTAACAGAATAGCCTCCCATTGCAGCAGAGCGAGCACCAATATTATCGTTTGCTACTTGAGCTTGGGTTTTGATTATTAGTAAAGCAAATATTACTCCAACAAAAAGATGCTTAGACAAGCTCAGCATGACACTCTTTTTGAAATTATAGTAGTTATTTTTCATCTTTAATTTTATTCCAAGTAGCATACATAGCTTCTTGAGTTGGTCTATTTGGTTCTATTGCTCTTAATGGTTCGCACTCTTTAAGCGTATCAAAACATTCTTTTGGTAACGCTTGGTAAAGTGCTGTTCCTTTTGTTTTCCATGCAATCATCTCATCGCTTACTTGCTTAATAACTTTTGCAGGATTTCCTACCAATAAACTTCTGTTGGGTATTTCTGATTTTGCAGCAATAAAACTTAATGCTCCCACTATACATTCATCACCCATCACTACATCATCCATTACTACACTGTTCATACCTATCAAACAATTCTCACCAATAATACCTCCATGGATAATTGCCCCATGCCCAATGTGCGCTCCTTTTTTAAGTATAGTTGTTGTTCCAGGAAACATGTGGACTGTGCAATTTTCTTGTACATTACAACCATCCTCTATAATAATTTGCCCCCAATCACCCCGAATAGCAGCACCTGGGCCAACATAAACATTTTTGCCAATAATTACATTTCCGGTAACCGCAGCTAGTGGATGAATAAATGCTGTTTCATCAATAACTGGTTTAAATCCGTTGAATTGGTATATTGCCATATATTTGTAACTTATTTTGTAAATATAACAGTTTCTAATTTTGGTATCAATAAAAATTTGTTAAAGCATATCAACATATTGTTATTTTTTGTTGTAATACCTTTTTTAGGTTTTACTCAACAACCTTCTCATTTTATTATTGGAGAAGAAGAATTATCGGGAATAGATATTTATGATATTAAACAAGATGAACAAAAAATATATTGGTTAGCCACTAACCAAGGGGTTATTAAATTTGATGGATATACATTTAAAAATATTCAATGCCCCGAAATGCTTAGCACATCTGTTTTTGATTTACAATTTAATAAAAATGGTGTGCTTTTTTGTAAAAACTTAAGCGGTCAAATTTTTCAAATCAAAAATGACTCCTGCATGATTTATTATAAAATTCCAGACAGTTTAATGAACCATGAGTATTATTTTACATTTTCTAATAAAAATGAATTAATTATTGCCTCTAATGCTGTTTTCAAATTAACATCCAACAATATTATTTTTATTGAAAAACCTAGTTATGAAAATAATTATGGCGATTTTTTTAAAACAAAAGATGGTGTATTGTTGATTCATAATTACTCTAAATCTAATTTAATAGAAATAAATAATGATAAAATTAAGCTAAAATCTACAGCCGATAATTTTGACATTGTTGTTCAATACTTTTACCTGCAAAACACATTAAAGTGTTATGATAGAAAAAGTGGTCGTTTCTTAAACAAGGAAACATTTCAATACTTAAAACCAAGAGCTACCAATAATAATGAAAATGAATTATTGAGGTATTATGCTGGTGATAAATATGTATGGGCAGCCAAACAAAATGGGGGACTTCACATATTAAACAGTGAACTTCAACCACTTTACAACAACAAAGTTGTTTTTGAAAACACTTTTATTTCAGCTTTCTATCAAGATAAAGAAAGCAATGTAATATTGGGAACTTTTGGTGAAGGCTTAATCATCATTTCTAATACCAATGCTAATGAAATTATTTTACCCGAACCAACCATTAAAGCAACAAGAATAACTGCTGGCAATCATAACTCCGTTTATATTGGCACACAAGATGGAAGAGTTTATAAAATTGACACTACCAATACCATAAAACTATTCCGGGAAAAACATTTTAAAAACATTGAAGTTCTTGAATATTTTCCAGAAAGTAATCAATTACTTCTTGACAATCATTCGGCTTTAACTATTGATATAAATACTGGTAATGAAACAAATTATATCATGGGTTCTATTAAAGATGTTTTTAAGATCTCTGAAAATAATTACATCATAGCTTCCAATAAAGGTGTCTCTTTTATTTCGTTAGTAAATAAAAAAATTGAAGCTGACGACTTAATTTTATTTAATGGAAGAACTAACACTGTTGGTTACGATTACATCAATAAAACAATTTATGCTGGCGGCTCTACAGGATTAAAAATTGGAAATAAAGATAAAATTGAACCCTTTACACTAAACAATGAACCTTTACTTTGTAAAGACATTTTATATTTTGATAAAAAAATATACATCACCACTCATACTAAAGGAGTTTTAATTTTTAAAAATGGAAAATTAATAGCCCATTGGACTACTAAAACTGGATTAATTTCTAATGAAACCAAACACATTAAAAGTTATCAAAATAAATTTTATTTAACTACCAATTTAGGGTTACAAATATTAACCCCTGAAGGTGAGCCGCTTCAAACCTTAAATAGAACTGAGGGTTTGTACACCAATAATGTTATTGACTTTGAAATACAAAACGAAAACTTATGGCTAATTCATCAAAAAGGAATACAAACAATAAAAATTAGTGATATAAAACCTGAAAAATTTAAACCTACCATTAAACTGATACAACTAGTAATTAATGATTCTATACTACCAATAATTGGTAAAAATGAGTTTGATTATACCCAAAATAAATTTGAATTTACTGTTTCATCAAGTAGCATAAAATATAATAATTACATTAACTATAAATACATGTTAGTTGGAGTTGATAATAACTGGCAAATAGCAGCGTACGAAAACAACCAAATTGAATACAAATCACTTCCACCCGGCTCTTATACTTTTAAAATAAAAGCACTATACAAAAATGTAGAAAGTAAACTATTAACTTATAAATTTAAAATTACGCCTCCATTTTGGTCAACTTGGTGGTTTTACTCAATTGTCGCAATCCTTTTTATCTTAATTACACTCCTAACCTTTAGTTATCAGTTTAAAAAACAGAAGAAAAAAATTAAACTCCAAAACGAATTAAATGCAGCAAAATTAATTGCCATTCAATCTCAAATGAACCCTCATTTTATTTTTAATACCATTAACTCAATTCAAGATTTAATTTTAAAAGCAGACATTGATAATTCTTACAACTATATTATTAAACTATCAAAATTAGTTCGACAAACTTTAAATTTTTCTGATAAAGATTTTATTGACATAGAGGATGAAATTGAGCTTTTAGAAATTTATTTAACATTAGAAAAACTCCGTTTTAAAGAAGATTTTATTTATGAAATAAAAACAAACGACTTAAATGATATTCAAATTCCTCCAATGCTTATTCAGCCTTTTGTAGAAAATGCAATTAAACATGGTTTATTACATCAAGAAGGACAAAAGAAATTAAGCATTTCTCTTACTTATATTAATGAACAGGTTATACATTGTAAAATAATTGACAATGGTGTTGGCAGAAAAAAAGCTCAAGAAATAAAAGATAGACAGCAAAAAAATCATCAATCTTTTTCAGTTAATGCCACAAAAACCAGGTTTGATATAATGAAGGCTCATTACCAACAAAATTTAGGTATAAAATACATTGACCTTTATAAGAATGGCATTGGTATTGGTACAGAGGTTAATATTATTTTACCTGTTAATCAGAGATACTAGGTTTAAAAATGTTCATTAGTAAAATAAATTAGTCGTTAATAAAAACTAGTTATATATATACAATTCAAGAACTTACATTTGAAAAATGCAAAACCAATTAAATGCAATAATAGTTGATGACGAAGAAAGCGCAAGAAGTGTGTTATCTAATTTGATTGCAAGGTTTTGTCCTGAAATAACTATTCTACAAACCTTCTCAAATGTTATTGATGCTGTTGACTATATCAAGCAACAGCAACCAGATGTAGTGTTTTTAGATATTGAAATGCCTAATTATGCTGGATATGAATTGGTTTCATTTTTTGAAAAAGTAACCTTTGAAATAGTTTTTGTAACTGCTTATGATAATTATGCTATAAGAGCTTTTGAAGTTTCTGCTGTTGACTACATATTAAAACCCGTAGAAATTGAACGTTTACAAGAAGCTGTAACTAAATTAGTTGCAAAAAACAAGCTTAAAGTTAATAGCCAAAACTATCAAACACTTACCGAAAATTTAAAGTCTGAAACTATTTCTAAAATTATTGTTAGAACGAATAACGGTCAAGAAATTGTTTTAATTAAAGATATTATTGCCATTGAAGCGAAAGAAGCTTACAGCTGCATCCATACTATTTCTGGCAACTATTTAATGAGCAAAAATTTAAAACATTACGAAACAACCTTTGAAAATAACAACAGTTTTTTTCGAACTCATAAATCTTGGATTATCAACTTAAATCACATTGTAAAATTTTCTAAATCAAATTTTGAAATTGAGCTTTCTAATAATATTATAGCCAAGCTTTCTAAATACAAAAAACCCGATTTTGAAAGCATTATTTTAAAATAATGCCATTAATAAACTAAATTGTCCATTGCTAAATTTTTTCTAAAACACCTAATTGTCTTGTATAGATTTGGATTATAATTAATAAACCAATCAATAATAATTCAATTAATTAACTATGAAAAAAACATTAATTGTAACATTAGTTGCAACAACATTTGTAGTAAGCAACAGCTACGGACAATCGTTTAAAGATAAACTTAAGGCAAAAGCTGCTGCTGCAACATCAAATAATTCAGGAGGTGATATAGCTACTAATAGTTCAAAAAGCGGTAAAGCAACATATCATTTACTTGAAGCAGAAAGATCTCCAAAAGGTGGAACAACTAACTCAATTATTTTAGAGGAAGGTGATAATAATGGAACAAAAATATTAGTAATTGCTGCTTGCGAAAGTGGTTGCACACCTGCAATGTATACTTACCAAGATGAGCCAAGTAAAACATTAGGCATTAAAGTATATTTTACTACTGCCGGAATTTATGTAATGCAGTATGATGATAATAGTTGGGTATCTGTAATGCCAGATAAACAATTAGGAAAAGCTCCTTTTGGAAAGTTGATGTTTAGCAACTTTTACAGTACAGATGCTGCTAAAGTAAAAGGTATGACAAAAGCAAAAGCAGAAGCTTATGCTATCGAAATGTCTAATAAAATATTAGCTCCTTCAAGCTCTGCTCCATCAGAAGGTGGAAGTGGAACATATTCTGCAGCAACACCTATTAAATTTGCAGGTGCTGCTTATGAGGAGATGGAAGTTACCTTTGAAGAAGGTGCTGGAAAAACGATAGAAATTAAACTAATGAAAGGTGGAAAAACAGAGAGCACTGATACCTACATGCACATGGAAGATTATAGCAAATTAATAGGTGTAGATATTTATGCTAATAGTCGTAGTCACCTTAACCAATATCTATACTTAGATAAGCCTGGAGTATTAATTTGGTCTCAATATAAAAATGGTGGTTTAGGTAATCAGTTATGGGAAAAGTATGACTATTACAATTTATTCGCAATGGATAAACAACTTACTAGAGCGTTATTAAACAGCGAAAGTCAACAAAAAGAATTGGATGATAAAGTTGCTAATTGGAGTAAAACAATTAAAGAGTCAGAAGACAAAAGACGTTCAGCGATTAATGACGAAAAAATAGCTACTCAAAGATTACCAAAAGAAGGATTAGTGGACAATGATTTAAAAACACAAACTCTAGATGCTGCTAAAAATTGGGCTTCAAAATGGCAGTGGAAAGAAACTGTTAGTAAAGCTTATTTTTCTGGTACTGATTGGTCTATAGTAAGACATCGAAATACTGGAATTATTTTAAGAAGAGAAATAAGAGGCGTAATAGTAATGACTCGCCCTGATGGAAAATGTAGTTTCCATCACTGTGTTTTCGGTCAAGAATATGACGGAAACAAATATTTAAGTGTTTATACGGCTGGGATAACTCCAGGCCAAATCATGCTTCCTTGTGAACATGCTAAATAAAAATTTTAGTTCAGTTAAAAAGTCGGTTCTATCATAGAACCGGCTTTTTATTATCCTAACTCTATAAATAAAAAAATATGAAAAAAATCTTACTTTTTACAATTGCAATTTCTGCAATACAAATTACAAATGCTCAATCTACAGTTGGGCTACAAAGTAGTTACACTTTTAACGATGCTACTTACAATGATCAAACTGGAGATAACCATGGACAAAACACTAACACAGTTTTAGCTATTGATAGATTTGGGAATCCTAATAAAGCAGCATACTTTAACTCAAATGCTTATGTAGAAGTTGGTGATTCTTCTGAATTAGACCTTAACAATATGAATGCAATAAGCATTTCATTCTGGAGCAAACAAACAACTTTTAATGGAGCGTTAACAGCAGTTGTATCTAAATGGACAAACGGTGCAACTTCAGAGCAATATGGTGTTTTTGCAGAAAATGATGATTTTGCTTTAGCTGTAGGAACAGTTGCTGCTAACGCAATAACAATACCTACAAATATTGATACTAATTGGAATCATTTTGTAGTTGTTTATGATATTACAAATACTAGTTTTACAGGTTATATGAATGGTCTTAGTGGAGGTTCGATACCCTTAGGTGCTTTCCCTGGAACAAGTGCTACAAGCAGCTTTGTTATTGGTGCAGAAAAAACTTTTGGAGGTAGTTTTATTCGGAAATTTTACGGTTTTATTGATGATATATATGTTTACAACAGAGCAATTAATCAAGCAGATGTTACAGCTTTATACAATGCTCCTAATCCTGCTACTGTTGGTATTAACGAAACTAACGTATCTAACAACTTAACTGTTTACCCAAACCCAACAAAAAACGAATTAACTATTAATACAAACGAACAAATACAAACAATTACTATAATTGATGTTACAGGTAAAACTGTTCAATTTTCAGTGAATCCAAGTAATATTATTAAAGTTTCAGAATTAAATAACGGTATCTATTTTTTAACTGTTAAAACGAAAAACGGAATTTCTTACAACCGTTTTATAAAAGAGTAAGTAAGTTTTTTTCATCTGAAAAGCCAGTTCTAGATAGAACTGGCTTTTCTGTTGTATTTAATCTAATAAACCTTTAAAAGTATTAAATAATTATTACCTAATTTTAAATTTAATAATCATCTTAAAAATAAGAACTATGAAAAAACTTTTACTATTTATTTCTTTATCAATTTCAACATTTGCATTCTCTCAGTGCACAGTTGGGCATAATGTTGGAACAAGTATTGCCAACAATTCAACAGGCTGGCTATGGGGACAAAGTTTTACTGCTACTTGTAGCGGCAATTTAAATTATGTTGAATTTATCTCAACAGGAACAGGAACTGTTTCTGCTGGCACTTTAACTATTTATAGTGGAAACGGAGTTTCTACCTCTATTCACACCCAAGCTCATCCAGCAATACCTGTTACAGTTATTGGTGATCCAATGCGTATTTATATTACTGGATCTGTACCTATTACAAATGGTAGCCAATATACATTTGAGTTTCAAGTTAATAATGTTGCTACTTTAGCAGATTGGAATAATACTTATGCTGGTGGACAAAGCTACCAAGCTGGAAGTCCCGCTAGTGTTGATTTTGCTTTTAATGCATCAATCGCAACTATAACTGGGGTAAATGAATTAATTTCATCTGACTTTAGCATTTATCCTAATCCGGCTAACAATGTTTTAAGAATTAATACCAATCAGTCTATTGAAGAAATTAATATTTACAATGTAAGTGGTTCTTTAGTTAGAACTATTTTAAACAACACTTCTACTATTAACATTTCTGATTTAAATAAAGGGATGTATATACTTGTTGTGAAAACAGAAGAGGGTATTAAACAAACTAGATTTATTAAAGAATAAGATATTTATCTTAAAAAAAAAGACCTGATAATTATCATTATCAGGTCTTTTTTTTACCAAACAAATATGTCAAACATATCAGTTGGTCTTTCTTTAATTCGCCAATTAAAACCTTTTAAAATAACATCTTTAGGCGATACTTCCTTTAAAGGATTTAAGCTTCCTTCTGGATCTTTTATAAAAGTAATTGATTCTATTTCTTTTGCATGTAAAAAGATAAGCATATCGTTTCCACTCATCTTATTTACGCCAATATATTTACCTAAATCATCAATGGCGTAGTAAACTGTTTCAGAATTTTGTTTCACATCAATTTTATAAATCTCTTTTTTCGCAAAATAACCTATCATGTTTTTACCCTTAATTTGGTTAAAATTATCTAGTAAAGTATCTGCTTTAGAAATAATAAAAGCATTCTTTTCCATAAACATTCTATCCAAGTCTCCATCAGCCATTAGCAAATAAATAAAATCGGCTGTTATCTGATTATCTTTAGACCATATAATTGGATCGTTATAAAAATTAATGGTAGAATCTGAAAAATTATAAACAACAGAATCTGCTTTACCTTGCATATCACTTTTATAAAACTTTGCATGATTATAAGCAAATAGGGTTCTAACAGTATCACCTAAAATTTGAATAGAATCATTCGTATTCAACATTGAATCTCTCAACACATATTGAGTAGAAATAATCAACGTATCAGCATGCATATATAACGTGTCATCATCCATTATTTGCATTAACATTGCTTCTTCAGTGATCATCGCACTGTCTTGCAATTCAAACAAATGTGCTTTATCTCCTTTTATTATTATATTTTCTACCGTATCAGTAATAGTTCCATTACATATTATTTCTCCAAAACCTAACTCTCTATCGTAGTACAAAGTATCACCCTCAATTAATTTTTCCTCAGAGAACAAATAAGCATTGTTATAAAATTTAGACTTATTACTTTTGGTATTATACCATCCATTTTCAGTATAAATAAAATTTGCCTTGCTTTTAATTGTGGTAGGACCTAAAAAATTAACTATTTCTGATACAGAATTATAATTTAAAGTATCAGCTTCTATGGTATATTCTGGATTAATTAACACCACATTTTTTTTAAAATAAAAAGCCTGTCCGTTTGAGTAATAATAACCCTCTTCACTTGTCAGGGTATTGTTTTCTTTGTTATTTACCATTTTACCTCCACCATAATAATAAGCGACATTGTCTGTTCTATTATAATCTAAATAGTTAGTAGTTAATGTCATATCCTTATTAATTAATCGAATATCCCCTCTTAAAATAGCAATTTTGGTATTCCCATTATATTTTAAAGAGTCTCCAAACATTTGCAGTGAATCTCCTTGTGTTATACGAACATGTCCAAAAGCATCCATTGTGTTGGAGTTGGAATAAATATATGCACTATCACAAAACATCAAAGCATCATCATGCTTTAATTGTACATCCCCAATTAATCGTTTAACATCCACTCCTTTTTGTTTTTCAAACTCTAAAGTATTAGCATTCAATATTTCTATTTTGGTTGGCTTTTGAGCGAAGGAAATAGTAGTGAATAATAAGAATAAAACCAAAGCAAAAGACCCCGTAACGTGTACGGGGACTTTAAGTTTTGTATTAAAAAATCGCTTCATTATTCTTTTTGATTTGTTATGCCATAACACTATCTCTCAATAATGTTTGTTTTCTATCTGGCCCAACAGACACAATAGTAATAGGAACGTTTAATTCTTGCTCTAAGTATAAAACATACTCATTTAATTCAGTAGGTATTTGTTCTATAGAAGATAACTTTGTTAAATCCGTTTTCCAACCTTTTTTCTCAATATAAACTGGTTTTACTTCTGTTGAAACAATATCATAAGGCATGTAATCTATTCTTTCCCCATCTACATCATAATGCGTACAAATTTTAATAGAATCAAAACCATCTAATACATCTGCTTTCATCATAATTAATTGAGTAACTCCATTAATCATTATTGCATATTTTAATGCTGGTAAATCTATCCAACCACATCTTCTTGGTCTTCCTGTTGTAGCACCAAATTCGTGTCCAGCTCTTCTTAATTCTTCACCAACTTCATCATCTAATTCCGTAGGAAATGGACCACTACCAACTCTTGTACAATAAGCTTTAAAAATTCCAAAAACTTCACCTACTCTATTTGGAGCAACTCCTAAACCAGTACAAGTACCAGCTGCAGTAGTATTGCTTGAAGTTACAAAAGGATAAGAACCAAAATCAACATCTAACAAAGTACCTTGAGCACCTTCTGCTAAAACAGATTTCCCTGCTTTAATTGCATTATTTATATAATGTTCACTATCAATTACCGTTAATGATTTTAATAATTCAACTCCTTCATAAAAAGCTGGCTCTAATTCTGATAAGTTATATTCAAACTCATGAAATTTTAATAGCTCTTTGTGCTTTTCTACTAATTTATCATAACGCTGTTTAAAATCTGGCAAAAACAAATCACCAACTCTTAATCCATTTCTTCCTGTTTTATCCATATAAGTTGGGCCAATGCCTTTTAAGGTTGAACCAATTTTTTCTTTCCCTTTCGCTTGTTCTGATGCAGCATCAAGCAAACGGTGCGTTGGTAAAATAAGGTGCGCTTTTTTAGAAATTTGCAATTTTTTATTCACGTCAACACCCATTTTAACTAGGGCATCTATCTCCTTTTTTAAAATTACAGGATCAATAACAACACCGTTACCAACTACATTATTTACACCTTCATGAAAAATTCCAGAAGGGATAGTGTGTAGCACATGTTTAATACCATCAAACTCCAACGTATGTCCAGCATTTGGTCCACCTTGAAAACGACCAATTACATCGTATTTTGGAGTTAATACATCTACTATTTTTCCTTTACCTTCGTCTCCCCATTGAAGACCTAGTAATACATCTACTTTATTCATGTGTTATATCAATATTTTTTTAGCATCTTCTACTGTCTCTTCAATATTAAAAATGCTGTTTAATTTAGTAATTACCAGAAGGTTATTAATTTTTTCAGGAATATTTGTTATTACTAACTCACCCCCCCTATTTCTTGTTTGTGTAAATAAATTAATTAGGATGCTTAATCCTGTACTGTTCATATATTTCATTTCAGTTAGGTCAACAATTATTTTTTTGATGCCTTCATTAAAATAAAAATCAATCTCAGAAAATAAAGTCTCCACCTGATCTTTACTCATTAAATTCCCAATTAAGGAAACATGAATAAACTCGGTTTCTTTATTTATCGTATAGGAAAAACTCATAGCTCTTTTGTTTCGTTTTTTACTGCGTAAAAATTAAGTGAATGATGTAAAATATTTACATCAAACATTTCCTCTAATGTTTTTTTAATGTTTTGGATACGAGGATCACAAAACTCAATTACCTCTCCGCTGCTTAAAATAATATGATCGTGTTGTTTAGAACCATAAGAACGCTCAAATTGAGCCATATTGTTACCAAATTGATGTTTACGCACTAAATTAGCAGACATCAACAACTCAATAGTATTGTATAGAGTAGCTCTACTTACTCTATACTTCTTATTTTTCATAGAAATGTAAAGTTCTTCTACAAAAAAATGTTCATCATTAGAGTAAATTTCTTGAAGTATAGCAAAGCGTTCGGGAGTTTTACGGTGCCCGTTTTCTTCTAGGTAAGTAGTAAAAATATTTTTTACTTTTTGTTGAAGTTCTTCTCCTGTATTCATTGCAGGTTATTAAGAAGTAAAATTAAAAATTAATACCTAATGGTTAAGCGAATGTTAATGCTTTGTTGAAAAGTTTAAAGTACAGCTACCGCTCAGTCCTTTCGACCTTTGTAACCCCTTGCACCTTCTTTAATTTAGCAATTAAATCAGTAAGGTGATTCGTATCATGAACATAAAGCATCACTTTCCCATCAAAAATACCATCATCACTTTCAAAACTAATAGAACGCATGTTTACGTTTAATTCTTTAGAAATAATTTGAGTAATGTTATTTACAATTCCCATATCATCAATACCAATAATGTTAATACCCGCTAAAAAGGCAATTTTTTGCTCATCTACCCATCTTGCTTTTATTACTCTATAAGCATAATTAGACATTAACTGAACTGAATTAGGGCAATTAACCTTGTGTATTTTTATTCCTTCATTAATAGTTACAAAACCAAACACCTCATCACCAGGTATCGGATTACAACAAGGGGATAACGTATAATCTAATTTCTCCATGTTATCGCCAATTACTAAAGCATTTGGTTTAACAGACTTTTTATCTCCACCTTTTGGAACAAAATAACTAGTAACTCTTTTTCTGATATTTTTTTTAGGTCTTAACACCCCTTTTTTAACCTCAAAGCCTTTTAAATGTGTTAAGTCTATTTCTCCTTTAGCTATCTTAAAATACAACTCAAAGGATGATAAAACTTTGTAATAAGTTTGAAGCTCGTTTAAACTAATGTTTTCGTAAGAAATTTTTAAACGTTTAAACTCTTTTTCTAAAATTTTCTTTCCTTCATCAGCAATTCGTTTTTGATCTTCTTTTAATGCTGATTTTATATATGATTTAGCCTTGTGAGTTTTTACAAATTTGAGCCAATCTTCCTTTGGTTTTTGATTGTGAGAGGTCAATATTTCTACCTGATCACCACTTTTTAGCTCATAACTTAATGGCACTAATTTGCTATTAACTTTTGCGCCTAAACAGGTTGAACCTACTTGAGAGTGTATAGAAAAAGCAAAATCCAACGCACTTGCTCCTGTCGGCAAACTTTTCATATCACCATTTGGCGTAAACACATAAATTTCGTCAGAAAACAAATTCAATTGGAAATCATCCATAAAATCAAGTGCATTTTCATCTTGACTTTCTAATAATTCTCTTACTTGTTTTATCCAAAGATCTATTTGAGTTTCCTGTTTTCCTTCTTTATATTTCCAATGAGCAGCAAACCCTTTTTCAGCAATATCATCCATTCTAACAGAACGAATTTGTACCTCCACCCATTTACCTGTTGGACTCATTACTGTTGTATGTAACGATTCATATCCATTTGCTTTTGGTACAGAAATCCAATCTCTTAATCTGTCTATATTAGGCGAGTAAAAATCTGTAACAACTGAATAAACTTGCCAACAAACTGCCTTTTCGTCTCTCTCTTCATTGTCCACAATAATTCTAATGGCAAACAAGTCATACACCTCTTCAAAAGGAATATCTTTCTTTACCATTTTATTGTAAATGGAATAGATTGATTTAGACCTTCCTTTAATTTCAAACTTAATTCCTTTGTCCTCTAAAGACTTTTTTATGGGAGAAGAAAACTTACTAATAAAACGTTTTCTTACCTCTTCATTCTTTTTAAGTTTACTTCTAATCTCCTCAAACCTTTCAGGTTCTTGACATTTAAGTGATAAATCTTCTAACTCTGATTTAATAGAGTGCAACCCTAAACGGTGGGCCAAAGGAGCATAAAGAAATAAAGTTTCTGAAGCAATTTTTAACTGCTTATCTCTACGCATAGAACCAATGGTTCTCATATTGTGCAACCTATCAGCGAGTTTTATTAAAATAACCCTAACATCTTCTGATAAGGTTAACAATACTTTTTTAAAATTTTCAGCTTGCAAGGAAACAGAATAATCCACCACTCCAGAAATTTTGGTCAAACCATCAATTATTAGCGCTTCTTTTTTACCAAATAATTTTTCTACATCTTTTATCGTTAAATCAGAATCTTCAACGGTATCGTGCAATAATGCACACACAATAGAAGTGGCTCCTAAACCTATTTCTTCAGCACAAATACGTGCAACCGCAATTGGATGATAAATATATGGCTCCCCTGATTTTCTTCGAACATCTTTATGAGCTTCTAATGCGACATCAAAAGCTTTACGAATACGTTTTTTTGTTGCAGGATCTTTTTTAGAATGCTTCGCAGCCCTCAACAAACTTCTATAAGCTTGTAAGATTTCTTTTTTCTCTACTTCTAAATCTATTTTGGGCATAGTTGTTTGCTTAACAATTTTCGTATTTCCAATTTCTACGCTTATTCTCTTTCAACCATCCTATGGTTTGGTTTATCCTTTTTGTTTTGGTTTCCTCACGTTTTGCTTCTGTTATCCACTCAATATATTCTTTTCGGTGTGAATAAGCAAAATTGTCAAAAACTTCCTTTGCTTTTGGTTCTTTCAATAAAGCTTCGTTTAACTCTTTAGGTATTACTAATTCTTTTTTTGCTTTACTTGTTTTTGGAAGCTTTACTCCTTGCTCATTTAGCAAGATTGCTTCTTTAATATAAGTAAGCAGCAATTCATCATTTGGTAAATCTTTAATAGATGTTAGCTTTCCAAAACTATTCATTCCTCCATCACCTTCTAATCCTTTGATAAGTTTGTGTTTGAAAAAACCAAAAGAACAATGTTGTTTAAATGCTGCTAAATGACAAACAATTCCTTTATAATCGAAGCTCGGCATTCCCCATTTAATATTTTCTTCAATATCGGGGTGTGCCTGATGAATTAATGCCCTCACCTTTTTTAAAATTGGTTGAGCAAACTCCGCAGCATTTGCTATGTATTCATCAACTTTAGGGTTAGAATTCATTTATTATTCTTCTATAAAAATTTCCTTATTTTCTATACTACGAATTGTTCCATCTGGCATTCTTATGCCGTTAAGTTTAGAGAATTTTAATCTATCTCCAACTCTAAGCTTTCCAACTAATTTTTTAAAATTTTCATCAATTTTAAATTCTTCATAATCCTCTGTTACAATAATTTCATTTTCTCTGATTATAGACACACTACATTGCATAACTCTACATCTAATATCCAACCCATAATAATATAGTTGAGGCCAAATAGTTTCGATGTTTTTTATGTTTTTTAAGCTACTACACATACTATCACAAGGCAATAGGAGTAAATAAGGGTTTGGTAATTTATTTACTTTAAACAGAACAGAATCAATATAAATGAGAGAATCTGTTTGTGAATCATAAAATTTTAAAACAACCTCAGCAACTGTATCTTTCGGTCTTAAACTATACCAGTCCATCATATAGCTTAGCTCTTCATCCTTATAAAAAGGAATGGCATAATAATTAGAATCACAAATTATATTAAAAGGATTATCTATTCCAATTGCACATTTATAATCTTCTCCTTTCATAAATTCAATTTTATATTGAATAGAAATTGATTTTGCTTCTTGAGCAAAATCACAAGAAACTAAAATAAACAATATAAATATTGACAATAGGCTTTTCATACTTTAAACTCTTTCTATAATTGTTGCATAACCTTGTCCAACACCAATACACATCGTTACCAAGGCATATTTTTTATTTTGTTTGTGTAACTCAATTGCTGCACTTTGTAAAATCCTTGAACCTGTCATACCTAATGGGTGTCCAATAGCTATTGCTCCACCATTTGGATTAATTCGTGGATCATTGTCAGCCAATCCCATTTTACGAGTACAAGCCAATGCTTGAGCTGCAAAAGCCTCATTTATCTCAATCACATCCATATCATTCATGGTTAATCCTGCTCTTTTTAATGCTTTTTCTGAAGCATAAACAGGACCTATCCCCATAATACGAGGTTCAACGCCTGCAACTGCACTCGAAACAATTCTTGCTTTTGCCGTTAAGTTATACTTATTAGCCGCTTGCTCAGAAGCAATTAACATGGCTGCTGCACCATCATTTAAACCAGATGCATTACCTGCAGTAACACTTCCTCCTTCTTTTTTAAAAGCTCCTCTTAATTTTCCTAAAATTTCTAAACTGGTAGTTGGCTTAATAAATTCATCTTTATCAAAAATCAAATCATCTTTTTTACGCTGAGGAATATGAACTGCAACAATCTCTTCAGCCAATCTTCCATTTTGCTGAGCTGCTATTGCTTTCATTTGGCTCCAATAAGCAAACTGATCTTGATCTTCTCTACTAATTTTATAAAGCTCTACTAAATTTTCAGCAGTTTGTCCCATTCCATCAGTACCATACAATTCTTGCATTTTAGGATTGATAAAACGCCATCCAAAACTTGAATCATACATTTTAGAATCTGTACCATAAGCACTTGCTGACTTAGAAATAACATAAGGCCCTCTACTCATATTCTCTACTCCACCTGTTACATAAATATCTCCATCTCCTAACTTAATTGCTCTTGCAGCATTTACTGCAGAAGCCATACCCGAAGAACATAAACGATTTACAGTTTCACCACCAACTTGCCAAGGCAAACCAGCTAATAAACCACTCATACGGGCAACATTCCGATTATCCTCACCAGCCTGATTAGCACAGCCAAACAACACATCTTCAATATCTTCTTGAACTAATGAAGGATTACGATTCATCAATTCCCTTATTACTATTGCTCCTAAATCATCTGTTCTAACTGCTGCTAATGTTCCACCAAAATTTCCGACTGGAGTTCTGATTGCATCTATAATGTAAGCTTCTTTCATTCGTATCTATTTATTGTTCAATTTGTAGGTAAAGGTAATAAAAATGGTGTTTTTAAATTGGGGAAATAATTAAAAAATATTTGTCATGCTGAGTTTATCGAAGTATAGACAAAAAGATTTTTTTAATTATTTAATAAAACAAAAACACACCCCCTACCCCCTCTCAAGAGGGGAGTTAAACTTCCCAATTTTTACTTGTTCGGTAAACCGAGCCTTTAAAAACTCCAACAATTTCTCCTTTTTGATTGGTTACGGGAATATTATAGATTCCTATTTTGTTGGTTAAACTAACCTCTGTCGCTTCGGCAGTTAAAACATCTCCAACATTTACTGCATTGGGGTAAGAGATTGAACATTCTAACGCCACACTTAACCTGCCATGTGCATTAGATGCAAAAGCCAACGCACTATCTGCTAACGAAAAGGTAATACCACCATGTATAATTCCAAAACCATTGCACATCTCTGGTCTTACTTCCATTTGTAATTTGCAGTTTCCTTTTTTGGAAGCTAAAATTTTTATGCCCAACCACTGACTAAAAGCGTCAGTTTCCATCATTTTGTTTACAATTGAGTTCACTTTATCCATAATATGCAAAAATTCTTCTCTCAAATTTAATAAATTTAGATTGCTTTTTAATTATAATCATTATCTTAGTTTCATGGAATATATTTTACCTCTTCTTTTAGGTTTACCAAGTATTATAGGAGCATTGATGGCTAATATTTATTCTTATACGATAACAGATTTATTAAAAAAGAATGGTTTTAAAGCAAGTTACATTTCAAATAGTTTTGAGGAGTTAGGCAACTTTACTCATTTAATAAACCAAACAACTGACCCTATAAAAAAAGCAGAGTATAAAAAAATAATGTTTAGGCTTCGTATTTCAATTGCTACTATGACATTAGGTGTTATCCCATTAGTTTTATGGATGATATTTATATATTGAATAGACTAGAATTGATTAATTCCATCCCTAACCATTCTTCTTAATAATGGGCTAGGTCGGTAACGGTCTTCACCATATTCGTTAAACATCGTTTCTAATTGGTTTAATACGTTGCCTAACCCAATTTCATCAGCCCAAGCCAATAAACCTTTTGGGTAATTCACACCTTTGGTCATGGCCAAATCGATGTCTTCTTTGGTAGCAATGTTTAAGAACAAGGCATCAACAGCTTCGTTAATTAACATCATTAAAATTCTATCTAAAATCTGCTTTCCTATCACCTCATCTTTGTTTGGTTGCGGTTGTGCTAGTCCTTCAGCATAATTGTAATAACCTCTACCCGATTTACGTCCGAACCAACCAGCTTCTGAGTGTCTTTTTTGAGTTAATGATGGTTTGTACCTGCTATCGTAATAAAAGGCCGCAAAAACAGTTTCGGTAACGGTATAGTTTACATCATTTCCAATATAATCCATCAAGGTAAAAGGTCCCATTCTAAAACCACCCAATTCAGTCATTGCCCAATCGATGGTTGCAAAATCTGCAATACCTTCTTCGTATATTCTTAATGCCTCGCCATAAAATGGACGAGCAACTCTATTTACAATAAAGCCCGGGGTATCTTTAGTTAAAACAGTAACTTTTTTCCATCCATCAATTAAAGCTCTAGAAGTATTTTTGGTTGCATCTGAAGTTTGAACAGCAGGAATAATTTCTACCAACGGCATTAATGGTGCTGGGTTAAAAAAGTGGATACCAATTACTCGTTCTGCATTTTTACAAGATGCTGCAATTGAAGCAATAGATAAAGAAGAGGTATTACTTGCCAAAATACAAGTATCACTCACTATACCTTCCAATTTCTCAAAGACAGTTCTTTTTATATCTAAATTTTCTACAATGGCTTCTATTACAATTCCACAACTAGAAAAATCATTAATATTTTCTGAGAATGTTATTCTATTTATAATCGCATCAGCAGTAGCGCCATCAATTTTACCCTTTTCTACCAACCTGGCTAAAATTTTATTTAAACTTTCTTGTGCTTTGTTTAAAGCTATAGCGTTTAAATCTACCAATATTACTTGATGCCCCTGTGTTGCTGCAATTTGAGCAATTCCGCTTCCCATTGAGCCTGCTCCGAGTACACCTACAACATAGTTGTTGGTTATTGGTTGTTGGTTGTTAGTTTCAGTCATTATTATTTTGTTTTAAAATAATTTATAAAACCATTCAATAATTTTTTACAAACTATTATCTGATTTAAGATATCTGTTAAATCCTCTTGATTTATATACTCTAAATCTAAAGAAATATGTATTTGTGTTTCTAATTCGTACAATGAACCTCTTGAAATATAAAAAAATTGAATTGAGTCTTTTGCATGATTTCTCCCACAACCTTCTGCAATATTTGAAGGTATAGAAACAGCACATCTCCTTATTTGAGAAGTCAATCCATAATTTTCAGTAATTGGAAAATTAGCTGATAATTTGTAAATATTTGTCACCAAAGTTTTAGCTTCCTTCCAAACATTTAAAGACGTATAATCTTGATAATCCATTTACTTTCTATTTTCTATCAACCATTAACAAACAACCATCAACTATATTAAACTCCAAATTGTGTTAAATGATGATCTAAATGTTTAGAAAACATATTGTTCCATTCTACTGTTGTTAATGGTCCGAAAGAGTGAGATTCTTTATTATCAAAATGTTTTTCTCCCAACTCTTGTACTTGTTTTATATAATTGATTAAACGTGTTTTTTCAACTTCAAAAATTCGCTCATCAACAATTAAAAATGCTGGGTGAGTTCTTCCATTTTTCTTATATGGTTTTTCGGTACAAACCATTGGTTTAATTAATGCTTTAATTAAAAACCCTTTAAACTTACCTGGTCTTTTATGTTTATCTTCAAATATCATTTCATAGGTAACGCAGCAATGCGCAAACATTTTATCAACCGACATTTTACCCCATTGTGGTTTAGAGTCAATTGTTAACTTATTAATTCTATTAATAAATTCTGTTGAACCGTTTAAATCAAATGAATTTTTCATAATTATTCTCCTTTAAAATTTGGTGCTCTTTTTTCTAAAAAGGCATTTACACCTTCTTTGTAATCATAAGTTTGTCCTGCTTCGTTTTGCAGTTCTCCCTCTCTATCCAATTGCTCGGTTAAACTATTGTTAAACGATTCATTTAACAATCTCTTCGTTAGCCCAATTCCTTTGGTTGGTAGTTGCGCTAATTTATTAGCAATACTTAGAGCTTCGGTTTGTAAATTTTCATCCGCAACCACTTTATAAATCATACCCATTTTTTCTGCATCAGCAGCCATTACTTTATCTCCTAAAAACATTAATGCTGCAGATTTTTGCATGCCAATTAAACGAGGTAAATAATACGTTCCTCCACTATCTGGTATTAACCCGATTTTGCTAAATGCCTGAATAAAAGCCGCTGATTCTGCCGCTAACGTAATGTCACAAGCCAATGCAATGTTTGCTCCCGCTCCAGCAGCTACGCCATTTACTGCACAAACTATTGGTTTTTCAATGTTTCTTAGACGCAATATAATTGGATTGTAATGTTCTTCTACAATTTTTGGTAATTCAGTTTGTTTTGGATCAATTGCCTCTGCCAAATCCTGTCCAGCACAAAAAGCTTTACCTTCTCCAGTAAGATAAATTGCTCTCACCTCATTGTTATTCTCACAATCGTCTAAGGCTTTTTGTAAATCAAAAGCCATTTGGCGAACAAAACTGTTAAACTTATCTGGTCGGTTTAGTTTAATTAATCCTACTCCGTTTTCTATTTTAAAATCAATGTTACTCATCGTTTATTTCAATCTATTAGTTTTCCATCTTGATGCTACTTTAGTTGTTGTATTTGAAGTTTGAGAAGCATTACTGTCTTCATACAACTTAGCGACAAACATTGCTGCGATTTCTTCTGTGTCTAAATTTTCTTTTTTTAATACATCTGGTGTAAAATATTTACCAACAAAATGCGTATCAATATTTCCACTAACAAAAGCTTCATGCTCTAAAGCAAACTTACAAAACGGCAACGTTGTTTCTACTCCACTAATTTTATAATCGTCAATAGCTCTTATCATTCTCATCCTTGCTTCTTCCCTATCTTTTCCATGAGTAATCAGCTTAGAAATCATTGGATCGTAATAAATCGGAATTTGCATTCCTTCCTCAAAACCATCATCCACTCTAATCCCCATTCCTTCTGGTCTTTGATAAGTATTTAATCGTCCGATATCTGGTAAAAAATTATTGGTTGGATCTTCTGCATAAACTCGAACCTCAAATGAATGTCCGTTAATTTTTAAGTCTTCTTGTGTAAAGCTTAACTTTTCTCCACGTGCAATGTTTATTTGTTCTTTTACCAAATCAATTCCGGTAATCATTTCGGTAACAGGGTGCTCAACTTGTAATCGAGTATTCATTTCTAGGAAATAAAAATCTTTGTTATTTTCTAATAAAAATTCAACAGTTCCTGCTCCAACATAATTGCAAGAACGTGCAACATCTACAGCACATTCTCCCATTGCTTTTCTAATTTCAGGAGTTAATACAGAGGAAGGTGCTTCTTCAATTACTTTTTGATGACGTCTTTGAATGGAACATTCACGCTCAAATAAATAACAAATGTTTCCATGAGAATCGGCAATAACTTGTATTTCGATATGGCGAGGAGAACCTACATATTTTTCGATAAAAACTGCTCCATTACCAAATGATGATACAGCTTCACTTACCGCTCTGTTCATTTGTTCTTCAAATTCAGCAGCATTTTCAACTACACGCATTCCTTTACCACCTCCACCTGCAGCAGCTTTAATCAATATCGGAAAACCAATACCTTCAGCTATCTTTTTGGCAGCAGGGATATCTTTTATGGCCTCATCCGTACCGGGAACCATAGGAATGTTATAACTTTTAACTGTATCCTTTGCTTTTAATTTATCACCCATTAACTCCATTGCCTCTGGCGATGGTCCAATAAAAGTGATTCCTGCTTCTGTCATTTTTCGAGTAGCATCAGCATTTTCTGATAAAAACCCATAACCAGGGTGTAAACCATCTACATTCAGATCTTTACAAATCTGAATAATTTTATCTACTTGCAAGTACGATTGATTTGAGGGAGGAGGTCCAACACAAACAGCTTCATCAGCATACTTCACAAAAGGAGCATTTCTATCTGCTTCCGAAAATATTGCTACTGTTTTTATCCCCATTTCACGAGCCGAACGCATTACACGTAAAGCTATTTCTCCTCTATTTGCAATTAATATTTTATTCATAATCTTCTATTTTTTGAAGCTTTAAAAGTAGGGATTTTGAAATAAATTATAGTGCAATAAACACTTTTTACTTTCAACTTTAGCTTATTAATCTCCTTGATTTACAAAATTACCAAACACAGATTTACCAAAACTATAAGTTAAAGAAACGCCAACATAAGGTGCTGGGTCAATTTTTTGAGTTGTTTGATTTTCCCAAGAATAAATTCGTTGAAAGTTAGAATAACCTCCTTCTATTTTTAATTTGTAATGCTTACCCAACTGACTATTTAATGCTAAGTAAGTTTTTAACTGTGAAAAATTTAGCGTTTTATCGTTCCCTTCATAAGCAGACCCATCTCGGTAAATTGTATTAATTCCATTAAAATGGACAACCGCATCTAAGTTTACTTTGCTGTTAAACTGATAATTTAATTTTGTATGTAAAGGAATTATCAATTCTGCTCTAAAATTACTACTACCCAATCTGGTTTTTAATCCCAACAACGGAAAAGGAATTATTTTACCTTGGTTTACCAATAAACCAGCGCCATAAAAATAAAAGGTTTTAAAGTTTTTAGTCTTAATATTTGCGATGAACCCTCTTAAATTTGGAGTAAAATTTTTCGTTAAAGTCTCCTCATTTTCTGCTGCAAATACTTTAGCAGAATACAACCAGATGCCATTTCTTGCGCTTGCTGTAATGGCAGTTAAACCAATTCCGGCATTATAAATGTTTTTTAAACTATTATTATCGGTAATAGATGGTTGTGATACGCTAAAGTTATAATTCAAAAAGAGTTGACTTGCTTTAGCATCCATCTTTTTAAAATTGAAATCTTTCAAATCAAAACCAACTTTTGTTTTAAGTGGTTGACTAAACTGTATTTTATATTTTGTTAATTGAAAGTCTGAAGAATCATTGATAGCAGAAGGCATAATGTATTCTGTACCCAAAGTAATGCCTGGGTTAAATAAAATACCAGTATTAAAAGATTGCGAATGGATCGAAATTACTATTCCTAAACTTAGTAATAGCAATAAAAAAAACGACTTTATATTGACACTTCTTTTTATCAAGTTATTTTATTTTTATTTTCTCTTCATTAAAAAATGAATACAAGATAGAGTTTCCGAAGTTATAATTAAAAGAAAAATTTATGAAAGGCATAGCCCCCATTTTTTGAGAATAATCTGAAGAAACAGCATCTAACTCTTGTAAAAAAGCATAACCTAATTCAACTTTAAATTTATAATATTCATTTAATCTGGTACTTACACCTAAATGCGTTTTAAGTTGTTGCAAATTTAAACTCCCATTTTTATTAAGATAAATACCTTCTCTATATACTGTATGAATAGCATTATAAGATGTAGAAAATTCAAATTCCGTTTTATCTTTATAATTATACTTTAATTTGGCGTGGACAGGTACAATCAATTCAGCCCTTAAGTTTTTATTCAGTTTTGCACCAAAACCAAAAATAGGTAATACATAAAAATTACCTTGCGTAACTGAAATTCCGGGGCCAATAAATGGCACAAAATTTAAATTTTTGGCATGAATATAAATGGAGTTTGCTCTAAAATTTGGAGACAATTTAGCGGGAAAAGTTTCGTTATTTTCTTCTGCATTTATGTTTGTCGAATGAAACCAAACACCTCTTTTTTTACTTATTGTAATATAAATGAGTTCAAATTCAGCTTTAAATTGTCTTCTAAAATAATTGTTCTCTGAAAGACTTGGGTTTGCTAAGCTAAATTTTGAGCTTAAAAAAAGCTGATTGGCTCTAGCATTGTGATCTTTAATATTAAACCTTTCTATATCAACTGCTTTTGTTCTTAATACTTTAACAAACTGAACTTTGTATTTGGTTAATTGAAAATTAACAGAATCGTTGATTGAAGATGGCGCTAAATATTCTATCCCTAATGTTGCTCCTGAATTAAATATACTTCGGACATCAAATGATTGGGCAAAACAATTAGATGTTATCCCAACGATTAAAATAATTGATATTAAAAATACTTTATTCATTTTGTAAGCTGGGTAAAATTACAATTATTCTTTTCGTAGTTTTATTAAAGAATAGTTAAAGCGATACAATATGCCTAAAAGACAGATGAAATTTAGTTTTCTTGCTGAGCCAACTGATGTTAATTTTGGCGGAAAAGTTCATGGTGGTGCTGCAATGAAATGGATAGATCAAGTTTCTTATGCATGTGCTTGTGCATGGAGTGGCGAATATTCAATTACTGTTTATGTGGGAGGAATCCGTTTTTTAGCTCCCATAAAAATTGGCGAATTGGTTGAGCTTGATGCTAAGGTAATTTACACTGGAAGAACCAGTATGCATATAGCTGTTGATGTTTTTGCTAAAAAAATTAAAGCAGAAGAGCGAGTAAAAACTACACATTGCATTATTGTTTTTGTTGCTGTAGACAATGATAACAAGCCTGTTGAAGTTCCAAAATGGATTCCACAAAACGAAGAAGATAAAGAATTGGAGAAATATGCCATTAAATTAATGGAGCGTAGAAAAGAAATTGATGATACAATGAAACCATTTATTGAAAATTAGTTTTTGCTTTACTAAAAAAAGACTACTTTTGGGCTTTAATGAAATTTGCTTATCCAGAGTTCCTCTACGCATTATTCGCCATCGCGATACCAATCATTATTCATTTATTTAATTTTAGGAAGTTTAAGAAAATATACTTTTCTAATGTTCAGTTTTTAAAAGAAGTTCAACAAGAAACCCAAGCAAAATCTAAGTTAAAACACCTTCTTATTCTAATTAGTAGAATTTTAGCTATCACATTTTTAGTCTTCGCCTTTGCGCAGCCTTATATTGCTACGGAAGAAAACAACTCAAACAGTCAAAATAATGTAGTTGGTATTTATATTGACAATTCTTTTAGCATGGAAACTACCGGAGATGCCGGTTCATTGTTAGATGAAGCCAAAACTAAAGCAGTAGAAATCGTTAACAATTACAGACCAACTGATAAATTTATACTCATTAATAACAATTTTACTGCTGGCGACCAACGCCTACTGAGTAGTGAAGAGGCTATCGATAAAATTGAAGCCATTACAATTTCATCAAACACCAGAAATTTATCGACTATTTATTCTAGAAACAGAGAGGCGTTAAATTCTTCAGAAATTGAAAAAAAATCGTTTTACATTTTGTCTGATTTTCAAAAATCTACTTCAGATTTTAAAAATTTAAATGCAGATACACTTATTAATTCTTACTTAATTCCAATAAAAGCAACAACGGTTAGTAATTTATATATTGATAGTTGTTGGTTTAATTCTCCAACACACTTAATTAATCAAAATGAAGAGCTTAATGTTAGAATTAAAAATAACTCAGTTAACGATTTAGAAAACATTCCTCTAAAACTATACATTAACGACCAAAATGTAGTTCCAGCAAGTTTTTCGGTGAAAGCCAACGAAGAAACTATTTTAACACTTAATTATTTAAACCGAACAAATGGCATACAACAAGGTAGAGTAGAATTAAGAGATAATCCTGTTATTACAGATGATAACTTCTATTTTTCTTATGAAATAGCGGATAACATTGCCATTTTAGGAATTGGAAACACTGAAATCAATAACACTTTAAGCTCTATTTATACTACAGACAGCGTTTTTAATTATAGCAACTACAATGTTAATCAGTTAGATTATTCATTGATTAAAAAAAGTAACTTGGTGGTAATTCACCATCTAGACAATGTTAACTCTGGCTTATCCAATGCCATTAAAAATTTTATTGATAATGGTGGTAGTTTACTAATTTTCCCGTCTAATAAAATTGAGACCGACAGTTACCGAGAGTTTTTGAGTTTACTAACCGTAAACTATTACACAGCAATAGATACTGCTAAAAACAAGGTTGGCGAGATTAATTACAAACATCCTATTTATAAAAATGTGTTTGAAGGAGTGCCAGAAACCAATATTAACTTACCAATAGTTTCTTCGCATTACGAACTTTCCTCAGGCACAACAGCTTTTAAAAATAACGTATTAACACTTAAAAATGGACATCCATTTCTAGCTGAATATAAAGTTGGAAAAGGAACTGTTTATTTAAGTACAGTTAGTTTAGATAAAGAAAGTAGCAATTTTGCAAGTCACGCATTGTTTGTTCCAACACTTTACAACATTGCACTATTAAGTCAAAACAGTTACCCACTTTTTCATATTATTGGAAACAATGCTAATATTGATTTGAATAGATCAGAAAACGAGCACATTTACCACATTAAAAACAAAACGATTGATGTTATTCCTAAAACAAGAAATACCAATAATAATACTACCATTTTTGTTGATGCTGGTATTGAAAACGCAGGTAATTATACCTTAGAAAATGAAGTTCACAAAATTGGATTGGCATATAATTATAATAGAAGTGAATCTGATTTAAGTTACATATCATTGGAAGAAATGGATGCTATCATTCAATCCAACACTATTAATGCTAAATATATTGATACAGCTAACAGCAGTATAAAATCTGCTTTAGGCGATTTAAACATTGGAAAAAAATATTGGAAATATTGTATTATTTTAGTCTTGTTATTTTTAGCAACTGAAATAGCTTTAATAAAACTCTTTAAATGATGAATGCTTTAATTAAATCTGCAAAAATAGTTGACAGCAACTCTAAGTTTAATGGTAAAACCGTTGACATCTTAATTGAAAAAGGAATAATTAAACAAATAGGCAAAGATCTTAAAGCTCCAAAAAATTGTGAAGAAATAAAATTTAAAGATTTACATATTTCTGCTGGCTGGTTTGATATGAGGGCTAATTTTTGTGACCCAGGACATGAATACAAAGAAGACTTAAACTCAGGGTTAAAAGCTGCTGCAAAAGGTGGTTTTACAGGGGTAATGGTAATGCCTGACACCAATCCTGTTACAGACTCTAAAAGCGGTATAGAATACATTATCAATAAAACAAAACAAAATATAGTTGATGCGTTCCCAGCAGGTAGCGTTTCTCATAACTGCGAAGGAAGTGAATTGGCAGAAATGTATGACATGCACTCTGCAGGAGCCATAGCTTTTACGGATAACAAAAAAGCAATAAATAGTTCAGGACTTTTAAAACGAGCATTACTTTACAGTCAATCTTTTAATGGGTTGGTAATTGATTTTCCTAACGATAAAGAACTTTACAATAAAGGACAAATAAACGAAGGTGTTGTAAGTACCGAACTAGGTTTAAAAGGCATTCCTGCTTTAGCTGAAGAACTAGCTGTAATTAGAGATATTTACTTAGCAGAATATTGTAACGCTGCCATACACTTATCAAACATTAGCACCAAACAATCGGTTAAACTAATTAGAGCTGCCAAAAAGAAAGGATTAAGAATTACATCTGATGTAAACTCTTACCACCTATTGTTAAACGAAACAGCATTACTTGATTTTGATAGCAACTACAAATTAATGCCTCCTTTAAGAACCAACGAAGATATTAAAGCATTAGTTGCTGGATTAAAAGATGGAACTATCGATGCAATATGCTCAGACCATACTCCTGAAGATATCGAAAACAAACAATGTGAGTTTGACTATGCTGCTTTTGGAATGATTAATTTACAAACTTCATATGCTGCTTTAAACACTGTATTATCAGACAAATTAACTCTTGAAGAAATTATAGAGAAAATTACCAACAATCCAAGAAATTTATTGAAACTGACAAACCCAGAAATTAAAGAAGAAGCTACTGCTAACCTAACGCTTTTTAGCCCTACAACAAAATGTACCTTACAAAAAGAAGACATTGTCTCAAAAGCTAAAAACACCCCATTAATTGGAAAAGAATTGGTTGGGAAAGTTTATGGGGTTATAAATAACAATCAAATAGCATTATCATAGAAGTTTTCTCGTTGTTTTTATTATATTTGGTGTCATTGTTTTAAATTTTGGAAACTACTTCTATTAAAAATATCCATCAAACTATTGATAAAGAGAATTTAGCCACATGGAAAATAGCTAGAAACAACCCCTCTTTAGCCCTTGAAAACGCATCCAAAATTTTACAATTAGCCGAAGAAAATAATTATGCTTTAGGAATTGCATGGGCAATTGGTAATATTGGTGCTGCACAAATGTGGCAATCTAATTACGAAGAAGCTTTAGAGCACACAACCAAAGCAAGAGAATTATTACATCAAGAACAAGATTTTAAACATGAAGTAGACATTATTTACAATTTATGTGTCATTTTTTATTTTTTAGGCGATTATGAAAAGCAATTAATTTATGCTAAAGAATCTTTAGCCGCTGCAGAAAAAATAAATTATGCATCCGGTAAAGCCAATGCTTTAAATGGTATTGGTTTAGCTTATTCTACCACCAATGAAAATGAAAAAGCAATTGAATATTTATTAAAAGGAAAAGAAATTGCAGAAAAAAATGATGATAAAGCCATTCTATTAAAGATATTAGATAGCATTGGCCAATCACATTTTAACCTTGGAAGTTATGATGAAGCACTAAAATACAGAATGAGTTGTGCAAAAATCACCAATGAATTAGGAGAAAAAAGCATTGAAGCTTATGCCTTAAATGGTATTGGTGAAATTTATGTTCAAAAAAATGATTCTGAAAATGCTTTAAACTATTTTAATAAAAGTTTAAATCTAAGAAAAGAATTAGGTTTTAAATCGGGTGAGGCTGAAACTAATTTTCATTTAGGTGAGTTATACCTTATTTTAGATAATATTGAATTGGCAATAAAGTACCTCAATCAAGCTATTTCTATATCAACCGAAATAAATTCGTTTGACATTATTGCTAAATGTCACCTTTTACTTTCAGAGCATTATGAAAAAGTGGAAGATTTTAAAAACTATGTTATACATTTTAAAGCTTACCATACTGCTCGTGATATTTACAACAAAGAAACTGAAAGTAAAAAATTAAAAACGTTTGAATTAAAAGGTCGTTTAGAGCAAATGCAAGAAGAGAAAGCGTTGCTCGAACAAAAAAACGATCAGCTTAACACCTATTTCCAAGATGTTCAAACATTAAGCGAAATTGGAAATGAAATTACAACAAGCCTTTCTGTTAGTGAAATAAACTTAAAAGTTTATGAAAATGTAAATAAGCTAATGAAAGCTGAAGGTTTTGGTATAGGAATTTGGAATGAAAATGAAAACACCATAACGTTTCCAGGATATATTGAGAACGGTAAAAAAATAAAGGAAAGTGGCTATAGTTTAGATGATGATAATCGATTAGCTTGCGTATGTTTTAAACAACAAAAAAACATACTTATAAATGATTATGATACTGAATACAATGCGTTTTTTCCAAAAATGACTACTCCTGTTGCTGGAGGTAACACACAATCAATCATCTATTGTCCCTTAATCATTAAAGACAGAAAAATAGGCGTTATTACTGTTCAATCATTTGATAAAAATGTTTATTCTGAATATCATTTAAACATGATACGAAACCTTGCTATTTATACTTCTATTGCATTAGATAATGCAAAGGTTTATGAAAGCATGGAGGAGCAAGTTAAAAACAGAACAGCTGAACTTGAAAAAAATTATAAAAACACTGAACTGCTTTCTAAAATAGGGCAAGAATTAATTTCTACCTTAGATTTTGAAAATGTTACTGAAAGGCTTTATAAAAATGTAAACAAACTAATGGACGCTAATATTTTTGGTGTTCGTTTATACAATGAAGCAAAACAAGAAATTGAATACAAATACGACTATGAGGATGGTCATCGCCATGAAGGAATAGTTGTGTCTATGGACAATAAAGACAATTACTCTGTTTGGTGTATTGAAAATAACAAAGAAATTTTTATCAACGATAACAAAACAGAATACAGTAGATATGTAAGTAAAGTTGTTGTTGTTGCTGGTGAATTTCCGTTATCATTAATTTTCTTCCCTTTACGAAAAGGAGATAAAGTAATTGGTTTAATCACCATACAATCTTTAACAGGAAATGCTTATAAAAAACATCATTTAACCATACTTAAAACATTAGCTCATTATACTGTTATTGCTTTAGAGAATGCTCGCCATTACGAAATAATGGAGGCTGAAGTAACCAAAAGAACACAAGAAATTGTTCACCAAAAAGAAATTATAGAGGAAAAGAACAAACACATTACCGATAGTATTCATTACGCAAAACGAATACAAGATGCTACTTTACCTGATTTAAGTTTAATGAACCAATACTTAGAAAACTCTTTTGTTTTATTTAAACCAAAAGATATTGTAAGTGGAGATTTTTACTGGATAGAGAAAAAAGGAGATGAAATTTTATTTGCTGTAGTTGATTGTACTGGACACGGTGTGCCAGGAGCATTTTTAAGTTTAATTGGACACAACAGTTTAAATCAAATTGTAAATGAGCTTAACATATTAACACCTTCTGAAATTTTAGGTGAGCTTAATAAAAGTGTAAACAAAACATTACAAAACAATGTTGAAGGCAGTCACATTCAAGATGGAATGGACATGTCTATCTGCTCTTTAAATGTTAAAACAAATGTGTTGCAGTTTTCTGGAGCCTACAACCCTTTATACATTGTTAATGGCACCGAAATTAGAGAAATAAAAGGTGATAAAATTAGTATAGGTTCTAGCGGAAATGAAACAGAAAAACAATTTACCAATACCGTTATTCAGTTAGATAAAAACGATTGTATCTATTTATTTTCTGATGGTTTTGCAGATCAATTTGGTGGACCAAAAGGTAAAAAGTTTAAGTACTCTAGATTTAAAGACTTATTAATAACCATTAATAGAATGAGTATGAAAGACCAACACGAAAGCTTGGATACCACTATTACTAAATGGCAAGGCGATTTAGAGCAAATAGATGATGTTTGTATTATAGGTATTAGTGTATAATACAAAGTTTATATTGAGCCTAGCCGAAAGTTGTGATTGGTATTAAAGCTTAATTAGTGGTATTAAAAACCATGGTTACCTCATAACCTCGCCAAGGAGCAGAAAGATTATTTCGAACAATATCCAGTTCTTTTTTATAAACCATCCCAACACCTCTAGCATATTTTTCTTCAAACAATTCTTGAGAAATCAAGTTGATATCTTCGTATTGAAGCACTCGAGCTACATTACTGAAAGCATTCCCTCCTATTGTTTCTGGTGCATCTAAGCTGGTATATTCATAACGCAATTCACCAAGGTTATTCATAGAATTTCCATTCCAAGTTACATTTGCACGAACAGGAAAAATCAATTTTACAAAACGAACGTTTTCTTCTACTTTTTGAAAATTTGTTTGAGTAAGTTTTGCATTCCAAACATCTTTTAATACCCAGTTTAAACTATCTTTTTCCTTTTTGTATCGATGAATTTTAAAAGCTTCTTCATCTTCTAAATCAATAAATTTCTCTACTACCTCTTCCTTAATTTGATAAATGGTAGTATCCACAGTGTTTGTAAAATCATCGAAAAAAAGTGAATCTACATCGTACACCACATATTTGCCTACTTGCATACCGGCATAGTTATGTCCGATATCTGGAGCAACATAATCTTCCTTATCTTTTTTACAAGAAGAAAAACAAAAGGCACTTAACAATATGAGTATTAGTGTATTTCTCATGTGTTAAAGTTAAGGAAAATTTAAAAATGATTATCAATTATCTATAAAACCACCACCAATTAAGTCGTTGCCATCATAAAAAACAGCAGATTGCCCAGGTGCAACTCCTTGTACATCGCTATAAAATTCAATTTTTATGCGGTTATCATCCATTAAAGAAATACTACTATTAGCACCCTTGTCTTTGTATCTAATTTTACTAACTGCTTCCATTTGAGCAGGTAGTTTGTCATATTTCATAATGTTAGGGTCTCGTACAAAAACTTCTTTTTTATTTAAGTCTTCTTTAGTACCCAAAACCACTACATTTTCTTTAGGATCTATTTTAATTACATAACGAGGGTCACCAAAAGCAACTTCTAAACCTCTACGTTGCCCAATGGTGTAAAAAGGATAACCTTCATGTTCTCCAATTACATTGCCTTCCATGTCCACAAATTTTCCGCCTTTCACTCTTTCTTCTAATCCTTCTACTCTACGCTTTAAAAAACCTCTGTAATCATTATCAGGCACAAAACATATTTCAAAGCTTTCTCCTTTTTTAGATAGTTCCTCGTACCCTTTGTCTAAAGCCATTTTTCTAATTTCTGGTTTAGAGAAACCACCTAAAGGAAATAATGTACGTGCTAAACTTTTTTGAGATAATCCCCAAAGCACATAAGATTGGTCTTTATTTTCGTCTTTACCTTTAGAGATAACGTAACGTTCGTTTTCTAATCTTACTTGCGCATAATGTCCTGTTGCAATAAACTCACACCCCAACTGATCGGCTCTTTTTAACAAAGCATCCCATTTAATATGCGTATTGCACAATACACAAGGATTTGGAGTTCTGCCTGCTAAGTATTCATCTACAAAATTATCAATAATAGAATCTCCAAACTCTTCACGTATATCTAAAATAATGTGATGAAAGCCCATATTAACTGCTAAAATTCTAGCATCATTAATATCATCTAAACTACAACAACCTGTACTTTTTCTGGTTCCGCCAGATGAGGCATAATCCCAAGTTTTCATGGTCAACCCAATTACCTCATACCCCTCTTCGTGTAACATCATTGCTGCTACCGAACTATCTATACCGCCACTCATGGCTACTAACACTTTTCCTTTTTTGCTCACGTTTATCTATTATCTTGGAGAAAAAATAATATCAGGATTTAAAATATCTTCCGATTCGTACTCTGTTTCTCTCGGGTCAATTACATTATCGTCCTTATTCTCATCAATTCTTTTTCCGTTTTTATACTCTTCTTTTTTCCTAACTGTTAACCCATCTTTTTCATAATAGGTCCAAAAACCTTCTCTAACATCATGATAAAATTTACCCGAAACTGCTTTTTTACCATTGCCATCATAATAAGTTGCTCTACCTTCCAAGGACCCTTTTATATAAGTAGCTGTCATTTTTGTTTTACCATTTTCATAGTATTGCACCCAATTTCCTTCCTCCAAATCATTCATGTAATCTTTTTCTTCCATTATTTTGTTACTCGGATAATAAATTTTCCAAGTCCCGTTTCTTTTTCCTGTTAAATAAAACTCTTCGGCAGCAGTACTCCCTCTTACAGTATAATAAGTCCAAGTGCTATCTTTTACTTGGTTTTCATATTTTCCAGTAGCTTTTAACTCTCCTGTTTCGTAATACATGTTAGCATAAGAAGCTTTAGCAAAGTGCGTTATTTTTACTTGTAATTTGCCTGAATCATAATAATACTTGAATTCGCCAGTAGGTTTATCGTCTTTAAAGTTACCTACAAAATACAGCATACCAGTTGCATAGTATTTTTTCCAAAGACCTTGCTTTTTACCTTTAGCATCAGTTACGTTTCCATCCTGACCGAAAGAAAGTATTGAAAACATTATAAATATGATTGTGATGATTCTTTTCATACTGTTACAAAATTAATAAATTACTCTGCCATTTTAGCAATTATTGTACCCAAGCTTTGTTAGTTTATCAATAAACGTAAATAATTAGGCTTTTATTGATTTTTAAGCCCCAATATTATTGGAAAAGCGAGTTTAATTAATTTCTTTTGCTATCCATTTAAAAATTAGCAATTTAAAACATATGAAAATCACAAAATATTTTGCCTTAGCATTAGCCGTAAGTACAATCTTATTTTCATGCGGAAGTGAGTCACCTAAAAAAGAAGAAACGCCTAAAGAAGAAGTTGTAGAAGAGAATGACTCTAACTTTGTTTGGAAAACTGAACAATTTGCAGATTTAAAAATTGTGCGATATAAAATTAATGGTTGGAATAATTTAACTCTTAAACAAAAGCAATTGGTTTACTTTTTAACTCAAGCTGGTTATGCTGGTAGAGATATTATTTGGGATCAAAACTACCGTCATAACTTAAAAATTAGAAGAGCTTTAGAAAACATCGTAACAAGTTACAAGGGTGATAAAGAAAATGATGATTGGAAAAACTTTATGATTTACACAAAAAGAGTATGGTTTTCTGCCGGTATTCACCACCACTACTCTATGGATAAATTTACCCCTAACTTTTCTAAAGAATACTTTACCACACTATTAAGTGAAACAAAAACTGAATTGGCTGCAGATGTAGTTGAAGTAATTTTTAACCCAGAAATAGACAATAAAAAAGTAAGCTTAGATCCTAAAAAGGATTTATTATTAGCATCTGCTTCTAACTTTTATGGTCCTGATGTAACTGAAAACGAAGCCAAAGCTTTTTATGCTAAAATGGTAGATAAAAATGATGAAGAGCCTATTTCTTATGGTTTAAACTCAAAATTAGTTAGAGGTGCAAACGGTTTAGAAGAAAAAGTTTGGAAATCAGGAGGCATGTATGGTGCTGCAATTGACGAAGTAATTAAATGGTTAGAAAAAGCTGTTACTGTTGCAGAAAACGAAGCGCAAGGGAATGCATTAAAGTTATTAATTGATTATTACAAAACAGGTGATTTAAGAACTTGGGATGCTTACAACATTGCATGGACACAAGCTACAGAAGGTGATATTGACTATATCAATTCATTTATTGAGGTTTACAATGATCCTTTAGGATATAGAGGTTCTTATGAAACAGTTGTTCAAATCAACGATTTTGAAGCTTCAAAAAGAATGGCTGTAGTTGCAGAAAATGCTCAATGGTTTGAAGATAATTCAACTATTTTACCTGAGCACAAAAAAGAAAAAGTTGTTGGGGTAACTTACAAAGTTGTTGAAGTTGCTGGTGAATCTGGTGATGCTTCTCCTTCTACTCCTATTGGAGTGAATCTACCAAATGCCAACTGGATTAGAGCAAAACACGGTTCTAAATCTGTTAGTTTAGGAAGTATTATACATGCATACAGTCAAGCTGGCGGAAGTGGAATGTTAAAAGAATTCTGTTTTACTGATAAAGAAAGAGAAATGGAGGAAGAGCATGGAGCTATTGGTGACAAAATGCACACAGCTTTACACGAAGTTATTGGACATGCTTCTGGAAAATTAAACAAAGGTGTTGGACAACCAAGTGAAACTTTATTAAACTACTCTTCTACATTAGAAGAAGCAAGAGCTGATTTAGTTGGTTTATATTACTTAATGGATCCTAAATTGGTTGAAATGGGATTAATTTCTTCTTTAGACGTAGGTAAAACAGCATATGACGGCTATATTAGAAATGGTTTAGTAACTCAATTAATGCGTTTAGAGCCAGGAGCAGTTATTGAAGAAGCTCACATGAGAAACAGACAATTGGTTGCAGCTTGGGCCTTAGAAAAAGGTAAAAAAGACAACGTAATTGAAAAGAAAATGAAAGATGGAAAAACTTATTTTGTTGTAAATGATTACGATAAATTAAGAGGCCTTTTTGGAGAATTATTAATGATAATCCAAAAAATAAAATCGGAAGGAGATTACAAAACAGGTAAAAATTTAGTAGAAACTTACGGGGTACAAGTTGATCAAGCTTTACTTAAAGAAGTTTTGGCTAGAGTTGAAAAATTAAACATTGCTCCTTATGGTGGGTTTATTAATCCTAAATTAGTACCTGTTAAAAATGAGGCTGGAGAAATTACTGACATTAAAGTAACTTACCCTGATGATTTTACTAAGCAAATGTTAGACTACGCTAAAAATCATTCATTTTTACCAAGTGAAAACTAATAGAACTCTTTTACTGTAAAAGATTCAACAAAATGAAAGGAAAAATTAGACGCATACGTAAGTTCAAGTACTACTTTTACAAGTATGGTATACATAAGATTTTACCTGGCGAGAAGCTAAACTTTTTAGGGCATTTATCCACTTTATCTAAATGGATTAACGACAATAAAAATTTACCCTTTTCAGATTTTCCTTGCAAAGAATTTGATTACAACAAAAGGCTTACTTTATTTCAGCATGTTATTGATACTGAAATTAAAGCTGAACCAATAGATTACTTAGAGTTTGGAGTTTCTACTGGCAATTCATTTAGATGGTGGGCTGAGAACATTAAAAGCCCAGAAGCTAAATTTTATGGCTTTGATACTTTTACTGGTTTACCCGAAGATTGGGGTCCTTTTAAAGCTGGTGCAATGAGTAATGGAAATAAGCCTCCTGAAATGAATGATGACAGGTGCTCTTTTTATCAAGGGGTTTTTCAAAAAACATTGTACGACTTTTTAAAAACTTACAAATCTGACAGAAAAAAAGTAATTCATTTGGATGCCGATTTATACTCTGCAACATTATTTGTTTTAACAATGTTATCACCTTACATGAACAAGGGAGACATCTTATTGTTTGATGAGTTCAATGTGCCTTTACACGAATATAAAGCTTTAAAAGAATGGACAGAAGCTTTTTATCCTGAATACGAAGTGCTTGGAGAAGTAAACAATTACTACCAAATTGCTGTAAAAATTACCCGAGTAAACTAAGCAAGTCTCTTCATGACTTATTATAAATACAATTGTTTTGTTTATATTTGATTATGAGAAGCTTAATACTAATTATTTTACTTTACAGTTCTTTTTTAAAAGCACAAACGACAGCAATTCCTGACCCTAATTTTGAACAAGCATTGATAAATTTAGGGTTAGATAATGGACCTCTGGATGGTTCAGTCCCAACAATGAATATTGATACTGTTACATCTCTATATATCAATAGCCTCAGTATTTCTGATATTACTGGAATAGAAGATTTCACAGACATAACTACCTTAAGTTTTTCTGGAAATCAAATTACAATCCTAGATGTTACGCAAAATACTAATTTAACATTATTAAATTGTCAATTTAACCAATTAACCAATTTAAATATTACTCAAAATACTGCTTTAACTGAATTGAATTGTGGTTATAATTTGCTAAACAGCATAGATCTTACACAAAACATTAATTTAACTGATTTAACTTGTAATAATAACCAATTAACAAATTTAAATATTACACAAAATATAGCTTTAACTTCGGTTATCTGTTCTGACAATCAACTCACAAGTATTGACATTAGCCAAAATACTGCTCTAAATAAGTTATGGTGCTTTAGTAACCAAATCACAGTTTTGAACTTATCTCAAAATACAACCTTTAATTCACTTTATTGTTGGGATAATGAATTAACATGTTTAGATGTTAAAAATGGAAATAACGTCAGCTTTATTAATTTTAATACGACTAACAACCCTAACCTAACCTGCATAGAAGTTGACAATGTAACTTATTCAACAACCAATTGGACAAATATAGATTCTCAGACATCATTTAGCACCAATTGCTCTAACCCTTGTATAGTTGGTATTCAAGAAACCAATAATTTAAAAGCATCATTTTATCCCAATCCAACAACAGGTATAATTAATATTGATTTAGGAGAAACTAAAACAAATTTAATGGCCACTTTATCCAATAATTTAGGTCAAATTATTTTTAGAAAAAAATATCAATCAGTCAACTATATCAATTTTAACATTGAAGCACCAAAAGGAATTTATTTTTTACAATTAGAAACTGAAGATAAAATTGAAACACTTAAAATTTTAAAGGAGTAAAATTACTGTTAGATCAAGTACTCCGATGTCATTCTGAGTTTATCGAAGAATAAATAGGAATACATAAAATCATCAACATTTAATTCTTTCTAGATTCCTGCCTTCGGGGAAAATAGTTTTTTTTCAGAGAAAACTACAAAAACAAACAAGGCAACTCCAATTGTGCTTTAGCATAATCGGTAGGTATACCAATATCTATAAAATAGGTGTCACTTATAAAGCCTAAGAAATTAGTTTCTAGGCAGTACTTATCAAAATAATCTTGTTCTAACGAAAACTGCGCTGGAAAATCTAACCCCTCAAAAATGTTGGTTTTAAGTAAATAAATACCTCCATTAATTGCTCCGCTTTCACAATGTTTTTTTTCTTTAAATGCTACTATTTTATTTGAACTATTAACCTCAACCACACCATATCTATCAAAATTTTGCATTGGTTTTAAAGCCAAAGCTACTGTAGCATTATTCAAAGTAAATTGCTTTTCCATTTGAGCTAAATCTACATCAAAAAAGGTATCGCCATTAATTATAAAAACAGTGTTAGAGTTAACTTTATCCAATGCTTTTTTTACTGCACCACCTGTACCCAACGGACTATCTTCAACTACATAATTTAAGGTTAAGTTTTTATATTTATTACCAAAATAATCAACAATAACTTGATACTTATAACCTACCGCCAGATGAATTATTGTTACTTGATGTTTCGCTAAATAGTTTAAAATATACTCTAAAAAAGGAATGTCATTTATTGGAGCCATCGGTTTAGGTACATCAATCACACTTGCCAGTCGTGTTCCAAATCCTCCTGCTAATATAATGGCTTCATTTGTCATTTTAAATTAGCAGTATTCCAAGTGGTTAAACCGTTGTTGGTAAAATGGTATTTTCTAACTCTTCCACCAAACTTCTCTAACTCCTTTACTACTTTATACCTTGTGTTTTTAGGGCAATAAAAAAAGAAAAATCCACCTCCACCTGCTCCAGATATTTTACCCCCCATAGCTCCATTCTTTTTTGCAGAATCGTAAATCTCATCTATTTGTGGATTGGTAATACCTTCTGCTAAATTCTTTTTAAACTTCCACCCAAAATCCAAAATCTCCCCTATCTCGTCTAAATTCCCTTTTAACAGAACTTCTTTCATTCTAAAAGCTTGCTCTTTTAATTTATCCATCGCCTCAATAGAGCTCGCTCTATTTTTTTTGATGTTATCCGTTTGGCTTTTTATAATCTCCGCAGAAACCCTACTGGTTGCTGTATTGTATAATACTAAGTTATTTTCTAACTCAAACAACACTTCATATTTAATTCTAAGTGGATTTACAATTACTTTGTTATCAGCAAAAAACTCCATAAAGTTTACGCCTCCAAAAGTAGCAGCATATTGGTCTTGTCTTCCTCCAGCCATTGCTAAATCTTCCCGCTCAATTTCGTAAGCCAATCGCGCAATATCATATTCGCCTAAAGGTAATTTTAACCACTCTACAAAAGCACCTAAAATAGCTACTACCATTGTTGAAGATGTTCCTAACCCAGAACCTGCTGGTGCATCAGAATAAGTAGTTAATTCAAACGAAAGTGGTTTATTAGTGAATTGTTTTACAATACGGTTGTAAACTCCTTTATGCAAATCTAATAAGCCATCCGTTGGTATTTCAGTAGTTGATTCTGTTTCAAAAGATTCGTTTCTATCTTCAGCTTTAAATATTATTTTACCATCTGTTCTCTCAGAAATAACGGCATAGGAATATAAGTTGATTGAGGCATTTAATATGGCCCCACCAAAATCATCAGCGTAAGGACTTACATCTGTTCCTCCCCCTGCTAAACCTAATCGTAAAGGCGCTCTACTTCTATACATAAGATACTTTAAAACGGAAAGTTAATTATTTTGTTTGTTGATACAAGTTATAGATGCTATCAATCATCGTTTGCCAAGTGTATTTTTGCTTCTCATCTTTAACCCCTGCAATAAATTCGTTAGCTCTATTGTTGCTATAAAAATCAACCAACGCATCAGCCACTTCTTGTTCATTTGGATTAGTCACATATCCTACTTTATTGTGAGGAACTATTTCTTTCAATCCACCAACATCAGTAACTAGCATTGGTTTCTCAAAATGATAAGCAATTTGAGTTACCCCACTTTGTGTAGCATGTTTGTATGGCTGAACAATTATATCCGCAGCACAAAAATAGTTGACTACCTCTTCATCAGGAATATACTTAGTAGCTAAAATTACCGAATCATGTAATTGATGTTTTTCTATCAATTCCATGTAAACTGAATTATCCTCATAAAACTCTCCTGCAACTATCAGTTTATTTTTCCCATTATTTAACCGTTGATCAGCAAACGCTTTTAATAAAATATCCAAGCCTTTGTATTGACGAATAATTCCAAAAAACAACATGTAATTATAATTAGCATCTAAATTTAATGTTGCTAAAGCTGCCTTACGAGATTTAGCTGCTCCAAAATTATCGTATAATGGATGTGGCGAAAGTATTTTTGGCTTTACATCATCAAAGGTTTTCAAATCATCCAACACACTTTGCGACATAGCCACAAATGCATCAACACTTTTAACAAAGTATTTATTAAGTGCATCGTCTCCAAAACGTTTTTCGTGTGGTATAATATTATCCACCACCACAATAACTTTTGTATGCTTGTTCTTTCTTATTCTTCGTGCAATTGTTCCTAAGCTTGGCCCCATAAACGGAATCCAATATTTAAAAATAACTAAATCGGGTTTTTCTTTTCTGATTTTATTACCCACTTTAATCCAGTTAAATGGGTTGATAGAGTTAACCTCTTGAGTAATATTTAAATCTGTAGGTTTGGGGCTAGCCGAGTATTGCGTTTCGCCTGGAAATAAAATTTTTGGATATTGTAAAGTAAAAGTAGCTATTCTAACTTCATCTTTATTTTGTTGAAAAGCTCTCGCCAATCGTTCAATAAAAACGGCTATTCCTCCTCTAAAAGGGTACGCTGTTCCTACTAAAGTTACTTTCATTGAGGTTTAAATTTCTTTTTCAATATTGTATTGGTTTCTATTGGTAGATGACCTAGAAATTAGTTCACCTAAAAACCCTGCTATAAATAACAAAGAACCAATAATCATAGCTGTTAATGCCAAGTAAAATTCAGCTCTATCAGCAATTAATCGTGCACCAGTATTAATAAACAACTTATTTACTCCTAACCACAACGATATTAAAAAACCAACGGCAAACATTATTGTTCCCAAAGAACCAAAAAGGTGCATTGGTCGTTTACCAAATTTTGAAATAAAGGTAATTGACAATAAATCTAAAAAGCCATTGATAAATCGTTCTAAACCAAATTTAGTAACTCCGTATTTTCTTTCTTGATGTTGTACAGCTTTTTCTGTTATTTTAGAAAATCCTGCCCATTTTGCTAAAACAGGAATATAACGGTGCATTTCACCATAAACCTCAACTGTTTTTACTACTTCTTTACGGTAGGCTTTTAACCCACAGTTAAAATCGTGTAAATTTTTAATGCCCGACATTTTTCTTGTAGCAGCATTAAATAATTTGGTAGGGATTGTTTTCGTTAAAGGATCGTAACGTTTCTTTTTCCAACCAGACACCAAGTCCCAACCTTCTTCAACAATCATTCGGTATAATTCTGGTAATTCATCAGGGCTATCTTGTAAATCGGCATCCATCGTAAAAACTACATTGCCTTTAGCAGCCTCAAAACCAACATTTAAACCGGCAGATTTACCATAATTTCTTCTAAATTTTATACCTCTAACATTGGTATTTTCTTTTTGAAGTTGTTCTATTATTTTCCATGAACCATCCGTACTTCCATCATCTACATAAATTACTTCGTAAGAAAATTTATGGTCGTGCATTACCTTACCAATCCAATCGGTTAATTCCTTTAACGACTCTTCCTCATTGAGTAAGGGGATAACAATTGATATGTCTAAATCTTGATTCATTAATGCCAAAGATAATAAAAGAATAATTTTTAGTGCTGTTTCGCTTTAAATTAAAAGATATTTCTACTTTTGCAGTGGGCAAGTCTTATACGACCAGCTCCTGCTGAACTTCCCCAGGCCGGGAACGGAGCAAGGATAAGCGGTTGTAGCGGTGCGATGTAAGTAGCTTGCCCACTTTTTTTCTTTTGTATTTCCTTTTTTTGTAAATTAGTTGAATGAATAAACTATCAATATTTATTATCCTCTTCTTCTTTGGAATTAAAGTTTACTCACAAGATATAGATGAAAAAAATCAAGTAAAACAACTTGAAGCGAAAATAGAATTACATAAGCAAGTAATTCTTTCTTTTGAAAAGTCTATAGATAGTTTAAATCTTATTATATCTCAAAAGTTATACGAATCAATAAAAGATAGCGGTTTCATTTGTAGTTTGAGAATGGATGGCGGAGCTAAAAGTACACCAGAAGTCTTAGGGGAAATTATTTTTAACATCCCTAAAAACAGTAAAATTCAAGTTATTAGTTATGTTGAAAATAGTGATGATTACTATCGTATTATTTATGATGGGCAGTTTGGGTTTATGAATGGTGTATTTTTAAATGATTCATGTAATACAATTGTTTTGAAAAATAACCCTGTTAAATATGATAGGGAAAAAGATTTTTTAGGAAATGAATTAGATAAGATGAGTTTGAAATCAAATGAAGAATTAAAAGAAAATCAAGCTAATTCTACCTATAAAAAGAATTCTCATTCAATTAATACTGGACCAAGAGGTGGCAAATACTATATAAACAGTAAAGGTAACAAGACATATATTAAACATTAATTGTCTTTCACATTTTTTCTTTTGTATTTCATTTTTTTGTAAATTAGTAAAATGTTTAAATACCTTTTAATCATATTTCTTGCCCTAGGCTTTTACGGTTGTAACAAGTGTCAAGACTGCTATGTTGTAGAGTATGAAAACGATGGAAAAACCGTGAAAAAAGAAACATTAATTGGCGAATACTGTGGTAATGAAGCCCGAACTGAAGCCGAATCTAAAGCAATTGCCGATGGCATTACTTGTAGCCTTTGCCAAGTAACCTGCAAAAAATAATTTTACCGTAATGAAAAAAATTCTTCCTATTTTTTTAATCCTAATCAGCTCATTAGCTTTTGGCCAAACTACCAAAGAAATTTTAACCAAAAAATGGAAATTAGATAAAGTAGAAGATTTCGGTCAGTTATACGATCCAATGGATAACCAAAAAGGTGATTGGATAGAATTTACTAATGATGGAAAATTTACAGGAATTATTGAAGGTTTGCATGCTGAAGGAACATGGTCTGCCACCAAAACAGTTGTAATTAAAATTGATAAGGCAAAATCTAAACTTGCGGTAAATTGGAGTAAAGTAAAAACAGTTGAAAAAGGAAAAGTTGCTATTGAATATCAAAATGGAGATTTAATAACTTCCACTTTAATTTTTATCCCCTCAGAATAGAAAACTCATATCTTAATGAAGATAAATAAATACATATTTTTATTGCTTTTCATTATTCTTGCCCCTTACCTTAATGCTCAATATTTATGTAAAAATGAGTACCGAGTAATTAACAAACAAAAAAGAGCAATCAAAAAAAAGGCACAGCTTATTGCTAAAGAATGGCTTTCAAAAAATAGTGATTCTTTAAATATTCCTAAAGACATTAAGCTCAGCAAATTTAAATTTAAAGCAGAAGAAATAAAAAGATGGGAAGAAATAGACTCATTACTTTGTGTAACCATAAAAAAAAATCCCGAACTGATTAAAAGGGCAAAAATAAGAATGGTTGAGTTAGAGTTGGTTATCTATGATATGAGGGGTTCCTTTAATTTTGCAGACACTAAAAACCCAACCATTCAAAGTGTTATCTATTTTGAGTATGATTTTAATGGCGATTTAATTAGAGCAATTATCAGGCAAAAAGAAATGAGTCCTTACTCAGAAACGCCCTACCGAAAAAAACCTTAACTATTGATAAATCCAAAACAACAAAGGCGTTTTTTCTTCCTTTAAAACCACATCTATTTCTTTCATAAAATTATTAGATACTGCTGGGCAGCCCCAACTTTCGGCTAATTTAAACGGATAAATTTCTTCATCTTCAATAATTCCCCACGAATGAAAAACAATGTACCTTTTGTAAGCATTGTTATTAGTGCTTTCTAAACCGTGTAATTTATAATTAAAATTTACTCCAAAAGTGCTGTAACCTCTTGCTCCTAGTTTGTATTTACCCAAAGCTGAACAATGGCTTTCATGAGTATTACTAAACTGAGGCGATTTATCAGCATCATAAGTAGCTAGATTATCGCAAGTACCATGACTACAAACTGCCGATTTAAGTATAGAATCACCTTTTAAATCCCATAAAAAAAATCGTTTTTTTCCAGAATGAATTTTCATGTCTACCAATATACATTTGGTAGTATTCAACTTATTTTTAGTACAATAAGCTTCAGCTAATTTTGCTTTTTCTTTTAATCGGTCTAAAGTAGTTGTATCTGGTTTTGAACTGCACGCAACAATCCCTATTACCAATAATATTGGAGTTAAAATTTTATACATAACTATAAGTTTAGGTTGTTAATTACTTTACAGCTGTTCCTTCAAACTCTAGTTCCGAAGTTTGAACCAAAGCATCTAACTCGTATACATTTTTATAGCCATAACCATAAAGATTAATAAAGGTTGGGATATTTAAAGCCAATGGTGTAGATTTTCGAGCAAAATACATTTCATCTTTATCAATATTGTTATTACAGTAAATCAACACCTTAGTAGTTTTACTAGGAATAACTTTTGCCAATTTACCTTCAGTAAAATCAGAAAAATTTAAATGTACTGCACCTTTTATATGTTTTTTATCAAACGCTTCTTTAGATCTTGTATCCAACACCAAAACGTCTTTCTGTTTAGATAGCTTTAAAAATTCTTCCAACGAAACCATGTGACTTTCTCGATGCTTTTCAGCTTCTATCGTTAGGTCAGTAAACCCAGCGTAATCTACATCTGCTGATTGAATTTCTTTTGGTTGCGCCATTATTATAGATGCCATAACCATGCTTAGTGTTAAAAATATTGTTTTCATAGTATTTTGATTTAAAGGGTTTAGATTTATTTAATTTCAAATTGTGTTTTAATCTCGTATCTCAATTTTATTTCAGGAACATTTTCTAAGTAATCTCCTCTTGATTTACTATAACTCATTACCGAATTACTAACAACAGTGTTAGTATTTGTATGGTTCCAATAAAAATTTTGATTGTCGTTTATTTCCGATAATTCATCAACAAGTATTAACCTACCTACTTCTTCATCAACAGCTTCTAACAAATATTTTGCTTTTGCCTTTGCAGCTTTAATAGCTTCAATTTTCACATCTCTTCTTAGTTGTTGGATATCTTTATTAGATGTTTTAGTTATTCTGATATGAGAAACATATTCTTTATCTAAGTCACGAACCAGCTTCATAAAATCTGTTTTCGCATCAAGGGTTACTATTATTTTTTTAGATTTTCGAGAATCACTTCTGTGGTGCCACCAGTAGTACCAGTAGAAAGAAGAGAACGTGCCATTAAAAACAATTTTTTCTTTAGGAATCTCATTACCTATAAGTAATTTCATTAAAGCAGTTTCAATACCAGAAATCGTACTCCCACTTCCATATTCTGTCATGGTAATTTCTAATTCAATCTCATCTGGTGGAACAATCATTTCGGCACTACCTGTTACAGTAATTACTCTATTTATTGGTGCAGAAATTTCAATAGCATTGGCATTTAATATGGTAAATACACAAGCAATAATTAAGGTTAATTTTTTCATCGTTTAGCGTTTTAATTTTCAACTAAATTAGATGAGTAACAAGGGTATATCAATCCAGAATTAGGCAACTGGTAGTTTTATTGAGTTAACTGAATCTTTTATTGAGTTAACGTGAAAACTAACAAACAAAAAGCCTTAAAAACAAGGTATTGTAGGCTTTTAAAGATTTTTGGTTATAAAAAAGTTAGTACATTTATCGAAGTAAAAACAAACTGTTTGATTAAATATTTACCATATCAATTCTTAATTATTGTACTTATAATAAGTGCCAATACCCTTGTTGCTCAAAGCAAAGATGAAATACAACAAAAACAAAGAAGTAGTTTTTCTAAAATCAGTAAGTCTTCTTACCAAGCAGTTAATGAGGCTAAAATTAAGTTAGAAGAAGCTGAAAAGCTCTTTAAAAAAGAACCTGAAAAAGCGTTAGATTTAGTTCATGATGCTTTATTGATAGCCATTCGAGATAATTATTTAAATGAAGAGGCGGATGCTTATCGTTTATTGGGGAAATTAAATTTTAACCTCAACGAGTTTGGTTTATCATATAAAAACTATGTCAAAGCCATTGATATTTATAACAAGTTAAAACTAGCATCTAACCGCTACAAGTACTATTCTGATATTTTGTTTGATATCTTTTACAACACTGGTAAAGCTGCCGAACTGATGAATGATTTTAAAAATAGCACTTACTATTACAACTATTATTTAAAAGAAGCCAAAAACAGAAAAGATATTGATGCCATTGTTAAAGGCCACATAGCTTTGGGGGATATTTATTTTAAGGAAAAGGAATTAAAAGGAGCTCAAATCAATTACCAAAAAGCGTTAGAAATTGAAACCAGCCGAGACAATAAACAAGGAATTGTAATTGCTAACTTAAAATTAGGTGAGCTAGAAAATGAGAAAAACAACACCAAAAAGGCTATTGAATATTATCGATCATCCCAAAGTACTGCCAAACAAATTAATGACGACCAATCGGTAAATCAGGCTTACAACGATATTTCTAATATTTATGAAACCCAACGAAATAGTAGTGAGGGAATTCAAATAAATCAAGAAGCTATTGACTTTAACCAAAAAAGAAACAACCAACAAGAAGTAGCAAAAAGCAACATTAACCTGGCTAATTTTTATATTCAAGAAGATAAAAACAAAGAAGCGATACAAACCCTTCAGAACTCTATTAAAATAACGAACAAAACTGGGGATTTAGAGAACAAAAGCAAGGCTTACGAAGCACTTTCTGTGGCTTATGGTAATAATGGGCAAGAATCTGAGGCCATGAAAAAATACAAGGAGTATTTAATTTTAGAAGACTCTATTTACAAGCTAAAAGAAAAACAATTAAAGGATCAAAATCTAAAAGGCGAAATGCTCGAAAATGCACAAAACAAACTTTCTCTACTTGAAAAAGATAAACAGTTGAGCGAAAAAACAATTGAGTTGTTGCGACAAGAAAAAACTATACAAGATGCATTTATTAATAAACAAAGATTATTAACCTACTCTCTTATTTTAGGTATCATCATCTTATTTATTACAGCATTTTTGGTTTACCGAAGTAACAAAGCTAAAAACAAAGCCAATCAATTATTGGTGCTGAAATCATTAAGAGCACAAATGAATCCTCACTTTATTTTTAATGCATTAAACTCAGTAAATAGTTTTATTTCTAAAAGTGATGAACGTGCTGCTAATCGTTATTTATCAGATTTTTCTCGCTTGATGCGAGATGTGATGGAAAACTCTCAAGAAGATTTTATTTCCTTATCCAAGGAAATAGACATTTTATCTATGTACTTAAAATTAGAACATCATCGTTTTAAAGATAAATTTGATTATTCTTTTGATGTTGAAGAAAGTATTAAAACAGAAGAATTTTTAATTCCACCGATGTTAATTCAGCCATACATTGAAAACGCTGTTTGGCATGGATTAAGGTACAAACCTGAAAAAGGTTTTTTAACTGTTAGTATTACCGAAATTAACAAAGTAATAACTGTTATTATTAAAGATGATGGTATTGGTAGAGCAAAATCTCAAGAATTAAAAACTGAAAATCAGAAAATTCAAAAGTCAACAGGAATTAAAAACATTGATTCGCGTTTAAAAATTATAGCCGATATTTATAAGGCAAAACTAGATGTAAAAATTGAAGACAATCAACCATCAGGAACAATAGTTACAGTTAAAATACATCAAGAAAATTTTATTAAAACAGAACTTTAATATGCAGCTAAAAGCAATTATAGTAGAAGACGAAGAAGCAAGCAGAACAACGCTCAATAATTATTTAACTAAATATTGTAAAAATGTTACGGTGCTAGAAATGGCAGACTCTGTACAAACAGGTTTAATTGCTATTAAAAAACACCAACCAGATGTAGTTTTTTTAGACATAGAAATGCCTTATGGCAATGCATTTGACTTGTTGGAATCGTTGGATAAGGTTGATTTTGAAATAATATTTGTTACCGCTTACAGAGATTACGCTATAAAAGCTTTAAACCTAAGTGCTGCTTATTACATTTTAAAACCTATAGATATTGATGAATTAGTAGCTGCTGTGACTAAAATAACTGAACAGAAAAAGGGAGGCGAAGATATTTTTCATACCAAAGTATTAATGGATAATATTAAAACCAACAATATACAACATAAAAAGATTGTATTGCCCCAAATGGATGGTTTTGAAGTGGTTAATGTGAATGAAATTATTAGAGCAGAGGCCAATGACAACTACACCAATTTTTATTTAACCAATGGCAAAAAGTATTTAATTTCTAAAACCTTAAAATACTTTGATGAATTGTTAACTGAATTCGATTTTATTCGCATACATAAATCACACTTGGTAAACCTACAATACATTACTAAATATGTAAAAGGCAAAGGTGGACAAGTTCGCATGACTGACGATAGTTACGTAGATGTTTCTGCAACCCGAAAAAAAGAATTGTTAGAGCGGTTTAAGTAAGAAAACTAAATTAATTACATATTTTTACTTAAAATTTAGAACTAAAAAAAATACTATGAAAAGAATCTTTACAATTTTAGCATTATGCTTTTTCGCACAACAATTAATAGCCCAACCTATACCAGAGTTATTTCACTATGAGTTTAACCAAACGGGGGCATCCGTTACAAATCAGGCTTCAACTCCACCAATTGGAGCAGGAACAGCTACAATAATGGGAGGACTTACTCAATCAGGAAACACAAATTGCTACCTAGGTGCTCTTATCGGTGTAAGTGGAACTTCAGGAACAGATTACTTATCTACTGGATGGTCTGCAAATTTAACAGGAGATTGGACTATTTCTTTTGTACACAACTCAACAGTTGCGCCAGCTTTCAGTTATTTACTTGGAGATGCAGGAGCATCAAGTTTTAGGTGTTTCACAGGTGGTTCTGGAGATCTTTTCTATTCTGGTCCAATTTCATTAACAACAACAGGCGGTGGATGTACTAACATAGGTACAAACGTTAATACTTTAGTTTACGATGGCACTGCCCAACAAATTAGAGCTTATATAAATGGTGTACTTAATACAACAGTAGCCCAAACTACACCTCCTGTATTTAATGGAACGGGATTCAAAGTTGGAGGTTATTCAACAAGTGCTGGTATATTAACTGGTACATCAATAGATGATTTTAGAATTTATAATAGAGCTATTAGCCCTGCAGAAATTATGCAAATAGTCAATGCTTGTATAACAACTGGTGTTCCAGAAATATTTAATCCGAAAGTATCTATCTACCCTAATCCAACTAATGGCATAAGTAACGTAGACATAAGTAACTATACTGGAAATATAAGCTACAGTGTTACTAGTATTGATGGAAAAACAATCCAACAAGAACAAAACATTCTAACAAATAATATAGCTATTGATTTAAGTAACAACAGCCAAGGAATCTATTTCTTAAAGTTATTTGGTACTAATTCAAGTAAAGTTTATAAGATCATTAAAAATTAAGTTTTATAGTATTACTTAAAAGCAAAAAATTAAACGTTTTAGGTATGGGATTGAAAACAATAGTTTTCAATCCCATATTTATATAGTTTAGTTATTAAATTCCCTTATCAACACTTGTTCACATCTTTATTTGAAGAAACCTCTATGAGTTTTTACCTTTGTAGAAACTAAAACTTAACAATGAAATTTTTTATAGATACAGCAAACTTAGAGCAAATCAAAGAAGCTCAAGATTTAGGGATATTAGATGGTGTAACTACCAATCCATCATTAATGGCAAAAGAAGGAATAAGTGGTTACGATAAAGTAATGGCTCATTACAAAGCAATCTGTGATATTGTTGATGGTGATGTTAGTGCTGAAGTAATTGCTACAGATTTTGCAGGGATGATTAAAGAAGGCGAAAACTTAGCTGCATTACATCCACAAATCGTTGTTAAAGTTCCCATGACTAAAGATGGTGTAAAAGCAATAAAATATTTTTCAGATAAAGGAATAAGAACAAACTGTACGTTAATTTTTTCATCTGGTCAAGCATTATTAGCAGCAAAAGCTGGAGCAACTTACGTTTCTCCATTTATTGGAAGGTTAGATGATATTTCAACTGATGGGTTACGTTTAATTGATGACATCAGATTAATTTATGATAACTACGGTTATGAAACACAAATATTAGCTGCATCTGTTCGTCATACCATGCACATTATTAATTGTGCAGAAATTGGTGCAGATGTAATGACTGGACCATTAAGTGCAATTTTAGGCTTATTAAAACACCCTTTAACAGATAGTGGTTTAGCTCAATTTTTAGCTGATCATGCAAAAGCAAATAGTTAATAAATGCTGATTCAAATCCATCCAGACAATCCAGACCAAAGGAAAATTGATCAAATAGTTACTCAATTAAGAAAAGGAGCTGTAATCATTTACCCTACTGATACGGTTTACAGTATGGCTTGCGATTTAATGAATAGAAAAGCTGTGGAGCGAATGGCTCAAATCAAAGGGATTAAAATAGAAAATGCTAATTTCTCTTTAATTTGTAACGATTTAAGTGGTATCTCTGATTATACCGTTCAATTTAGTACTAGTATTTACAAATTAATGAATCGGGCTTTACCTGGCCCTTATACTTTTATTTTAAATGCAAATACGGCTGTTCCAAAATTGTTTAAATCTAAAAAGAAAACCATTGGTATTCGTGTACCCAATAACAACATTGCTCGAATAATAGTTAAAACCTTAGGTAACCCACTAATTTCAACTTCTGTTCATGATGATGATGAAATTTTAGAATACATTACAGATCCCGAATTAATTCATGAGAAATATGAAAATATTGTGGATTTAGTAATTGATGGAGGCTACGGAAAAAACGAAGCCTCTACAATTATAGATTGTACACATGAAGAGCCTGAAATTATTCGTGAAGGGATAGGACGTATCGATATAATTTAAAGTTAAAATAATCATAATCATTGACTTAGTCAATTTTTTGGCTTATTATTGTAATTATTAATTAATAAATTATATCACATGAAAAAAACTTTACTCTTTATTTCTAGTATTTTACTTGGTACAATTTCTTACGCCCAATACGAGGGTTTTGAAAATTGGACTAGTAACACTTTATTAAACCTTGATGACTATAAAACCATGATAGATGAGCGTGGTTTAGAAGGTGCCTTAGCCGTTAAAAGATCGACTGATGCATTTGCAGGGACATATTCTATTCGCTTAGAAACTGTAATTTCTCCAACTAATGCTGATACTATTTTTGGATTTTTCTTAAGTGGTGATCCTGACACTCAAACACCAGGACAAGCAACAGGACTTAATGGTGTTGACAGTATTATTGGTTATTACAAGTATGATATAATGTCTGGAGATTCTTGTACGTTAATAGCATCAACTTTTGCCTCTTCTATTCCAACAGGTGGTGGAATATTTCACATCCCTACAGGAACACAAACAACATGGAAAAGATTTGCTTACGCTATAAATGCACTTGCATCAGATTCTTTATTATTAGCTGCTGCAACAGGTGATCCTTTAATTGACTTTAAAGGTATTCAAGGAACATGGATTCAATTTGATAATATCCAACTAAAAAAAGGTAATCAAGTTGTATCTGTTTTAAATGGAGGTTTTGAAAACTGGACAGCAACAAACTGGGAAGAACCAACAAATTGGAAAACGAGTAATTATGCTGCTATTTTTGAACCGTTATTACCAGTAACAAAAACTATAGATAAATATGCTGGAAACTTTGCAATTGAGCTAAACACTATAGTAAACAATAATAATGATACTATTGCAGGTCTAATTAGTAATGGCGATTTTAACCAAAATGGCTTAATAGGTGGACAACCTTTTTCAGGTGTACCAACAGCAGTAGAATTTTATTATAAAAATACTTTGAGTGGTGTAGATACTTCATGGGCTAGTATACAATTTAAAAGTGGTGGAAATGTTATTGCTACTTATGGTGGACAATTGGCTCCTGTTGTTAATTACACGCTAGTTAATCAACCGGTTACCTTGCCAATGGCAGCTGACTCCGTTTTAATTGGAGCATTTGCAGGAGAAAATCCTGGAAGCAAATTATTTATAGATAACATTGATTTAGTTTTTCCTGTAGGTGTTAGTGAGAATTTATCTGTTGAAAAATTAGTAACATACCCTAATCCTGCAACTGATCAAATTAAAATAAGATTTAATCTTAAAAACAATAGTAATGTTACTATTCGTTTAATCGATGTAACAGGAAAAGAATTAACCTCTCGTTCTTTAGGTCAATTATCAGCTGGAACTTTTACCGAATCCTTTAACACTTCAAACTATTCTTCTGGAATTTATTTTATTGAATTTTTATTAGATGAAGAAAAAATTGTTGAGAGATTTACGATTAAATAAAATATTAGCTTTATTAAAATTAAAGACCTGAGGAGACTCCTCAGGTCTTTTTTATTACTTGAGAATTAGTACATTTGATTTGTGAGTCCTAAAGAAAAATCTGTTTTAAAACCCTGGCAAGTAAAATTACACGAAGTAATTTTTGAAGCTGACACAAAAGCCGGAAAATGGTTTGATATCATTTTATTATGGGCTATTTTATTAAGCGTTGCTGCTGTAATGCTTGAAAGCGTTGAAAGTATTAACAATATTTATGGCGAGGAACTTAGAGTAATAGAATGGGTGTTTACCTTCATATTTTCACTCGAATACATTGCCAGATTATTATGTGTCGGAAAACCTTTAAAGTATGCACTTAGTTTTTATGGAATAATTGATTTTGTTTCAATCGTACCTACATTTATTGGAATTTTTGTTTCAGGAACACATACCCTTTCAGTTATTAGAAGTATCCGTTTACTTAGAGTTTTCCGAATTTTAAAATTAGCTCAATTTATAAGTGAGGCAAATGTCTTAATCAAAGCATTAAAAGCCAGCAGGGCTAAAATCTTAGTGTTCTTATTTGCAGTACTTAGTTTAACTTTTATTTTAGGTACCGTTATGTATTTGATAGAATCACCAGAAGCTGGTTTTACCAGTATTCCAATCAGTATTTATTGGGCAATTGTAACTCTTACAACAGTTGGTTATGGTGATATTGCTCCTCAAACTGTTTTAGGACAAACGTTAGCATCGTTAATAATGATAATTGGTTATGCTATAATTGCTGTACCTACAGGGATAGTTGGTGCCGCAATGGTTAAACCTATCGCAAGAACTAATACTCAATCATGCCCACAATGTTCTAAAGAAGGTCATGCTGATGATGCTAAACATTGTAAATTTTGTGGAAGTAAGTTGTAATTTTCAACCTTTCCTTAAATTATTCAACCATTAAATTTAAAGATTACTTATCTTTAACTCTTAAATTAAAGAGTTAATGAAAAAATTCCTTTTTATATTATTCACACTTTTCACATTAACTGGTTTTTGCCAAATCAGCCATGGTGGAACTCCTTTAACATTTAACAATAATCTATCAGCTAACATACCAACTTTCATTACTCCAACTATTAATCTTCAACAATATATTGATGAAGATAAAATTACTGATGAACATAAAGATATTGCTTGGCGTTTTGGTGTAGAGCAATTTGTAAACTTAACCCTTATAAATTCAGGTGTTTGGGAAACTTTACCAAACGGAGACAAGGTTTGGAGATTAACAATAACATCACCTAACGCCTTAAGCATTAACCTTAATTATAATCAATTTAAACTGCCAACTGGAGCAACGTTTTTTGTTTTTAATAAATACCAAACAATAGGTTCATTTACCTCTGAAAACAATAAAATAAACGGAGAATTTTCTACAACTCTTCTCAAAGGAGATTATGTTACTCTTGAATATTATGAGCCAGCCAATGCTTTAGAAAAAGGCATTATAGAAGTTAACTCAGTAGTCCACGGATATAGAAATTTATTCGATAAAATGAAAGCATTTGGAAGTTCTGGCTCTTGTAATGTAAATGCTATTTGTGATAGTGCATTTTGGGACAATGAAACCCGAGCTACAGTTATATTATTAACATCAGGAAATTCTAGGTTCTGTTCAGGGGCATTAATCAATAATGTACCACAAGATGGTACTCCTTATGTTTTAACTGCCAATCATTGTAGTCCTTCTACAAATAATATTTTTATGTTTAATTATCAATCACCTAGTTGTTTAACAAGCATAGATGGAAACACTACTAAAACCATAAGTGGTTGTTCATTAAGAGCCTCAAACAGCCCTTCCGATTTTTCATTGGTTGAACTTTCAAGTATTCCCCCTTCAAATTACAATGTTTTTTATGCTGGTTGGTCTAATATTAATATCGCTCCAACTAAAGGTACAGGCATACATCACCCCGTGGGTGATGTAAAAAAAATATCACATGACAACAATCCTTTAGTAGAATCTGGTTATTATACTTTAGGCAATGACCATTGGGAAGTAATTGATTGGAATTCTGGTACTACCCAAGGAGGCTCATCAGGTTCCCCTTTATTTGACCAAAATCATAGAGTTGTCGGACAACTTCATGGTGGTGATGCTGCTTGTGGAAATGATGCTTTTGATTTATATGGTAAATTTTCTGTTTCTTGGGCTAACAATACTGATACAACTAAACAATTAAAACATTGGTTAGATCCTAATAATACAGGAACAACTAATATAAATGGTTATGACCCTAATGGACCCAAACTAAACTTAGATGCTGTTTTATTAGATGTTGATGGTATTAATATGTTTACTTGTAATGATTCTATTTCTCCATCAATTACAATTAGAAACAATGGTTCAACTAACTTAACTTCATTAACGATTAACTATCAAATTGATGGATTAACATTAAATCAAATTAACTGGATAGGAAATTTAGCTCCTTATGCTATTGACAAAATAAGTATCTCTAATGCTTTTATTAATAACGGAGCACACACTTTTAAAGCATTTTGCAGTAATCCGAATAGCGGCACAGATCAAAACCTAAACAATGACACGGTAATAGTTAATTTCAAATCTCATGACCAACCTTTACTTACAACATTAAATCTAACAACTGATAATTTTGGTGCAGAAACTACTTGGTTAATTAGAGATGCCACTGGTGCAGTGCTATACGAAGGTGGCGGCTACCAAAGTGTTACAGGTGGACAAACAATAAATGAAAGTATCTGTTTATATGATAGTTGTTTTCAATTTATATTAAAAGATTCTTATGGCGATGGTTTTTGTTGTGCTACTGGAAATGGTTCTATCCTTTACACTGAGGATGCAACTGGTGATACGTTAGCAATAAACAATACTTTTAATAATGATAGCATTGTTTTTCCATTTTGCATAGGCACTTCTACAGGCATTAATGATGAACTTAATGAAAGTCAATTTAATATTTATCCAAATCCTAATAACGGAACTTTTACTATTTTAAATAAAAACTCAAAACCTATACAGATAACAATTTTCGATGTTATTGGTAAGTTGGTATATCAAAGTGAAAAATTACAACAAAAAGTAATAAATATTGATATACATACAGTAAAGAAAGGAGTCTATTTTGTACTAATTTTAAATGATAACGAAAAAAGTGTTCATCGATTAATAATTAACTAGCGATTGGGCATTGTTCTGACATTGAATTCAACAAGTACCCCTGAAAGGTAATCAATTAAGAAAATAGGGTTATATTTTACTTTAATTTGTATTATACTTGTATACTTAACAACACTTATCTCCACACTATGAAAAAACTTTCCTGTTTAGTTACCTTTTTAGCCTTTACCTTTATTACATATGCTCAATCAAACAACAATGGAAAACTAGATAGCATTACTGAATTTACAACCATCTTTACACATACGGTTACAATGCCCGATGGAGTTAAGTTAGAAACCGATATTTACTTACCAATCATTTCAGATTCAGTAACAACTACCATTAATATCAATAGTACAAATTACACCATCCAGCTAATTCCAAAAGGAACACAACTTTTTGTTTATGATTCAACTGGTAATACTAAAAATGCCAACATGTACAAATTACCAATGGTGTTTACAAGAACCCCTTATGGAAAAGGATCTTATGATGAATTTGGTATTTACTTAAATATTTTAGGCTATTCTTATGCCTTACAAGATATGAGAGGTAGATATAATTCTGAAGGGGTTTACCTACCCATGTACAGTGATGGCTGGAATAAAGATGTTTATCACCCTAATTTTAAACATATTTTAGATGTCACAAATATTAATGATCCATATAATGGTAATTTTCATCAAGATGGAAAACATAGTATCGAGTTTTTAAAAGATAGTTTATTCAAACTTTACGATTTAGATCACAATGGTTCATTAGAAACAAATGACAAAATATACAATGGCTCCATTGTTATGTTTGGAGCTTCTGCACTAGGAAATACACAATACCAAGCTGCATCTTCTATAAAAAATGATGTGAGTCAAGATGGATTAAAAGGATTAATACCAATTGTTGCAACTAATGAAATGTTTAATGGTGTTATTCAACACAATGGTGTTTTCAGACAAGCACTTGTCCAAGGTTGGTTGACTGGTCAATTAAACCACAATATTGACACTATACCAACTGACAACGACATACAAAACACTGTTCACTCAATTTTTGATTATGGAAATATTAGTGGTGACACCATTATTAGTAGAGGAATTGATTTTGTATCTACAGTAGCTGATGGTAATGGGTATACAGGGATGTATCCAAACTACCAATATAGAGGTGATGGAAATGCCAGTTTTGCGCCAGTAAATAGTTTAGGGAATTCTGATCCTAATGGATCAATTAGTAGATATACAAATCTTGAATTACCTATATACCATTTAACAGGTTGGTGGGATATTTTTATTGATGGACAAATTGATACTTATCAAAACATTATGGATAATACTAATCCAACTACAAAAAGTAATCAGAAATTAGTTATTGGACCTTGGACACATGGAACCATTGCACAAGATTCAGTTGGAGACATAACCTACCCACAGAGCGTTTTTGATTTAAAAGTTGCCAATAGAGCAGAATTATCTCTTAATTTAGGTAGTCTTGTTGATGGTGAAATTGTAGATTGGCTTCGTTACTTATTAAATAATGATCCAAACAATAAGATTGGCGAACCTAAAGTATTAATTCCTGAAAGCCAAGATTGGCAAAATGCAGGGGTTTATGATGTGAGAGTACCATCTATGGATTATTACATTTCTTATAGCGATTTTTTAAACTATGTTGGTGGTTTTACTGGATTAAATAACCTTCCGATACAAATCAGACAAGGTCCAATAGTAACTAATTCAATCATTAACATTCCTGCCGACACATCACTACAAGAGCCAGGTGCCCAACCTGTAAACGATCCGGTTTCAATCCCCGTTGATTTCTCTCAAATACCTAACGTTAGATATTATGTGCCAGGTCCAGTAAATGATGGTGAACCACAAAACTCTGCAGTAGGAAATTATTGGAGTAGCTCAGATAATTTTCCACTTACTAGTGGGATAAAGAATACAACCATGTATTTGCATAGTAATGGTACGTTAGATACTATTGCCCCACAAACAGTAGAAACTGCATTAAACTACAATCATGACCCAGAAAACCCTATTTATACAATTGGTGGTGGAAATTTAGCAATACAGACACCACAACTTACAAGAAATAATGCAGGTCCTATGAATTATGCAGATCCTAACTTTGCTCCTGTAACAATGGATAGAGCAGATGTTTTAAAATTTGAATCTGCTTTAATACAAGATTCATTATCAATAATTGGTATTCCTAAAGCAAAAATTTATGCAGCAACAAATCCTTTAACAGGTCCAACAGGATTAACTGACACTGATTTTTTTGTTAGAGTGTTAGATGTTTACCCAGATGGCAGAGAATATTTTGTTGTTGAAGGTGCTGTTAATGCAAGAGCTCGTAACTATGCTAAACAATTAGCCAATGGCATGGAAAACATTAACATTCCATATTCTAACATTACTCCAAATCAAGATTATGAATTTGAATTTAAACTTTTACCAATTGCTTATACTTTTGGGCACAACCATAAAATAAAAGTATTGATAAGTAGTAGTAATTGGCCACGTTATCAAAGTAATGCAAATGTTCCAATTGAAACTGGCGAATTTTTTAGACGAACTCCTGGTGATGGTAAAACAAATACTTTTAACTCAACTGTTTATTCTCCTAGAGTTGCTCAGCAAAGTATTTATTTTTCGCCATCTCAACCAACGCAAATTACCTTACCAGTTTTTGACGCAACAACTGTAGGTGTGGAAGAAGAGCAAATAACTAAAAATCAAGAGTGGTTAATTTTCCCGAACCCAGCAACAACTAAATTAACATTACTTACTAAGTTAACTGAACAACACACTATTGAAATTTATAATATTACAGGTCAACTAGTATTGAAAGAAAATATGAGTACAAATACTAAAGAAATAAACATTTCAGAACTAAACAAAGGAATTTATATCCTTAAAATCATTGCAAAAAATGGTGCTGTAAAAACAGAAAAAATAATAAAAGAATAAAACCTAAAAGGTAATTAGTAAATAAATGACATAAGTTAGCGAGTTTTATTTACCCCAAACGTGTCTGTTTTTATTCTTTCTATTACCAACGTGTCCAGATGAATTAATTTTTTTACCTCCATTACGAGGTTTATTATATTTGGCAGACTTACATGATTGTAATGAAACCGAAACAGGTACCAACAAACTGCATAAAAAGATAAATGCTACTACTTTGCTTAAAAACGATTTCTTCATTGTTATAAAAATTTTACAAGTATAAAATTAAACATTATTATATAAAAACAAAATTTGCAATTATATTATTTACATAACGCACTAATAGCTTATAATGTTACATTCAAAAAATTAATACGCTCCATTTCTTTTTCTCATAAACCACTCAACACCTAATAAAGAGAGAATTACAAAAAATATCCACTTTAAACTTATTAATTCTTTTAAATCATTTTCTTCATAAATAATTGAAGTGATATTGGTATTGGAGGTTATTGTTTCAGCAACATCTTCAGTATTGACTGGTAAAAACAGCTTTCCTCCAAATTTTTCTGCTATATTTTGTAATAATTGATGATTAGCAACCGTATTATTTGCCTCAAGTTGTAAAGGTGTAATTTGAAATTTACCAGTTTCAAGGTATTCTTTATCTGCCAACTTAACTTTTGCTTTATAGTTGTAAAAACCTGAAGGTAAAATTCCTGCATTTAAAATATATGCAGTCGAAGTCCTATTGAATACAAAACTATATTTATCACCATTTTCTTCCATTAAATCAATAGTAATTTCCGGTTCATTGTTTAACTCATAACTCTCATTATAAAGTTCTGCATTAAACTGTATTTCTTCATTTTCAAAATAGTTGTTTTTGGTAATTATTCTAAACTTGCTTTTATCTTCTTTTACAGATAAAAATTGAACAGTTTTATTTATCAATTCATCAAAATTTTCATGCGTTTTTTTTCTTAAAAAATTTTGCATGCGCCATTTCCAAATTCCTTCGGCAGTTAATACCGCAGTTTTTTTACCATTATTTTGAAAAAACACTAACAAGGGGCTATCTGTGGTAACACTACCAATTTTTTGATTTAGCAGTACGTAACCATTTGTTTTTAATTGATAATTACCAAACGGCCCCATCAATGGTGGCATGGCGTTAATACTTTTTACAGTAGCATCTGACAAAGTAAAAAGTGGAAAATTAATTTCTACAGCAGGTAAAATTTCATTGAATTTATTTCTTGAATCAGTAATGTTTAAGCCTGTATTTAATCCATTAAATTTACCAACTGCGGTTTGATTCCCTAATACAAACAAGGTAGAAATATTACTTACTAATAATTTACTAAAATTGGGTAAAACTTCATTAGGTAATTGATGAACAATTACTAAACTATAAGGTTGAGTTTTTCCATCAAAATCACTAATTAATTGATTAGTTACTTTGTAATTTTCATTACTTTCTATACTTAATTTTAGGGCTTTAACATCTGGATGAGGAGCATTGGCAAGAATTAAAATATTTTGTCTGCCATCCAATACCTCAATATAAATGTCTTTAACATTATTTACTTTACTTATTTCACCCTCTAACGTTGATAAAGCCACTTTGTAATGTTGAACACCTACTTTCTCAGCTTTTAACAACACATTTTCATTAATGGAAAAATGGTCTGCATTAATTTTAAATTCTTTAGTAAATAACTGCTTGCCATTATGGGTAATGGTAAGTTGAGTAACTTTATCTTTACATTGGTTGGCTTCTGCATTTATTTCAAAAGGAAATTGATTCCCTAAAAAAGTTAATTTATTATGGATGACCTCTTTTAAAATAATATCTCGCTGGGCCGAGGTATCTCCCAATGCAATTGTATAAATCGGGTACTCAATACTTGAATTAAAAACAGGATTAGATCCTTGGTTAAAAATACCATCAGAAGCTAAAATTAAAGCTCCAACATTTTTACCATTAAACTTATTAGATAACTCATCAAACGCATTAGATAAATCAGTTATTTTTTTACTATAATCTATTTCACTCCCTTCGGTTAAATCCTCTCCAAAAGTAAATGACTTTACTTCGTAATTTTCTTCTAATTTACTTTTTAGATTTTTTAGTTTTTGTAAATATTCTGTTTGATAAAAAGTAGAATCTTTATTCAAAAGGATAGAGGAAGAATTATCTTGAGCAATAATTATAACAGGCTTTTCTACTTTATTAAACAAGGTTTTTATAAACGGAGAAAGCAATAAAAAAGCTAGAATTGTTACCAATAAAAACCTCAAGCCCATCATGGTTCTTACCACCCATATAGCTGCCTCTTTTAACTTTACTTCTTTGCGATAAAGTATAAAAGCATAAATGGCGCCTAACAACACACAAAATATGATAAACCATAATGGATAATCGGTGATTAGTTTTATGCTGAGTAAATTTCCCATTTTTAAGAAAGGTAAATTTAGGAAAATCTTAGTCGATATATTGCCGATTTATAGAAAGCCTTTTTTATTCTTTTGTATCAGAACTTACTTGAACATCATTGTCAGGATTATAATCTAATTCTGTAGAAGATGCATCTCCAACATTAATTCTTAAAATATCATCTTCTGAGCTACCACTAGCCATTAAGCCTAACATCATAATTAAATTAGTGCCAATAATTACCCACGCCAAAATTGCTTCGTTAAATGGAATAATCCCGTAATGATCAACAATTTTATTAAACAATAAAATTGTTACCAACCCTCTTGGAGCAATTAACATTTGAGGGAAAATAGTATTTTTTAAAAACACTTTTAAATTTAAAGCCCTGGTTAAAAAGATAACTGCCATTACCAGACACGAAATAACTATTGCATCTTCATGAAACAGCCCTTCTAAATTCATTGTTAATCCGAACACTACAAAAAAGAAAGTTCTTATTAAAAAAGAAGTTTCGTTGGTAATCATTACAAACTCATTACGTATTTCTGTTACCTTTTGTTTATCAATTAATTTTTTTAAAAATCCTCTAAAAAAAGCATGGGTGTTGTTTAATACCAAACCAAATATTAAAATAATTAGTAAGGCTGAATAATGAAAATACTCACCGACAGAGAATAGTAATGCTAGTATAGCTAAAAACAAAAAGAATTTAATCTCTGTTTTTATTTTATGAAAAACATACACTAAAAAATAACTTAGCAATACTGAAAGTACTACTGAAACAACCACATTAATTGATATTGATTGAAAATAAGTTTGACCTACAGGTGGTTCTTTAATCCAAAAAGCAAACAACATAATTCCAAAAATATCAGACAAGGTCGCTTCCAATATCATAAATTCTTTTTTTGCTGGTATTAAGGTATGTACACTTGGTATAACAATGGCACTACTCACAACCGAAAGCGGAATGGCATATAAAAATGCATCCATAAAATTGGTGTCTTGTGTATAGTAAATAATTGTGGCAATTAACGAATTGGTAATGCCCAAAATAATGATGGAAGTTGCTAAAGCGGCTAAAATTGTTTTGATTTTATTGCGGTATATTTTTATATCTAAAGCACCTTCTAACACAATCATCATTAAACCCACTATTCCCAGCAAGCCTAAATAACGTGTTAAATCGGGCACCTCTATTCCTAAATATTTTAAAGCAAACTGCCCCCCTACTCCTGTACCTATTAAAAATATTACAGAAGGTATTTTTGTGTATTTAGATATTTGAGTAAATATGTAGGAGAATATAATTAGTAAACTCGCAAAAATGATAACTACATAAGGGTTTTCCATAAAAAAAATTATTTCACAAAAGTAACCATTCCATTATTGATTATTTTTGAATAAAATAGAAATTAAAACAATTTTATGAAAACAGCATTTACTACATTTTTAATATTACTAATTTCATTTACAACTTTTGCAAACGATGGTGTTTACTTAACGAGTGGTGGAATAATTTATCCAACCAAAGAGAGTAAAATAATATTAGAAAAAGAAATACTTTCATTTACATGTATCAACAAAGTTGCCCAAGTTAATATTCTGTTTGAATTTAATAACCCCGAAAATGTAGAACGTACTTTATTAATTGGTTTTCAAGCACCAACTTCGGCTGGTGATGTTACGGATGAAGAATGCAATACCGTCCAAATTTCGAATTTTACCATTTTACAAAACAACCAAATTTTACCTTACACGCTTAAAGCTGCCGAATGTGAATCATGCGAATTAAAAGACCCAAAAGAGTTTCATTTTAACCAGTCTGAACAGGGTGTTTACGTGTATCTTTTTGAAGTAACTTTTAAGCCAGGCATAAATAAAATTAACCACAGCTACCAGTTTCCGGCAAGCTCTAATGTATCTATAAACCAAATATATAATTACATATTAACGACTGGTGCAAAATGGGCAAATAGCAACATTAAAGATTTAACAGTACAAATTAACATGGGCGAAAACAAGTATTTTTATGTGGATGATATTTTTGGAGACAAAGCAGTTTGGTCGATTATTGGTAGCGGAAAAGTAACCAACCAAACATTTTTTAATGGCGATGACTTTAAGCCTAAAATGATTAGAGTTTTAGCTGGTGCTTTGCAAATTAGTGTGAAAGATTTTAAGCCCACACAAAACATAGAGTTTGGAATTATTGATCAGTTAAGTTTTATTTCTCCACCAACAGACTACACTAATTTAGAAAACGGAAAAGTAATAGGCTTGGGTGATTTTAGCTTGTTAGATAAAACTGACTATACCAAACAAGAACTAAAAATAATGCGAAACACCATTTATGCACAATATGGTTATGCTTTTAATAGCCAAGAGTTAAAAGACTACTTTAACCAGTTTGCTTGGTACATTGCCAATCCCAACATAAACATGGAAGACATTAAACTTACGGAAAGAGAAAAAGCTTTTGTTACCGAAATTTTAAAAAAAGAAAAAGAATAGCTTTTTCTTTAGAATAAAAAAGCTCCAAATTTCTTTGGAGCTTTTAATATCAAGTAAATTATTTCTTAACCACACTTAGAGTGTCCACAACTTTTGCAGTTTAAGCAACCTTCTTCATAAACCAAAGATGGCTCACTACAACTTGGACAAGTATTTTCTGCTGGTTTAGTTCCGTCTGGTATAAACTTTTTTAACGAACGTGCGACACCTTTTTTCCAAGTATTTAACGTTTCATCACTTAAATGTAAGTTGTTAACCATGTCAACCACAAAACTCAATGGCATACCATGTCTTAAAACTCCAGAAATTAATTTGGCATAATTCCAATATTCCTTATTAAAGGTTCTTGATAAACCTTCAATGGTAGTTTTATAACCGTGTCCATCTTCATATTGGAAATCATAACGTGTTTTTCCATCATCAGATTTACCTTTAATTACCCATCCTTTTTGAACGTGCGATAAAATAGCAAATGATTCTTCTGCACCACCAGTAAATATTTCATAAGGTCTGCCATCCAACAAACCAATTACAGCAATCCATTTTTCTGTTTCGTTGTTAAACTGAATAATTTCTGCTTCTAATTTTTCTGGTCTTTTTGGTGCAGTAGTTTCTAAAAATTTATTAATGATTTCGTTTTCTTCATTTTTTTCATCATTTGCAATCAAAACACCACTTCTAGAACCATCTCTGTAAACAGTAATTCCTTTACAACCTTGTTCCCAACCAGTTAAATATATTTGGTTTACCAATTCTTCTGGACACTCATTAGGAACGTTTACCGTTACACTAATTGAATGATCTACCCATTTTTGAACAGCTCCTTGTAATTTTACTTTTTCTACCCAATCTACATCATTTGCTGTTGCACCATAATAAGGAGATTGCTTGATGATTTCATTCAAATCAACCTCAGCCATTTTAGATACTTCTTCACTATTATAACCATTAACATCTAACCAGGTCATAAATTTATGGTGAAATACGTGGTATTCTTCCCAAGAATCACCAACCTCATCAACAAAGTCAACTTTAACTTGTTTATCGTTAGGGTTTACTTTTCTTCTTCTTTTGTAAGAAACCATAAATACTGGTTCTACTCCAGATGAAGTTTGAGTCATTAAACTTGTTGTTCCTGTTGGTGCAATGGTTAATAAAGCAATGTTTCTTCTCCCATATTTTACCATATCAGCATAAAGTGCTGGATCAGCATCTTTAATACGGTTGATCATTGGATTTTTCTCTTCTCTAATTGAATCATAGATTGGAAAAGAACCTCTATCTCTAGCCATATCTACCGAAGAACGATAAGCAGCTAAGGCTAATTTTTTATGTATATCTGTAGAAAATTCAGTAGCAGTTGGCGTACCATATTTGTACCCTAAAGCAGCTAACATATCTCCTTCTGCAGTAATTCCAACTCCAGTTCTTCTACCTTGTATTGCTTTTGTTTTAATTTTTTGCCAAAGATTTAATTCAACTCTTTTTACTTCTTCAGTTTCAGGGTCAGATTCAATTTTAGCAATAATTTTATTTACTTTCTCCATCTCCAAATCAACAATATCATCCATTATTCTTTGAGCCATTACAACATGTTTATTGAATTTCTCATAGTTAAATGTTGCTCCTGCTGTAAAAGGGTTTTCTACATAACTGTAAAGGTTTACAGCTAATAAACGACAGCTATCGTAAGGACACAAAGGTATTTCACCACAAGGATTAGTTGATACTGTTTTAAAGCCTAAATCCGAATAACAATCTGGTATTGATTCATTAATAATTGTATCCCAAAACAAAATGCCTGGTTCAGCAGATTTCCATGCGTTACGAATTATTTTATCCCACAAACCTTTTGCATTTAACGTATTGGTATATTGTGGTTCTGTTGAATTAATTGGATATTGTTGATTATAATCTGTTCCTGCTTTTACAGCTTTCATAAACTCATCGTCTATTCTTACAGAAACATTTGCTCCTGTAACTTTAGTTCCATCCATCTTTGCATCAATAAATTGTTCTGCATCTGGATGTTTGATAGAAACTGAAAGCATTAAAGCTCCTCGTCTACCATCTTGTGCTACTTCTCTTGTTGAGTTAGAGTATCTTTCCATAAAAGGAACAATACCTGTTGAAGTTAATGCACTATTTTTTACTGGGCTTCCTTTTGGTCTGATGTGAGATAAATCATGTCCAACACCACCTCTACGTTTCATCAACTGAACTTGTTCTTCATCCACTTTCATTACTCCTCCGTAAGAATCTGAATTTCCTTCATTTCCAATTACAAAACAGTTGGATAAAGAGCCTATTTGGTAATCGTTCCCAATACCAGTCATTGGCCCACCCTGAGGTACGATGTATTTAAAATCTTTTAATACATCATAAATTTCTTGTTCTGTATAAGAGTTGTCATATTTTTGTTCTACTCTAGCAATTTCTTTTGCTAATCTGTGGTGCATTTGGTCAGGCGTATTCTCGTAGATATTTCCTTGAGAATCTTTTAAGGCATATTTATTAATCCAAACATTTGCTGCAAGTTCGTCACCTTTAAAATATTTAGTTGCTTCCACTAAAGCTTGATCAAAAGTATACACTTTTAACACTGTTTCGTCATTTTTTTGGTTGGAAGCAGATAAATTGTCGTTATTTTTTTGGACAGGTTCGCTCACTTGATTTAATGTTTTTTCCATTGCTGAAAGGGGTTATAGTGGTTAATAAATAAATACATTTTTGCCTTAAAAATGCTTGTACAATTATAGGAGACATTCACAGCTTTTTAACTACGATTAGCTCACTATATTTTTCAACAACCAAGTTAGTTTTTAAGCATAAGCCCTAGAGGTTATTTTCATCTTATTTATTAACAACGCTTTCTTAATTTCCGATTTTTTACTATGGTTAAAACGAATGACAATGAAGAAATATTTTACAAAAAAAAAGGGAGTCTCTGAGAGACTCCCTTCTAATTAATTTTTTTTAATTATTTTTTCTTTACCGGAGCAGCAGCTTCAGCAGCAACTAGTGCTAAAGAATCAGCCGTAACTTGAGCTAATCTAGCAACTTCAGCTTCAGCAGCAGCAGCAGCTTCAGCAGCAGCAGCATCAGCTTCAGCTTGAGCAGTAAATGCAGCAGTAGAATCAGCAATAGCTTGTTCTTGTGCAGCAATTTCTTCTTGACTTGGTCCACAAGCCGTTACCATTAATGCTAAAACAGCAACCGGTAATAAAAACATTTTTTTCATAATAATAAATTATATAAGGTTATTTCAGCAAATGTATATCAGTTTTCGATATTTCAATCAAAAGCACTGAATTTTAATTGTCTGATTTTCTGATGGTTATAATTATTTTCAATGTCTCATCATTTTTAGAACATAAAAATCTGCTTAACAATGACTAAAAAGCTAATTAAACTTTAAAAAATGCTTTGCTTTTTAATTTAAAAACGCAATAATATTTTATAACTTTGGGCTTGAAATTAGCGATAGGATATGGATAAAGTAGTAGGCGTAGAACTTAGTCATCGATTTGCACCAATTGCAGTTAGAGAGCGGTTAGCACTTAATACCGAACAAACAAAACAAGCAATAAATGAATTAAAAAAATCTTACAAAGAAGTTTTTGTTATTTCTACCTGCAATCGTTTATCTATTTATGCTTACGGACAAACCCACAAAAACATTATAGATTACTTTAATCAGTTTGGTAATTACGGACAGTATTTATCCATTTTACCAGATAGTGAGATAGCCATTAAAAACCTTTTTTCTACAGCTGCAGGATTAGAATCTCAAGCTATTGGTGAACACCAAATTACTGGTCAAATTAGAGATGCATTAGAATTAGGTAGAAAAGAAAAATCTATTGGTCCTGTTTTAGATGAATTAATTAGGCAAGCTATTCATACCGGAAAACAAGTAAGACAAGAAACAAACATAGGTAAGTTTTCTGCTTCGCTAGCTACAGTTGGTTTTGAACTAATTTCTAAACATGATATTAGTTTTGAAGACACTACATTTTTAGTTATTGGAACTGGAAACATGGCCAACTTAGTAGCTACAGTTTTAGATAGAACAGCTATTAAAAAACTTTACATTGCTAGTCATGATAAAACCAGAGCAGATGAAATGGCTGCAGAATGGAACGGAGAAGCAGTTGACATGCAAAATATGCACACAGCCTTATCCGAAGCAAATGTGATTATTGGTGGAACTCAAGGAGAAATTAACTTACTCCATGAAGAAACAATGGCCGAAAGTAAATGTCCGAGAGCAAGTTTTGCTTTACAAACAGGCAGCAATAAACTGTTTATCGATTTTGGTGTTCCAAGAAACTTTAACCCTGAGTTAAAAAATCATGATAACATTACTTTATATGATTTAGATGACATTAAAAAAATAACTTACGAAGGACTTTTAAAAAGATACGATGAAATACCTAAAGCAAGAAAACTCGTTAACAAAGAAGTTGAACGTTTTATTGTTTGGTTAAGAAATAGAAAAGTTGCTCCAGTAATTGAAGCTTATTGGAAAAACTTAGAAGATATTAGAGATGAAGAAGTGAAATGGTTATTGCCTAAGTTAGGCAATATAGATGAACATCAAAGAGAAGTTTTAATGCGTTTTACGCATCGCTTATTGCGTAAAATATCTAATCCTTCCATTGAAGGGATTAAGAGTATTGCACAAAACTTACACGAACAAGACAACCCTATAAATACTGCCAAAGAAATTTTAGACATTAAAGAAGTAGATATTTTTATCCCTAAAAAAAGAATTGTAGTTGGTACTAGAGGCAGCAAATTAGCTTTAACTCAAACTAATTGGGTAGTAGAAAAATTAAAACAAGCTCAGCCAGAATATGAGTTTGAAACAAAAATTATTCGTACCAGTGGAGATGATGGAGACATTAATGTAGTTGGTGCTTTTACTTCAGCTTTACAAAGAGCAATGTTAGCTAATGAAATTGACATCGCTATTCATAGTTATAAAGATATTCCTACAGAACAAGTAAATGGATTAAGAGTAATTCCTATTACTGAGAGAGAAGATTTTAGAGATGTATTAATTTCTAAAAACAACTTAAAATTAATGGATTTACCAAAAGGGGCTGTAATTGGAACGGGTAGTTTAAGAAGAACTGTTCAATTAAAACAAATCAGACCCGATTTAGAATACAAGTTCATACAAGGAAATGTAGATTCTAGGATACATAAAATGCATACTGAAGGTTATGATGCTATTATTTTAGCCGCATCAGGTTTAAAACGATTAAACATGCTGGATACTGCCACAGAAATTCTGGGGAAAGACATTATGGTGCCAGCTGTTGGGCAAGGTATTTTAGCCATTGAATTAATTGATAAAGAAGGTCACATTCTTGATTTAGCGAAACAATTAAGGCATGAAAATACTCGACATGTTGCAGATGCAGAAAGAACTTACTTAATTGCTCTAGGTGGTGGTTGTAATTTACCGATTGCAGCTTATGCAGAGGTTAAAAACGACAACATTACTATTGAAGGTGTTTTTGCTAATGAAGAAGGCTCTATTTTTTGCAGAGACATCATTAGCGGTAAGGTTGAAAACAAACGAGAATTAGCTAGAGAATTAGCTATGCAACTAAAAAAAGAAGTTGACAGTAAAAAAAAAGTGGTTTTAAGTGATGCAACCACTTAAAAACAATACAATACTTATTACAAGAGCCGAAAGTCAGTCAGAAGATTTTAGCGAAAAACTCCAACAATTAGGAGCAAAAACCATTTCATTACCTTTAATTAAAACCTCCCCAATTAATCAAACAGAACTAAGTAATAGTTACAACAATACTTTTGATTGGCTAATTTTTACAAGCGTAAATGCTGCCATTTATTTTTTTGAAACCATTGACAGCAAAATTGTTCAATCAAAAATTGCAGTGGTAGGCGAAAAAACTGCTCAATATATTCAACAATTAGGGTTAACCATAAACTTTCAACCAAGTGAATTTACTGGCAAACATTTAGCCAACGAAATCCCAATAAATCAAAACGAAAAAATTTTTATTCCAAGATCAATCGTTGCAAAAAATGATTTAGTAGAAATTTTAGAGAACAGAAATTGCAGCGTAACTACTTTATCTATTTATGATAATACAGCCATTTCATATACCGACAAAGAACTAACTAGTTTATTAAATTGTAAAATAGATTACATCACTTTTACAAGTGGATCAACCGTTAAAGCTTTTGCCAACCTTAATTACCAACTTCCTCAAACAAAAGCAATTTGCATTGGCCCAGAAACAGCCAAAATTGCAAAACAATTAAATATTATCATTGCTGAAATGGCAAATCCTCATACTATTGAAGGAATGATTGATGCCATACTTTTAGCTAATAAAAAATCCCTTACTAAATAACAGCAAGGGATTTTTATTTTATTATTATTTAAACCTGGTGCAATTTATTTAAAATATCTTTTGCTTGGTGCCATTCAAGTCTAGGACCAAATTGAGTTACTACTTGAGATGATGCTAAGGATGCTAATTTTCCCGAATCTGCAAAACTTTTCCCATTTGTAATTCCAAAAAGAAATGCTCCAGCAAACAAATCTCCAGCACCATTTGAATCAATAGCCTGAACTTTATATGGTTCAATATCAACAAATGTATCTCCATCAAAAATCATTGCTCCGTTCCCACCGAGTGTAATTACAAATCTCTTAGCTGCTTTTTTTAGCTCTTCTCTTGCTTCGGGAAGATTATCTTTGCCAGTATAAAGCATTGCTTCTTCTTCGTTACAAAATAACAGGTCAACACTAGCACCGATAACTGATTCCATAGGCTCCTTAAAATATTTTACCATTGACGGGTCAGAGAAAGTTAAAGCAGTCATCACACCATTATCTTCCGCTAATTTCTTAGCATACTTCATCGCATCTAATCCATTTTCTGATGTCACCAAATATCCTTCTATATATAAATATTGAGAATTCTTAAGAGCATCTTCTTTTACTTCAGCTCTTGAAAAAGTTGATGTTATCCCCAAAAAAGTATTCATTGTTCTAGAAGCGTCCTCAGTAGTCATTACCAAACACTTCCCTGTAATTCCAGCTTCAAGCGTTGCATTATCTAAGTTGGAATCTACTCCATTCGCTTTTAAATCTTTCATATAAAAATCGCCTAATTCATCATTAGCAACTTTACAGGAGTAATAGCTAGAACCTCCAAACTGGCTAACTGCAATAATAGAGTTTGCCGCAGAACCGCCACATTGTTTATTACTATTATTCATGTTAATGGCATTTGAAATTCTAATTTGATCCTCTTCATCTACCAGCGTCATTAGTCCTTTTTCTATATTATGACTCTTCAAGAACTGATCATCAACTTCGGTTACTATATCCACTAAGGCATTGCCAATTCCAAATACATTATACTTTTTATTCATTCTTTGATTAATTAATAGTTAATAAACTAATGGTTTTTTAATTTAATTTTTTTGCAAATATATTGTATAATTAAAAACTTTCAACTAATATTGCCATCCGTTTACGGAAATTCCTCCTTAGCTCAGCTGGTTAGAGCATCTGACTGTTAATCAGAGGGTCCTTGGTTCGAGTCCAAGAGGGGGAGCGAGAATAGACAAGCCGACAGAAATGTCGGCTTTTTTATTGCCTATTTTATCAGAAACCTTATCAATCCTAGTTAGTAGCTCTATTACTGAATTAACCTTAGTGGTTCGACACTCATTTATTGATAAAACAAGTTTTTCTGGGAAAACCGAACTTAATATAGATTGTTTCATATCGTAATCACCTTTAGAATATAATAAAGACAAGTCACCAACCACCTCAACTGCCCTATCAATGTACGGTGTAATAGAATCCTTGTTGTTTTCTAATTCTAACAACTCAAACTTTAGCTCGTTAATCTTTTCATTGTAACGTGTATTGATTCTGTTAAAAGTGTCATCACCGATTCCACCACCAACTAACTTATCTTCCAACTTTAAAATGTTTCTTTCCGTTTCGTGAATTTCACTAGTAATAGCTAATTCAGACCTCTTTTTGTCAGTAGCACTCCTTTTAACAACATCTTTAACAACTTCAACATAAAGCTCTCTTATGTTAGAATTGAGTTCTAAATTGGATAGTACGTCTGAGAACAACTCGTGTGCTGTTTGGGTAGGCACTCTATTGGTACAGCCTTTTCTGCAATGGTAATAAGCATATTCACCACCATTACCCTTAGATACACTTCCTGTTAGGTTGCTACCACACAATTCACACTCAACATGGCTTCTTAATGGCAATAGGTCATGTTTCTTTTGTGGAGAACGAGCTTTGTTCTTTTTGCCATCCAACACGAACTGAACCCTTCTAAATATAGCATCATCGATAATAGACTCATGCAATCCTTCTACCCAATATTCATCATCTTTCTTATACTGGGGAACTAGTACCTTACCTATGTAAAGCTGATTCCTTAGCATATAATAAAACTGTTGCTTACTCAATGGGAAGCCCTTTTTAGAGTACGCTAGTCTAATCTGTTCAATTGGCTGCAATCCTTTAGAAACTTCGTTGTATAGCTCCTTTACCATATCTGCATCCTCATTTGGCTTCATGGTCGACTTATCGACTTCATTTCTCCAATTGGTATAACCATAAGGTGCTTTAGATGTGTAAGCACCTTCCTTTCTTGCTCTAACAATACCATCTTTAGTTCTCTGAGAGATTTTGTCATTCTCAACTTCTGGCATTACTAAGTACAGAGCTAACATAGCTTTGTTGTCTGGATTAGATAAGTCTAACGGTTGCTCGATAGAGTTAACTTCAATACCCCAATCTTTAAATAGGCGAATTACTCTTAGTGCTGCTTCAATATTCCTAGAGAATCTATCCCACTTGGTGAATAGAATCTTATCAATATTCTTTCTGTTAGCCTTTACATAAAGTTCTAATTTTTTCCATTCTGGTCTTTCAAAGTTCTTTGCAGAATAGTCATCTTGAAAATGCTTTAAGGTTTTAAATCCTTTTACATCGCAAAACTTATCTAACATTTCTTTTTGGTGTCTTAAGCTGAATCCTTTATCAGCTTGTTCGTCTGTACTTACTCTTGTGTATATAATTGTATTCATTGTTCTTGTTGTTTAGTTTAAAAAATTATTTTATTTGTTGCTGTTGGTACTGATTTTCAGCCAACGTGTATAGAATATTTCTGATTGCTTCTATTTCTTCATCAGTATATTCAAGTCCTTTCTTGTTTAGCATGTTCTTACATGCTGTAATCGAAATCATGACACATCACATCCCTATTTCTCATTTTATTAAATGGGAGTGAGAATTATTCTTTTAAGGTCATAGCTAGACCCCAAGATACCTGGAATAAATCAGATAATCTTAGATGTTGGTGAGTAATTAACTCACTAATAAGTTGGTTTTTTGATGATGCTATTCAAGTTGGTATTATTTGAATAGAAAATTAGGTGATTACCTAACGATAACATTTGAAGCAAAAAAACTGGGTAAAACTGGATTCGACAAGGTTTTTTTCGATTTATTTTTAAACAACATAGTAACCTCTTAATTATCAGTTGAATAAAATTATAATTGTTGAGGTGGTTTTTATGACCGATAATTAAATTATGATAACATTATGGTCAACTTTACGTATATTTAGCCTGTAACAAGATGACCCAACTGACTAAAATATTACTTACACTAATCATTATTTTAATGGCTTTGGGTGGTAATGCTCAGAACCTTGTACCTAATCCAAGTTTTGAAGTTTATGATACTTGTCCTCAGGATGCTTCTATGCTTCATTACGCTTCACCATGGTTTGTTCCTACTTGGGGCACACCAGACTATTATAATTCTTGTTTTACCTATAGCAATCCATGGAGCTCAAACATGGATGTTCCAACTAACATTTTTGGTGAACAGTCAGCAAAAACAGGAGTTGGATATGCTGGATTATATTTAGCTTATCCTTGGACAGCTGGACCTCCTAATTATGAACAGTTCAGAGAATATATTGAAACTGAACTTATAGACACATTACAAACTGGAGTAAAATACTATGTCACATTTTATTTGTCATTAGCTGATAGTTCTCAATACTCTACAGATGTAGCGGGAATCTATTTTTCTAACGATACATTAAAAAGTGATACTTCATATAGATTGCATTATATACCACATATTAGTAATACTAATGGAAACTATTTAAACAATAAATTAGGATGGATGAAATTCTCAGGTACATATGTCGCTAATGGTACTGAAAAGTTTATTACCATAGGTAATTTTCTAGATAATGCTTCTACTGATACAATTCCTTCTTCTGGAGGTGGGACTATATTTGGTAGTGATTTCTATGCTGCCTATTATTATATAGATGATGTTTGTGTTTCAAGTGATTCACTTACATGTAATTTAACAACTGGTGTGATTGAATCTCAAACCAATCAAACAGATTACAATATCTACCCAAACCCAACTACTAACCAATTTAGAATTGATGGTACAGAACCATACAACCTAACCATATATAATTCTATTGGTCAAGTACTCATGACCGAGTACAACATCAAAACATCGAGCAAAACCATAGATATTACTCAATACTCAAAAGGAGTATTGTTTGTTCGAATCACTACAGGTGATAAATCTTATACTCATAAGATTTTGGTGCAATAGATATATTGCCAGATTATAGCATCCAACATAGATTATTAAAAAAATATTCTCAGTGTTTATAAGCAGTAGAGAACAATCTTAATACAATCACTTGACTTTTTTTTATTAGTGCATATACTTATTACAGACACTTGGTCATTTTGTGTCTTATCGATAACAAAAAAGTAAATGAGTATGAATGTTAAAAAGAGAAAAAGAGTATTACAGTCTAATTGAAGTTGTGCAAATGGTTGACCTAAAAACCAGAGCAGTTAAATATAGGATGTTAGAAGTAAAAGAAAAGTATAAGAACAATAGTAAGTTACTGTTTAAGTCTAAAAAGAATTGGAACATACATCATTCCATCTTGTTTGAGTTTGACCGAAAACAATTAACCAGAATGGAGAAGCTAGCTAAGTACAATAGCTTGGTAACTGTAGCACCCGATGGTAATTATCAAGTAGAAGCATTGACCGAAGCTCTTAAATTAATTAAGCTAGAACTAAATAAGATTGATGCTAATTGCAATATGTACTACTACATCGAACAAGGAGAAAGAAGTGGAATCAATCATATACATTTCCTAACGAACTTATCACCCAACTTCGAAAAAAGAATATATAGGCTATGCAACATATACATAAAATCTAATGTAGATGTAAGAATGATATACGAAGTAAGACAACTTGTAAAGTACTTACAAAAGGAAGTGCGGTTAAAAGGTGTTATAGATTGATATTTGTACTTATACGAGCACGTTATAACCACTAGAATGCACTGGGAGTATAGCTCATAGCTGTATGGAATCAACCTACAAGTTTAAGTGAAGCGTTCACCCTTCCTTCCTTATGAGAAATTATTAACACAGTAAAGCATAAACTTTAACACATGACGATTTATGATTAGTGTTGTATATTGACATATGATGCGATTTATAGATTTTGGTTGGTGATGGTGACTTTTAACCTATTAGTGCATATTTATAATATATGAAGCTGATTATAACATACAAACAACTAAGAATGATTATCGACAATGGTTTATACAATAAATCATTAGTCATGAAGGGAAGTGTTTTCAATAAGCTAAAAGCTACCGAGCAACCGATTCGAGATTAGATGCTAATTCAAACAGTCTTCTAACATCTATGTAATATTGGTTCGACAGCACTATACTGTCGGGAGCCAAAAGAAACCTTACAATATTGTAAGGTTTCTTTTTTTTTAGATGAAAAATTTAGTTTTAATTATAAAAACTAATAACCTTCATAACAACTAATTTTAAATGATAAATATGTCTTTCTTATCTAAGAAAAGGAATAAAATCCTATTATCAATATTAGTCGTTATTATTACTTGCAGGCTTATACTACACTATGTTTTATTAAGCTACATCAACAAAGCTCTTATTGAAATTGAAGATTATGATGGAGAAGTTAAAGATTTAGATTTATCAATAATTCGTGGTGGATTTACATTGTATGATTTAAAAATAATTAAAGAAAAATCTAATATTCCTGTACCCTTTCTCACCTTAAAAAAATTGATTTATCAATTCATTGGGGAGCTTTACTAAAAGGCTCTTTAGTTGGAGAAATAGTTGTAGAAGAACCTATCATTAATTTTGCGATTGATGCTACTGGTGAAGAATCACAAACAGGAATTGAAAATAATTGGGTAAAAACATTAAGAGAAATAACGCCCATTAATTTAAATTTAAACCTGTTAACTATTAATAATGCCCATATTAACTATAAAGATTTTAGCCAAAAACCAATAGTGGATATTTACTTTAAATCATTTAACCTTAAAGCCACCAACCTTTCTAATGTTATAAACAAAACTGAAAAACTTCCTGCATCAATCGATGCTTCTGGTGAATCAATTGGAGGCGGAATATTAAACTTTACCGCTAAAGTTAACATTCTAAAACCCATCCCAGATTTTAATGTAGATTTTAAACTTGAAGAAACTGCTTTAAAAAGTTTAAACACTTTTACAGAAGCTTACGCCAATTTTGATTTTGAAGAAGGTTCCTTTTCATTGTATAGTGAACTAGTAATGACTGATGGCAACTACAAGGGCTACATTAAACCTATTTTAAGTAATAGTAATTTGATAAAAAAAGGAAGTGACAAAGATAAATCTATTTTTAACAGAGGGTACCAACTCTTTTTAGATGGCGCTACGGAGATATTTGAAAATCAGAAAAAAAATAGTTTAGCTACTAAAATACCTATCTCAGGAAACGTTGCTAAAACAAAAGTAGGTGTATGGGCTAGTATTGGCAATACTTTAAAAAACGCTTTTATAAAAGCAATACCAAAAAAAATAGATAAAGAGCTTTAATTAATATGAAATAGCCTTTTAGTTTTTAGAAACTTCTTTTCCGGATTTATAAACAATAGTTTGGATTAGTGTACTGTCTATATCATACCATTTCCATAATCCTTCTTCACTACCATATTTATATTGACCTAAAATATTTGTTGTCCCATTTGAATCAATAATATGTTCAATAGTTTCACCATTTAAAATACCCTTTACATATGTTCTTAATATCCATGTTCCATTTTCGTAATATTTATAATATTTTCCTTCAAACTTATCATCAATTGTAGTAAATGATTCTTTTAGTTCCCCAGTTTCATAATACCTTGTAATGTTAATATTACAACAAACTGTACACAACTTTTCTGAATTGGGTTTTCCATCAAGAAGAACACCAACTTGTTTGATATTTCCGCTTTCATACCAATGAAATATTGTATCAATTTCAACTCCATTCTTGTATTTGCACTGGTCTTTCTTATTTCCATTTTCATACCACCAATTCCAAATACCTTCTTTCTTTCCCTCAATTATATTACCAATATACTCTTGCTTTCCAGATTCATAAAAAACTTCTTTTTTGAATGTTAAAGTGTCATCTTTGTTATAATAATATACCACAAGATTAGGAGAGCCATTTTCAAATTTTGACACAATTTTTTTAAGTTCGTGCTGAGTACAGCTAACACAACAAACAATCAATATGAAGAGTAGTTTTTTCATTTAGTCATTTCATTAATAACATCTATGTGATTGATTGATATCACTTCTCCACTTACGTTATCCACTATCACAAAAACATCACCATCCTCTCCTTTGAATGACAAACTTCTTACAAGCCAAAAACCTTGATACTCATGACCTTGATATGAATCAGATAGTTTTTTATGCCTCATGTATTTTTCAAAAACCAATGGTCTTATAAATCCTACTATCGCACCAATATCCTTATATTTCTTTTCGCTTCTTTTCAACTTTCTGTCGGTAGTATATTTACATAGGGAATCATTAACATAAGTCTTGAAAAGTTCTTCCATTACAACTTTTTTTAAAACATGAGCCCTCTTTTGCCCAAACCCATTAAGCGAACAACAAACAATCAATATGAAGAGTAGGTTTTTCATTTAATCAATTAAAAGGATAGGGTAAAGATTTATATTCTATCCTTTTTAAAGTTTTATGATAAGCTGAATATTCCTTTTTAGTCTTATCTGTATCGAAATGATTGTAAGTAAATATTAAACAACCTTCTTTGTTTGAATCATAATTTATAGTTAAAAGGGTATGCCAACTATAACGAGATTGATATTTACTATTACTCACTTCATTAAATTTATAAAAATTAAAAAATGATTCCATTTGTTTAAAATTCTTTATTGACCAATCTTCACACTGAAAAATATATTGGACAAAATCACAATAATACTTAACACTATCAATAGTCAAATTAAAAGTCATTTTAAGAGTGAATTTGTAATATGTACTTTCAACTTCATAAATTAACGTATCACCAATCTCATTAATTACAGATGGGATGTTCTTATAAAACCTCCCTTTTTCAATATCTTTTTGAATACGGTTCTTAACATCTATCTTGGTCAAATTTCCTATAGTGTATAAATCACCAAAGTCTTGCCCAAACCCATTAAGCGAACAAAAAAAAATCAATATGAAGAGTAGGTTTTTCATTTTATCAAATATAATAATTTCCATAAAAAAACACAAGCTGCGTTAATAAAGCCTTTTTTGTTTTCAAAATTTTTTTTTCCATTTTATTTAACTATGTTTGGGCTACTCTTGGGCTAAAAGGAGCTCTTGGTAATGATTGATTATGACAGACAGCCAAAAAGCACAGGCACTTCCTAAATTTAAGCCAGAAGGAGAATTCGCAAAAGCATTAAAAACTAGAGTTAACAATTATTTTACTGAAAATAATTTGTCTAAACATTGTAATACCGAAATGGTATTAAAAACTATTTTTTACCTGTCGTTACTATTCTTAGTTTACTTTGCCATTTTATTTGGTCCGTTTAGCGGCTTAACCTTATTAGGCTTGGCATTTGTATTAGGTTCTGTATGTGGTTTGGTTGGTTTTAATGTTGGTCATGATGCTATACATGGTGGTTATTCTGCCAACAGAAATGTCAACAAATTTTTAGGATTAACTTTTACAGCTTTTGGTGCTTATGCTCCAAATTGGAAATTTACACACAACCAATGTCACCATACTTTTACTAGTATTCCTGGTGCTGATGGAGATTATACCCCGGCACCAATTTTAAGGTTTCATGAAGACACTCCATTAAAACCCATCCATAAATACCAACACTTATACGTTTGGTTTTTGTATGCAATTTTTACCAACGAGTGGGTGTTGGTTAGAGACATTAAGCAAATGCGAAAAAAACAACATTTAATTTATCAAAAACCTGCACTTAAAAAATGGGCAATGACTAAGGTTGTTGTTGCCAAAATAATTTATTATGCCAATGTATTTTTATGGCCAGCACTATTGTTAGATGTGCCTTGGTGGGGAATTCCTGTTGGATTTTTAGTAATGCAAGCAGGTTTAGGATTAACACTCTCATTAGTTTTTCAATTAGGACACATGGTAGAGGATATGCCAAAAGATTGGCCAGACGAAAACAACCAATTATCTCAATCTTATACTGAACACCAATGTGCTACAGCTGTTAATTTTGCAAGTACGAGTTGGTTAGGTTCATGGATGACTGGAGGATTAAACACACAAATTGAACACCACCTTTTTCCAAATATTTGTAGCGTACATTACCGCAAGTTAGCCCCAATTGTTAAAGCTACTGCTAAAGAGTTTAATGTAGCTTATCGGGAATATACAAGTTGGCCAAAAACTGTAGCATCACACTATCGTTTACTTAGAGGTTTGGGTAGGAATGTCGCTTAACTAAACAGCTTTATTCTATTCTTAATCGTTACTCTTATTTAATTTATCCAAAAAAGGTTAAAAAAAATAAATATCATCTAAAAAATAAGCATCTTGCATCCGATTTATAAATCATGTAATGCTTAGCGACCTCATCTATACCTTTTTAATTAGCATATCCCCTTTAGGTGAAGCTAGAGTTGGCATTCCTTATGGAGTACTTAGAGGTATACCTGTTGTTTATGCTTTTTTAGTTGGATTAAGCGCTAATTTATTGGTTTACCCCTTGTTTCATAAACTAATTACCATTGCTAATAAAGCTCTTTGGAAAAATAAGTTTTATAAAAAAAGTGCCATTTATTTATCTAAAAAAGCAAAAAGAAAAACCAAAAATAGTATCCAAAAATATGGTGCGTGGGGCTTAATGGTTTTTGTAATGATTCCGTTACCTGTTACTGGAGCTTATATGGGAACAATTGCTGCTTATGTTTTTGGAATGGATTATAAAAAATCCTTTTATGCAGTAACTATTGGTGTAACCATATCTTCTATTATAATTGCTACTGGAATGTATTTTGGAGTAAAAAGTTTTTAATCTTTTTACTACCTTTATCCTTATGGATATTCTCGAACAAAAGAAAAATTTAAGGCAACAAATGCTCATTAAACGAGCTAACTTAAACCCTACTTTTAAAGCGGCTTATGATTTATGGATTTGTGAGCAATTAGAGAAAATTATTACAACCAAAAATTATCAAACAATACACGCCTATTTACCTATGGGGAAAGAAATAGGCATTACTCCCCTACTAGAAAAACTGCTAGATAAAAACATCACTGTTGTTACTCCAAAAACATTACCCAAACGCAAATTAGAAAACAGAGTATTAACATCCTTAACAGATATTGAAAAAGGTGTTTTTGGTACTACGCATCCAGCCAATCCAACAGAATATAAAGGTGATTTTGATTTGGTAATAATACCAGGCTTGGCTTATGATACTAACAACTATAGACTAGGTTATGGTGGTGGTTATTACGATAATTTTTTAGTTAACCATCCCGAAGCCTATAAAATTGGCATTTTTTATCCTGAACAACTCGTAGCTAAAGTACCTATAGAAACTCACGACATAAAATTGGATGAAATTTTGATAAAACTATAGAAATAAAAAAGCTCCTCAAATTGAGGAGCTTTTTCTTGTACCCGAGGCCGGGCTCGAACCGGCACACCAGTGGTACACGAGTTTGAGTCGTGCGCGTCTACCAATTCCGCCACTCGGGCATTTTTTTTGACCAGTGGTGGAGTTTATCCTGAACCTGTTGAAGGACCACTCGGGCAAATAATTAACGGATTGCGAAAATAAACATCAATTTTTAATTGATAAAACTATTAGTAAGATAATTTTAGTGTTAATATTAAAATACATGAACCAAAATAAATAGTTATTAACAATTATATAAGAAACCTTCTAATTTTATACATTCGCTCGAAATTTCACAAAAAAAGTCTTCAATATGAAAAAATTAAAGGGTTTACTAGCGTTTATCTTGATTACTTTTTTTACTATTTCTATTCAGGCCCAATCATTATCCAAATTAAGTGATATTGAATTAGAAGCTAAAAAACAAGAGGCTATTAGTACAGAAAATTTTGAATTAGCAAAACAAATAAAATTAGAACAAGCCTCCAGACAATCAATTGACGATAAGTTAAAAGAGAAAAATAAAGAATTAGCAACTGCTCTTAAAAATGAAGATTTTGCTAAAGCAGAACTTCTTAAAAAAGAAATAAAACAGCTTGAAGAGGACAAAGCCAAGCTCCAAATATTAGAAGAAGATAAAAAAATTGCCATATTTCAAGAAAAATACGATGAAGTAATTGCGCTAGAAACACAAATCAACAATCTTAAAAGAGGAACTAACATTGACAATAACAGCGTAAAAGAAAACAAAATTGTCACACCTCCTACACAAATCGCTGCAAACACACCAGCTCTTGATAAAGGTTTTTCTACTTTTTTAAACAATCCAAACACTGTAGCTAAAACCAATGTAAAAAAAGTTGCCCTTAATGATGTGGGGTTTCGAGATAAAATAATTTCTCATGCAGGAGTAGGGTTTGGTACTGTTACAGAAAGCTATCAATATTACGATTATTTCACTAATTCATATTACAGTCAAACCTATAGCGAAGGCATTTTTGCCATAAGCTATGTAGCAAATAGATGGTGGATTAATAAATATTTAGCTGGTGGCTGGAACTTAGATCTTGCCCCTGGTGATTATGGTAGTTTAACCGCAGGAGGACAAATGACCGTTCTGGGCGATTTTGGTGCAATTGTACTGCCTTACACTTCCTTAGGAATGGGTTTTGGAATGAATTTATCGGAAGAAGAAATTTATTTTCCTTTTGTTTTTAGAGTTGGCTCATACATCTTTTTAAATCAAAGCCGAAGTTTTGGTTTTTTCACAGAGTTTAACCTATACGTTAATCAAGAGTATATGCCTAAAATTAGATTTGGGTTAGCATGGTCAAGAGTTAAAAGTCGTGCAGAAAAGTAAATTATAAGCTATTAAAATTATACATATGAAATCATTATATATATTATTAGGTTTATTGTTAATATTATCTCTAAACATTAATGCACAAGACTATTTAACCCTTCAAGAATTAAGCTCTCAAAAAGAAACTGCGGTTAAAAACAGTCATTATCGATTAGCAAAAGTAATTCAAGATGAAATTGATAAACGAGAAAAAGCTGCTGGAACTATTAACCTAAGTCTTAAAGAACAAAAAAGCGAACAAATTTTAGCTTTAGATAAACAACAAAAAGATGCTGTTACAAAAGAAGATTGGCTATTAGCTAAATCAATTAAAAAACAAAAGGGTGCAGTTTTAGGTATTATCGAAAAACCTATTATTTCAAGCAATAGCAATTTTAGAGAACAAGCATATCAAGAAATGAAAATGACTGACTATGCTACAGTTAATTCCTATATTCCTACAACTATTAATTCTATAAACCCAACAGTTGAGGGTAACAACTTTACTAAAGTTAAACAAGCTGAAGACAATATAGTTGGAAAAGACTTGAAATACCGTAGGAGCTCTTTATACACTTTAATGGTTAATGATTTAAGTAGACAGCATGCAAACGTAATACTTAACACTTTCGGTAATTCAACCATCCCTCAAAAGTTTAATGAACACAACATAGGTCCTTATTTAATAGATGGACAAGCAAACTCTGAAGATCAATCAGCCATTATCACTAATTATTTAACTACCAACAATGTAGCTAAAAATTTAATTGCCAAATGGTTTAATAGAAGTGCTGATGGTAAATTTAATATAGATTTAGTTGCAGCAAGAGGAATGTATGATGCCTCTGCAATGGATAAAGTCATTGCTAATTCTACCGAGAGAGGCAATGCAATGTTGGCCGATGCAGGAGAAGAGTTAATCGGCAATACATTTGTTATTGTTAATGATTTTAAATTTACCAATAAAGAAGAAGCTGTCGCTAAAGGCAAAAAAGCATCTGGTGTTGCAAAGGGGTTTGCCGGAATGCTTCCAGGTGGTGCGGCAATTCAAAAAGGAATATCAGCGGCAGAAACTGTAGCAACTGTTGCTGGAAAAGGTTATTGGGTTAGAACCACTTCTTATTTATACCGTTTAGTTTGGGATGAGGAAGCTGCTGCAATTTTTTACAATAATTATTGGACAGATGCAACTAACTTTGACCCTGCCAAAGTAACAGCATTTAATAATGCCAACAATTTTAAACTAAGATTAGTTGGTTTTCAAACAGCTGGTGCAGATGTTCAGTCATCTATTTTTACGAATAAAAGTGAAGAGGATTTAATAAGAATGGCAACCGTAAAAGCTACTGATAGGGCAATTGCTAAATTGTCAAGAAAATATGAAGAGTTTAGAACCAAAACTCCCTTATACTCAAGCGAACCAATAGCTGCAAAAATTGGATTAAAGGAAGGGTTAGAACAAGGTGATAAATTTGAAGTTTTACAGCAAGAATTAACCACAGAAGGAAAAACCATTTACACAAGGGTTGGTGTTATTAAAGTTGATCAAGTTTGGGATAATAGTTTAAGTCCAGAAGAAACTGAACAATTAAGACAAGAAGGAAAGTTAACCGGACAGCAATATACCACATTTATAGGAGGTGGAAATTTTTACCCTGGGCAATTAATTAAGCAAATTGATTAACCTTTGAACGAAAATCAATAATTAATCAGAAGTTTTAGTATTGTTTTCAACTTTTATTTGTCTTACTACTAATTAATTAATACATTTGCAGCCCTTTTTAATGTAGGAAAAACAATAGAAATGTCAAAAGTTCAAATATTTTCAGGACGTGCTTCACGAGATTTAGCAGAGAAAATTGCTAATCATCATGGCATTCCTCTTGGAAATGTAATTATAAATACGTTTAGTGACGGTGAATTTCAACCATCATTTGAAGAGTCTGTTCGTGGAGCAGATGTGTTTATTATTCAATCAACTTTTCCACCAGCAGATAACTTAATGGAGTTATTGATGATGGTTGATGCAGCAAAAAGAGCGTCAGCTAAAAGTATTGTTGCAATTATGCCTTATTTTGGGCTGGCTCGTCAAGATAGAAAAGACAAACCAAGAGTTCCGATAGGAGCAAAATTAGTAGCCAACATGTTGGCAGCAGCGGGAGTCACTCGTATCATGACAATGGATTTACATGCTGATCAAATTCAAGGATTTTTTGAAGTGCCTGTTGATCATTTATTTGCTTCAACAATTTTTATCCCTTACATACAAACATTAAACTTGCCTAACCTAACAATGGCTTCACCAGATATGGGTGGAACTAAAAGAGCAAATGCTTACGCAAAATATTTACATGCAGAGGTTGTGGTTTGTTACAAGCACAGAAAAAAAGCTAACGAAATTGCCAATATGTTTTTAATTGGTGAAGTTGCTGGAAAAGATATTATTATTGTAGATGATATGGTAGATACTGCAGGCACTCTTACAAAAGCTGCAGATATAATGATGGAAAATGGAGCAAACAGTGTTAGAGCTATTGCTACACACCCTATTTTATCAGGCGAGGCACACGATAGAATTGAAAAATCAAAACTTAAAGAATTAATTGTTACAGATACTATACCTTTGACAAAACAAAGTTCAAAAATTAAAGTATTATCAGTAGCAGATTTATTTTCTGATATTATGAAAAACGTAACTAATCACGAGTCGATTAGTGAAAAATTTATTTGTTAATTATTAAACCTATTTATAATGAAATCTGTAGCGCTAAGCGGAAACAATAGAGCAGAAAAAGGTAGTTCTAAATCGAATATCCTTAGAAAAGAAGAGAAAGTGCCATGTGTAATTTATGGTGGAAAAGAAAACATTCACTTTTCTGTTAACGAAATACTATTTGGTAAAATAGTTCATTCACCTGAAGTTTATTTTATTGATTTAGATATCGATGGAAAAAAATTCAAAGCAATTATAAAAGCTGTTCAGTATCACCCCGTAACTGATAGACCAATTCACGTTGACTTTTTAGAAGTAAGCGAAAACAAAGCTTTAACTGTTAGTATTCCAGTAAAACTAAATGGTAGTTCTAGAGGTGTTTTAAATGGCGGTAAATTAAGAATGGTTACTAGAAAACTAAAAATTAGCGGCTTACCTAATGCAATTCCTGAAGCTATTGAAATAGATATCACTAACTTAAAAATTGGGCAATCAATTAAAGTAGGAGAAATTAACGTTGATGGTTTAGCATTTTTAGATGCATCAAATGCTGTTGTTGTTGCTGTTAAGAGAAGTAGAGTTGCTGCTGGAGCTGAGGAAGAGGATGAAGAAGGTGAAGAAGCATCTGCTGAAGGTGGTGAAGAAGCAAAAGCTGAAGAAGTTACTGCTGAATAAATAAAAAATTATGAAGTATTTAGTTGTTGGGCTTGGTAATATTGGCTCTGAATACGAAAATACTCGACATAATATAGGTTTTAAAATATTGGATGCTTTAGCTAAAGCATCCAATATTTTTTTTGAATCTAACAGACTAGCAGATACCGCAACACTAAAGTTTAAAGGAAGAACTTTTATTTTAGTAAAACCAACTACCTATATGAATTTAAGTGGTAAAGCAGTTAATTATTACTTACAATCTGAAAAGATACTCCAAGAAAATTTATTGGTTATTACAGATGATATCGCATTAAATTTTGGCACTTTACGACTAAAAGGTAAAGGCAGTGATGGCGGGCATAATGGATTAAAAAACATTATTGAATCTTTAGGAAATGCCAATTATGCCCGTTTACGTTTTGGTGTTGGCAGCGACTTTGTACAAGGAAAACAAATAAACCATGTATTAGGTGAATTTGCTCCAGAAGAACAATCAGAACTTCCAGAAAGATTAGAGAAATGCATTGAACTAATTAAATCTTTTGGAACAATAGGTTTAGGTAGAACGATGAGTGAGTTTAATGGGAAATAAATTTTTTAAGAATTTCTAAACATTGTTTTTTAGTCTCAAAAAATCCCATGTGCCCAACATTATCTAAAAGTTGATAACTACCACCTTGAGCTAATGATGCTTGTTTTATCAAATCTTGATAAGGCAAAACATTATCTTCCTTTCCAATAATATACAACACAGGATAAGGAGCAAATTTTAAAATAATTTCTCTATCTAAACGAATCTTCATCCCTTCTAAAGCAGCTACAATTCCTTGTTTTGAAATAGTTAATGCTATTTTTTTTGATTTGTTAATAGCCAATGTATTTGGCTTAAAGTTGGTATTAAATAAATTTGGAATTGCCTCGTCAATAAAAATTTTTGCGTTACGCTTCACTACCTTTATAGCCCTATCTCTATCCTTTTGTTTTGGTAAACTATCAGCTTTAGCGGATGAATGAAACATACACAACCCCTTAATATCATCAGGATAATTTTCTGCTAAAGCCATACTTACATAGCCCCCCATAGAATGTCCAACTAAATAATATTTACGCAGCTTTAAATGTTTTAAAACTTCAAAAACCGCTTCTGCCATTTCTTCCATGGTATGCAAATAGCTCAAACATTGAGTTGACCCGTGCCCCAATAAATCAATTGTAATTATTCTGGTTGTTGTTGAAGCTAATTGTTTTGTATAGTAATCCCAAACCGTTTTATCACCCAAAAATCCATGTAAAAAAACAACAGCTTTACCTTTTCCATTATCAGTAAAACTTACATTGATTCCTTTAAATTTTATGGCTTGAGATTTCACTACTTTAATTAGGAGTTCATCAAATCTTCTATCTCTTCAGCTTCTATAGGTATATTAGCCATAAAATCCCACTGCCCTTGCTCAGTAATTAATACATCATTCTCTAATCTAATCCCTAATTTTTCTTCTCTTATATAAATACCAGGCTCTACTGTTAAAACCATACCTGCTTCAAATGGGCGTTCTCTTTCTTCTAAATCATGAACATCTAAACCTAAATGATGAGAAGTACCGTGCATAAAATATTTTTTATACAATGGGTTCTTAGCATCTTGCTTAGCCACATCATGTTTATCTAATAAACCTAACCCAATTAATTCAGACTCCATCATTTTCCCAACTTCTTCGTGATATTCGTTATGAATAGTTCCTGGAACCAACATGCTAGTTGCTCCTCTCATAACTCTTAGAACTGCATTGTAAACCTCTTTTTGTCGAGCAGTAAACCTCCCACTAACAGGTACACAACGAGTCATATCAGAGGCATAATTAGCATATTCAGCCCCCACATCTAATAAAATAACATCACCAGCCTTACATTCCATATTATTTTCGATGTAATGCAAAACACATGCATTAAATCCTGAAGCAATAATAGGGCTATATGCAAAACCTCTCGAACGATTCCTTAAAAATTCATGCATTAATTCTGCTTCTATTTCATATTCCATTACACCTGGTTTAACAAAATCTAAAAGCCTTCTAAAACCTTTTTCAGTAATGTTACAAGCATTTTGTATCGCTTGAATTTCTAATGAATATTTAATAGGTCTTAAATTTCTCATTATAGGAGCTAAACGCTCATATTTATGGTCAGGATATTTTACTTTACATTCCTTTCTAAATCTATCATCTCTAGTTTCAACAGTTGAGACAGCACGTAAATGTTCATTTTGATTCACGTAAATAATATCTGCTTCTGTTACTAATCCGTGAAATATATTATCAAACTGAGATAACCAGTAAACTGTTTCAACACCAGACTGTTTAGTAGCACCTTCTTTGGTTAATTTTTCACCTTCCCAAATAGCAATTAATTCATTCGTTTCTTTAACAAAAAGAATTTCTCTATGATTTGGGTTTAAAGCATTTGGTGCTAACACTAAAATAGATTCCTCTTGATCAACTCCACTTAAATATAATAAATCATTATTCTGACGAAAAGGCATTGTTCCATCAGCATTAGTAGGCATAACATCATTAGAGTTAAAAACTGATACCGAATTTGGCTTTATTTGTTTTATTAAATTCTTTCTATTGTTGATGTATAAAGAATTATCTATAGGGGTATATTTCATTATATTATTTTTTTGAATAACAAATGTAACTATTCCATTACTGAACATAAACTATAATTTTATTAAATTAGCTTCCTAACTAAAAAAATAAAACATGTTAAAAGAATTTAAAACATTTATTAGCAAAGGAAATGTTATGGAGATGGCCGTAGGTTTAATTATGGCTACTTATTTTGGTGCCATTGTAAAATCATTGGTTAATGACATATTAATGCCACCTATAGGTAAATTAATGGGTGGGGTTGATTTTGCAGATCTAAAAATGGTTATTCAAGAACCAATTACTGCTGTAATGGATGGAGAAACTGTTATTACTGAAGGTGTAGAAGAGGTTGCAATAATGTATGGCAACTTTATTAATTCTATCATTACTTTTGTTATCGTTGCATTTGCAATATTTATGGTAGTAAAGGCCTACAACAAAATGAAAGAAAAAATGGAGAAGAAAGAAGCCGAAGCTCCAGCTACACCTCCGGCACCAACAAAAGAAGAAATTTTATTAACTGAAATTAGGGATTTATTGAAAAAATAAATAATCGCTCAATTAGTATAAAATAAAAAAGAGCTGCAATAAATTGCAGCTCTTTTTTATTTTATACTAATATTTTTTTACTCTGCTAAAACAATAACATTGTTATTATTAACTTCTACAACACCACCTTTAATAGTAAACAATTTCTCATTTCCATTTTCAAGTATTTTTATTTCTCCTGCTTTTAAAGTAGAAACCAATGCAGCGTGATTATTTAAAATACCAAAAAAACCATCAGACCCAGGAACATTAATCATTTCGACCTCTCCTGAGTAAAGTTTTTTTTCTGGTGTAATTATTTCTAATTGCATATTTTAAAATTTATTTAACGTCAGCCATCATTTTTTTACCTTTCTCAATTGCCTCATCAATAGAACCAACTAAGTTAAATGCCGCCTCAGGATATTCATCAACCTCCCCATCTAAAATCATATTAAATCCTTTAATAGTATCTTCAATAGAAACTAAAACTCCAGCCAAACCTGTAAATTGTTCAGCAACGTGGAATGGTTGAGATAAAAACCTTTGAACCCTTCTTGCTCTGTGTACGGTTAATTTATCTTCTTCAGATAATTCATCCATACCTAAAATTGCAATAATATCCTGTAATTCTTTGTATCGTTGTAATGCTTCTTTTACTCTTTGAGCAGTATTGTAATGTTCTTTACCAACTATTTCTGGAGTTAAAATTCTTGAAGTAGAATCTAACGGATCAACCGCAGGGTAAATACCTAACTCAGCAATTTTACGCGAAAGTACCGTTGTAGCATCTAAGTGAGCAAATGTTGTCGCTGGCGCAGGATCCGTTAAATCATCCGCAGGTACATATACTGCTTGTACAGAGGTAATAGAACCATTTTTAGTAGATGTAATTCTCTCTTGCATCGCACCCATTTCAGATGCTAATGTAGGTTGATAACCTACCGCAGAAGGCATACGCCCTAATAATGCTGACACTTCAGACCCAGCTTGTGTAAATCTAAAGATGTTATCAATAAAGAATAAGATATCTCTACCTTGTCCGTCACCTTCTCCATCTCTAAAATATTCTGCTAATGTTAATCCAGACAATGCAACTCTTGCTCTTGCTCCTGGAGGCTCATTCATTTGACCGAAAACTAATGTTGCCATAGATTTTGATAAACCAGCCTTATCAACTTTAGATAAATCCCAGCCACCTGCTTCCATAGACTCTTCAAATTCTTTACCATATTTAATAACACCAGACTCAATCATCTCTCTCAACAAATCATTTCCTTCTCTTGTTCTCTCTCCTACTCCCGCAAATACTGATAAACCTGAGTGACCTTTTGCAATGTTGTTGATTAACTCCATAATCAATACAGTTTTACCAACACCAGCACCACCAAACAATCCAATTTTACCACCTTTAGAATAAGGCTCAATCAAATCAATTACTTTAATACCTGTAAACAACACCTCAGCTGAAGTTGTTAACTCCTCAAATTTTGGAGGGTTTCTATGAATTGGGTAACCACCCTCTTTAGAAACATTTCCAATACCATCAATAGCATCACCAACTACATTAAATAATCTTCCTCTAATCTCTTCACCAACAGGCATTGTAATTGGAGCTCCCAATGCAACAACATCCATTCCTCTACTTAATCCATCAGTAGCATCCATAGATATTGCTCTAATAGTATCCTCTCCTATGTGTTGTTGACACTCTAGAATTACAGTTTGACCGTTTGGTTTTGTAATCATTAATGAATCTAAAATATCTGGTAAAGCACCATTTTCAGTATTAAAACTTACATCGACTACAGGACCAATTACCTGTGTTATTTTCCCAGTATTACCTGACATGTTTTTGAATTTTATAAATTATAGCTTTTATGCCTTTTTTAAAGACTGCAAAAGTAGAATTTATTCTTAAATTTTAATAAGATTTTTGAGATTATTATTATTTAATTTTATTACTGATATTTGCAATGCGTAGTGAAGTGATTTTATAGCAGATTTAAAGATTTTATTAGTGAAGATTTATCATAGTATTGAAGAGTTTAATGGCATTAATAATTCAGCTGTAACTACAGGCACTTTTGATGGTGTTCATTCTGGACATCAAGTAATTATTGATCAGCTGAAAAATGCTGCAAGAAAAATTAATGGAGAATCCATTTTACTTACTTTTTTTCCTCATCCTAGAATGGTTTTATACCCAGATGATAATGAATTAAGGTTATTAAATACTATTGACGAACGTATCGAAATGCTTGAAAAATCAGGAATCGACCACTTAATTGTTCATCCTTTTTCTAAAGAATTTTCTCGCTTAAGCTCCACTGAATTTGTAAGAGATATTTTAGTTAACAAACTAAATGTATCTAAATTAGTTATTGGCTACGATCATCATTTTGGTAGAAACAGAGAAGGCTCTTTTAATCATTTAAAAGAATTAGCTCCTGTTTACGATTTTAGCGTTGAAGAAATTCCTGCACAAGAAATACAACAGGTAAATATTAGTTCAACTAAAATTAGAACCTCATTAATTAATGGTGAAATTAATGCTGCCAATCAATTTCTTGGATATCATTACTTTTTAAACGGAACAGTTGTTGAAGGGAATAAAATGGGCAGGAAAATGGGTTTTCCAACTGCCAACATAAAAGTTAATGAATGGTACAAATTAATTCCTGCTAAAGGAGTTTATGCTGTTAAAATTAAAATAGATTGTAGATGTTTTAATGGAATGTTGAATATTGGCATCCGACCAACTTTAAATGGAAATACTGAATCTATTGAAGTAAATATCTTTAACTTTGATGAAGACATTTATAATAAAGAACTAAGGATAGAGTTTTATGAAAAGATTAGAAACGAAGAAAAGTTTGACAATCTCTCTATTCTAGAAAACCAATTAAAAAAAGACAAAGAAAGTGTACTACAAGTTTTTAATTAAATATTTATCAATTGTTTTACTAATTAGTATTTCTTTAAAAAGTAATGCCCAACTTTTAGATTCTTTAGCTTTTGATACTGTTCCCACTTATAATCTATCTAAAGCATTAAAACAAGATCCTTTAAAAGTTTACAAGCTTTCTGTTAAAAAGATGAAACTTACTGAACTTCCAACTGAAATTTATGCTTTTAAAAATTTACAATTATTAGATGCGAGTGGCAATAAATTAAAAACTTTTCCTGCCAAAATAAATGAGTTTAAATACTTACAAGAACTCGATATATCTAACAATAAAATAGAAATTGTTACTAAAGAATTGGGCGATTTACTTGAACTAAGAAAATTTGAAGCCGGACAAAATGAAATAGTTTCAATTCCACCAGAAATCAAAAAACTAAAAAAGTTAAGTTATATCAACTTATGGGGAAACAACATTGGTTCTCTACCATTAGAAATTAAAGAATTAGAAAACACACTTGAATTTTTAGATTTACGCGTAATTTTAATGAGTAATGACGAACATAAAAAAATGAAAGAGTTATTGCCCAACACAAAAATCAAATTTTCTAAAGCCTGTAATTGCGGCTTTTAAAAGTTCCCACCCTTTTTTATAGTAAACTTTTGAATAATTACATTGTTTTAACTACATATATCTTTATTTTTGATTTTTATAAACGAACCTATCTTAATTGCAACTCGTTTAAGTTACTAAATGAATAAACTATTTAACATATTACTTACTATTTTATTTATTGGATTAATTTCTACAGATGCAATCTGTCAGGATAAAATTTTATTCTTGAATGGCAAAGAAATGGGTGGTAAATTGTTGGATAAAACCAAATACGAGTTTACTTTTAAAAACGAAAAAAATAAAGAATTTATCATCGATAAATACCGCGTTTTTTCATACACTCAAGACAACAAAGAACAAACTGTTTACGAATTTGATACACTTTCTGGAAACTTCTTAAAAGTTGAGGACATGAAAATGTTTGTTTACGGAGAACGTGATGCTTACAAATCTTTTAAACCAACATTTACAAACGGTTTAGGGCTTGCAATTGGTGGTGCAGCGGGTTATATGATGCATAAAGACAAAGGTTTTTTATATGTAACGATTCCTTTAGGGTTTACAATTACATCACTTTTATTTCCAACAAAAGTTAACCAAAAACGATTAACTGACACCCAATACCTAAAAGAAGATGAGTATTTAAGGGGCTATGAAAGAATTGCCAGAAGTAAAAGAACACAAGGCGCATTAAAAAGTAGTTTTATTGGTTTAGGAGTTGGTTTTCTAATTAGTTTAGTTGTAAACGGCTCTTCTGAAGACAAATAATTAAGTCTTGAAATTATTACTCTCAATAATTAAATCGCTGATTTTTTCTAATTTATTTGTTTCTATTTGTGTAGCAGCATTTACTCACCTTACTTACATCATTTATAATTTACCTATAAACAATGCTTGGGTAGTTGTACTAATGGTTTTTTCTTTTACTTTTTTCACCTACAATGGGCAACGGCTTATCAGATTAAAAGAAAAATTAATTCACCCAGAAAATTTAGGCGAACGACTAAGATGGGTAATTAAATATAAAACAGTTTTAACTATTTTTTCTATTTTATTTGGAGTGGCGGGTATTATTTGTAGTTTTTACATCCACCCTAGTAGCTGGCTTATTTTAATTCCTATGGGAATTTTATCTACTACTTATGTTATTCCCATAATTCCTTTTTACAAAAACTGCCCAAGTTTAAGAGATTTACCTTACACCAAAATATTTGTTATTGGTTTAGTGTGGAGTTTAATAATTGTATGGTTACCATTACTCGATAGCCAATATTTATTGCAAATAGATATGAAATTAATAATGGCGTTAATACAAAATTTCTTATTTATAATTGCAATAACCATCCCTTTTGATATTAGAGATTTAGAGTTTGATAAACAAACCAATCTTAAAACCATTCCTCGTAAAATTGGCGTATTAAACAGCATTCTATTCTCAGAAATACTTTTGATTGGTTCAATTGTAATGTTGTATTTTATATTGCCAAACCATGCTCATTTTTATGGTCTCTTGGCTGGTCATTTAGTAACCATGCTACTAATAACATTAACCAACACAAAAAGAAAAGAATTATTTTTTGCAGGGTTAATAGAAGGGACTGTCTTAATTTTATACTTCAGCGTATTAATTACTGATTCTCTTTTTTCTCTCTAATTTTTCGATAAGTTTTTATTCCAAAATACAATAAAACACCTAAAAGAGCCATGCCAGCAACCCCCCATACCCAGTTAACATTGTTTTTTAATACCACTAAAAACACAATAGCAAACAAAAAAACTGTTGCTATTTCATTCCATAACCTTAATTTAAAAGAAGAGTAATTAAGTTTATCATCAATCAACTGGGTAAACATTCGATGACACATAAAATGATAAACATACAAAGCAATAACAAATGTTAATTTGATATGCATCCAACTCATAGCTAACCAAATTCTACCCTCTGGAGTAAAAAATAACATCCAAGTAGCAAAAATAGCAGTTAAAATTGCCGATGGCCAAGTAATCCCATACCATAACCTTTTACTCATTATTTTATATTGCTTCCTTAATATAGCCTTAGCCCCTTCTTCTTCTTCAGCAGCCTCTACGTAATAAATAAACAACCTAACGATATAAAACAAACCTGCAAACCAAGTAACTACAAAGATGATGTGTAGCGCTTTTAAATATGAGTAATCCATAAAAGTTTAAAGTTAATGGTCAGTTGTTATTCGTTTTTACTTCTACGAAATTACTATTTTTGTACTTATGCAAAAAAAAGGAGTTCTACTTATTAATTTAGGCACCCCAGATAGTCCTTCTGTAAAGGATGTTAGAAAATACTTGCGAGAATTTTTAATGGATGAATACGTAATTGATTTACCCTTTTTAACTCGCTGGTTATTGGTCAACCTAATTATTGCTCCTTCCAGAGGTCCAAAGTCTGCTGCAATTTACCAGCAACTATGGACAGAAAAAGGCTCTCCATTACTTTATTATGGTAAACAAGTGCAAAAATTATTGCAAAATAAAATAGGCGAAAATACTAAAGTTTATTTAGGTATGCGCTACCAAAACCCTTCTATCAATTCTGTTTTGAAACAAATTAAAGCTGATGGTATTACCGATTTAAAGGTAATTCCACTTTACCCACAATATGCTTCTTCATCAACTAAAACCTGCATAGAAAAAGTTAAAACAGAATTGAAAAAAATAAACTATTCTCCTACTATCAGTTTTGTTGAAAATTTTGTTCAGAATGAAAAATTTATTGAAACGATAGCTGACTTAGGAAACAAGTATTGGCAAACCAAACAATTTGATAAAATTGTTTTTAGTTATCATGGTATTCCTGAACGACATATTTTAAAAGATTCTGACAATGGTTATTGCCAGATAGGAGAAAACTGTTGTAAAAAATACCATAGTAAAAACAGATTATGCTATCGTGCTCAATGCTACGAAACCTCTCGTTTAGTTGCTGCAAAAATGAACTTAAAAGAAGGTGATTATTATGTTACTTTTCAATCACGATTAGAAACTAGAGCAAAAGATCCTTGGCTAAAACCTTATACTGATATTGTAATTGCCGATTTAGCTAAACAAGGGATTAAGAATGTATTGGCATTTTCTCCAAGCTTTATTGCGGATTGCCTAGAAACCTCCATAGAGGTTGGTGTTGAGTTTAAAGAAATTTTTCATGAAAATGGTGGTGATAAATGGCAGTTGGTAGAAAGTTTAAACGAACACCCAAAGTGGATTGAAGCATTGCAAGAACTAGCGAAATCATAAAGCTATGTTTTTCATTCTCTCTAAAATATTATTCTTTTTAACCACTCCAATAATATGGATTTTCGGATTATTCTTATGGGGAATGCTAACCAAAAAGCCTCTCCGAAAAAAAAGAATGTTATGGGGCTCCTTAATTCTTTTTTATTTTTTCTCTAATCCTTTTATTACTGATGAATTTGTTAGGGCTTACGAAGAACGAGATCAAACCTATTCCGAACTTACCGAAACTTATGATGTTGCCATTGTTTTAGGAGGTTTTTCTAATTACGATGCAACACAAGAGTTGGTTCAATTTCATTCTTCTACCGACCGTTTAATGGCAGGAATTAAATTGTATAAAACAGGTAGAGCAAAAAAACTAATGATCTCTAGTGGGTCTGGACAAATCATGAATCCAGATGAAAAGGAAGCTCTTATTATTAAAGAGTATCTAATTGCAATTGGTATTCCTGAAGAAGATTTAATTATTGAAAGTGAATCTAAAAACACACATGAAAACGCAATAAACTCAGCAAAAATTTTAGATTTAACTTACAAAGAAGGTAATTACTTATTAATTACTTCTGCCACACATATGCCTCGTGCTAAAAGATGTTTTGCAAAAGCAGGTTTAACTGTCACCCCTTTTAGTGTTGACCAACAAGCTGGACCAAGAAAATATTTGTTAGACCATTTATTTTTACCTGATACCGATAGTTTAGTAAGGTGGCAAAAACTAATTAAAGAATGGTTAGGTTTTATTACCTATAAAATTATGGGATATGCTTAAACTTTGTAAAACAAAATGAGCTACACCCTTTTATCATCTCCACTACAAGGTTTTACCGATTTTCGTTTTAGAAATACTTTTAACAAATACTTTGGTGGTATCGATACTTTTTACTCGCCTTACATTCGTTTAAACGGAAAATTGGAAATAAAGCCCGCTTACGAAAGAGACAACCTTTTTAAAAACAACACCGTTCCAGAATTGATTCCTCAAATAATGACCAACGATGCAGATGAGTTTTTATTTGTTGCAAAGTACGTTCAAGAATTAGGTTATAAAGAATTAAACTGGAATTTGGGCTGTCCTTACCCAATGGTTACTAAAAGAGGCATGGGTTCTGGATTAATTTGTGAACCTTTAAAAATTAATGACATCCTAAACAAGGTACATTCAGAATCTGACATTATTGTCTCCATGAAAATGAGAATGGGCTATGAAAACAGTGAAGAAATTTTAGATGTTTTTCCAATATTAGAGAATTATCCTATTAAAAACATTGCCATACATGCCCGTATTGGTAAACAATTGTATAAAGGGGGAGTAGATTTAGATTCCTTTCAACGTTGTTTGGATAACACCAACCACAAAATTTATTACAATGGTGATATTACATCGGTTGCTAAGTTTAAAGAAATGCAAAAACGCTTTCCAACTATTGACCATTGGATGATAGGCAGAGGTTTAATTGCCGACCCATTTTTACCCAGCATGATAAAAAATAATTCCGAAACTTACCCAGAAAACCGACTAGAAATTTTTGGCAAGTTTCACGATACCTTGTTTAATGAATATGAACAAGCTTTATCTGGCAGTAGCCATGTACTCATTAAAATGCTCCACTATTGGGAATACTTTTCTACCAGTTTTAACAACCCACAAAAAACATTTAAAAAAATTAAAAAAGCCAAAAATATAAAGGCTTATGAAACTGCTGTAAGAGAAATTTTAGATAATGAACCCATATAAAAAATGAACCAACAAATAAAAGATAAAATAATTGCTGTTTGCGATGAAAAAATTGCTAAAAAAGGAAATAATGTTGGCTTATCTTTTTATGCTTTTTTTGAAAATAAAAACACCAACTCAAAAGCATTAATGGAAGTTGCCGAATGGTGGATTAAAACACACCAACTAGACCATTTTGAAAAAGCAACTAAAATTAAAAATATGGTAGAAAAGTATTAATTATTTTTAAACAACTGCTATCAATCAACTTGACTTTCTGCTTAAAATAGTATAACTTCGTTTAACACTTTGTGTAAAGAACATTGAAACGTTCCAGACACAGTCGTTAGCAAACATTGATATGAAAAGTACTTTTGTAGCATTTATAGTAACACTATTAACATTTACACTCTTGTTGTCTTGCTCCAAAAAGAGTAGTTATGACCACCTAGATCAAAAACCTTATTATAAAGTTCAAGTGAAGTTTAAAAACAAATCTTTAACCCTAAAATCTACCAATGGAAAAACAAGTAACATACGTATAAGATCTTGGCCATTGGATAAATATGTACTTGGCCCATGTGAAATGCGAATTTACCCTGATTCAATTGCCAGTTTTTTCTTTTTGGATTATAAATTCTACGAAACAATTGCATATCAAAAATCGGAAATAGTAGCCGACAAATTTTACGAGAAAGACTTAGATTTCAATCAAGATTCTCTTATTAAAATACTGGAGGATAGTTTAAGACAAGTTTATCCTATAAAATCGAAAATAAAAGAAATTGATTTATTCAACGATACTAAAACTGTATTTAGAAAAGCTGAATATTGGTTGAAATATTTGGAAGAAGAGTATTTTCTAAAAGATATTATTAAACCAAATACTTTTTATAAAATAAATTTTGGAAACCCACGATATATAACAGCTCACGTCCACAACCCAATGAATTATCACGATACTTTCGAGTTCAAAACAAATGATAAAAATGAAATAATATATTATCGCCATCAAAAAACTTCAAGATATACTCCTTTAAAAAGTCGCTTATAAAGATTAACGATTTGCTAACATTCTATATATAATATGCCTCGGTCGCAAACATTTTAGCTTTGTGAAACTTGGGCAATTAATGCCATAATTTTTGCTAGTGCTTTTTAAAAACAAATTAGCAAGTTGCATCCTTGCTTTCTAACTTGACAAGGTTTCGCTACTAAGTTGGTGCGGTTTCGGGGGATTCCTCACAAAAATTATTACTTTTAAAGCCTTGAACAAACTAAAGGCACATTACATATAGTAGCGTTAAACGAAACTACTTCTTAACCCTTGCATAAGCAATCACTTTCGTTTCAAAAAAATCTTCTTTAAAGTAATCGGTAATAGGATATATTTCTACTTTTTTGCCGCTTTCTTCTATTTCTTCGGAGAGGTCTCCCCCTTTTAAAAAGAGTACACCATTTTTTAAGTCATTAAATCCATCAGGGATTAATTTACCTTTTAGCCAAGGCAATACTTTGTTTATTCTAGCAACAGCACGGGTTAACACGAAATCAAATTGCTCATTAACCTCATCTGCTCTTTTGTGGTAAGCTCTTACATTGGTTAATTCTAACCCAGCAGCCACTTCATTAACCACTTTTATTTTTTTACCAATAGAATCTACCAAAACAAATTCTACCTCTGGAAACATTATAGCTAAAGGTATCCCTGGAAACCCACCACCTGTACCAACATCTAAAATTTTAGTTTTAGGTTTAAAACTTACCACTTTCGCAATAGCTAACGAATGTAATACATGTCGTAAGTACAATTCCTCTATATCTTTACGAGACACTACATTGATTTGGGCATTCCAAAGCTCATACAGGCTACTCAATTGAGCAAACTGTTCCAACTGCTGTTCTGTTAATCCCTGAAAGTAATTGGTAATAATGTCAACCGAGTATTTCATTTGGCAAAAATAGTCATTCATTCAAAAAACCATTTAATTCTCGATACATTTTTTGATTTTGTCAAGTCGAGTGGTCACGCTTTTTGCGTGATTTCATCGAGAACAAAAAAATTAAAAATCACTCGAATTGACAATGATTTTTATATACTCCCTTGTTTATCTTGCATTAACTTATACAACTGCTCTCTAGCTCTAAATAATTGAGCTTTTACAGTTCCTAATGGCAATTCTGTTTCTTCAGCTATTTCTTCGTAAGAAAACTCTCTAAAATACCTTAGTATCACTAACTCTCTATAACGCGGTTTTAATTGATCTACAATTTCTCGCATTATTCTAATTTTCTGCTTGCGAATAAATTTTTCTTCTGGGTCAAGCGTATCCGATTGAATATCAATATTAAGTTCTCCACCTTCACCATCATCAAACGATCTATCGATGGAGAACGTCACCATTTTTTTCTTTCTAATAAAATCGATACAGTTGTTAGTTGCTATTCTAAATAACCAAGTGCTAAAAGCAAAATCTGGAGTATATTGGTGAATTCTATTAAATGCTTTACCAAAAGCTTCAATGGTTAAATCATCAGCATCGTCTGAATTTTTTACCATTTTTAACATCATAAAAAAAATAGAATCCTTGTACTTACCCATTAACTCGGCATAAGCTTTTTCATCTTGCTCATCTCGTGCTCTACAAACCAATACAAAATCGATTTGAGCTTTAGGTGACAAATTAGAATTTAACTCCATTTGGTTTTCTTTATAATTAAGTTTGAAATTACTAAAAATGGATTAAAAACCATAAAAAATATTTCAAACAACGGAGCAAGCAGAATTAAATCTTTTCCTCCAATTTTATTTGATGATAGCTTAAATGTAAGCATTTGTATAATAAACCTTAGCATAAACACCCCAACTATTAGATAAACTGGTCTTACTTTAATGACTAAAGCAATAAATAAACAGATGAATAAAAGTTGTGACAGCTGCAATAACCCTAAGAGGAACTTATGCTTAAATTGGTAATGACCTCCTGTTAAAAAATGTCTTTTTTTCTGTTTTACCCAAGCACTATAAGTATTTTTAGCCACAGAAACAGTATGTGCTTCCTCCTCAATAACAATTTGCGTATTATATTTATCTGCTACTTCGTTAATAAATAAATCATCATCACCCGATAAAATATGTTGGTGAGAAGCAAATCCCCTATTTTTAAAAAACATTTCAGATTTGTAGGCTAAATTTCTGCCAACTCCCATATAAGGTGTTTTTGCTAAAGCGAAAGAAAGATATTGAACTGCAGTATAAAACGTTTCGAAGCGAATTAATTTATTTAACAACCCTTTTTTACCTTCGTAAGCACCAAACCCTAAAACTATTTTTTTACTTTTTTGATACTGGCTCATGTACTTTATCCAATTATTAGATGTTGGCTTGCAATCTGCATCTGTTAACAACACATTATTATATTGAGCTGCTTTTATTCCTAATGTTAACGCAAATTTTTTGCTGCCAAAAAAACGATCAGTGTCAGGTACATTTACAATTTTTAATGTTTTAAACTGCAATGCAAATGCTTTTAAAACATCTTCTGTATCATCAGCGGAATTATCATTTACTACTATTATTTCAAAAGTTGGGTAAACTTGTTGAAGGTACATTGGTAAAAACTCCAATAAATTATCTCGCTCATCTTTGGCACAAATAATAACCGAAACAGGCTCTAAAGAATCATTTACAGCTGGTGCTTTATAAAAAGCTAATCTTGAAAAAAAAAATAGGTAATAAAAAAGCTGAACTACAAAGCTGGTTAAGTAAACAACTACTAGGTAATCGTCCCAACTATCAAATTCAATAAATTTTATTAGCTCAAAAGCATCCATTTCTCAAATGTAAACCGATACTTTAGGCTAAATAATTATCTTTGACCAAGTTTTGAAATATTAATAGTTAATAAACTCGATGGACTTTAAATTAGAAAAGAAAGATATCAACTCAAAAGCACGAGCTGGAATTATAACTACCGACCATGGCGAAATAAAAACACCCATTTTTATGCCAGTAGGAACAGCTTCTACAGTTAAAGGAGTTCATCAACACGAATTAAAGGATGATGTAAAAGCTCAAATTATTTTAGGCAACACTTACCACTTATATTTAAGACCAGGCATTGAAATTTTAAACCAAGCTGGTGGTTTACATAAATTTATGAATTGGGACGGTCCTATTTTAACAGATAGCGGAGGCTACCAAGTTTATTCACTTTCTGCAAGAAGAAAAATTAAAGAAGAGGGAGCAACATTCTCTTCTCATATTGATGGTTCTAAACATTTATTTGCACCTGAAAATGTAATGGACATTCAACGAACTATTGGTGCTGATATTATTATGGCATTTGATGAATGTACTCCCTACCCTTGTGATTACAAGTATGCAAAAAACTCTATGCATATGACCCACCGTTGGTTAAAAAGATGTTGTGAACGATTTGATACTACAGACCCTTTATATGGTTATTCGCAAACACTTTTTCCAATAGTTCAAGGGAGTGTTTACAAGGATTTAAGACAACAGTCAGCCGAAAAAATTGCTTCTTTTGAGCGTGAAGGAAATGCTATTGGAGGACTATCTGTTGGTGAGCCAGATGATGAAATGTATGAAATGTGTGAAATTGTTACCAATATTTTACCAGAAGATAAACCTCGTTATTTAATGGGTGTTGGAACACCAATTAACCTTTTAGAAAATATTGCATTAGGTATTGATATGTTTGATTGTGTAATGCCAACAAGAAATGCACGAAACGGAATGTTGTTTACCAAAAATGGTACTATCAACATTAAAAACAAAAAATGGGAAAACGATTTTTCTCCAATAGATGCTGATGGAACAAGTTATGTAGATAGCTTCTACTCTAAAGCCTATTTAAGACACCTAATCATTAGTAAAGAAATTTTAGGGGCACAAATTGCTACTTTACACAATTTAAGCTTTTATCTTTGGTTAGTTGGTGAAGCCCGAGAACAAATTTTAGCGGGAACTTTTTACGATTGGAAAAAACAAATGGTAAAGCAATTAAGCGAAAGATTGTAATGTTAAAAAAACTTGACATCTATATTATTAAGAAGTTTTTGGGTACATTTTTCTTTACCCTCATCTTGATTATATTAATCATTATTGTATTTGATATTTCGGAGAAACTACAAGATTTTATTGAGCGTAAAGCTCCTTTAAAAGCGATTATATTTGATTACTACGTAAATTTTGTTCCTTATTTCGCGAACATGTTTAGTCCCTTATTTATTTTTATTTCAGTAATCTTTTTTACCTCTAAAATGGCTAGTAATTCTGAAATTGTTGCTATTCTATCTGGTGGTGTTAGTTTTAGAAGAATGCTTCGCCCTTACTTTATTTGTGCCTTTACCTTAGCGGTTTTATCCTTTTACCTAAATAACTTTATGATACCCGATGCTAATAAAAAACGTTTAGCTTTCGAAGAAGTTTATTATCGTAATAAGTTTAGAAATTTTGCTCAAGACATCCATCGCCAAATTGATGATAATTCATATATCTACATGTCTAATTTTGTAGCTGATTTAAACTTAGCCAACAACTTTTCTATTGAACGTTTTAATGGCAAAACATTAGAATACAAACTTATTTCAGACAATGCTAGGTGGGATTCTACCATTAACAAATGGACCATTACCAATTTTGTAGAAAGACACATTGATGGTTTAAATGAAACGATCAATTCTGGAGTGAGAAAAGATACCGCTATGAATTTTTTCCCAGATGAATTTAAACGAAGAAACAGCTACATTACTACTATGAATTTGTTTGAACTCAATGATTTTATTAAAGAAGAAAAATTTAAAGGCTCTCAACTTATTGTAGAATATGAAGTAGAAAAACAGCAACGTGGAGCCTACCCATTCGCAACATTTGTATTAACATTAATAGGAGTTTCTATCTCTAGTAGAAAAGCAAGAGGTGGAATTGGGTTACACATTGGAATTGGATTATTTATTAGCTTTTCTTACATTCTATTTATGCAAATATCCTCCACATTTGCAATCAACTCAGGCACGCCTGCTTTTATTGCTGTGTGGATACCTAATGTGCTTTATGGTTTACTAGCATTATACCTATTAAAGAAGGCTCCAAAATAAATCTTAAAAAACTGTTAAATTAATTTTTCCATATTAGTTTTTACCTACATTTGTTCCGTTCAACTAAAATTAGTTAACTTCATTAATGAACAAAAGAGTTTTTATAACAAAAAAATTTTTACCTGTTTGCATCAGCTTAGTTTTAGCATTTTGCTTAATATTCTCTTCATTTTCTCTTTACTTAGTTGAAAATTTATTGAATGAAGAGGTAGCACAAACAGAAACTACCATTACAAACTTAGAGCAAGGTTATGTTCAGCACGCTGATTTTATAAAAAACACACTTATTGCAGAAATTTTAGATAGTGAGGATGAAAATAACAATGACAAAAAACAAACTTCTTTATTTTTTGTTAAAGTTTTAAATAATTTATTACTTCATTATTCTATTGAAAAAGAGAATATTGAAGCTGTTCAGTATGCTGAACATCCCATAGAAAAAATAAATGGGCACAAGTATATCGAATACTGTTCCCTTAAAATTCCTTCATAATAAACTTTCATTACCTAACTCATTAAAGTAATGAGTGGTATCAGACATCCTATGCTCTAATTCAATTAGGGCTAAGTTTTATTATTTCCATTTTTTATTATTAAAAATTATTATGAAGAATATTTTTATGCTAATAAGCATCGTGGCTGTTTTAATTACAAGTTGTCAATCAGAACATGAAAAAAAACACGAAGCCGAAACTAATTTTCTTGTTACTAGCCCTCTAAAAAAAGACACCACTTTAGTTAAAGATTATGTGTGTCAAATCCATGCTATACAACACATTGAAATTAGAGCTCTCGAAAAAGGTTACCTACAAAACATTTATGTAGATGAAGGCCAATTTGTAAAAAAAGGGCAGCAAATGTTTCAAATTATGCCAATGATGTATGAAGCTGAATTACAAAAAGCACAAGCCGAAGCAAGTTTTGCTGAAATTGAATACAAAAACACCAAATCATTAGCAGACAACAATGTTGTATCTGAAAATGAATTGGCTTTAGCTAAAGCAAAACTCGATAAAGCAAAAGCTGAAGTATCTATGGCTCAAGTCCATTTGAATTTCACATCAATCAAAGCTCCTTTTGATGGTATTGTTGGTCGTTTCCATGTACGGTTAGGGAGTCTTTTAGATGAAGGTGAATTATTGACAGAACTCTCCGACAACAGTAAAATGTGGGTATATTTTAATGTGCCTGAAGCAGAATACTTAGACTATAGAGCGAACATCAAAAAAGACTCCATTTCAAACGTAAGCCTAAAAATGGCAAACAATCAACTATTTGATCAAGGTGGAATTGTAGAAACAATTGAATCTGATTTTAACAATGAAACTGGAAACATCGCTTTTAGAGCAACATTCCCTAACCCTAACGGACTACTAAGACATGGTGAAACAGGAAGTATATTGGTTAACGTACCTATTAATAACGCATTATTAATTCCTCAGAAAACAACCTTCGAAGTATTAGATAAAAAATATGTGTTTGTAGTAGATGATAAAAATATCATACGCTCCAGAAACATTACTATAGGAGCAGAATTGCCTCATATTTATTCGGTAATAGATGGGTTAAAAGAAAATGATAAGATTCTTTTAGAAGGCTTACGTAAGGTTAGAGAAAAAGACAAAATAGCCTACAAATTTGTCAAACCTATTACGGCAATGTCGCAATTAGAATTATATGCAGAATAATATAAATTATTATAAAATAAAAAACAATGTTTAGTAAAATTATATATAGACCCGTATTTGCTATTGTAATTTCGATTGTTATTGTGTTTTTAGGACTGTTAGCTACAAAGCAATTACCTATCTCTCAATTCCCTCAAATTGCACCTACAACAGTAAGTATTTTTATTGCTTATCCTGGTTCTAGTGCTGATGTATTAGTAAAATCTACACTTATTACTTTAGAAAACTCTATTAATGGTGTTCAAGGGATGAGGTATATGGCAACAGATGCTACTAGTGCTGGAGAAGCAACTATCAATATCATTTTTGAACCTGGTACAGACCCTAACCAAGCGGTTATAAGGGTGAAAACAAGAGTGGATCAAGTAATGCCTCTTTTGCCAGAATTGGTTCAACGAGAAGGAGTCATTATCACACCTATTCAACCAAGTATGTTGATGTATGTTAACCTCTACAGTACGGATGAAAAACTGGATGAAAAATTCCTGTACAATTACGCCAATGTAAATATGATTCCTGAAATAAACAGGATAAATGGTGTAGCCAGAACTCAAATATTGGGTAGCCGAACTTATGCAATGCGAGTATGGTTAAATCCTGAACGTATGCGTGCTTACCACATTTCTGTTGAAGAAGTTATGGAAGCTATGGCTGAACAAAGTATCATTGGCCGTCCAGGTAGAATTGGGCAAAGTTCAGGAATTTCAGCTCAATCATTAGAATATGTTTTAACCTATAAGGGACGATTTAACAAACCAGAAGAGTATGAAAAAATTATTATTCGTGCTAACGCTGAAGGAGAAAGTATAGAGTTAAAAGATATTGCCAAAGTTCAATTAGGGAGTGAGTTTTTTGATATCTATTCAAATTTAGACGGACATCCTTCTGCTGCAATTGTCTTAAAACAAAATTATGGAAGTAACGCAAGTGATGTTATAAAAGAAGTAAAAGACAAATTAGATGAAATGAAGGTTAATTTCCCTCCAGGTTTAGACTATAAAGTTAGCTATGATGTATCTACGTTTTTAGATGCTTCTATTGATCAAGTAGTTCATACACTAAGAGACGCTTTTATTTTAGTTGCTTTAGTTGTATTCCTTTTCTTAGGCGATTGGCGTTCTACCTTAATACCTATTTTAGCAGTTCCAGTATCACTTATTGGAGCATTTTTTGTCATGCAAATGTTTGGGCTCTCCATCAACCTTGTTACATTATTTGCTTTAGTATTATCCATCGGAATTGTGGTCGATAATGCCATTGTTGTGGTCGAAGGTGTTCATTCTAAAATGGAAGAAAAAAACCTTTCCCCTTTTAATGCTACAAAAGAAGTGCTTAGTGAAATTAGCGGAGCCATTATCGCTATTACCTTGGTAATGACAGCTGTATTTATTCCAGTTTCATTTATGTCTGGCCCAGTAGGGGTGTTTTATAGACAGTTCTCTATTACTATGGCGAGCTCTATTGTACTTTCAGGGATTATTGCACTTACACTTACACCGGTACTTTGTGCTACAATGTTAAAAAATACACATGGAAAGCCAAAGAAAAAATCGCCAATTAATTGGGTGCTGGATCGTTTTAATCGTTGGTTTGAAAAACTAACTGGAAGATATGTAAAACTACTAAATGTAATTGTTACCCGCAGATTCGTTACTTGGTCAATATTAATAGGATTTGCTTTGGGAATTTTTGGAATCAATCAAATTTTACCAGCTGGGTTTATTCCAGGTGAGGATCAAGGAACCATTTATGCGATTATTCAAACTCCTCCGGGAGCAACATTAGAAAGAACAAATAAAGTATCTCGAGAACTTCAAGAAATTTGTGAAGAAATTGAAGGTGTAGAATCTGTTTCTTCATTGGCTGGTTATGAGATTATGACAGAAGGTAGGGGCTCCAATGCTGGTACTTGTTTAATTAACCTGAAAACCTGGGATGATAGAGATAAAACTGTTCATGAAATAATGGAAGAATTAGAGGAAAAATCTAAGGATTTAGGTGCTGTTGTAGAATTTTTTGAGCCTCCAGCAGTTCCTGGTTTCGGATCTTCAGGGGGTTTTTCTATGCGTTTATTAGACAAAACAACCTCAACCGATTATCAAGAGTTTGACAAAATCAACCAGAAATTTTTAGATGATTTACGTAAACGAAAAGAATTGAGTGGGTTGTTTACCTTTTTTGCCGCAAATTATCCTCAATACGAATTAGAGATAGATAACAAAGCAGCTATGCAAAAGGGAGTTTCTATTGGTAAAGCGATGGAAAATCTAAATATTTTAATAGGAAGTACCTACGAACAAGGTTTTATTCGGTTTGGTCGATTTTTCAAAGTGTATGTTCAATCAGATCCAGAGTCAAGAAGACTTCCTTCTGATGTTTTGAAACTGTTTGTGAAAAATGATCACGATGAGATGGTGCCTTATTCTTCTTTCATGAAAATGAAAAAAACACAAGGCCCTAATGAGATTACGCGTTACAACATGTATAATTCAGCTTCTATTAGAGGTCTTCCTGCAAAGGGATATACCACTGCTGATGCCATTCAAGCCATTCGAGAGGTTTCAAGTGAATCTTTACCAAAAGGTTATGACATTGCTTGGGAAGGACTCTCTTATGATGAGGCAGCTCGTGGAAATGAGGCGTTATACATCTTTATTATTGTACTCATCTTTGTTTATTTAGTGCTTGCCGCACAATACGAAAGCTTTTTATTGCCGCTGGCAGTAATACTATCATTGCCTGTTGGTGTATTTGGATCCTTGTTGTTACTTAAATTTATGGGGTTAGCAAATGACATCTATGGACAAGTAGGATTAATAATGTTGGTAGGGCTACTCGGTAAAAATGCAGTATTAATAGTAGAATTTGCTGTTCAAAAACAACGAGAAGGAATGAGCATACGAGATGCCGCTATTGAAGGAGCTAAAGTAAGGTTTAGACCTATTTTAATGACTTCATTTGCTTTTGTTGCAGGATTAATTCCGCTTATTATGGCTCATGGTGCAGGTGCTATTGGTAACCGAACAATTGGTGGATCCGCATTAGGAGGAATGTTGTTAGGAACAATTTTAGGAGTAATCATAATTCCTGGGTTGTACTACATTTTTGCAAATTTAGCTAAAGGGCGTTCACTAATTAAAGATGAAGATGATGAACCTTTAACTGAAAGTTATGTGAGAACAAGCGAAGAGCAAAGTAAAACTCAACAAGATCTTAAAAAAACTAAGGGTTTACTAAAAAAATTATTAAGCTTAAGAAATAAGAAGTAACCTAAAAAAATTAACACAATGTTTAAAAAATTAATATACATAGGAGTTACCAGCATATTGCTTGCTTTTTTAGGTTGTAAAACTCCGAGTTCTTTAAGTAGAACCGAAAACAAAACAGTACCTGCGAGTTTTAATAACTCGCAGGACAGCACCAATTCTGCAAGCATAAAATGGAAAGATTATTTTACTGATGCTTACTTAACTGCTTTAATTGATACAGCATTAATAAATAATCAAGAGCTAAATATTACTTTACAAGAAATCGAAATTTCAAGAAACGAAATACGCGCTAAAAAAGGAGAATATTTACCATCGATTGGTTTAAATGGAGGTGCAGGAGTAGAAAAAGTAGGTAGATACACCAGCCAAGGAGCAAATGATGCTAATACAGATATTAAACCTGGCAAAGAGTTCCCAGAACCCCTACCAGATTTTATGGTTGGTGCTTATGCCCATTGGGAAATAGATATTTGGAAAAAATTGCGTAATGGAAAAAAAGCAGCTGTAAACCGATATTTAGCAAGTATTGAAGGAAAGAATTTTATGGTGACTAACCTCATTGCGGAAATTGCTAATTCATATTATGAGTTGTTAGCGCTCGATAATGAGTTGAGTATTGTTGAGCAAAATATTGAAATTCAAACCAATGCGTTGAAGATTGTTAAGCTGCAAAAAGAAGCTGCTATGGTTAATGAACTTGCTGTTAAAAGATTTGAAGCTCAAGTATTAAATACAAAAGGTTTACTCTATGGCATTAAACAAGATATCATAGAAACTGAAAACAAGCTTAACTTTTTAGTGGGTAGATTTCCTCAACCTGTTTCGAGAAATTCACAAAACTTTACTGATTTAGTTCCTAATACTGTTACTGCGGGTCTTCCATCACAATTGTTGGATAACCGACCAGATATTAAACAAGCAGAAATGGAATTAGAAGCAGCAAAGTTAGATGTAAAATCAGCTAAAGCTCTTTTTTATCCTTCTTTAGGAATATCTGCTGGCATTGGTTTTCAAGCATTTAATCCTGCATATTTATTAGAAACTCCCGAATCAATGATCTATTCGTTAATAGGAGATTTAACAGCCCCTTTAATTAATCGAAGTGCTGTAAAAGCAAGTTATTATAATGCAAGTGCTAAACAATTACAAGCTGTTTTTAATTACGAGCGCACCATTTTAAATGCTTATATCGAAATTGCTAACCAACAGGCTAAGATTAATAACTTAGAAAAAAGCTATGATATGAAATCGCAAGAAGTTCAGGCATTAACTGAATCGATTACCATTTCAAACAACCTTTTTAAATCTGCTAGAGCAGATTATATGGAAGTTTTGTTAACCCAAAGAGATGCGTTAGAATCTAAATTTGAATTAATAGAAACCAAAAAACAGCAAATGAATGCGATGGTAAATATTTATCAAGCACTTGGTGGCGGATGGAATTAAAAATGATGTTAACTAATAATATTAAATAGGTGTTTTTTTCTAACAATTATTTTTCACCTATGAAACACTTGCCTTCAGTTCAATTATTGAAGACAGGTGTTTCTTTTTTATATTTGCCTAATTGAAAAATTTAATCGGCATATCACTATTAATCTGTTTTATTATTCCTTTTGCAGGAACATACAGCTGGTTACATTATCAGAAAAGATCGGTACGTAAAAAAATTAAACACGAAATTATTGCAGGAATAGAAAAAGAAGAATTAGTTCAATTAACATTTACGCTTGATGAGACTAAAAACGAGCTTAAATGGAAACACTCTAAAGAATTTGAATACAAAAATCAAATGTATGATATTGTTGAAGCCGATACATCTGGCAATACAATCAATTATTGGTGTTGGTGGGATCATGAAGAAACTAAATTGAACAAACAATTAATGGCATTGGTTGATAATTTTTTAAACCATCACCCCAAAAAAAATAAGCAAAAAACACAGTTTGAAAACTTTTATAAAACTCTATTTTACACAACAAAAAAAGAGGAATATATTACCTGTAATGAGCCGCTAAAACACATTAGTTTATATATTAATCATTACAGATTATTCAACAACCCTCCTCTCCCCCCACCTCCACAATTTATTTAATTACTCAAAACATGCAACAACAATTTTAATAGCATATAGCTAGACTATATTGCTATGCCTTGCATTATAAATCTTTTTAAGATTTAAAAAAGTACTAATTAAATAACTATAAAATGAAATTATATATCACATTAACGATGTTGATGTTGAGCACTATCAATGTATGGTGTCAACAGCAAATAAAGGGTAAAGTATTCGATGCACAAACTAAAAGTCCACTTGTTGGAGCTACTATAAAAACTTCTGACAAAAAAGGTACAACAACTGATAATAATGGTGCTTTTAGTATTGATTGTGGAGAATCTATTGAATTAAGCATTTCTTACATTGGTTACACTACTCAAAAACAAGTAGTTAATAACTGTAACGAGGAAGTAACTATTAATTTAGTAATTGCTGAAAATGAGCTAAATGAAGTTGAAATAACAGCTACTTCTACTAAAGAAAAAATGTTATTACAACAACCTATCTCAATCGTTAAATTAGACAATACCGAATTAAAAAGAGGTACCGGTCTTTATTTAGACGATGCCATTAACACAAATGTTCCGGGAGTATTTATGCAGCGAAGAACTGTTTCTGCTGGACAACAATTTAACATTAGAGGTTATGGAAATGGACTTGGGTTTAAAGGTGCTAACAACAATTTTGATGGACAAGGCTCTAAGGTTTATTTAAACGGTATTCCTATTACAGATGCAGAAGGTATAACCTTAATGGATGATATCGACTTTGGTTCTGTTGGAAAACTTGAAATTACCAAAGGCCCTTCTGGTACACTTTACGGATTAGCAATTGCTGGTGTTGTAAACTTACAAACTCAAAAAGCTGAAAAAAATAAAACAAGCATTGGTCAAGATTTTATGGCTGGAAGTTATGGGTTATTAAGAACAACTACCCGTTTATCTATTGGTGGTGAAAAATCTTCTTTATTAATCAACTATGGTCGTCAACAATTCGATGGTTTTATGGTTCATACAAAATCTCATAAGGACTTTGTAAATTTAATGGGTGATTTTGTGCTGAATGAAAAACAAAGCATTACCACTTATGTTGGTTATAGCGATAGTTATGATGAAAGAAACGGAGAATTAACTGATGTTCAATACGATTCATTAGATTATTCTGGTAACACAAGGTATATTGATAACAATGCTCATTCAGCCGTTAAAACTTTTAGAGCAGGTGTAGGTCATACTTATCAATTTAATAAAAACATTGCTAATACTACTACATTTTTTGGATCATCTCAAAACATGGACAATAGTTCTGCTGGTGGTTGGAGCGATAAAGCGCCTTTAAACTATGGTTTAAGATCTACTTTTGATATGAACTTTAACCTATCAGATGGCATCAAGTTAAGTAGTATTACTGGAATTGAATTGCAAAAAATGAGTGCAATGGCTAATAGTTACAGCATGATACCTGATAGCACTAATCTTGATGGGTATAACATTATAGGGTCTATTAGAAGTATTGCTGCAACTTCAAGTGCAACAGCTTCTTATTTTACTCAATGGACCTTGGGTTTACCTAAAAACTTTAGCATTACTGCTGGTGTTGGTATTAGTAGTATGACACTTAGTTTGCAAGATCGATTGTGGGCAAATACCAATAATCATCCTGGCAATACAACTCCTCAAGAGTATAAAACAACTTATAGTAATTTAGTTTCTCCAACATTTTCTATCAATAAGAAAATAAGCGAAGTAGCATCTGTTTATGGTACTTATTCCGTTGGTTATAAAGCACCTGTAAGTTCTCAATTTTATATTCCAACAACAGGAGAGGTAAATTCAGGCTTGGTTCCAGAAAAAGGAACACAAATAGAATTCGGTACAAAAGGTAGTTTCTTAGAAAATCGTTTGTACTACTCTATTGCTGTATTTAACGCAAAATTTGAGGATAAAATGACAGCAGTTTCTGTTCAAAATCCGCAAAACACAGTTACATTATATTCTTATATAGCTAATGGTGGTACTTTAAACAATAAAGGGTTAGAAATTTTGGCAAAATATGAGTTAATGAAAAACAACAAAGGATTCATTAAATCATTAAGTCCATTTGCTAATTTTACTTTCTCAGATTTTAAGTATGAGAATTTTCAATATCAAACGAAAGGAAAAAACTCACTTAACCAAGATAGTTTAATTGTAAATGACTACAGTGGTAATCAAGTTGCTGGAGTTCCTCCAATTGTATTTAATGTTGGTTTAGACATTGATACAAAAATTGGAATCTATGGTAATATCAATTACAACTACCGTGATGCAATGTATTACACTTCTGATGAATTAAACCAAACAGATAGTTATGGTTTAGTAAATGCTAAACTAGGCTTTAGAAAAACCATTAAACATTTTGGTTTTGAAGTTTATGGCGGTGCAAGTAACATTACAGGAACCCAATATTATTACATGGTATTTTTAAATCAGTTACCTGATGCATACATACCTGCTCCTTATGAAATAAATTATTTCGGTGGAGTTAACCTTAAATATTTGTTTTAGTTCAACAATAAAGTCGGGGGTAATTTGAAAAAATTCCTCCGACTTTTAAAATCTATTTTATGAAAAATTTAATCCTTTTATCATTCATTGCCGCTATAATTTTAGGTTGTGGAAGATTTGACAACAAAGATGAAAAACAAGAAAATAAAGAACGAATAGTTTTAATATCTAAACAATACTGCGAAATAATACATGCATTAAACGCAGAAGAAAATGTAGTAGCTGTAGATATTTCAAGTGTTTATCCTCCAAAAGTAAAAAATTTACCTACCGTTGGCTACCATAGAGCATTAAGTTTAGAAGGCTTATTAGCTGCCAAACCAACTTTAATTATGCACAGTGGTTTAGAATCTTTGGGACCTGACCATATTGTAAAACAGCTACAAGATTTAAAAATTCCGATGAAAGAGTTCGATACCCAAAGCGAAGACATTGAAAGTACCAAAACACTAATTCGTGAAATTGGAAATTATTTCCAAAAAACTGAAAAGGCTGATTCTTTGTGTACTAAACTAGATGCTGATATGCAACTTGTAATAGAAAATGTAAAACAATATGTTGATACACCAAAAGTATTAGTGATCCATTTCGGACGAGCATCTAACGTTTATTTAGTAATGACACAAAAAGGAACAGCTGCAAAAATGGTTGAGTGGGCTGGTGGAAAAATGGCTGTTACAGACACTACAAAAGGAATGATACATCTTTCAGCAGAAGTAGTTGCACAATATGACCCAGACGTTATTTTATTAACTGATTTTGGATATGACCGTTTAGGTTCTAATGAAAAAATACAAGAATTACCAGGTGTATCGAGCACAAGAGCTGCTCGTAATAATAAAATTTACAGAGTAAATGAATGTGATTTAGTTTACTTAGGTCCAAGAACTGGTGAAGTAACATTAGAATTACAAAAACTGATACATCAATAATGAAAAAAATCTATTTCATATTAGGACTTTTAACCATTGTGGCTGTTATCATTTCAATAAGATATGGTGCTGTTGAAATGTCGTTAACCGAAATTTTAAGCGGTTTACAAAAATGGTTTAGCAACAATCCTGACCTAACATTAAACGAACGAATACTTTTAGAAATAAGGTTGCCTAGAGCTTTATTAACCTTAATTGTTGGAGGTAGTTTAGCAGTTGGTGGAGTTTTAATACAAGGCTTATTTTTAAATCCAATTGTAGAACCTGGTTTAATAGGAACATCTAGTGGTGCAGCTTTTGGAGCTGCACTCTATTTTGTTTTAGGAGCTATGTTTAGTTTTAATGCAGGTGAATGGACATTACCTGTAGCAGCATGTATTGGTGCTTTTGTTTCTACCTTTTTGGTATTCATCTTGTCCGAATCCAAATCTCAAGGAAAAAGTTCCATTACCAGTCTATTGTTGATAGGAATTGCCGTTAATGCTTTATTTTTAAGTGGTGTAGGATTTCTGTCTTACATTGCCAGAGACCCACAAGCAAGATCCATTACTTTTTGGAATTTAGGAACCCTTTCTGGAGCCAATTGGCATGCTGTAATTATTGTAGGAAGTACAGCTGTGGTTTGTATTTTAATGGGGTTAAGATATGCCAAACAATTAAACGCATTAATGCTAGGAACTTCCGAAGCCAAAAACCTCGGTATTAATGTGAAAACCTTAAAGATTAAAGTCTTAATAATCAATGTTGTTTTAGTAGCTGTAGCTACTGCATTTACAGGTATTATTGGTTTTGTAGGATTGGTAGTTCCACACCTACTAAGAATTTTAAAAGGCTCTAACAATCGTTACCTCATTATTAGTAGTGCTTTAATGGGCGGACTATTGTTAAGTGTAGCAGACATTATTGCTCGCTTGCTTTTAGCTCCTGCTGAACTTCCAATTGGCATAGTTACAACTGCAGTTGGTGCCCCAGTTTTTATTTATTTATTACGCAAAAACGAATATTATTATTAAGATGTTAAAAGCCGAAAACATATCCTATCAAATAAATAACAAAACGCTTCTTAACAATGTTTCTGTTGAATTTAAAACAGGCGAAACAGCTTTAATTGTTGGTGCAAATGGTGCAGGAAAATCAACATTGATTAAAATTTTAAGCAATGAGGTTTCCCCTACTTCCGGTAAGGTTTATTTAAACAATAAACCAATAGAAAATTACCAAACATTAGAATTGGCAAAAATTAGAGCTGTGTTATCTCAAAGTAATGAAATTGCATTTCCTTTATTGGCTAATGAAGTAGTAATGATGGGACGTTACCCCCATTTTGAGAACAAACCTTCGGCAACTGACACTTCCATTTGTGAACAAGCAATGGAACTATTTGATATAGCTAAATTTAAGGATAGAAATTTTTTAACGCTGAGTGGTGGAGAAAAACAACGGGTGCATTTTGCACGAATTGCTTCACAAATATGGAATAATAACACAACAGAGACTAAATTGTTATTTTTAGATGAACCCCTGACCTTTTTAGACATTCGTTTTCAATTAGATTTTATGAATACCTTAAAGAAGTTAATAAAACAACAAAATATGATAATTATTGGCGTTTTACACGATTTAAATTTAGCCATTAAATATGCTGATAAAATTTTATTACTTGACAATGGAAACCTCTTAAAATATGGCTCTCCAAAAGAAGTACTTACTTCAGAAAATATCGAAAAAACTTTTAAAATAACTCCTCATCTATATCAAAAAAATAAAGATGAGACTTACTTAATTTTTTAATATTAACCGTTTAATTAATCGGTACTATTGATGTAATAATTAATATTTTACTACTTTACGTGTTTAAATTGGCATATCTATCACAATAGATAATAATAAAACAAATAATTGTAACTTTTGACAAATGGAATTAATTAACGCTTATTTATCTGATTGTTTAGATTCGTCTTTTGATAAAATTTTTCAAAAAAAATATAGTAAAATATCAAGAATTCACTGGACACCAATTGAAATTGCCAAAATAGCAACAAATTGGTTGACTAAATCATCTAATACCAAAATTCTAGATATTGGATCAGGTGTAGGCAAATTTTGTGTTATTGGATCAATGATATCTAACGCCCATTTTTATGGTGTAGAAAAAAGAATCGATTTAGTTAATGAGACAAATCGATTAAAAATCAAATTGAACCTTAATAGAATTAATATTATTAATGAAAATATAGTCAATATTGATTTTAAAGATTTTGATTCCTTTTATTATTTTAATCCTTTTTGTGAACAGATTGCAGAATGTGGTTTGATTGATGATACAATAATATTATCAGAAACTAAGTATAAATCCTATGAAAATCATGTTTTCAATCAATTAGATAAATCTAAAATTGGTGCTCGATTAGTTACCTACTATTCTTCTAATTTTTCTCCTCCTCACTCTTTTATAATAAAAGATATGATGTTTGACGGTGAATTGGTTTTTTGGGAAAAAATGAGGACTTAAATAATTGTATTGAAATAAATAATATTAACTGTTTTAACCTATCTAATTAAGTTAATTAAATGATTTTATGTTAATTTGTTTAAACATGAAAAAACTAATCAGCATATTCCTATTGATTTGTATCATTTTTCCTTTTGTAGGAAGTGTAAGCTGGTTAAATTATCAGAAGAAAAAAGTACGTAAACAAATCAAACACGAGATAATTGCTGGTATTGACAAAAGTGAATTGGTACAATTATCTTTTACCAAAGCCCAAGCTGAAACAGAATTAGAATGGGAACACTCCAAAGAATTTGAATATAATAACAACATGTATGATATTATTATTGCCGATACTACCGAAAACATTATTACCTATTGGTGTTGGTGGGATGTTGAAGAAACAGCGTTAAATCAAAAATTAAAAAAGACCTTAGCTAATTTTTTAGGTAAAGACACCAAAAACAAAGAAACCAAAACACGTTTTGCTAACTTTTATCAATCCCTTTTTCATAACAAAAGTACCCTTTGGGAAGCCATACAAACTGAAACAACTCAACAACTAACAACACCTTATCTTTTCGATTATACTTCATTACAATTTCCTCCAACTACCCCACCACCAAAATATAGTTAAACATTTTCACAAACCATACCTGTTCGTTTCCGCTTGAATTAACGAACTAAAGTAGTATGGAAAACATTTGTTTAATCTATAATTTATACAATGAAAAAAGTCATTTTATTGTGGTTAATACTTACCATGTATTGTATTAGCAATGCACAAGTAGTAACCATAAAAGATAAAGAAACAGCACAACCATTAGAATTGGTTACGCTGATAAGTGAAGAACCCAAAGCATTTGCCACAACAAATGCCAAAGGGCAAGCTGATATTTCAAAATTTTCGGGAATAGAAAAAATTGAAATTCGCTTATTAGGCTATTCACCAATAACTAAAAGCTACGCTGAAATTGAAGCTAATAATTTTGCAGTTGAACTTGAAATTTTTGGAGTTCAAATGGATGAAGTTATTGTTTCTGGAACTCGATGGAGCCAAAGCACCAAAGATCTTACAGCAAAAGTAACAAGTATTAGTGCTAAAAATGTAGCCTTACAAAACCCACAAACTGCTGCCGATTTATTAGGTACTTCTGACGAAGTGTTTATACAAAAAAGTCAGCAAGGTGGTGGCAGCCCAATGATTAGAGGTTTTGCCACTAACCGTTTACTTTACACCATAGATGGAATAAGAATGAACACTGCTATTTTTAGAGCTGGAAACGTGCAAAATGTAATTTCGTTAGATCCTTTTGCTACCGAAAACACCGAAGTCCTTTTTGGACCAAGCTCTGTAATTTATGGTAGTGATGCTATTGGTGGAGTAATGAGTTTTAAAACTTTAACTCCGCAATTTTCATTAACCGAAGGTGAAGAATTAATTACAGGTAAAGCTGTAACACGTTACTCATCTGCCAACAATGAAAAAACTGCTCATTTCGACATTAACATTGGTTGGAAAAAATGGGCAATGGTTTCAAGCATTTCTTCTAACGATTATGGCAACCTTAAAATGGGAACACATGGTCCTAAGGAATATTTACGACCGTTTTATGTGCAACAGCAAAATGGTTTTGATGCAATTATTACCAATGAAGACCCTTTAATCCAAAACCCATCTGGTTATACTCAGCTCAATATGATGCAAAAATTGAGGTTTAAACCTAATGAGAAATGGGACATTGAATACGGTTTTCATTATTCTGAAACTTCAAACTATTCGCGTTACGATAGGCACATCCGTTATAAGAACGGATTGCCTCGTTATGGAGAATGGTATTATGGTCCGCAAATATGGTTAATGAACAACTTGAGCATTACCAATAAAAGTGAAAACGTTCTATACGACCAAATGACCATTCGTTTGGCTCAACAGTATTTTGAAGAAAGTAGAGTGAGCAGAGACATCAACAAACCTGACCGTGAAAATAATTTAGAAAAAGTAGATGCTTATTCGGTAAATATTGATTTTAATAAAAACATTGGCAAAAAAAATGAATTGTTTTATGGATTAGAAGCAGTACAAAACGTTGTAAAATCTGCTGGAACTAAAGATGATATATTAACAGGCGAAACCGTTGAAGGTCCTGCTCGTTACCCAGAAGCTACATGGGCTTCTTATGCAGCTTACATCAACACACAAATTCATTTAGGTGAAAAAGTGATGATGCAAACAGGTATTCGTTACAACATGTTTCAGTTAGATGCTCAATTTGATACTACTTTTTATCCGTTTCCGTTTACCGAGGCTAACCTAAGTAATGCTGCAACAACTGGTAGTTTAGGTTTTAGTTACCGACCAACAGAAAAATGGGTGTTTAGTACCAATGCTTCTACTGGTTTTCGTTCTCCAAATGTTGATGATGTAGGAAAAGTGTTTGATTCTGAACCAGGTTCTGTAGTTATTCCAAACCCAAATTTAGAAGCCGAATATGCTTACAACATTGATTTTGGTATTGCAAAAGTTTTTGGCAATTCAGTAAAAATTGATGCAACAGCTTTTTATACCTTGTTAGACAATGCCTTGGTTAGGCGAGATTTCACCTTAAACGGACAAGACAGCATTGTGTATGCTGGAGATTTAAGCCAAGTGCAAGCCATACAAAATGCTGCAGTAGCAACTGTTTATGGAGTGCAAGCAGGTTTTGAAATTAAGTTAGCTTCGGGCTTTAGTTTTTCCTCTCGTTTTAATTACCAAATTGGTGAAGAAGAATTGGATGATGGTACTACAAGTCCATCACGCCACGCAGCACCTTGGTTTGGAACAGCTCGTTTAACTTACAGTAAAAACAAAGTAAGTGTACAATTGTATGGTGTTTATAGCGATAAAAAGGCTTTTGACGATTTACCAGAAAGTGAAAAAGCAAAAACTGAGATTTATGCCATTGATAAAAATGGAGACCCTTACTCGCCAGCTTGGTACACGCTTAATTTTAAAGCAATGTATAAAATTACCGACCATTTTACCGCTAATGCAGGGTTAGAAAACATTACTGATCAGCGTTACCGTTCTTACAGTTCGGGAATTGTAGCTCCAGGCAGAAATTTTATTATTTCGCTAAGAGCTAATTTTTAGTTGATTACACTTTTTAATTCTAGCCTGCCTTTCTATGATGTGAAAGGCAGGTTTTTTTATTATTTTTACTTTAACAAGCTATCAACAGATATTTAAAAAAAGATTAAACATATGGAAAAGCCAAACTCATATTGTGAATACGTTGCATCTTTAGAACCCGAAAATGTTCACAAAATATATCATGATTCTCAATATGGGTTCCCTATTGATTCTGATGATGAATTGTTTTGTCGCTTAGTATTAGAAATCAATCAAGCTGGGTTATCTTGGACAACAATTCTTAAAAAACAAGAGAACTTTAGGAAATCCTTTTTAAATTTTAACGTAAAATCTGTTGCTCAATATGGTGAAGCTGATATTCAAAGGTTAACAGCCGATGCTGGAATAATAAGGAATAAATTAAAAATAAATGCAGCTATTTATAATGCAAAAAAAATAATAGAACTACAAAATGAATATGGTTCATTTAAAAACTGGTTAGACCAAAATCATCCATTACCTCTTGATCAATGGGTGAAACTTTTCAAAAAAACATTTAAGTTTACTGGGGGAGAAATCACAAAGGAATTTTTAATAAGCTCTGGCTATTTACCTGGAGCACATATATCTGATTGTGAAACCTACTCCCTAGTGATTAAAGAAAAACCTATGTGGAATAAAAATAAATAATCGGTTTCAATAAAATCATAGCTCGTTCCACGCTACGACTGACACCATAAAAGTTAGACAAAAAAATGACACCAACATTTTTTTCAACACAACAAGAATTTAGAAAGTGGCTAGAAAACAACTACCAAACAGCAACTGAATTATCTGTTGGTTTTTATAAAGTTAATGCTAGCAAACCATCTATGAGCTGGTCGCAATCAGTTGATCAAGCACTTTGTTTTGGTTGGATAGATGGTGTTAGAAAATCGATTGATGCTGAAAGCTACAAAATACGGTTTACCCCACGGAAAAAAACAAGTATTTGGAGTGCCGTAAACATTAATAAAGTAGAACAACTTATTGCTCAAAAATTAATGCAACCCGCAGGATTAGAAATTTACAACCTTCGCTCCGAAGAAAATGCGATAGGATATTCTACTGCAAGCAAGTCATCAAAACTATCTTCAGCATATGAAAAAACTTTTAAGGCCAACAATAAAGCTTGGGATTATTTTAAAACACTAGCACCTTCTTATAAAAAATCTTCTGTACATTGGGTTATGAGTGGAAAACAAGAAAGTACCCAACTAAAAAGATTAAACGAACTTATTGCCGACAGTGAGCAAGAAACTAATAAATGGAAACACAATAAATACAACAAAAAATAATACATGAGTACAAGTCCAGAACACGATAAACGCATAGCAACAATGACATTTGCTTCGGTATATCCGCATTATGTAACTAAAGTAGAAAAGAAAAACAGAACCATAGAAGAATTGCACCAAGTAATTGAATGGTTAACTGGTTACAACAAAAACAAAATACAAGAGTTAATTGACCAAAAAGTAACTTTCGAAACTTTCTTTAAAAATGCCAAATTAAACCCAAATGCAACTTTAATAACTGGAGTAATTTGTGGATACAGAATTGAAGAAATTACCACTCCTTTAACCCAACAAGTACGTTATTTAGACAAATTAGTAGATGAATTGGCGAAAGGAAGAAAAATGGAGAAAATTTTACGTAATTAATTATGGCAACACTAAAAGAATTAAAAGAAATAGCACTTTCTTTTCCGGAAACGACTGAAGAACCACACTTTGAAAAAACATCGTTTAGAGTAAAGAAAAAAATATTCGCCACTTATAATCAAAAAAATAATACTGCTTGTATTAAATTATCTGAAATTGACCAAGATTTGTTTGCCATTGCAGATAAAACCATTATTTATCCTGTTGCCAATAAATGGGGTAAACAAGGTTGGACCATTATAGAAATGGACAAGGTTAACCCCCAAGTATTTAGCGATGCCTTAAAAACTGCCTACCGTGAAGTTGCTCCTAAAAAATTAGCAGAATCAGTTCAATAGCATAAATTTTTTCTAAAATAATTTGTGTAACCAAATTGTTACACATATATTTGTAACCGATTAGTTACATAATTAAATTATTTTAGATGAGAAGAGATGTTTTTCAAGCCATTGCCGACCCTACCCGAAGAGAAATTATTGGATTGTTAGCCAATAATACTATGAACCTTAATGCTGTTGCAGAAAAATTTGACATCAGCAGACCAGCCATTTCTAAACACATTAAAATTTTAACTGAATGTGGTTTGGTACTTATTAAACAAGAAGGCAGAGAACGACAATGCACTGCTCAATTAGAGCAATTAGATGAAGTAAGCAAATGGGTTGAAGAGTATAAAAAAGTTTGGGAAAATAGATTTGACAACTTAGATAAATATTTAGAAAAAATTCAAAAAATGAATAAAAAATGAACGAATTAAAAAATCAAGAATTTACAATTAAAAGAATATATAATGCACCTATTCATTTACTATGGCAAGTAATCACTGAAAAAGAACATCTAAAGCAATGGTATTTTGATTTTCCTGAGGATTGGCAATTAAAAATAGGTGCTGAATTTGAGTGGTATGCAGGTCCACCAGATGGAAAACAATGGCTACATAAAGGAGAAATGTTAGAAATTATCGAAAATAAAAAATTATCTCACACGTGGGAATATCCTGGTTTCAAAGGTAGTTCCATCGTTACTTGGCAACTAAATAAAATAAACGAAAATTCAACCGAATTGATACTAACGCACCTGTTTAAAATTCCTTTTGATTCAACTGAAAAAGCACTAGAATATAAAAACTTTGTGGAGGGATGGACACATATAATAAACATTTCCCTATTAGAATATTTAACTAAAATTTAATAAAAGATGAAAACTAACTTATTAATGGATTTTACGATAGACAAAGAAAATCGTAAAGCAATAGTAAAAAGAGAATTTGCTGCTAACCTCCAATTAGTTTGGGATGCTTGGACTAAACCAGAAATTTTAGACCAATGGTGGGCACCAAAACCATACAAAGCTGTTACTAAAAGTATGGATTTTAAAGTAGGTGGATGTTGGAAATATAGTATGTGTGGACCAAATGGAGAAGTACATAATTGTATAGCAGAATATCATTCTATTACTCCACTTAAAAATTACAAAGGGTTAGATGCTTTTTGTGATGAAGAATGGAATATCAATGAAGATTTTCCGAGATCGAACTGGGACGTAACTTTTGTTGAACAGAATGGTATAACGCTAGTACACATTGAAACCCAATATAAAAAACTTGAAGATTTAGAAATGGTAATAAAAATGGGCTTTAAAGAAGGCTTTACAATGGCACTTCAAAATCTCGACCAATATATTGAATCACAATTTCGATTGAGAAAACAAAATAAAACTAATAATAAAGCGAGAGTGTCCTCCTATTTAAACTTTGCGGGGAACACAGAAGAAGCATTCAATTTCTACAAAGCCGTTTTTAAAACAAACTTCATCAATGGAATTAAACGTTTTGGTGATATTCCTGCTGACGCAGGACACCCACCTATTGCCGATATAATAAAGACAATGGTATTACACGTAGAACTCCCAATTGTTGGCGGGCACATATTAATGGGAACAGATGCACCAAAAGAAATGGGATTTAAACTTACGCAGGGTAACAATATGCACATCTGTATTGAACCTGAAACAAGACAAGAAGCAGACCGACTATTTAACGAACTCTCTGCTGGAGGAAATATTACAATGCCTATGGAAGATATGTTTTTTGGAGCCTACTTTGGCGAATTTTCAGATAAATTTGGAATTAATTGGATGATTAACTATCAAAACAACGACTTATGAAAAACAAAATTCTATTTGTAATTAGCCTATTGTTTGGCTTAATGTTTATTAACGCAGGGCTAAATAAATTTTTAAATTACATGCCTATGCCTGAGGAAATGCCAGCATCTATGTTGGAATTAATGGGGGCTTTTATGAAAATAGGATGGTTAATGCCATTAGTTGGTATTGTCGAAATTATTGGAGGCCTTTTATTTATCATTCCAAAAACACGCGCATTAGGAGCAATCGTTATTTTACCAGTAATGGTTGGAATATTTTTAATAAACATCATTAATGAACCATCCGGCCTACCCTTAGCATCAATATTAATGGCAGTAAATGTTTGGGTAATTTATGAAAACAGAGTAAAATATTTTCCAATGATTAAGTAATTAAAACTTAACACCTAATTTAACCCCACCCCACTCTGCTTGCATACCAGCATTAAACTCTCGGGAAAGTATAACCCGAGAGTATTCAAAATACATTTTGCGGGTTTGTAATACAATTCCATAATTAAACTGAGTAGTAAAACGCTCTATTTTACTATCTGAAATCGTATAAGGACTTTTATCATTTAACAAGCCTCCTTGCATAGTTGCATCGTAACCGACAACGGTAATTATTGGCTGTGTATAAACATATAATTCAAACTTATTATTATTTTTTACTGTGGTAAATGGTGAATTAATTTTACCTATTACGGTATTAAAACCAATGGAAGCATTACTAACAAAAGTTCCTAATTTTAAATTTGAATTACTATGTAAGGCAAAAAAATCACGATAACGCAGCAATTGTTTCTCATAACCTAATTCATAATTTAGCGCCAAATCGTTTTTAATTTGATTGTGCCAACCCAAAGGAATAACGTTTTTAGTAGCTTGATGAATACCAACCTGCATTTCTTTACCAAATGCTGCTGGACCAATAACTCCAACACTTAGAGCAGAAACAAATCTAGCCTTCCTTAACGTATCAACAGCAATAGCAAAATTTTTAAGCATTATTACGGCAGCATAAGGTCTATCGCCATATTGTATGATTTCTCTATTTAGGTGCTTAGGTGTATAGCCATTATGCTCAAGTGACAATCCATGGGTTAACTCACTTTTATTGGCATTTATAAATAAGTAATTAATCGGATTTTTCTTGAAAATTGGAGCAACAAACTCAAAGCTATAACCTTGTGTATAATTTCTATCTGTAGCTGTAAAATAATCGTTATCGTAATTAAATCTAAAATAGTTTTCACTTTTAATAGCCCTAAAAGAAGCCATGTTATCTATTTTTTGAGCTGTTAAAAAATCACAACCCATCAATAAAAATAAAGCAACTAACAAAATTCTCATACAAAACTTACGAAAAAAAGGATGTTAAGGATTAACCATTAATTTTTTCCCACAACATATCTTTAAGCTCTACCAAACCTTGTTGTGCCACTGAAGAAATAAATAAGTAAGGAATAGCAGGTAAATCTTTTTCAATTTCCTTTTTCAATTCATCATCCAACATGTCTGATTTGGAAATAGCCAATATTTTATCTTTATCCAGCAACTCAGGATTGTATTGCTTTAACTCATTTAAAAGCGTTTTATATTCTTCATGAATATCATCACTATCGGCTGCAACCATAAACAACAAAACTGAGTTTCGCTCAATGTGTCTTAAAAAACGTAAGCCTAAACCTTTACCCTCATGTGCTCCTTCAATTATCCCTGGTATATCTGCCATTACAAAAGAACGGTGTCCTCGGTAAGCTACCATTCCTAAATTTGGAACCAAAGTAGTAAAGGGATAATTAGCTATTTCTGGTTTTGCCGCAGATAAAACTGATAACAAAGTAGATTTTCCTGCATTAGGAAATCCAACTAAACCAACATCTGCTAAAACTTTTAATTCTAAAATTTTCCACTCATCGCGCATATCTTCACCAGGCTGTGCATACCTTGGTGTTTGGTTAGTTGAAGATTTAAAATGGTTATTTCCTAATCCTCCTCTACCTCCTTTTACCAAAATTTGCTTTTCACCATCTTCAGTAATTTCAAAAAGTACTTCTCCTGTTTCAGCATCTTTAGCAATAGTACCTAAAGGCACATAAACATAGGCATCTTCCCCATTAGCACCAGAACTAGTAGAACCACTTCCTGCTCCACCATGCCCAGCTTTAATGTGTCGTTTAAATTTTAAATGCAGTAAAGTCCATAGATTTTTATCTCCCACAACAATTACATGCCCCCCTCTTCCCCCATCACCACCATCTGGTCCACCTTGGGCTGTCCAGTTATCTCTGTGATAATGATGCGAACCAGCACCTCCTTTACCTGAACGGCAAGAAATTTTTACGTAATCAATAAAATTGGTACTAGACATTTTGTGTTTTAAGGTAATCGTTTACTGAGAAACTTTGTGCTTATCAATTGAATTAGAAAGTCTATCAAAAATTTCTTCAATAGAACCTACTCCATTAATTTTTTGAAATTTATTTTGTTGTGTGTAATAATCTGCAACTACTGCAGTTTGCTCGTTATAAACTCTAATTCTGTTAGCAATTACTTCTTCATTGGCATCATCTGCTCTTCCACTATCTTTTCCTCTAAGTAATAATCTTTTTATCAATTCTTGTTCTGCAACATTTAATGCCAACATTACTGATATGGTAGTTCCTTTTCCCTTTAAAAAAGCTTCTAAAGCTTCTGCTTGAGTAGTTGTTCTTGGAAAACCATCAAAAATAAAGCCTTCTGCAGTTGGATTTTTATCTACTTCAGATTCTAACATTTTAATTGTAACCTCATCAGGCACTAAATTACCTGCATCCATGTAACTTTTAGCCAGCTTACCTAACCCAGTTTCTCCTTTTATATTGGCTCTAAAAATATCTCCTGTAGATAAATGAACTAAATTGTACTTATTAATTAACTTCTCTGCCTGAGTCCCTTTTCCTGCACCCGGAGGTCCAAATAAAACAATGTTTAACATAATCCTCTTTAATTTTCAGGTTGTTTAACCCTCATTTAACACATAAATTGAACTTAAATTTCTTCCTAAACCATCATAATCTAACCCATATCCTAAAACAAAAGCATTTGGAATTTCCATTCCAACATAATCAATTTGATGTGATTTTTTGTAAGCTTCTGGTTTATATAAAAGTGTTGCTATTTTAATGCTGTTAGGTTTTTTTTCATTTAATATTTCATATAGTTTTTCTAAGGTATTTCCCGTATCAACAATATCTTCTATCAAGATAATATCCTTACCTGAAACATCTTCACTTAATCCAATTAACTCATTTACTTGCCCAGTAGAATTAGTTCCTTCGTAAGAAGCTAACTTTACAAAAGAAACTGTACATGCTAAATCAACTGATTTTAGCAAGTCTCCAAAAAACATAAATGAGCCATTCAATACTCCCAAAAATATTGGTGATTTACCTTTATAGTCATCATTTATTTTTACAGCAACATTCTTTATCGCTTCTTGAAGTTGTTCTTCAGAAATAAAGGGCTTAAATGATTTATCTTTAATTGTTATAATTTCCATTATTAGAATATCAGTTGCGAAGTTAATTATTAATTGAGTAGTAAAATAGTAGATTATATTCTATTTCTATATAAAGTTTTATCTACTACCTCAGTCATGGCTTTAACATCCAATTTTTTATTTAAAAATTTACTGATTTTTTCTGCTTCTTGTTTTGGATTATTTAAAACTGCTGTATAATTAACATAAAGTATTTCAACATTATGATTTCGTTTAACCCAAGTATCAATATTGGTGAAATTCTTTTTAAAATTTTCTTTTATTGATGACACATAAGTTTTTGGATTAATCCTTTTGTTGTGCTCTAACATTACATGTTGAGACTGAACTACCTCATCAATATCTCTAATCATAAAAACAACTTTATAGTTAAATCTTGCTGGTAGTTTAAGTAACAAATGTGAAATTATTTTAACAACCTTATTACCAACATCTTTTAATATCGATTTATCTCGATCTAGTTTTTTTATTTCTTCATGCTCATAATAACCTTTTGGGTTAGATTCATCTGGAGTTCTTTTATCATCAGTAAATGGTTCAATTCCTCCTGCAACTAACATTTGCATCATCATGGATGTTCCAGAACGAGGCAACCCTGAAACAACTAACATATCTCCGAGAGCATTTTGTTTTAATAATTCTTTCTGTTGTTCAATTTCAACGGAAGGGTCTATCTTAAAATTATTATTTGATGTTACCAAAGATGTTAACTGGGCTAAGTCTGGACGAATGTCAAAAATTTCTAAAAGAATTTTTCTTGCCTCACCTACTTTAGGATCAAGTTGCAAACATACATTCAAAGCATGAACTGCACTTTCGTATTCTTTCATTTTAAACAATCCTTCTCCCAAATGATAATGTGCTGTTGGGAAAGAATAGGCCAATGCAATTGTATTCAAGGATGCTTCAACAGATTCTTCAAATTTTTGTTGACGCAACAAACTAACTGCTAAACCATGATTTGCTCCAACATCATCTGCATCAAATAACAAAACTTGTTTAAATTCATTTTCAGCATCTTTAAATCTATTTAGCAATAATAAACAACGCCCTATTGACACATGTTTTTGAGGTAATAAATTTGGCATAACCATTACCTTTTCTAATAATTCCAAAGCTTTAAGAGGTTTGTTTTGGTCCAACAAAATACTGGCCTCAATTAAATCTAACGATGGAAATTCTTTTGGCTTATTTTGTTCTAAAAATTCTAAATTATCTATTCTATCTTGTAACTTTTTATTTGGTTTAAAAGACTTGACACCTTTTTTAGAAGTACCTTTCTTTTTTAATTTATCCTTCTCAACTTTTTCTAATTTAGCTTTTTTTAGCTTTAAATCAGCAATCATTTTATCATAACTATCTATAGTAGATTTTTTTGTTCGTTTTATTAATTCATGTGCTTTTTCATAATCTCTTGTTCTTTGATAAGATTGGGATAATCTTATTAAAAATCGTGTTTCATTTGGATAAATCCCAATCAAGTCTTCCAAAATTTTAATTGCATCCTTGTACCGATCTGTACTCAAATACACTCTAGCTAGATTATACTGAAGCTCTTTTACTGATTTTTTTTGCGCTAGTTCTCCATTTGCTTCTGGTTTATCTATGTATCCTAACTCTACCAGTTGATCTAAAGCTGCTTTGGCTTCAACTGGGTCTTGTTGTAAATCTTTTGGATGCATTCCACAAAAACCCTCTATATCTTCCCAAGATGGGATTGTTTCTATTGGTTTAGCTTGTTCAAATATCTGAGATTGAACTTTCCCATCCATATCATCACCTACTGGTAATCCCATGATATTTAAAATGGTTGGAGTAATATCCAACAATGAAGTCCCAAAAACCAACTCATCCTTTTTTATCCCTGGCCCCATTGCTGCAAATATTCCGTACTTACGATGCTCGTAGGCTGGTGCAGCTGGCTCTTTAGGTAACGCTCCAGGTCTTAAATGATCAGAATGAAATCCATGATCCGAAACTAAAATCACAGTAGTATCTTCATCTATCATGCTCAACGTAGCATCCAACATCATGTCGTGAAACATATATCCTCCATTCACAATGTCTTTATACATTTCAAAATCATCATCTTCAATTCCTGGTAATTGTGGTGGATGATATTTCATAAATCCATGACCAAAATGATCAATTCCATCAAAATAAATACCCATAAAATCCCAGTCTGTATTGTCCATTATATAAGTTGATGCAGCATGAATAGTAGCCGTATCAGCTAATATTTTCATAAACCCAGTATATCGTTTGTCCTTTTTTTGGTCAATTTTAGCAGCATTTGGGATAAATGGTAAAATATGTGCCTCTGTTAACTCACCTGGATGAACTCTCAATTCCTCCATAATCTCTCCCATATTATGAGGGTGAACAGTTCCATTAACCATTGGCCATGGTTCTGAAATAGGTTTTGAAGCTCTTTGGTAAAAGTTAGAAACACAAACACCATTAATTGGTTCTGCCGGATGAGATGGCCACCAACCTACTAAATTTGTTTTATATCCGTTTTGAGTTAAAATATTCCAAACTGCTTTTACTTTTCTTGATGTAACAGAAATAGGTTTTACATTTCCTGTTAAAGTATCTGGCTCAGTAAACCCGTATATTCCGTGCTTATCAGCTAATTTACCAGTCCCTATTGAAGTCCATAACATTGGAGAAAGCACAGGCTCTAAAGTCGTAATATCGCCCATTACTCCATTATTTATCAACCTTTCCAATGCTGGCATTTTACCAGCATCTATCAATGGGTTTATCACTTTCCAATCAGCAGCATCCCACCCTATTAACAATACTTTATTTTTTTTCTTTCCCATCGTTCTTCTTATTAACCTCTTTAACTTTTTTCTTCCAAGCTAAAACTCCTTTATATCCTATTGCTAAAAGACCTAATGACCCCTTTTCATCAACAATATATTCTACTTGATTAGTATCTTTTTTTTTCATAAAAAAATAAAAAAAAAGCTCCTTATAAAGGAGCTTTTAATTGACTATTAAATTTAGTTATTCTATAATTAATTTTTGGCTATAAGCTTTATCACCACCTTCAATTAAAACGACATAAACACCTTTTGTGTGGTTACTTACATTTATTTTAGATGATGTAGCAGCAATTGTTTCAGAAACAATTGTTCTTCCTAACATATCCACCAATTTAAGTTGAAACCCAACTGCTTCAGCAGGCACTCTTAAATTTAACTCTTGATTAGCAATATAGGCTTTAACTCCTGTTAATTGATTTTCATTAATTGAAGTTATTACTCCTTTATCACCAGCATTTATTGCTGTTAATGGAGTAGCATTGTATGCATATTCTTTAATTGTAAAAAAATCTGCATTAACACCAACAGATAATTTAGCCCAACCGTAATGTGTTTGACCCAATATTTGAAACTCTAAGCCCAAATATTTATCAACCGCTCCTGACCAATTTCCAGATCCAGAGGAGAATGTAAGAGTAAATGTATTTGTGTATGTTATAGAACTTGAAGTATAAGTAGATGTCGAAGTATATGTGCTCATATAAAATGAAGCCAATATAGAATTTCCGCCCACCCAAGAAGCAGCACTATTAATAGGAGCATTTGAATTTAAAGCTGCAGGTCCTCCAGAGCTCAAATATCTATTAGATGCCGAAGGACTTATTCTAACAGCATTACTAATATTTGGAACAGAACCAAACCTTTGTAGTTGTATTTGAAAATCCATAATAGCATCGAAATTCAAATCGATGTTATAAGTATCTCCATTTGTAGTAAAAGTAGAATCCGGATTTACATCCCAATATACGATTTGTGCATCAACATCAGAGGCAGCAACTACCCCTGTAACTGCGGCAGCCATTGTTCCGTATTTTTTTAATTTATCTTGTAATGATTTTTTCATAGCTTATATATTTAAGACATTTCAAATGTATAAATTAGATTTTAATATACAATACACTCAAATATTATTTAATTAAAATAGTTGCTAATTTTTAATAAAATTTAAGTTGCTTTGTAAAAACTTATTTAAAATAGCATGAAACCATTAGTTAGTATTTTTATGGGCAGCACAAGTGACTGGCCTGTAATGCAAAAAACAGCAGAAATATTAAATGAATTTGAAATTCCTTTTGAGGTAAACGCATTATCTGCACACAGAACACCTGATGCAGTAGAAAAATTTGCCAAAAATGCAAAAGATAATGGAATAAAGGTAATTATTGCTGCTGCTGGTATGGCAGCACATTTACCTGGTGTTATTGCTGCAATGACTCCACTTCCTGTAATTGGCGTGCCAATTAAAGCTAGTTTAGATGGAATGGATGCTTTGTTAGCTATTGCTCAAATGCCTCCTGGGATACCTGTTGCAACGGTTGCCATTAATGGATCTTTAAATGCTGGTATTTTAGCTGCTCAAATTATTGCTTCTGGTGATGAGGCTGTAATGGCAAAAACAATTAGTTACAAAGAAAATTTGAAAGCTAAAATTGTACAAGCTAATAAGGAATTGGCAGAATTTAAGTTTGATTATAGAACAAACTAAATTTCACCTTATTCCATTTTCTGGATATTTACCTTTTATGTTTCGGTAAAAAGATTTTAGTGTTTCTATATCTTTTTCAACATCGTTTGTGATATAAAATACTGGGCCTATCCCTCCTATTTTATTTTCATAATCAATGTAACCCATAATAACAGGAACATTTGCTTTTTGAGCGATGTAATAAAATCCTTTTTTCCAATTTGGATTATATTTTCTTGTGCCTTCTACAGGTATCATTACCACTAACTCTTCGTGTAATTTAAATTGTTCAGCAATTTGATCTGTTAAATTTTGATTTTTATTACGGTTAACAGGAATGCCTCCAAGCCAATCAATTAGGTATTTGAAAGGAAAAAAATACCACTCTTTTTTTATGAAAAATTTAATCGGAATACCTTTCATTAAAAAAAATAGCTGTCCATAAAAAAAATCCCAGTTACTTGTATGTGGAGCGGCTATAATTACATATTTTTTAATGTCAGCAGGAATTTCTCCAACGGCTTTCCAGCCACATAAACGATAAATAAATGAAGCTATTTTCTGAATCATTTATTTTTTACGTTCTAATACATAATGGGTGATAATTAACGACTCTCCTTTTATGGAGTATGATTGAGATAATATCCAGCCATTTTCCTTCAAATCATTTAAAATCGTAACAATTGTATTCATTCCGTCATACCCTTTTGATAGCACCTCTGTTCCTTGATTGTTACCTGTAAATAGAGCTATTCTGGCTAAACTTGAATTACTTCCTTCAATCGTTCTAAACTCATCTTCATTATTCAACCTAACCTCAAGTATAGCATAGTCGCCCTTTTTAGTTAATGATTTTAATTTTGATGCTAAATTGGTATTATCTTGACAAAAAGCAACACCCGCAGTGCTGATTAAAAAAAATAGTAAAAGAGATAATCTCATAATTTTATTTTAAAGTTATTATTCTATTGGGAAAAATATAGCTGTTTGCCATTTATCTGGATTAGTTTCTTTTGATGGATCAGTTATATAAGATTCCCAAGGTGGACCTACTACTACTACTTTGTTTTTACGCATCCATTCATTAATACCAAAATAAGTTTCTGGCAATCTCTCATAAGCGCCATAATGAATTGCTGTTACTACATTTCCTGAATCTAATTGATTTAGTTTTATCAATTGATTACCTATAATTGTTGAATCACTAACAGGAATTCCTAATTCAATATCAATCAAAGTATCTGACCAAAAATGATAAATTACAATTGGTGCTGCTTCAGATAAAATTTCATTCTCATCCATGTATTGATTTATTTGAGCATAAACTTTACCATGAATGTTATTCATTTCCTGTTGAGTTATAGTATCTCTAATAGATAAAAACCACTGTGTTTTATTAATGTTTTCTCTTTTAACTTCAACATGTTGAATTTTAGGTAAATCTTCTGTAAATGTCTTTAGTCTTTGTAAACTTTTTTCAATATCTGGTGAAATTTGATCTTCTAAAAACAAACCAAAAAATTTACTAACTGGATTAAATCCAAAATCAATTTTGATAGACCAACTAACTTCTACTCCAAGCTCAACCTCTTTAAAAATCCAGTTATCTATAGATTGAGCCATACCAAAATCCACTTTATTTTCTATCTTTGAATTAGTCTCCAAACTTACAATAGATACACCTCCTGAACCAACATCTTCAACCTTACTATCCCATCTAAAAGTTGAGCCAACCTCATTTGATGGTTTTGAATAATTAGCCTCATTTAAATAAACTTGTGGATCTTTTAAAGCCCAAACAGTCCAATTTTTCCAGTTTTTTAAATCTCCAACTTGATTAAAAACTTGCTCTTTATCAGCATTTACAACTATTGTTCTTTTTAATAAAAAAGATGAAGGCAAAAACAGAGAAATTATTGTTACTAAAACTATAAAAAATAGCAGAATAAGTAATATCCTTTTAAAATAATTCATAGGGAATTCTCTGATTAAATTACATCATAAAAGTATAATTTTTAATATGGGATACAAACAATTGATAAGAATTTTACCTCATACACCCCTTAAAAACAACTGTTTTTATATTTTTTGTTATATTGGTCGCCCTTTACAATTTTATTGTGATACAAATTATTAATAAAATAGCACTACTCTTCATACTCTCTTTGGGCATGTTTACTGTTTGTTACGCTAAAGATAACAAAGAAGATAAATTTGAAAAAAAAGATACAATATCAGCATTAGTAATAACTCCAAACAACCCTATTTATAAAAGTATTTCTGAATTGTCCGGTAAAAAAATTATTTCTGTAATTGATTCTTTATTAGAATTGGATGAAATACCTATTGATCTTATTAATGATATAAATGAATATGCTGAATCTCGTTTATTGGAACATGATTTTTATAACTCATTAACCAACTTTTATGACAATTCAGCAATCCCATCACAATCTACTTATGGCAAGTGGGATACAAGAAATATTTCTCCTTATGATGAAGGTCTTTGCCAAAATGATTCAACAGTAATGCTAACACTTACGGACAATAAAAACAATTGCAATTTTGTTTCTCCAATTCACGATCCTGTTGTGACTTCCAATTTTGGATGGCGAAATGGAAGGAGTCATCACGGTATTGATTTAGATTTACAAGTATGGGACCCAGTAGTAGCTTCTTTTGATGGAATGGTTAGAATTTCTTTGTTTCATGAAGGTTACGGAAGAGTTGTTGTTATTCGTCATTACAATGGATTAGAAACTCTTTATGCTCACTTACATCGCCTAAAAGTGAAAGCTGGAGATATTGTAGAAGCAGGTCAGATAATTGGACTTGGAGGTAGTTCTGGACATTCCTCTGGCAGTCACTTACATTTTGAAGTTCGATACAAGGGAAAACCTTTAAACCCAAAACATTTAATTTCCTTTAAAAACAATACTTTAATTAGTGATTCTGTTGAATTAGTCAAACAAAAATGGGACTACGCAGCTTTACCAGTGGGTGTAGAATATCACACTATAGAAAGAGGTGATTTTATGTATAAAATTGCGAATCGTTACGGATTAAGTGTAACAGAATTGTGTGAGCTAAATGGCTACCGAAGAAACAAAACATTAATTGTTGGACGAAAACTCAGAATAAAATAATGTTCAACATCACAAATTATTTTGACCATCCAACCAGACCTGGTTACACCGTTTTTAAATTTTTTGAAAAACAACGAGCAACCTATTTTGAAGAATTGCTAAAAGAGCAAAACATATGGTATGAAAGTTCTTTAGAAGAAAATAACGAAAAAAACATCTATCTTTTTGGTGTTAGAAAAGGTGATGAAAAAAAAGCGTTGAAAGCTAATTATTTAGTTTCTGGAAAGTATAGAAAGCCTACAATATCTAATCTTTATGTAAGATTAATAATTTTTACAATATCATTAACTCTAATTGTATTAGCGATATTAGGAGCCTTAAAATCTTAAAACCTAAATCCTAATGTAAAAGTAATGTAGTGGTCTTTTAAAGATGTTGGTGCAAACTCATTTTGATCAGCAATCACAATGGTTTGGTTTTCATATAATTTCATTGAATAAGCCATGTCAAAATAATATTCATCCTGTTTAATACCAATACCAACAGAATAAATAGAAGCACTATTATCTGCATTAAACTTACTACTTAATGAATTTCCTTGATATCGATAACCCGCTCTAAACCTAAAAGGATCTAATCTCCACTCTGTACCAACCCTAATGTTTTGTGAAGTAGTAAAGTTTTCTCTAATATTTCTATTTTCAGACGTAAAATCAGCAGTTCCTCCATTATTATAATCGTAAGTATCTTCACTTAATCTTGCTGATGCGTAATCAATTATTTCATAATCAACATTGATTACCCCATGATTACCCATTATCACACTTCCACTTGTAATAAACCTTAATGGGGTTGACACAAAGTAGTTAAAAGACCCGTAAGGAGATGTTTCACTAAAAGTAGTTCCATCTCGTTGTTCTGCATTAATAGTTGTTTCATAATCATCCCTTAGAGAATAAATAGTTGGCGTATGAAAAGCTGCACCTATTCTAAACCAGTCAACAACCTTATAAATCATCCCTAACTTAAAATTAACACCCGCTCCAGAAGTTTTAACGTAATCATGAACCGAATAATAATTAAAATCTGTTAATGTATCTGATTTTTCAGAAGTCTCAGTATAATTTCTATCATAAACATACCTAACTGTTGGGATTCCTAAAGAAGCTCCTATAAATAACCTATCCCCATAATTGCCACCTAACGCAAAATACATTTCTCCAGAACCACCTCTGGTTTCATATGTTGTTAATTGAGTTATGTTTTTAGAATTAGCAAAGACATGATCATAATGCGTAGAATCGTTAAATAAAGGATTAACTAAGTAGCTTTGATAAGCTAAATTGGCAGAAAAAGGATAAAACGAACTGATATCCGTTTCAAAAGTTCCAATTCCAGAATTCAATTCATTTACATAACTATTTAATGCTGAAGAATCAGTTGTTCCTTTTACAGAAATACTAGAGTTATAATTTGCAGTTCTGTTATAACCTATTCCTAAGTTCACAGCCTTCCAATCTCCACTAGTTTTAAAATTGCCAACCAAACCAACATTACTAAAATGAAAATTTAATTTTCCATCAGAAACTATGTTTCCGTCATATTTACTTTCTGAATAATTATAATTAAAAGCAGGAGTAAAAGAAAAATCAGAACTTTTATATACTCCCAATCCTCCAGGATTAACACTTATTGCCGACATATTTGCCCCTAATGCGCCAAAAGAACCGCCCATTGCGTTAAATCTAGCATCACCATAAAACTCTAGAGTAGAGTATCTTAAAGCATCAAATTCATTTTGGGCTTTTATAGAAATACTTGTTAAACCTACTATCGATAGTATTAATAATCGCTTCATCATTTTCTTAATTAATATAATTTATACCGATTTATTAATTATCTTTTTCTTGGACCACCAACAGAGCCTGAACTTCTTGTGCCTCCATTACTGCTCCCTCTATTATAACTGCCTCCTGAAGGCTTGCTATAACTTGGTTGCGACTGACGAGGCTTTACACTCGGAGCAGAATAAGTTGTTTTAGGTTTATTATAAGTTGTTCTAGGCTTACTATAATTAGGCTTAGAATTTCCTGATGGATTAGAGTAACTTGGCTTATTATTATTATTAGGTTTAAACGTCTCACTACTAGATTTTGTAGTAGTTCTAGGACTTGAATAACCATTGTTTTTAATTGGTGTAGAACTCGTTGATGTAGTTCTTGGGGTTGAATATGAATTATTTTTTACTCCACTATTATTATTAACCACACTACTATTTGCTCTAGGGTTTCCTGTATTCAACGGTTTTGAGCTTGAAGAATAACTACCTCTTGGGTTATCATTTTTTACAGCTGCCTCATATTTTTGACCAAAAGATTTACCTGAGTTGCCTCCATAACCTGAAGTTGAACTTGGGTTTCTGCCTCCATATCCTGAAGAATTAGAGCTCCCACCTCTTTTACCATAATAATTGCTATTATGATCATAGCTATTGTAATAGTTAGAAGCATAGTAATCATTATACCCATGATGATGATGTCCTCCCCAATAATTTGGAGAATAATAAGAATTCCATCCATAACAACTAGAACCATAGTATCCATAATTACCAGACCAACCCCAGCCCCAGTTCCAACCTACATTCCATCCACCATAATAAGACCAACCAATATTCCCCCAAGGCCTTGGATTCCACCAACTATAGCTAGAGTATATACTTGTTCCATAATAATTTGGATTATAATCGTACCAATAATAATTAGTATAATAATCATCATAATATCCGTAACGAGATCTATTACTAGTTCTAAATCTTTTTATTCTTGAAGAATATTCATAATCATAATACTCATTATCATAATCATAATTATCACCAGTATAATAGTTGTTAGTTATTCTAACATTTCCATTTTCATCCTCATAATAAGTAGTACTATCAGTAATACCCATTTGCTCATTATAAGCTTGTTCATATTCTTGTTGTCTTTTTTCTACTGCATAATCAGTAGCTGTAGAATATTCATCTTCAGAAACCCTATCTTCAATAGCTTTAGCTTCTCTAATAATTTCTGATTTAATATTTTTTTTTGAGTTAGATGATGGATAAAAATCATCTTGGGCTTTAGTATTGCCATAAAATAATATCATTATTATAGACAATGTTGTAAATTTTAATGAGTTCATAATGTTTCCTCCTATATTTTTTGTTTAATGACCTTTGTTAATGAAATGTTAAAAAAAGTCATTCATTGTAATTAATTCAAATACTATGCCAAACAACTTAATTTAATGCCAAAAAGCAGCAATAATAAAAGCTGTGTTAATAAACACTTCAACTATTACTTCTGCAATAACCTCTCCAGCAACTGTATTTCGTCTTCGTTTTGGTTGTTTCTCATTTTCATAAATCTCATCATCATCTTCCCAGTCATAAACCTCATAACTTGTAGTAATGTTGTTTTTATCATTATAATCTTCCTCTGTTGTATATTCATCAATTGAAACATCAATTATAACAGTTTGTTGTTCTGATTTAACTTTATCTTCACTTTTTTCATCATTATAAAATTCATCCTGAGCATTAACATTAACAAAGGCTAATAGAAATAGTAAGGGTAGTAAATTTTTAATTGCTTTCATTTCGGTTTAGTTTTAAGTAAAATTCGCTTAATTTTACGTCTTTTAAAGTAAATTTTGAAAAAATTATATATCAAAAACTATACCTAATTTATTAAAATGGCAAAAAATTTCACAACAAGAGAAGAAGATTACTCTCAATGGTATAACGAATTAGTTGTAAAAGCAGATTTAGCAGAGCATTCAGCAGTACGAGGCTGTATGGTTATTAAACCATACGGGTATGCTATCTGGGAAAAAATACAAGCTCAATTAGACAAAATGTTTAAAGAAACTGGACATGTTAATGCTTATTTCCCCTTATTTATACCAAAATCATACTTGAGTAAAGAAGCTGCTCATGTTGAAGGTTTCGCCAAAGAATGTGCTGTTGTTACACATTACCGTCTAAAAAATGCTGAAGATGGAAGCGGAGTTATTGTGGATCCAGATGCTAAATTAGAAGAAGAGTTAATTATTCGACCAACTTCTGAAACCATTATTTGGAATACTTATAGAGGGTGGATTGAATCTTATAGGGATTTACCAATTTTAGTAAATCAATGGGCAAATGTTGTTCGTTGGGAGATGAGAACTAGGTTGTTTTTAAGAACTGCAGAATTTTTATGGCAAGAAGGACACACTGCTCATGCCACTAAAGAAGAAGCAATAGAAGAATCTGAAAAAATGTTGGATGTATACGCTGATTTTGCTGAAAAATGGATGGCAATCCCTGTTATTAAAGGCATCAAAACAGAAAGTGAACGATTTGCTGGTGCAGTAGAAACATATTGTATTGAAGCATTAATGCAAGATGGTAAAGCACTACAAGCTGGAACTTCTCACTTTTTAGGACAAAATTTTGCCAAAGCTTTTGATGTTAAATTTGCTACTAAAGAAGGTAAACAAGAATATGTTTGGGCAACATCTTGGGGTGTTTCTACAAGGTTAATGGGTGCTATAATTATGACTCATTCTGATGATGACGGATTAGTTTTGCCTCCAAATTTAGCTCCTCACCAAGTTGTAATTGTTCCTATTTACAAAGGAGACGAACAATTAAAAGAGATTTCTGAACATGCATTAAAAATTAAAAAAGAATTAGAAGCCAAAGGCATTTCTGTAAAATATGATAATAGAGACACGCATAAACCAGGGTTTAAATTTGCTGAATATGAGTTTAAAGGCGTTCCTGTAAGAATTGCTATAGGGCCACGAGATATTGAAAATGGAACGGTTGAAGTAGCCAGAAGAGATACTAAAGAAAAAGAAGTTCTACAACAAAAAGACATTGCGATTAAAATTGAACATTTATTAGAAAATATTCAAACGAACCTTTACCAAAAAGCAATGGATTTTAGAGAAGAAAAAACAAACAAAGCCAATTCTTGGGATGAATTTAAAGACATTTTAGAGAATAAAGGAGGATTTGTGATGGCTCATTGGGATGGCACTGCTGAAACCGAAGAAAAAATAAAACAAGAAACCAAAGCTACTATTAGATGTATTCCTCTAAACAATAAATTAGAAGAAGGGAAATGTGTTTATACTGGTAACCTATCTAAACAACGAGTAATTTTCGCTAAATCCTATTAATAATGGACAGTAAAAAAACAGCTAAAGAACTTATAATAGAAACACTTAAAACTAAAGCTAGTTTAAAACAAGATGTTTTTAAAAAAACTATTTCAACTTTTCAAATTTTTAAAAAAGAAGCCGAAAAATTATCTAGTGAGTTAAAAAATGAAATGGCAAAAAACAACAAAACCGTAGTTGTTGACTTTTTTGATAAAGGTGAATTTGAATTTCATATAAAGTTTGGAGGCGATATTTTAGTGTTTTTTATGCATACCAATGTTTTTGATTTTGAAAAAAACCATAACATCTGGAACTCTTCTTATGTAAAAGAGGACGAATTAAGAGTTTTTTGTGGGATGATTAACATATATAATTTTTTAGCAGATTCATTCAAATACAATAGAGTTAATGATGTTGGTTATTTAGTAGCACGAACATTTGTAAATAAAGACTTACATTATTTTGTTGAAGGGAAAAGACAATTAGGGTTTTTATATAATGATTTTATTAACGAAGAAATAGAGAAGAAAAAAATCAGACAAATAATTGAGTCATCTATCTTATACTCAATGGATTTCGATTTATTAACTCCGCACTACGATAATATGAAAGAGTTAAGTGTTAGTGATGTAAATGAAGTCACAAACATGATGAATATTAAGACCGGGAAACGTTTGGGATTTAAGTTTCAGGCAGATAACGATTTTATTTAGTATTTTTTTTAAAATATTTTGCGGAAGTAGTAAAAAATTCTACATTTGCAGACCTTAAATGTGAGGATACATTTTTGGCCCGTTCGTCTAGGGGTTAGGACGTCTGGTTTTCATCCAGGAAACAGGGGTTCGATTCCCCTACGGGCTGCAAAAAACCACTTCAAAATTGAAGTGGTTTTATTTTTTTTAAAAGAACTGATAAAATATTTGATTTTTAGAAAATTTTCATACATTTGCAGTCCTTAAAAATTTAAGATTAAAATTAAAAGATATGGCTAATCATAAGTCGGCATTAAAAAGAATCAGACAAACAGCGACAAGAACGCTAAGAAATAGATACCAACACAAAACTACTCGTAATGCTGTAAAAGCACTAAGAGATAGTACTGACAAAAAAGAAGCTGCTGCAATGTTGCCTAAAGTTTCTTCTATGTTAGATAGGTTAGCGAAGAATAATGTTATTCATTTGAAAAAAGCGTCTAACTTAAAATCTAAGTTAACAAAACATGTTGCTAGTTTATAATTAGTATAGTTTAAAAATATTTAAAGGCTTTCTTGATTTAGAAAGCCTTTTTTTATGCTTTATAAGTAACTTTGTTTAGTCTTAACCACTATAAGTTAAAAGGCAAATTTAAAATTTTCGATTATGATAAGAGTTGCAATAAATGGTTTTGGTAGAATAGGTAGGTCTTTTACAAGAGCAATCCAACAACACCCAAACATTGAATTAGTTGCCATTAATGATTTAACAGATGCCAACACTTTAACTCATTTATTAAAATACGACTCTATACACAGAGCATTTAATGGAACTGTTACTTGTACCGAGCATGAAATTATTATCAATGGTAAAAGCGTTAAAATTTTTAACGAAAAAGAGCCGAAAAATTTACCTTGGGGAGACTTAAAGATAGATGTTGTTATTGAATCTACCGGAAGATTTTTAACCAAAGAGTTAGCTCAAGGACACATAACTGCTGGTGCAAAAAAAGTAATTTTATCTGCACCACCAAAAAGCGATGATGTTACCACTGTTGTTTTAGGAATTAATGAAGAAGTGCTTACAGGTAACGAACAAATTATTTCTAATGCATCTTGTACAACTAATGCTGCTGCTCCTTTAATTAAAGTACTACACGATTTATATCACATTGAAAGTGCTTATATTACAACTGTACACTCTTATACTAGTGACCAAACTTTACATGATGCTCCGCATAAAGATTTAAGAAGGGCAAGAGCTGGAGCATTATCAATAATACCAACAACTACAGGCGCAGCAAAAGCCATTACTAAAATATTTCCTGATTTAGATGGAAAAATTGGTGGTTGTGGAGTTAGGGTTCCTGTACCTAATGGTTCGTTAATAGACATTAGTGTAATTTTAAAAGAAGATGCTGATGTAGCCTCTATCAATAAAGCTTTTAAAACTGCTGCCGAAAATGAGTTAAAAGGTATTTTAGAATATACTGAAGACCCAATTGTTTCTATTGACATTGTAGGCAACCCTCATTCTTGTATTTTTGATGCTGATTTAACATCTATTACCGGACACATGGTAAAAATTATGGGTTGGTACGATAATGAAATGGGCTATTCAAATAGATTAGCTGATTTGGTGGAGAAAATAGGATAATTACCGCTGATGAGTAAATTTACAATCCACTTATTACTAAAATTTGGTTCTCATAAAAATTGTTTAGAACTTTTAAATGATGGTAAGATATATATGAATACCGTTAGGTATTTCCAAAGATTGGAGAAAGAAGCTATTGGAGATAAATTTGAAGGAGTATCAAATCTTATTAATATACCCAAAGGAAAAATAACCCTAATGAATCATGAAAAATCTATTGGCCCTTTAGTTTCTAAAAATATTCAAATTCGCGAAAATTTAAAAGGAAGCCTAGGTAATATTTATTCAATGTATGGAATAACAGATTCTGATATTGAAAATAAAAAGGAGTATAGATTTCCTAAATACATTTTAAATCATTGGGAGTATTGCGTAATTATTAAAGACAATAAATGGTTTGTGGATAATATTGAAAAAAAATTATCTGAAATGGGCTATAAAAACTACATGCAGCCTGTTGAATATATTAACATGTCTAAACAAAATGGTAGAATAGGACCTTTTCAAAAAACAGACATTTTGCAAACTCAAAATGAATTTAGAATTTATACCCCTAATCCAAAAGAAGAAGTTTTAGAATTTAATATTGGTAGTTTAGAAAATAGAGCAATAATTCTCAGTACCAAAGAGCTAACAGACAAAGACACTTGGATTCAATTAGAGTAAACAATTTTTAAAATCCTCCCAAAATTTAGGGTAAGATTTTTTTACCACTTCAGGGTTTTCAATGGTAATTGGAGCAATTAATGCCAAAGGAGCAAAAGCCATTGCCATTCGGTGATCATCGTAAGTTTTTATTTTAGGATTCGTCATTGAGAAGAATGAAGCAATCTCACCTTTCTTAGAGTCAGATTGCCTCGCTTCGTTACACTTCGCTCGCAATGACGTTCCTAATGGATTAATTATCAAATCATCTTTATCTACTTCAACATTAAAACCTAAGCTGTTTAACTCAGTTTGTAAGGCTGTAATTCTATCCGTCTCTTTTATTCGCAAGGTTTTTAACCCAATTAATTTTGCTTTTAAGTTTAATGCTGCACAAGTAACTGCAACTGTTTGGGCTATATCTGGGCAATTAGTAAAATTAAGTTCAAAGTTGAAAGTTGAAAGTTGAAAGTTGATTGATTTAGTTAAACAAACACCATTTTCTATAAACTCTGTTTTTACTCCAAAATTTTTATAAATCTCAAAAACTGCTGAATCTCCTTGTAAGCTTTCTGGTTTTAAACCATACAATTTAATTTCTGCCACTTCTGCTAAAGCAACCATACTATACCAATAAGAAGCTGCACTCCAATCAGCTTCAACTTTAAAATTCTTAGCACAATAATTTCCTTCCGAAACTACAATGGTTTCATTAACCCATTTAACATTTGCACCAAAATGTTGCATCATGTTAATGGTCATATCTACATAAGGTTTAGAAGTTAATTCTCCTTCAAATTCAATTTGTAAACCACCATTCAATTTCGGAGCAATCATTAGCAATGCAGAAATGTACTGGCTACTTATGCTTCCATCAATTAGAAGCTGCCCTCCTTTTAAATGTGCTCCTGTAATTTTTAGCGGAGGAAATCCTTCATTTTCCGTGTATTCAATTTCTGCTCCTAACTGTCGTAAAGCATTTACCAAAATTTTAATTGGACGTTGCTTCATCCTATCTGAACCTGTTAAAATTCTTTCCCCACTTTGCAGACAACAATAAGCGGTTAAAAAACGCATTGCAGTTCCTGCATGATAAACATCTAAAATTTGTTCATCACTCTTCAGTAATAAATCAAGGGTTTTGGTATCGGCTGAGTCAGATAAATTTTCAATTTCAAAATTATCAACACATAAAGCCCTAATAATTAAAGCTCTATTACTTTCACTTTTGGAAGAAGTAAGTGCTATCTCTCCTTTTATAGATTTGTTTAAATGTGATAAACTAAGCGTCATTAATTGGGCTTTTTTACCGTTGTAGAATGGTAATAATTTAAAGCATCTAAAATACACTCAACATCTACATGTTGGTTGATGTGCCCTTTTCCAATTTCAGAAATTAAGGTGAAGTTAATTTCTCCTCCATTGTTTTTTTTGTCATTTCGCATCAACTCAATTAACAAATGAAAATCAGCAACATCAAAATCAAAATGAGAATATAACTTATTAATGGTATCTTCTATTTCTTTAAACTCCTTATCCGATAATCCCATTACTTGGTTTGAAATGTATGCTTCACATAACATTCCTAATGCAACAGCCTCCCCATGTAACAATAACATGTTGTCATTTTTTAACGCATAACTTTCAATTGCATGCCCAATAGTATGCCCAAAATTCAAGAGTTTACGCTCATTCTTTTCATTTGGGTCTATTAATACAATTTCATTTTTAATGTTTACTGAAGTGGCTATTAATTTCAGCCAATTATCAGCATCAGATAACATTCCTTTTTTTAACGCTATCCAATAACTAGCATCTTTAATTAAAGCGTGTTTTAATGCTTCAGCATAACCAGAAAGCATTTGTTTTTTATCCAATGTTTTTAAAAATTGAGGATATATAAAAACGCCTTTCGGCTCATTAAAAACGCCAATCATATTTTTTAAACCTTCAAAATCTACCCCTACTTTTCCCCCAACTGATGCATCTATTTGAGAAAGTAGTGTGGTTGGAATATTAATAAAATCCATTCCTCTTTTAAAAGTAGAAGCAATAAACCCTCCCATATCGGTAATAACTCCACCACCTAAATTAATTAGTAATGAGTTTCTGTCTGCTTTATAATCTGCTAGTGTTTTCCATATTTGGTAGCAAATGTCAATTGTTTTGTTTTCCTCTCCACTATCAATCTCTATAATTTCAGCCTTTTGTAATAAATCAACATTAGTAATTAATTCGGTTACACAGTGTTGTAAACTGTTTTCATCTACCAAAATAAAAATTTTGTTATCTTGATAAGGGCGGAGGTACTCTTTTAAAACACTAAACACATCGTTCCCGATAAAAACTTTAGAACTTTTTGTTTTAATGTTTATGATATTATTAATCGACATTTATTTTTAATTATAATTTGTAAAAATAGCGTATTTATAGGTGAAGGAAATCATAATTTCTACTATTTTCGCATTGTAATTTCATAGATTAAAAAAGATAATGGATTTTAACAATACCGAAATCGCCTTTTCGGGGAAAAAAAATACTGATTTAACAAGAAGTTACTGGTTATTTAAAATAATTGGTTGGAATTGGTTAATCAAAATTGGTCCTGCCTTATTAAAAATATTTTTACCCCTCTGGTTTCCTATTCCAATGATAAAAGCTACCATTTTTAAGCAGTTTTGCGGTGGTGAAAATATAAATGATTGTGAAAAAACAATCAAAAGTTTAAGTGATCGAAACGTTAAAACAATTTTAGATTATTCTGTTGAAGGAATGGAAGAAGAAGAAGTTTTTGATGAGAATGAAAAAGAAATTTTAAGTGCCATACAAAAAGCAAAATCTAATCTTAACATTCCTTTTTGTGTTTTTAAAATTACTGGTTTTGGTAGGTTTAGATTATTGGAAAAAGTAAATGCTAATCAAACCCTAAACCCAAAAGAACAAGAAGAATACAACAGCGTTTTAAGCAGAATAAACACCATGTGTAAAGCTGGTTATGATAATAACATTCCTATTTTTATTGATGCGGAAGAAACTTGGATACAGGATGTGATTGACAACATTGTCTTAGACATGATGAGGGCTTATAATAAAGAAAAAGCGATTATTTACAATACTGCACAGCTTTACAGATGGGATAGGTTAGCCTATATAAAAAAATTAAATGAAATTGCCACCAAAGAAAATTTTTACATCGGATTGAAATTAGTGAGAGGTGCTTATATAGAAAAAGAAAGAGCTAGAGCAGAAAGGTTGAGATATAAAGATCCTATGCAAAAAACTAAAGTTGATACCGATAAAGACTTTAATTTGGCTTTAAAATATTGTGTAGAAAATATTAATAAAATCTCAATTTGTTGTGGCTCCCATAATGAAGCAAGTAATATTTTCTTAACCGAATTAATGGCTGAGCATCAACTAAAAAAAGATGACAACCGAATTTATTTTGCTCAACTTTTAGGAATGAGTGATCACATTAGCATGAACTTATCTCAAGCCAATTACAATGTAGCTAAATATGTGCCTTACGGACCAGTTAAAGATGTAACTCCTTATTTGATTAGAAGAGCACAAGAGAACACTTCTGTTGCAGGACAAACAGGCAGAGAGCTTTCTTTAATCTTAAAAGAAAAAGCTAGAAGAAAAACTATTTAATTTTAGTTTATCTTTGCCAAATGCAAAAATTAAAATTAATAGGCTTCTCCATTCTTAGTGGTTTACTAATGGGAGTTTCTTGGCCAGCTACTGGAAATTTAGCTCCTCTTTTTTTTATTGCATTACTTCCACTACTTTATGTAGAATATACTATTAGTCAAAATCCAAAAAAATTAAAATCTAGACACTTATATCTTAATGCTTTTTTATGTTTTTTAACCTTTAACACCTTTACAACTTGGTGGATTTGGTATGCTTCTGAGGCAGGAATGTTAATGGCTGTAATTCTTAATTCCATTTTTATGGGAATTATATTTTTATGGTTTCATGGTATAAAAAAACGATTGGGCAATAAAAAAGGTTATTTCGCCTTAATTGTTTTGTGGATAGGATTTGAATGGCTTCATTATCATTGGGAATTTTCTCATCCTTGGTCAACTTTTGGAAACACCTTTGCTAATTACACAGAAATTATTCAGTGGTATGAATATACTGGAGTTTTAGGCGGAACATTATGGATTTTAATCGTTAACATTTTGGTTTTTAGAATCTTTAGAAAAATGATTCTTTTAAAAGAATCGTTTAAAACAAACGTAAAACCAATTATCGCAATTGTTTTAATTATTGCTATTCCTACTATTATTTCTTTCATCACCTATTCTAATTATAAAGAAGTTGAAAACCCATCAGAAATTGTGTTGATTCAACCTAACATTGATCCTTACAAGGATAAGTTTGGGAGAATGAGTGAACCTCAACAAATTGATCGTATTTTATCTTTGGCTCGAAAAAAAATTACTTCTACTACCAACTATGTTATCGCTCCAGAAACAGCAATACCAAGAGGAAGTGTTGAAGATGAGCTAGAATATAACTATGGAATTATTGAAATTAGAAAATTAATTAGTGAATATCCTCAACTTAAATTTGTAATTGGAGCTTCAACTTATATCAATTATCAACAAGGTGGAAAAAAACCTACAGAATCTGCTAGTCAAAATCCACAAACAAAAGTTTGGTATGATGCATTTAATACAGCTCTATTAATTGATAAATCTCCAACTATTCAGATTTACCATAAATCTAAATTAGTATTAGGTGTAGAGCGTTTACCTTTTGCAGCAATACTTGCTCCTTTAGAAGATTTTGCAATTAATTTAGGAGGAACTTTTGGTAGTTTAGGAACTGCTGAAAAAGCCGAAGTGTTCGATTTAAATACAGATAACCCTATAGCTCCAGTAATTTGTTACGAGTCTATTTATGGCGATTACTTTGGAGATTATGTAGCAAACGGTGCTAACTTAGTTTTTATCATTACAAACGATGGTTGGTGGAGAGATACTCCTGGTTACAAACAACATTTATCCTATGCTCGACTTAGAGCTATAGAAAGTAGAAGAAGTATTGCTAGAAGTGCTAATACAGGGATTACTTGCTTTATTAATCAGCGTGGAGATATTGTTAATCCAACCAAATGGTGGGAGCAAGATGTTATTTCCGGAAAAATAAATAGTAATGACAAATTAACATTTTATACTATTAATGGAGATATACTAGGCAGATTAGCTGCAGCAATTGCTACTTTACTTTTATTGTGGAGTTGGAGTTTAAAAATTAAAGCAAAATTTACAAAACTGTAATTCTTTAATTTTTCTTATTCATTAACTTAGTAGCGTAAGAATTATATTCTCCAATAATAGAAAGCATATAAATTCCTGTACTCAATTCTAAATTATTCAACTTTACAGTATTATTCCCCTCAACAACTGTAAGTGGTTTACTTGCAATTAGTCTGCCTCTGTAGTCATAAAAATAAACAGTTAAATTCTCGTTTAAAGTTGTAATGATGTTAAAAGTTAACGTGTTATTATTTAGTGCTAACTGATTTACATCAAAACCATTTATATTACAATTAGTTGAAATGATATTATGGTAAGAGATAGCACCATCAAAATCAATTTGTTTTAATCGGTAATAAGTTGTGCCTGAAGAAGGATTAGAATCATAAACGACATAATTATTGGTAACATTACTATTTCCATTCCCCTGAACTGTTATTAATTCAAAAAAAGTAACAGCATCATAACTCTTTTCAACTACAAAATAATCGTTATTAATTTCAGATTCTGTTGTCCAAGTTAACTCAACAGCATTATTATTACAGTTGGCATTAAAAGCTGTTAATTTAACCGGTAAAGGATTTGTGTTATCAACTAAAATCCAGTTTTCAAAAAAATCAGCTGGCGATGCTACAATGTTATCAACTCTATCTGCCGCAGCATTATTAGTTCCAAACAATAAATAAGACTCCCAATGCCCTAACCCGGTATTAAACCTTTGAGCTAATAAATTAGGCTCTATAATCGTATTAGTCCCACCAATTTCATTAGCAGCTGAGTTATAAGCTATAGATAAAGTTACAGCTGGTTTTGCCGTATAAGATAATGCGTTTATATGCCAAAAACGGTCCGCTACAAAAAGTGATCTATCAACTGCATTGTAATTCATATTATTTACTGCAGATGGTATTGATAAATTATTATCATTAGTTTCCCAAGTTGACAAAACAAAATCTGCTGCTGCACCTGTACCAGCTGTTGTTTTATTAATTACTAAAGGAATTTTAACTCCTGATGCTGTAGTCCATGGAATGGTATAAGTCCCTATAGTTGTGCCTATTTCCCATTTAATAACATCTCTTTCGTTTTCTGAAATTACATTGCCTGAACCTATCACTGTTAATGCATTTGGATTAGGGTTTTGCAACACAACAAATGCACTGTTATCAATAACAACATATCCATTATTATTAATCACCATTCTTCCTTGAGCAAAAGCGAAAGTTGAAACAAAAATTAAAATAAATATGGATAGTAGGTTTTTCATAGGATGATTCAAAATAGAATTATTTATTTTTCAACTCCAATACCATTTTCTCTAAAGCTTCAATTTTAGTATTTTGGATTTCTATCATAGTTTGCTGTTCCTGAATACCTTTAGTTAAGATTGGAATAAGACCAATATAATTAACAGATGAAAATTTTGGTTCACCTTGAATTTTAGTTAATGCTTTTGTAGGAAGATCATTCGGATTATAAACTGAATTTTCTGCAACAATATTAGGAAAAATATCTTTCAATTCACCAGCTAAAAATCCAAAACTGATTTCATTTTGATCTCCAAATGATGGATAAGTATTATTATCAAATCTATACTGAACAGGGTTAAGTAATTTAATATTATCTATTGCTGAATTAATCTGAGAAATATCCTTTTTTAATCGTTCATCAGAAATTGTAAAATAATTTAATGCAAGCAGTTCATCTCCTGAATAAAATCCCCATCTATTATTACCAGAGTTTGTTGCCCCAGAAAGAGCAACTCTATTATTCGTAGCTGACGTATGTAGAAAAAATCCATTAAAATTATTTGTACTCGAAGTAACTTCCATAATATTAAATCCATTTGTGGTAGAAGTTCCTACAACTGCTAATGCTACACCATTATTACTAGTATTGACAATTTCAGACATTGCAGCACCAGCAGGTGTAGCATTATAAACAACATTTAATCTTCCAACATTAACTCCACCAATATTTGATGTAAAAGGAGTTGTTGTTCCTATACCTACTGAACCATTATTATCTATACGTACTCTCTCTGTACCACCTGTAGAAAATGCTAATTGATCTGTTGTAGCTCTAAACATTCCCATATTTAAATCCGTAGTAAAAGTATAAGCAGGAGCAGCAGCTGTTCCATTAAAAGTTGTTCCTAATTGAGTATTGGTTAATCTCAATCTTTCAGCCCCACCTGTAGACCAACTTAATTGATCTGCAGCACTAAAATACATCCCTGTATTATTATCAGTACTTCTAGAATAAAAAGGTAAAGCAGCAGTACCATCATTTTCTGCATAAACTTGATACCCATTAGCAATAGTAAACCTAGTTAGATTGTTAGTTCTAAAATTTACTGCTTGACCATTAGTTGTTCCTAAAAAATGAGTCCCAGAAGTAGCGTTTGCATTTCCAATAATTTTCCAATCATCACCACCAGTAGTAAACTTCACCCATGCAACTCCATCCCAATAATAATAACCTAAGCCTGTAGTAGCATTTGTATTATAAACCAATAAACTTGTTGTTGTACCTCCTGTAATTGGAGCTATGGTTGCTAAATTTGCAATATTTACTCTAGGCACCAACAATCCTTTGTTGGTTGCTGCAATATCTAACATTGCATCACCACTTGGAGCAGCACCAGTAGCATTAATCCCTACATTTTGTGCATTTAATGTTGCAACTGATATAAAAAGTAATGCAACACTGGAAATTTTTTGTATTAATTTTTTCATATTATAAGTGGTTAAAAAAAGTAGCCTTAACACGCTATCTTTCACAAACTTAATGAAAGTTAACTAATGAATGTTTTTTTGTTAAATTTAATTTTTAAGAAGCTTAATTAGGACGAAAATTAATGCAAGAAAGTTGCATTTTTTGCATTACTGATTTTCAGCTTGTTTCTCAGATAACTTAACAATTACTTTTTCATAAACTCCTTCTAGTGTTTTTGGAGTATTACAATAATATTTTAAACTTGAGTTAAACTGTTGCTGAGTAATTTTCATTTTTTTAAACGTTTCATCAAAAATTTCTTTTTGATTAATAATACTATCGGTAGTATTAAACTTTAGTTTAATAACTGCTTGAGTCTTTTCTATTTCAACTAAAACATCCACTAAATCCTCTTTTGATAGAACATCTGAAGGTAACTGCTCTTTTTGACTACAAGCCAAAAAAAATATGCTCAGAAAGGATATGTATGTAATTAAGTTTTTCATTATAAAACAAAACCCTATTCTTTAAGGAATAGGGTTTAAAATTAATTTTATTTTTTTAAGCTGCTATTTTGGGCTGACTAGCTCTTAATGTTTTAGCCGCACCTAGCATTTTTTCTATCATTCCAGAACCGTAATCACTTTCCATAATGTCACGAACTTCATAAATATCAGTACCGATAACTGCTTTGTAAAAAAAGTGATGCTGTGTTTTTACTCCTGATTCTGGAATATCTTGAGAATAAATGATTGAAGTAGAATCTTCAGCTATAATTGATGAAACAAAAACTAAATCATCATTCAAATCTGATTTAAGTAAAGCCAAATCTCCTTCACCATACATAATTTCAATTCCAAAATCACTTCCAACTACAATCTCCAATGCACCTCTTTCAGTTAAAACAACCTGTGCCTCACCATTATTTTCAGCTTCAGGAACCATAACAGTTAAGTTAAACCCGTACTCAGTTAAGTTTAATTCTTCAAAACCTTTTAATTCAACCACTTCTTCCGTTGTTTCTTGAGGAGTATCATCACCACAAGCTATAAAGACTAGTAAGGTTAAAATCGAGAATAAAATTGCTAACTTTTTCATAATAATATAGATTATAGAGCAAATATAATTTAAAATTTTAAAACTAAAATTCTATTTCGCATTGAATTATTTTTTTGATTCAATTTTAATTCGAATTCCTTCAGAATGAGAAGTAAATTCAGGAGCATACATACACTGAATACTTGTTATTCCGTTAGAAAAATTTCCTGCCATATTTACCCTTAAAGGATATTCAAAAACATAAGTCCCCTTTCTAATATAATCAAAAAAGAAATTTGTTGATGCATCTTTTGTGCTTTCATAGTAACCCAAACCATCTTGATATCGGTAACCTGAAAATACATTTATTGGCTCCAAACCAGCCGCTCTCATATCTTTCATGTGAACATATTCCATATCTCTATCAACCCTTAATTCTATTCTTACCTTTATTTTGTCTCCAGGCTCTATTTTTGTTCCCTCAACTATTGGAATAATAACTGGTCCTGAATCAGAATTACGTTGCAAGAAAAGTTTTTTGACTAACTTCAATGGTGTATCGTGAGGTGTAATTTTATCTAATTGCTCAAAATATTGCCAATAGATTGCTCCCCAAGCTACACCATCATCTTTTTTAGTAACTGTTACATTCCCCATAGATGGTTTAATTTCAGTTTTATTCCATGATGTTTTAAAATAACCTGTACCAGCCTCAACTTTTACATCGTCCATTTTTTTAGGGTCAATAATTTGTCCCCCAACTTTAATCTCAACTAACTGATCACTTGCTAATAAATCTGTTCCTCTCAATAATAAAGCATAACATGCCTCTGTAGTTGCTTTAGTTGTTTTCCAATCTTGTGTTTGTTTTTGTTTTAGTAACCAAACCTTCATTGCTTCCACACTTTCTTGATCATTTGTAACTTCATCAAAAGCTTCAATTAGTAAGGCTTGTGTTTCAATAGGTGCTTGATACCAGTAATAACCACTTACATTTTCTTTCCAATACATACCTAATTCATCATGATTAATTGCATTTTCTTTTAACGAAGCAATTATTTTTTGTTCGGTATGAATTCCTGTTTTATTTGGTGTTTGTCTGTGTAAAGCCAAAGCAATCATTCCTTGCATGTACCTGCTCTTGTTTAACCAATACTTTTCAGACTGTTTAATATAGTAGTTATGAGCTTCTTTATTTCTTGAACTTATTTCAACATCATTTAAAAAATAACTTCTTGCGTATAAATATTGAATAGCATCACTACTTAAATGGTCTTTTTCCATATCAACACTGTGTTTCTTTAGCCAATCATAATCTTCTCTTACCCTATCATCTAAATAACGAACTGCTTTTTGAACCATATTCCAAGTTTTTGCATCATTTCGGATATTTTTTACCCCTAAATGATCCAAATGCCCCATGCCAGTAACAATATGCTGAGTCATGTACCTGTTTTCGGGCATTCCTTTAAACCAAGTCCACCCACCATTAGAAACTTGTAATTGTTGTAGTTTTTTTAATGCTCGTTCTAATTCATTACTCATTCTGTTTAAATCGAACAATAACCCAACTCTCTTTTTTCGCTCACTTTCATTTTGAGAATTTAATACCCAAGGAGTTTCTTCTAAAATCAATGATTTTAACTCTTGATTTTTCTCTAAATTGGATAAAAATGCTTCTGGTGAGCTATTTTTCCAACTATCAAAAACAGTTTTAATTTTTGGGCTAGAATTAGCAATATGAGATGCTATAGAATTTGCATAAAACCGACTAAACGTTTGTTCAGCACACTCATAAGGATATTCCATTAAATATGGTAATGCTTGTATTGCATACCAAGCAGGATTAGAGGTGAACTCCAATGTTAATTTATGATGTTTTAAAGTACTTGAATTGTTGTTTAACAGCTTATCAAACTTAAACGATTTTGTTTGATTACCTCTTATTGGTAAAGGCATTGATTCTGTAACTAACATTCTATTAGTTAAAACAGGAACAGCCATTTCTTCTCCATCAGTAAAATTACCTGCCTTAGCAACTACTTTATAGGTAATGGCTGAATACCCTTCTGGTATTGCTATTTGCCAGTTAACAGAAGTACTTTTTCCTTTTTTAACTGTAAAGGAAGCTGTTTCTTCACCTTTTATAAGTTTATCCGAAATCAAGTTCATTGTTAATGCATCGTAAAAGAAAATTTTAGCTCCACCACTTAAATCTTTATCTGATAAGTTGGTAATTTTTGTACTAAAAGTCATGTTATCACTTTCTCTAAAAAAGCGTGGTGCATTAGGATAAACCATTAAATCTTTTTGAGTTACTGTTTCCCCATACAACATTCCTGTTTTTAAATCTTTGGTATGAGCTAAACTCATAAATTTCCATTTAGTTAATGCTTCAGGAATTGTAAATTTTATTATTACTTCTCCTGCTGAATTAGTCTCTAAATGTGGAAAGAAAAAAGCTGTTTCACTAAAATTACTTCTTGCTTTTACATCCTCAAAATCGCTACCTTCTAATTCTTTTTGTTGTGCACCAGTTACCGCTCCACCTAACGCGACAGTAGTTGATCTTGTTTCTGCATTTTTATCTTCAGAACGTGCTGGAGCATTTGGTGAAACTTTTGCAGCAAATTTAGCATCTTTTGATTTTTCAAGTGAACCTGACCTATCTTCATCCATAGCAGATTCTTCAGCAATTTCATATTCACCCGAAAAGTCATCTAAATAATCCCCACCAGGTCTACCTTTATATCTATATCCATAAGCTCCTCTTCCTAAATAATATCCAAACCAATTTAGTTGATCATAAATTTTAGTTTTTAAGTTATATAAACCTAAATTCCATTCTTCAGCTATTAGTTGAGAATTTGTATAAGAAAAAGAAGTATTACTTTGCCAATACCTACTGCTATAATCATAATATAAGACATCTAAGCCCCAATAATTAGGTCGGAAAGCATCTAATGATGCATCATAAAGTGCAGCCACCATTTCTGCCGCTACCTTTTCACCTTTCTTACCTTTTATTTTAATTTTCCATTCTTCTTTTTGTCCAGGCAACAATTTATTTCTAAAAGTTTCAAACTCTAAATCGAGTTGTTTATTAGTATGTGGAACAGTTACAGGAGAAGAGTAAGTAAATATTCTTCCATGTTTTACAAAAGTAAAGTGTACTTGAAAATTACCTCTATATTTTTCTAAAATAGGGATTGTAATTTTCTTTTGTTCTGAGTTGATTTTAATCCATTCTTTTTGAACTATTTTACCTCTATGCTCAATTTCATACATTACCTGAACATCCTTAGCTGCTGAACCAATTAAAAATTCAGCTTTTTCACCAGGCTCCCCTTTAGCTTTTAATGCTTCAAACCAACCTATTTCATTAACTGGCATTTTCTTTTCATTGTCATTAAACACAGTAAAGTATTTTACTTCTTTTACTTCTTGCCCAAACTTATCTTTTGTAATAGCTTCCATTACATAATAACCCGTTTCCCATTCTGGGAGATGAAACAAACGAATAGATTTTTTGGTTGCTGTATTAAAATCATGGTCGTAAACTTTAGCACCTTTGTCCCATTTATATTTATTATTTTCATCCTCATAAACATCTAAAGGAAAATCTTTTAAATATTCTTCTTTAGAAATATATTTTTTATCTCCTTTGGTCCATAAAGTAGTACGATAATATTTGTTTGGCATTTTTAACGCCCAAACTTTAACATTCCCTTTTGCTGGTTCATGCTCTCCATTTAAATTAGTTGTATTAAAGTTAAATGTATCAATCTCATTTTTATTGACTTTATCAGTAATACCAATACTTATATTTAATGCTTTATACCCAACATAAACTGTAGTAGAAGAACTATGTGTTTCACCATTAATATCAACCACATCTGCATAAATAGTATATGAATAAGTTGGTGAGTATTTTTTATTTACAGATTTATCTGGTTTAGCAACAAAATCAATTTTATAAGTTCCCTCATCATCAGTTTTTGTTGATCCATTTTTTATTTCCATTTGTGAAGATTGTGGCCAATACCCCCAAAAATAGTAACACCAATAAGGAAATGATGCATTTCTTACCACCCTATAATTTACTTCTGCATCATCTAAAGCAGCTCCAGAATATGTTTTAGCATTCCCAACTACATTAACTTCTTCTTCTAATTTATACGAACCCTTTACTGGCTCAAATGTCACTTCGAATTTTGGCCGTTTATACTCTTCTACTGAAACGTATTTTGAACCATGACTATCAGACATGTACATTTGTCCGTTAAGTCCATTATTAGGAGCAGTAAAAGTTCCACTAAACGTACCATACTCATTAGTAGTTAAATTTAAATTAGCTACTTTTTGGTGGTTAACATCATAAAAAGTAACTGTAGATTTAAAATTGGTTTTTATCTTATTATTTTTTTGAGGATCTGTTTCTAAAACAATTCCTTTAAAATAAACCGTTTGCCCTGGTCTGTAAATAGCTCTATCAGTAAAAAAAACTGTTCGGATGTAAGTCCGGTTGTCGTTATAATTTCTGTATTGATAATAAGAATCTTCCGTATTTAACCTATCATTATTTAAAGAAAAATCTGCATAAAAATTACGGTATTCAGTATCTGGTATAACTTTAAAAGAACCATTTTCATCAGTTGTTTGAGTCCCTAAAGATTTCCATTCATATTTACGCAATGTGTAATTGTATTTTTCGAAATACAACTTTGCTTTTACATTTTTTAAAGGAGTTCCTTTTTCTCTATCCATCACAAAAAACTCCACCTCTTCATTATCGTTTCTACGAGTTAAATAACTCATATTAGAAACCCAAATTGGAGCAAACGCAATAGCTTCTTTTTTATAGGTAAATTCTTTAGTTGTTGAGGTAAGTAAAACATAAAATCCTAATGACTGTTGTTCTATTTTAAACTCACCAGTATGTGATTGATAATCTTTTTCATCTTCTAAATCAAGCTCCCATTCTTTAACTAATTTGCTTTCTAAAATATTTTTATACCTTACTTCATATTCAGTATTTCTATTCCATTTTAAGTAATCATCAAAATCTACTTTTACTAATTTAAAATATACTTTAGATAAGTTTTTATAGGTAAGGTTACCTCTAAAAGGGGATCCAGGAGTATTTACTTTTTCTACTACTACATTTAATTGTTTATTTTTAATTTGATGTTCTAATAACCTGCATCTGTCAGCTCCATAAGTATCAGGAAACTTATCTATAGCATTTAAACACATATTTACTGCTTTTTTCAGTTCCCATTTGTAGTCTTCAGCTTCTTTTGGTTTATATAAAATACCCTTTGCTTGATGCGTTAACGCTAATTCATAAATTATTTCAGCAGATGAAGGGTGTTCTTGATATTTAGCATACAAAAGGCTTAATGCTTTATAATAAAGAGTATCAGAATTTTCGAAAATCGCATTACTTTTTACAAATTTTAATCGTTTTAATTCTACATCTATTAATGCAGTCGGGTTAGTATCATTTAGATGATTTATAGTTAAATTTTGAAGTGTTTGTAAAGCATAAAATTTTAATGAAAAACTATCTAGAGTTTCAATATTAATTTTAGCAAATTCATCATAAGGCGTTAAATATTTTGCACTATCAATAACAAATTCATAAATAGGTTTAGTAATACTTGGCTCTTCGTTTATAAAATAATCAGACGCTCTATGTGCTAAAAAATCGTATAAAAATGGGCGATAATTTCTTGCATCTTTTTCAACTATTATTTCGCTAAATGTTTCTATTGGAGTTCTTTTTAAACTATCAATATTTTGTATAGAAAGTAAGTAATGCTCAATACTTGCGTTAGTAATTTTTGTTAAATCCCAAGTAGTAATATCACTATTATCAAAATTTACTGTTTCAGTTCTATTGTAAAACTTCCATCTATTATTTTGATAATAACTCCAATACAATTCGCCTATAATAGAGTGTATAATCGGGTTTAATGGATATTGAGCAACTTTAGCCTCGGCATTAAGCTCATCCAATGTTTTTACAAAAGAGTTTTCTTCAACATAAGATTGCAACTTTGCTTTTATAATTAAAGCTTTAACAATCTGCTCATGATTTTTTTCTGATTTAGCTTTTTTATAAATCGTTTCTACTTCTGTTAATGCAGATTTTGTTAGTCCATTTTGCTCTAAAGAATCTACTTTAGTCCATTCTTCTTTATAAACCTCTCCTTTTGCATAAATTAACAAGGGCGATTTATCGTGTTTATCATTATCTGATAAATTGGAAGATGAACAATTATAAAGTGTACTTATTCCAATTAATATAAATAGGCTTAAAAAAAATATTTTTTTAAATTTTAAAACTTGCATAGTAGAGTATTGATTAGATGATTTACAAACATTTATAAGTAGATGCCTATTGATATAAAATTGCATAAAATTTATCACAAAAAAAAACATCCACCAATGGTGGATGTTTTTATATCAATAATTATTGACCTATTTTAATTGGAAGTTAATTGGTAAGTTATAAGATACCTTAACTGCTTTACCTCTTTGTTTTCCAGGCTTCCATGCTGGCATTGCCTTTACTACTCTCTTTGCTTCTTCATCCAACAAATCGTGTACTCCTCTAAGGATTTTTACGTTAGTGATTTTCCCATCTTTTCCAACTTCAAAATTTACATACACTTTACCCGAAATACCATTTGCTTTTGCTGCTGGAGGAAATTTAATGTTTTTACCTAAATACTCAAATAATTTTGCTTGTCCTCCAGGAAATTCAGGCATATTCTCAACTATTGTAAATACTTCTTCTTCAATAATTTCTTCTTCTTGCTCAAAAACCTGAACTACAGTTTGTGCATCAGCTTCTGTATCTGCAATTTCAACATCTTCAACCTCTACCTCATCATCAACAATCTCTATAATTTCTGGAGCTGCTGGCGGTGGCGGTGGTGGTGGTGGTGGTGTATTTTGCTCTGTAATAGGAATTATATCTTCTTCCTCTTCATCTACAATTAACTGACCTAATGTACTAGCCTGTATATCATAAAATTTCCAGTTTATCATTGAATAAATAATAAACATAGACAACATTAAACCCGCAAGGGTAAATGTTCCTCTTAATTTTTCTAAGTCTGCTTTTGGGTTCTTTTTTGGTTCCATAACTTATAATTTTCAATTTATAAAATTAATAATTTTTTTAGTAGCTTTTATACTATTTTAAACCATCTTTTAATCGGTAACAATTTAATAATAATCGGATAGACTAAAACCCCTAAAATTGCACCTATTGTATTGGCTATAAAATCGTACCAATTACCACTTCTGTTTATAAAGATGTTATTTTGAAGAATTTCCATAATTCCTCCATAAAAAATACCCATAAAAATTATTAATGCACTTATTACAAAACGTTTGTTTGTTTGCTTGTATTGCTTATTAAGGGCTATTAATAAACAAACTGAAAGTATTGCATAAATAATTGAGTGACCAAGTTTATCTATTTGCCAAACGGGTATTTTAGGCATTTTATTACCAGGATAACCACTTAGAAATAAAATTACACCCGACCAAATTATTGTTGGTAAATACTTTATCAAAAAAACTATCCTAAAATTGCTTTGTATTGGTCTGCAGTTAACAAACTATCTACTTCACTAGTGTCTGACATGTTAACTTTAATCAACCAACCTGCGCCATAAGCATCAGAATTTACAGCTTCTGGATTGCTTTCTAACGCTGAGTTAAATTCAGTTATTTCTCCAGATACTGGCATAAATAAATCTGACACAGTTTTTACAGCTTCAATCGTTCCAAAAACTTCTTCTTGACCTAAAGTATCACCTTCAGTTTCTACTTCTACATAAACAATATCACCTAGCTCTCCTTGAGCAAAATCTGTAATTCCAATAGTGGCTGTATTACCATTAATTTTTACCCACTCGTGGTCTTTTGTGTACTTTAAATCTGCAGGAATATTCATTTTTATATTTATTAAATTGTTAATTAATTTTCACTTCTCAAATGTATCATTCATTAGTTATTTTTCAAAACATTATTGTGTTAATGTAAATCTTAAACTAATTCCTGCATTTGTGTTAGATGTTGGGAATGTTGTTGAGATAAAAGGATTAGTAGCTACAAAATCATAAAATGCTCTTATATTTAATTTTTGACTGATACGATAATCAGCTGTAAACTTAATAGAAAAAACTCTTTGTCCTCCAGTCAATTGATTTACTTCCTCAACTATTTTTCTAATAATAGTATTATTTCGTCTTATTATAAAATCAATTCTTGTATCAATATCACTTCTTATCATTTTAGCTTTAGCAAAAGGCATACGCACTTGTCTGAATTTATAACCAGTGCCAATAGACCATTCATTACCTTTAATCTCAGTTATTTGATTGTTTGACATACTTAGGGAAGCATTTCTATCTTGTTTATACTCAACCCTCACTAACATGTCATTATGTAATGTGAAATCTACACCTAATAAAGGTGCAAATTGTTCTGAAATAGAGACATTAGAAACTTGTAATTCAGGAATAAAATTGCCTTGAAGGTCTCTAGCTTCCGCTCCTTGTTCATTTTCGTGATACAATAAGTTAGTAGTAAATGAACTTACATTTAATGTAGATTTATATGAGTGTGACAGGGTCATTTTTTTGAACTTTCTACTAATAAAAGGTATTTTATTTAACCCATCGTAAGTTACACGCCAGTTTGGTAAAGGAATGTATTTTGTAAAATCTTGTAGTGAAACACTTTTGCCATCTTTGCCTGAGTAAGCTCCTATGAAAGTAGGTATTAAAACATCTTGAGATGTACCACTATATCCATCAGCATAACCTTGAGAAGTACCAAAAGAATTACCATTTTCTTGTGCTAAACGTCTTGAAACAGCTGCTCGTTCTTTTAAGAAATTATCAAATACAGCAGAAGATTTATCCAAGTCATCATCACCAATAAAGGCTGTATTAAAGGATAAAAATGACATACTAAAATTACCTGTTGATATTGGTGTATTAAAATAATAACCATCCTGAACATATCCATCCAAAGTATCTACAAAGCTATTATCTACACTAAAAAACTGCTGAGTAATACTTTCAGAATAATTTCTTGTTGCATTTAATTGAATACGCAATGTTTTAAGAGGTCTTAATGTTGCTCTAATATTATAATTCTCTGCAAATGTAGTATTGTAATTGTACAATAACGCTGAGTTAGGAATTAACCAATCTCTATTTGCTGCATTTACAGCAAAATCTTCTTCTTGAACACCAGAAACAAAATTAAAACCAGGAGCCTCAAAACCTGGATTATAACCCAATAAATTTGTTTCTTGATTATAAGCAGGCAATAACGTACCTCTATTTCTTGTATAAGTACCTGATATGTTTTTTGGGCTTGTTACTATAATCCAAAATGGATCCATTAGGTGAAACTCTGGTCGTTTTTGCCATAACTCTACTCTTGTGGTATCAGAATCCTTAAACTCTCTTTGATCAAACTTAATGTCTGGTGGAGGCAACCCGGGCTTCCATCCTTTAACTAAAGCGTTTTGAGCTTGAGTTTTATTTTTATCATATTTAATGCTTCTTAAAACTCTCATTTTTTCTCGTTCCCTAATTCTTTTCTCCACTTCATTTATAAACCCAATTTTACCATAAAGTTTGGTCATGTTTAATTGTGAGTTTAATGTTATAGTGTTTGAATTTTGTATTGTATGGCCTAATGTATCTGCTCCAATAGGTGATCTTTGCCAATCATAATCCCCTGAATAACGAGCAGAAAATGACACCCAATCTAATCCTGGAAATTTGTCAATAGGTACATCGTAGTTTATATTAAAGTTGTGGTGATAATGCGTGTTTGTACCAAAATCCATTATATTTTGCCAAACAGTATCCTTCCATGATTGATATTCATCAGGGTAATCGCTATCTACTCTTCCTTTGGTATCTACTCCATTAAATGTTAAAGGCTCTTCAATGGTTGCATTATTAGTTGCATTAAAATCAAATTTTAATGATTTAGCTATGTCATGTTTAAAGCCATAAACCCTGTTCCAATAAAAATGTTTTTGATAGTATGTTGGTAATGAAAAATCAAAACCTGTGTTATTACGCGACTGTCTTTCAGAATACATTCTATCCATATCTGTTTGGAAAGTAAACTGTTTAGGAGTTAGGTAAAAGTTAAAGTCTTTAATAAGCGTAAATCCTTTTTTCTCTGCAAATTTTGCTTTAGAAAAAGGAGTGTAATTTTTAGGGTTATTACTAAATGCATACCCCATTCCACCTCTATAAGTTTTTTTATTATCAAACTCAGTATTTATATCTCTATAATTGATTTCAGAATAACCATAATTAAAAGAGAAATTAGAGATGTCATAAAAATGTGACTTAGGCTGATCTTTAGATTTAAGTTTACGAACATTCGTAAAGTTAATGCTCCTCCTCTTAGTAAACTCTTGACTTCTTACACCAACCGAATCTCTATAATCTTGAGATAACGCTTCATTTTCTAATAAATCTTTTAATTCTAAATCAGGATCTAGAGGATTATACTTTGGAGTAACTAAACCTTCCGAAACATTATAATACATCGGAATACTAATCCCTATTTTTTCTGGAATAAACTTTCCTAGTTCTATACTGGTTGATAAGTCGTAACTTCTTCTAGTTTCTTGTTGTCTTTCATTTAATTTTTGCTCAACAGTTCCCCACCCAGGTGTACTATAATCACCTGCAATAGTAACATTTCCTAAATCTGCAATTTGTGTAGTAATTCTTGCAACAGATGCCCAACCCCCTTCATTATCAAACTCTGCCATTCTTAACTCATTTACCCATATCTCAGCACATTTTGCTAATCCATCATCATTAGGATTTATAGGGCTCTGCTTATTATTTCTTATCCCTATCATAAAAACTCTAACATTAGCAATGTTAGGGTTACCTTTTACTTTCATCGTATTGTTACCATCCTTTTCTTCATAAGGTTTAATTAACTGAACACCACTTGCAGAGTTCGTAAGTAAACTATTTCTATTCACTTTCATAGTAGTTAATTTTGTGAACTTTAAATCAATATTGTTTGCCTCAGGCCAAACAGTCAATCGATCACTATTATTACTATTATTATCAGTATTGTATGTTCCAGGGGGAGTCACTGTTATTGGCACTTCATATTCATAATAGTTATCATTAAAATCAGATCCCATTCTAATAAAAACTGATAGGTCATTATCTGCCAATGGAATTGATAGATCGCTTTGTTCTCCATGAATAAACATTTTTAAACGCTTATACCTTCTAATATCTATATCCATAATTTTATACGCTGCACGAGCATCTCCATCATTCAAATTGCAAACATCTAATACTAACGCTTGTTCGTTTAACTGCTGTGTATTTCCACCTGTTGATGGGTTAGGATTAATTTCTCTATCAATACCTGGTGGTATAATATAGTTTACAGGTGTTTTCTGACTGTTTTCTTCAACATTAACACCTCCAACATTAAAGGTTGTTGCATCATCATCATTACCTATAAAATCGCCAGGACTTAATAATCCACCATTAAATTTTCTCCATTCACCTCTAATTAATTCTAATCTAGCAAAACGTAAAACTACAGGTTGGCTAAAACCTTTCATAAACATTCTCATAAATCGAATAGATTTAAAATCCTGTATATCACCAATTATACTTTCTGGTTCTCTAATTGGAATTTTAAACTGATACCATCTAACAGTTTTAGTAACTCCATCTGGTGTTGTAACTGTAGCATCAATATAGTTTGTAATAAAATTATTACCCACATTAGAGGGGTTGATATCTGTTGGAGTAAGATTTACAGAATATTGGTAATAACTTTCTCTAAAATCTAAGTTATTATTATTATTAATATCCTCTATATCTGGTCGAGTTGTAGCTGATGTAGAGTAGCTTTGAGTAAATTGTTCTGAAGTAGGGGAGTTTCCCTCCATACCATTAAATAATTTATATCGTTGTAATATAGGTGCTTGAATATTATCGTAAAAATCTCCTCTATAATGATTATAATTATCCGATGATGGATCTAACCTACCTAATGGATCCAAAGCCGAACTATAATTAGGGAAGAAACTAGCTTCATCATTGTCATTTAACCCATCTAAACCAACATCTTGCAAAGGCCTTGTGCTTGGCGTATTATCAAAAGCATTTACTAAAGCTTGTACAGTTGGTACCCTACCCCAAATTGTTGAATCAACTAAATTGGCATTTGCTGCAGTAATAGGATCAATTGGCAATCCATTTTCAAAAGATTTTCTGGAATCTTTCAAAATATCCTCAGAAATATTACCTAAGTTAATATACAATTGACCTCCAGAGTGAAGTGGGTCTCCATCCACAGCATCAAATGGATCCATCATCCAAAATTGAATAAACTCAACATTTGAAGATTCAAAATCGGTAGTTTCAATTTTTCGCATAATACCAGCCCAACGATTAGCTGGATTTAATAGGCTACCATTTGCAGCCAAACCTGAACCTACACCTGTTCCATCATCATAATTATACTGACCTCTTTCGGAAGGATAAAAGGATAAATCTAATACTGAAATATTTTGTGTAGTTCCATTTGCTACTGATTTAAATGGGAATACCTCTGTTTGTAAAACCTCTCTTTCGTAATGATTAGATTGTAATGCTGGTGTGTTAACAAAATGAGTTGGTGTACTATTATCATTTCTCCAAAACAATGGATCGATATTATACCAAGCGAGTCTTGCTCTATTAAAACCATACTGTAAAGTGTTTGAAAGCGGCAATTCACCCTCAGGGAACAATACAGGTTGCCCTTGTGGGGTACTTGCTAATTTCCATTGAGAAACAGTTCTAATATCTATGGATGATTGGCTTCCTTCAAAATCATCTAAATAAGCTACACCATCTTTTGTAATTGCCCCAGGGTTACCTGGTAATAATCGTGCAAACTCCCCTTCAACTGTTATTGTTGATTTTTCTTTAGTACTGTAAATTGGTAATTTATCTGCCCACCTTGTTAAAAACGGAACATCATGGGTATAAGTTAAGTCAAATCCAAAAACGGTATTATTAATTGGCTCATCACCAATATTAATTTTGTTAGTTAAAGGTCTTTCTGATAGTTTTAATACCGTTCCTCCTATATTAAAATTGTCGTTAACTTTATAATCAAACCTAGAACCCATTAACGTTTTTGTTTGAATATTAAATAAGCTCTGACTTTCTAATGAAATTTTAATGGGTGTTCCGGATTGTAAAATTCCATCATTGATAATTTTCACTCTACCTAGGTTGTAATCTACTGTATAATCAACATTTTCAGTTAATGCAGCTCCCCCAGCTGTTACAGAAACTGAACCTTCTGGTATATTTAACGCATTTAAAGAAATATCTGATGATGATGAGGATGAGTATTGACCTTTAATTCGAAACCTGTTTTTAACCGCATCCTGTTCTGCAAGAGTTTGTGTTGTCACATAAAGTGTATCAAAAGCATATTTATCAGCCAGCTGCTGACTTGAAAATTGACTTCTTAAGTGTGACCCAAATGGCTCCAAAACAGGAAAATAGACTCGCCCATTATTGGAATTAATTGTTACGCCATTTATGTAATCAAAAACTCCATCTGCATTCGCTTGATTATTAGAATTTAATCTATCCAAATTTAACACAGTTACCAAAGGAAGTCCATTTACTTCACCTTCTGGTATAAAAGGTATTTCAACTCCTGTTGCAGGGTTCATGTAAAAAACATCTAAATAAAAATCCGTGGCCGAAATATTAAATGCTCCTAATGCATACACATTTTTCATCATTAAATCCCAAGTTGGAATTTGTGTATTGATGCTTGTTCCTTTTAATAGTTTAACATATAAAGCATTTTGACCAGGAACACCATCAGTAGAAAATTCACCAACCTGATAAACTTGTCCGTTCAAAGTATATTGAAATGAAACTGCTAAAATATTATCGAGATTTAACGATGAGTTTAACGATATATAACCTAATTGAGAGTTTAAGGTATATTCTGATGGATTCAACAATCGAGCATTTTCATATTTTTCAAAATCTGTTCCATTGGTATAACCTTGCAATTCTAATTCTTGACTAGCAGAAACAAAACCACGGATATCATTGGTATTGTATGGAGATGCTCCATTTGTATCTGCCACATTAAAATATAAATTATTTACATTATTGTAAGGGAAAGATGCCGCTGGAACAGGGATTACATTTGGGCTATAAGGACTAGCCTCACCTAAATCCATAAACCCAATAATATTTTTGGTGTTTTCTACTGAGTTATTGATATTAGATACCCATACTTCAACCTTAGTTATGTTGGCTCTAGAAGTAATAATAGGTGGAGTTGCTAAAGAGCTTTCATACGTATCTCTAAAATAATGAGATAAAAAGTAGTGTTTATTTTCTTCATAGTCAGAACCTTCTTTTTCAAACTTTTGAATTTGGGCTCCTCCTTGTACATTAATTTCTTTTTTCTCTCCCTTTTCTTGAGATAACACACTTGTAACAGTCATTCTACCAAAACGTAATTGTGTTTTAATACCAAATAATGTTTGACTACCTGTAATTAATTGTCCTTTTAAAGGTAAGGCAACGTTTCCAGCCTCAATTTTTTGGATAATCTCATCTTCATAACCTGTATATTCTATCTTCATTTGATTCTCGAAATCAAATGTTGCTTCTGTATTATAGCTAGTCGTGATTTTTAATTTTTCACCAATATTTCCAATAACATTTAATTGTATTTGTTGATTAAAATCAAATGTTGTAGTGCTCCTTTGATTAGCTGGTAGTGCAGGATTATCTCTTGTAGAACGATTTATTCCAAAAGATAATTGAGCGGAACCTTGAGGGCGAATATCAATTTTATCTCCGCCAAAAATTCGATCAAAAGCTTCTCCTTTTACTGTTAAAGATGGCCTAAAACCTTTAGTTTGATTAATATCATCTGCCTCAGATTTTTGTTTCCAATAATCTTGTAAAGATTCTTTCGAATCATAATTGATATACTCATCAAAATCCATATAAGTTGGATATTTAAAATAAGTGTCTCCTATTTTTTCGTAATAATTGTAAGTACCTGTTTCTGGATCATATTCAAAACCAGACTTAACGTTACTCGGGTTATCTAAATAAAATCCACCAGTATTCCCATTCCCTCCAGGACCTCCATTCCCATCCTTAAAAGGGTAAGGCAAATCTATTTCAGGACTATCTAATTTTGAAGCTTCAGCTTCATACAAAAAAGGATTTTTAGGGGAAAATGCGCTAGACTGAGACGGATTTATTGTCCAACTAATTGTTGCTATTAAAACGGATAATCCGACAATTAATGCTAATTTATTATATGTAATTTTTTTAAAACTCAAATCTTTACAACTTATTAAAGACTTTTTAATGTTCCTTTAATAAGTTCTTCAACCGTTAAATTTTCACCAGAAGACATAATTTTTGTTAATGCTTTTTCTGCTGGAGCTTTAGAAAACCCTAGCATAATTAATGCACTTAACGCTTCATCTTTAATTGTATTGTTCTTAGACAAAGAAATACCTTCTTTGCTATCTACTTTTGCTACTTTATCCCTTAAATCAATAATTATTCTTTCAGCAGATTTTGCTCCTATTCCTTTTACCCCTTTCAAGGTAACAACATCTCCTGTTAAAATTGCATGTCTAGTATCATTAGGAGATAAAGAAGATAAAATCATCATTGCTGTACTTGCTCCAACTCCAGAAACAGAAATTAACAACCTAAACAATTCTCTTTCACTTTTTTCTTTAAACCCATATAATAATTGAGCATCTTCTCGTACTATAAAATGAGTAAACAACAAACACAATTCGCTTTCTCCAATTTGAGAATACGTATTTAAAGAAATATGAATATCGTAACCAACTCCATTGCAGTCAATTACAACGTAAGTCGGTGTTTTTTCTACTAATCTCCCTTTTATTTGTGCTATCATAATTATTTTCGAGTTTGAGCATCAGTAACTGCTATTGTTACCATATTTATAATTTCTCTTACTGAACTACCCAATTGAAGAATATGTACAGGTTTTTTCATTCCTAATAAAATAGGTCCCATAGATTCGAATTCTCCCATTTCTTGCATCAGTTTATACGCTATATTCCCTGAAACTAAGTTTGGAAAAATTAACGTGTTTGTGTTTTTTCTGGCCAAATCCGAAAAAGGAAAAATTTCATCTCTTAATTCTTTATTTAATGCAAAATTCGCTTGTATTTCTCCGTCAACGATAATTTCAGGATGCTGTTCATGTAACATTCGAGTAGCTTCTCTCATTTTAATTGCATCTTCTCCCTCTGCTGATCCAAAATTAGAATACGATAAAAGCGCTATTCTAGGCACTATTTTAAATCGTTGAATTATTTTTGCCACTAACGTTGTAATATCAACTATATCCTGCGCTGTTGGATTTACATTTACCGTAGTATCCGCGAAGAAAAAAGGCCCTTGTTTAGTAAAAATAATATACATTCCAGCAATTTTTCTTACCTCATCATCTGTACCTATTACCTGTAATGCAGGTCTAATGGTATCTCTATAATTTCTTGTTAACCCAGATATCAATGCGTCCGCTTCACCTGTCTCTACCATTGCAGAACCAAAGTAATTTCTACTTCGCATTAATTCTCTTGCCTCAGTATAAGTAATACCTCTTCTTTTTCGTTTATCGTACAAAAGTTTAGCATACTTATTTTTACGATCCCTTTCTTTTGAACTTCTAGGATCAATAATCGGGATATCTCCTAATTCTAAATTATATTCTTTAGCAACTTCTTCAATCGTTTTTATTTTACCTAATAAAATAGGCTTAGCAATTCCTTCTTCATAAACGATTTGAGCTGCCTTTAATATTTTATAATTGTCTGCCTCAGCAAATACAACCGTTTTAGGATTTCTTTTTGCTTTTTGAGTAATACTTTTTAGAAGTTTATTATCTAACCCTAATCTCTTTGCTAACCCTTCAGTATATTCATCCCAATCATCAATAGTAATTTGAGCAACACCTGAATCCATTGCTGCCTTTGCAACAGCAGGAGCCACAGTGGTTATTAGCCTTGGATCTAATGGTTTAGGAATTATAAAGTCTCTACCAAAAACAATGTTTTTTTCATCATAAGCCTCATTTACTACTTCCGGCACAGGTTCTTTTGCCAATGCTGCAACAGCTCTAACAGCTGCTAGCTTCATTTCTTCATTAATACAAGTAGCTCTAACATCGAGCGCACCTCTAAAAATAAAAGGAAATCCTAATACATTATTTACTTGATTCGGGTAATCTGATCTTCCTGTAGCTAAAATAATATCTTTTCTTGACGCTACTGCCTCTTTGTAATCTATCTCAGGATCCGGATTTGCTAAAGCAAAAACAATCGGATCATTAGCCATTGTTTTTACCATTTTTTTGGTTAAAACTCCTCCTCTAGATAATCCTAGAAACATATCAGCTCCTACCAATGCTTCACTTAAAGTTTTAACATCTCTTTTAGTAGCAAATAATAATTTATTTTTATCTAACCCTTCTCTATCTTTTCTTATAACACCTGTGCTATCAACCATTATAATGTTGTCCTTTTTCACTCCCAAGGAAACATAAAGTTTAACACAGGACATTGCAGAGGCTCCAGCACCACTAACAACTAATTTTAATTGATTAATTTTTTTTCCTGCTAATTCAATTGCATTTAACATAGCTGCTGAAGATATAATAGCTGTACCATGCTGATCATCATGCATTATTGGAATATTTAATTCCGCTTTTAAACGTTCTTCTATCTCAAAACACTCAGGAGCTTTAATGTCTTCTAAGTTAATACCGCCAAAAGTTGGCGCAATGGCTTTTACTGTATTTACAAACAAATCGACATCTGTGGCATCCACCTCAATATCAAAAACATCTATGTCAGCAAATATTTTAAACAACAAACCTTTTCCCTCCATAACAGGCTTAGATGCCTCTGGACCGATATCTCCCAACCCTAAAACTGCTGTACCATTAGAGATTACAGCTACTAGATTCCCTTTTGCTGTATACTTGTATACAGCCTCTTTATTTTTTGCAATTTCCAAACAGGGTATTGCCACTCCTGGAGAATAGGCTAATGACAAATCTCTCTGACTGCTATATGGTTTTGTCGGTACAACTTCTATTTTACCTGGCTTTCCTTGTGAATGATATTCCAAAGCTTCTATATCCTTACGCGATTTTCCCATTAATTACTATTTTATACTAAAACCCGTAAAAATAATAATAAAAATTGTGCTATGACAATATGCAAAGAAGTTTAAATCCCATTAACAAAAGAAATACACTAGTTTTTTGTATTTAACTGAAAATGAATAAATTTATACCGAATTAAAAATGAAAAATGAAAAAAATAGTTGTTTTTTCTGGAGCCGGAATAAGCGCTGAAAGTGGTTTAAAAACTTTTAGAGACAGTGATGGTTTATGGGAAAACTACAACATTAATGAGGTTGCAACTCCTGAAGCTTGGGAAAAAAATCCAAAATTAGTATTGGATTTTTACAATATGAGGAGAAAACAAGTAATGGAGAGCTCTCCTAATGAATCTCATTACTCTTTAGTGAAGTTGGAACAAAATTTTGATGTTGAAATAATTACTCAAAACATTGATGATTTGCATGAAAGAGCTGGGTCTTCTAAAATTTTACACTTACATGGTGAAATTTTAAATGCCAGAAGTAGTTTTGACCATAAAGTCTACTCTATAAAACAAAGCGGATTAAATATCGGTGACATTTGTGAGAAAAACACTCAATTAAGGCCTGACATCGTTTGGTTTGGCGAAGAAGTACCGAACATGGACAAAGCAATGCATATTTGTGAAAATGCAGATATTTTAATTATTGTAGGAACTTCTTTAACTGTTTATCCCGCTGCAAATATTATTGATTTTGTTTCTAATGACTGCAAAAAATATTTAATAGACCCTAATCAACAACTTATTTCGAATTTAAAAAATATAACTATTATAAACGAAAAAGCGAGTATTGGAATTCCAATACTCGCTAATAAATTAATTTCTGAATATTCTATCTAACTATAATTCTTTCTGTTTTTAAAGTTTTATTTCCTGATTTAACAGCATAAAAATAAACTCCAGAATTAATATTACTTAAATCAATATTTAAACTTCCTTTGTTGTTTAATAAATTATAAGTATTAATCTTTTGACCTAAAACATCATATAAATCAATACTAAAATTATTAGATCCCTCTAAAGAGTAAGTAATCGTTAAATTATCATTAGCTGGGTTAGGGTAAGATTTAACCAATATTTTAGTTGATGATAATTCTTCAGTAGATAAAACCTCTCCATTATCAATCACTCCGTTACCATTAGCATCTCCACTAACTTCCCATTCATTAATAATTCCGTCACCATTCATGTCACCGCTAATTTCACCAGCACCTATTGAACTATCTTCATTTTTATCACCTGCAATCTCACCACCATCAATAATCCCATTGTTATTAGTGTCGCCTGCAGGTTTCCCTCCAGCTTGCCAATAAACGTATGCAGTAGAAGAATCATTAGGATTTGTCTTATCAAAAACCTTTACCTTTAAAACATTCCACTCACCCCCTGACCAACCAAATGAAAATGGGGCAATTTTTAAATCATTATAAGACCCCATCGCAGGAGCAGTTGCTTGAGCAAAAGTTTGAGCCGTAGATATTGATGTTTGAGCAACAAAACAAGATGTTCCAAAACAAACTTGCCAATTATCTGTAGTGGAGTTAGCTATGCTCCATACTGTACAATCAAAATTTATAGCTCCAGAAGAACTGTTTGAAACATGTAATTTAGTTTCTGCTAAATTAACCCCAGTATCGAAAAAATAATGTGTTTTTCCAGCTATACTATTATTAGCATCATCATTAAGAGTAACACTTTGAGCATTTGCTAAACCAGCTAATGCAATTGTAGTTATAAAGAGTATTTTTTTAATCATCGTTTTTAATTTTTAGTTTCTATCTAAGTCAAATATAATGAATCACTATCTATTTTTAATCTTATTTTTAAATTAATATAAATCAGACAACTAATAGGATTCCAAGAGTGGAATATGTCTGCACACAGACATAATATCATTTTAAATATATTTGATGTTGAATTAAACTAAATTTTATCTTAAACAAATTAAACTAAAAAATTATGAAAAAAGTTTCTTTACTAATTGCAAGTTTTGCTTTAGTATTTGGTGCTTCAGCCCAAACAAGTTCTAGTTGTGTTGGCTGCGAAGTTTCTCCAAACCCTATTGCAAAATCTAGTACCAACAATAACAAAGCGTTATGGACGGTACAACTTGATGCCAATCCAACAAGTATTGGTGTTTCTTTAGCTGGTGTTATCTGGACTGGTACTGAATTCTGGGCTGCTGTTTGGAATGCGAATACTATATATACAGCTAATGCTTCTGGGGCATCAACAGGTTCATTTACAATACCTGGTATTACAGGTGCTAGAAGTATTACTACTGACGGTACTGATATATACATTGGTACTGCTGGGACAAGTATTTATAGAGTTAATAAAACAACAAAAACATTGATCAGTACAATTGCTACTTCAGTTCCTGCTTGTAGATATGTTGCTTACGATCCTACATTAAACAGTAATGCTGGTGGATTTTGGACTGGTTCATTTGGATCTAACATTGTTGCTGTAAGTATGACAGGCGCTACTTTATCGACTATTACTGCTGCTACTCATGGTAGAACTGGTATTTACGGTATGGCTTACGATCCTTACTCTACTGGTGGTCCTTTTTTATGGGCTTATGACCAAGGTACTACTGCAGGACAGAATGACTTAGTTCAATTAACTATGGCTGGAGTTCCTACAGGATTAACTCATGATGCTAACTCTGATTTGGCAGCTCCTGGTATTGCCGGAGGATTATTTATTTGCAACAATTTTGTTTCAGGTAAAAACTCTATAGTAGGTATTAGCCAAGGTGGTTCTTTATTTGCTTATGAATTAGCTGACCCACTTCCAATTGACTGTCAAATGGATGTTTTAACTAATTCTAAATATGCAGCTGCTGGTAATTTAACTATTACTGGTACTATTAGAAATACTGGTTTAAATACTATTACTTCTGCTACAATTGATTGGAATGACGGATCTCCACACAGCCAAGTGTTTCCCGTAAACATTACAGCAAACAATACTTATAATTTTTCTCACGGAACTCAATTAGCCGTTGTAGCTGGCACAACTCATAACTTAACTGTTACTGTAACAGTAAGTGGTGATGGTAATCCTGCTAACAACTCAAAATCTATCTCAATTACAGGATTATCTTCTATCCCAACTAAAAAAACTGTTGGTGAAGAAAAAACTGGTACTTGGTGTGGATGGTGTCCTAGAGGCGCTGTAGGTTTAGCTAACATGGAAGCTCAAAATAATTTCATAGGAATTGCTGTACATAATGGTGATGCATTAACAGTATCTTCTTATGATGGAGCTTTAGGAACTTATATTCCTGGTGGTTACCCAGGTGGTGGAGTTGATAGAGTTATCGATGGTGATCCAAATGCATCTAACTTCTTAGCAATGCATAATGCTAGAAAAAACACTATTGTACCTTGTGAAGTTTCAAATATCGTTGCATTATACAATACAGCTACTAATAAAATTCAAGTTTCTGCTGATGCTGTATGGTACGGTACTATTCCTGGAAACTTCAGAATGTCTTGTGTAATTGTAGAAGATAACGTAATTAGCTCTAATCAAGTTAACTACTACGGGAGTGGTGGTGCTGGTGGTCCTGGTGGAACGTATGACAATAATGGTCCTATGGCCTTCCCTACTGGTATCAACAATGCATTTAACTTCTACGGTGCAGCGACTAGTGTAGTATCTACTGCTTTCTTAGGCTATGATCATACTGCTAGATCTTTATCTAACAATAGTATCCTAGGTGATGCAGGTAGTTTACCAGCTGGAAGTGTACCAATTGGTACTCACCCTTGGACTTTTGCAGATGTAAATAGTTCAGTTGTAAGTAACGCATCAAATTCTCATGCTGTTGTTATGATTATTGATCAAGCTACAGGAGAAATTTTAAATGCTGATGAAGTTCCTCTTTCTATTGGAAATTCAGTTGCTGATTTAAAAGCAGCTCAATACCAATTTAATGTATACCCTAACCCAACTAACTTAATCTCTAATGTTTCTTTTAATTTACCAGAAGCAGCATTAGTTACTATGGAAGTTTACAATACAATGGGAAGTTTAGTTTACACGAATGGTTCTGAAAACATGACATCAGGAAAACATAACTTATCATTTAATGGTTCTGAATTATCAAATGGAATTTATTTCATTAACTTAACAATTGGTAATGAATTAATCACTAAAAAAGTTTCTTTACTTAAGTAATAAAAACTTTTAATACATAATAAAGAATCAGTAGTATGGCATTATTCTTGCCTATCAACTACTGATTCTTTTTTTAACAAAAAAACACAAAATGAAAAAACTTATTTTATTATCTATTTTATCTATATCTATTCTCTCTGCATATTCTCAAGGTGAAAATGAAGAAAGAACTGTACCTTCTGTTAATTTAAAAACTCCAGAAGGAGTTACAGTTAATACTGCCGATTTTTCAAATAACGGCAAACCTATGGTTATTAATTTTTGGGCTACATGGTGTAAGCCATGTGTTGCTGAACTTAATAATATTTCTGACTTATATACCGATTGGCAAAAAGAAACTGGAGTTAAAATAATTGCTGTTGCAATAGATGATTCAAGAACAGCAAGTAGAGTTGGTCCTTATGCTAATGGTAAAGGATGGGAGTATGAAATATATTTAGATGCTAACCAAGATTTCCAAAGAGCAATAGGGTTTCAGAATCCTCCTTTTACTTGTTTAGTAGACGGAAAAGGAAAAATTGTATGGACTCATGCGGGATACTCCGAAGGTGACGAAGAAGAATTATTTAAAGCAATTAAAGCTCTTTCTGAAGGTAACACTATAGAACATTAATAATAAGAATTCAAGAATAATTAGAATAAGCCCGAAATTTTTATAATTTCGGGCTTATTTTTATCTCATAATTTAAACCTTTGGATTAATTAACATGAAGTTACGATTACTTATTTTTTTCTTTTTAAGCATTTTTATATCCCAAAGCATCTATTCTCAAGGTGGAATTGATAGAATACTATCTAATGGTGAAGTTCACGGAAATTTTCAAATGGATATGCAGTATTATCAGGAAGATAGTACTATTGGTGCAACTGATGTCCCTGAAGATGTGTTGATGAATGGTTTTGCAAATTTTATTTATACCAATGGAAATTTTTCTGCTGGATTTAGATATGAAAGCTATTTAAATACAATGTTAGGCTTCCCTACAAAATACAAAGGAAATGGGATTGGATATCGTTTTGCAAATTTTACTAACGATGAAATGACCGTTACTGTTGGAAATTACTATGAACAATTTGGTAATGGTTTAATTTTTAGATCTTATGAAGCTAGAGGTTTAGGTTATGATAATGCAATGGATGGTATTAGAATAAAGTATAAAATAGCTGAAGGATTAAATATAAAAGGAATTATAGGTAAACAACGTTTCTATTTTGAATACGGAGAAGGTATCGTAAGGGGTATTGATGGAGAATTAGTAATAAATGATTTTTTTGGGGGTTCTTTAAAGGATAGTAAAACAAGATTAACATTAGGTGGAAGTTTTGTAAGTAAATTTCAAGCAGACCAAAGCTCCACATTAAACTTGCCAGAAAATGTTGGAGCTTATGCTGGTAGATTTAATTTACAGAGAGGTAAAATAAATCTAAACGGAGAATATGCTAGAAAAATAAATGATCCTTCTGCTGATAATGGTTTTATATATAAAGAAGGAGAAGCTTTTTATGCTCAAACAGGTTATTCAACAAAAGGTTTTGGATTAACCCTTACAGCCAAGGGAGTTGATAATATGAGTTACAGATCTGACAGAAATGCAGCATTAACTGATTTACAAATGAATTATCTACCAGCTCTTACAAGACAACATACTTATAATTTATTGGCTACACTTTATCCTTATGCCACACAACCTAATGGTGAAATAGCTTTTCAAGGAGAAATGATTTATAAATTTAAAAAAGAATCTTTGCTAGGAGGAAAATATGGGACTGGAATATTAATTAATTATTCAACCGTTTACAATATAGATTCCACAGCACTTCCTGCATCAGATACGACTTTAATGGGATATACCTCTAATTTATTTGCTATCGGAAATGAAAAATATTATGATGAAATTAATGTTGAGATTTCTAAAAAGTTTAACAAAAAATTAAAAGGTATTTTCACCTATTCTAATTTAATGTTTAATCAAGCTGTTATACAAGGTAAAACACCACAAGATCATCCTGACATATACGCTAACATTGGAGTTATTGATATAACTTATAACATTAGTAAAAAACATGCTATTAGAACTGAATTACAAGGTTTATTTACTAAACAAGATCATCAAGATTGGGCTACTTTGCTAATTGAATATTCTTACTCCCCACACTGGTTTATTGCAGTAATGGATCAATACAATTATGGAAATAATATAGCACACGATAGAATTCATTATTATTTTGCTTCTGCTGGTTATGTTAAAGGCACTAATCGTATTCAATTGGGTTACGGAAAACAAAGAGCCGGAATATTCTGTGTTGGAGGAGTTTGCAGAAATGTACCAGCAGCGAGCGGAATAACATTAAGTATAACAAGTAGCTTTTAATTACGTATAATCTAATATTATGAAAAAATTACTTCTTCCAATATTTGTAGTAACTCTAACCTTTATTAGTTGTGATAAAATAGACGACCCAATTCCTGATGATTTTGTAGGGACGGATGGTTTAAGTTTTGAAGATTCTGCCTACGTAGAATCTAACCCAACGATGAGGAAAATATTAATTGAAGAGTTTACTGGGCATCTATGTACCTTTTGTCCTGATGGTGCTCGTGAAATAGAAAGATTAGATTCTGTTCATGGCGCACAATTAATCCCTATGTCTATTCATGCTGGTGGTTTTGCAGATGTACCAGCAGGCGGTAATGGTTTTGATGCTAATGGGGATATGATAATGGATTACACTACGAATTTTAAAAGCACAGATGGTGATACTTACTTTAATACTTTTGGTGTTTCATCAAATCCAGCTGCAACAGTTTCAAGATTAAACAATGCCAATATAACAGGCTTATCTCAATGGGAAATAGATTTATTATCTATTAAAAATGATGTCCCAAAAGTTAGTATTGGCCTTTCAACATTATATGATGATTCTACGAGGACAGTAAAAGCAGTTGTTAGTACTGAATGGTTATCAACTGTAGCAGGAAGTTATAATTTACAACTTTTTTTAGTTGAAGATAGTATTGTTGATTGGCAATTAGATAATGGAGTTCATACTCAATTTTATATGCACCGCCATGTGTTTAGAAAAGCGATTAATGGGACATGGGGTTCTCCAATCCCTTCTTCAAATGCAGGGGATATAGACACACAAGAAGCTGCAATTGTACTTCCTAGTAATTGGAATAAAGAAAAATGTATTGTAATAGCTCATATCTATACCTCTAGTCCAAATTATGAAGTATTACAAGTTGAAGAATTACATGTGATTAATCATCCCTAGAAAAATATATAACTTATTAAAAGCCTTAGCCGATTTAAGCTAGGGCTTTTTTATTAAATTTGGTTAATGAAAATCAATAAAGTCATATTACCTATTCTTTTCCTTTTTTTGGGACTTACTGTTTCTGCGCAAGTATTTAAAGTCGGTTTAATGGGTGGCTTAAGTGGTGCTCAAATTGAAGGTGATGGTTATGCTGGATATAAAAAACTAGGGTTTATAGCGGGAGGATTCGTTAATACAGACCTTTCCGAAATATGGTCGGTACAACTAGAAATGTATTTTATTAATAAAGGTAGTTTTAAGGGTGCTCGTCCAGATAAAGGTGATTATACTAAATTCAGTTTAAACCTTAATTACATAGAAGTACCAATTGCTTTACAATATAAATACAATCAATTTAAGTTTGAAATTGGACCATACCTGGCTAAGTTTTTAAGTGCTAAATTTGAAGATGAATTTGGTGAACGAAAAAATCCTTTTGGAAATTATCCTATTAGAAGTTTTGATTTAGGAGGGTTTGTTGGTATTAATTTTTCATTGACAGAGAAATTAATTTTTAACCTACGCTCTAAAAATTCTTTAGTTCCTTTTAGAGATTTTCAAACACAAGATCAAACCATTGGAATTCTAAATAAATTGTTTAATAGTGGTTGGTATAATGTAGATATTAACTTTACAATACGTTATCAATTTGGAGAATAAAAGAAAAATAGTAATTGCTATTACAGGTGCCTCTGGTTCTATCTATGCTAAACTGCTGTTAGATTTTTTTACCCTTCGACATGCTCATGGTGACAACTCCTATGAAGTTGGTGTTGTGTTAAGTGATAATGCAAAAATTGTTTGGGAACATGAGTTAGGAAACCAAGAGTACAACAACTACCCTTTTAAATTTTATAATAAAAATGATTTTAATGCTCCTTTTGCTTCTGGCTCTGCAAAGTATGATACAATGATTGTTATTCCTTGTTCTATGGGAACTTTAGGAAGAATTGCTAATGGAATTTCTAACGATTTATTAACGCGTGCTGCAGATGTTATTTTAAAAGAAAGAAGAAAGTTAATCTTAGTCGCTCGTGAAACTCCTTACAATTTAATTCATATCAATAATATGAAAACTGTTACCGAAGCTGGAGGAATAATTTGTCCTGCTACACCCTCTTTTTACTCTCAACCTAAAACTATTGAAGAAGTAGCAAAAACTGTTGTTGACAGAGTGATTGATTTAATGGGATTGGATAACAATTCTTATCGTTGGGGAAAGTAGTCTATAGTTGCTAGTTGCTAGTTGCTAGTTGCTAGTTAAAAACTCAATATTCCGTTTTAACCCTTTAAACTTAGTTCGCTTTACTGCTGATTTTTTAAATATCTCTTGATAAATTTCTTCTGTTAAATTTACCCATTCATTTTTAGAGTAGTTTAATAACTTTTCATTAGGATTAAATAAAGGTTCGTTGTGTGGTTTAGAAAACCGATTCCAAGGACAAACATCTTGACAGATATCACAACCAAACATCCAATCATTAAATTTCCCTTTTACTTCTTTTGGGATAATTTCATCTTTTAACTCTATCGTAAAATATGAAATACACTTACTTCCATCTACCACATTGTTAGGTAAAATTGCTTCGGTAGGACAAGCATCTATACACGCTGTACAAGTACCACAATAATCTTTTATTTCATTGTCGTAACCTAACTCTAAATCCAAAATGATTTCTGCCAAAAAAAAGAAAGAACCATTTTTAGGGTTAATTAACATACTATTCTTGCCTATCCAGCCTAAACCACTTTTTTTTGCCCAGGCTCTATCTAAAACTGGGGCAGAATCAACATAAATTTCAGCATTTACTTCTCCTATTTTATCATGAATAAAAACAACAAATTCTTTCAGCTTCTTTTTTATGATGTGATGATAATCTTGACCATAAGCGTATTTAGAAATTTTAAAGCTAGCGTTTTGCTGTTCCTCTTTAGGAAAATAATTATACATTAAAGAAATAACTGATTTTGATCCTTCTACTAATTTTGTTGGGTCTAAACGTTTATCAAAATAGTTTTCCATGTACAGCATTTTACCATGCATGTTTTGGTTTAACCATTTTTCTAAACGAGGGGCTTCTTTTTCTAAAAATTGAGCTTTAGCAATGCCACAAAATGAAAAACCCAAGCGTGTAGCTTCTGTTTTTATTTGTTGGGTGTATTTGTCTTTAAAAGACATATACTAAAAAAGATTCCCTTGATTTGGCAATTTTACTTTACCTAAATGCACATAAGCTTTTTCTGTTGCTTCTCGTCCTCTTGGCGTACGCATTAAAAATCCTTCTTTAATTAAAAAAGGCTCGTAAACTTCTTCAATAGTCCCTGCTTGTTCACTTACAGCAGTTGCAATAGTTGTTAAGCCAACAGGCCCTCCTTTAAATTTATCAATAATGGCAGATAAAATACGGTTATCCATATCATCTAACCCATGCTTATCTACATTTAATGCATCTAAACCATAAATAGCAATCTCTTGATTAATCCTTCCATCACCCTTTACTTGTGCAAAATCACGTACTCTTCTCAACAAAGAATTAGTAATACGAGGTGTTCCTCTACTTCTTCTACTAATTTCTGCAGCAGCACTATCATCAATCCCAACATTAATTATGTTCGCTGAACGTTTAATAATCGTTTCTAATAATTCTGCATCATAATACTCTAATCGAGAACTTATTCCAAACCTAGCTCTTAATGGAGCTGTAAGCAATCCTGTTCTAGTAGTAGCTCCAACTAAAGTAAAAGGGTTTAATTCTATCTGTACACTTCGAGCATTAGGCCCTGTGTCAATCATTATATCAATTTTGTAATCTTCCATTGCCGAATACAAATACTCTTCTACAACAGAAGATAATCGATGTATCTCATCAATAAACAACACATCACCTTCTTCTAGGTTCGTTAGTAAACCTGCTAAATCTCCAGGTTTTTCTAAAACTGGTCCTGAAGTAACTTTAAAACCAACTTTTAATTCATTGGCAATAATATTTGCTAAAGTTGTTTTTCCTAAACCTGGAGGGCCATGTAATAACACATGATCTAAAGCTTCTCCTCTTTGTTCGGCAGCTTTTACAAATACTTTAAGATTTTCTACAACTTTGTGCTGTCCTGTAAAGTCATCAAACGAAAGTGGACGCAATACTTTCTCTATCTCCTTTTCAGTAGAATTTAAGTTTTCACTATCTGCGTCTAAAAATTCGTTCATGTATCAAAGATAAGTTTTTTGTTTATCCTTCGACAAGCTCAGGATGACAAAAAACAGAAAATTATTTAATCATCAATTTGCCATTCTTTACCTGTTATTGTTCTTACAATTTCACCAAGGTAAACTTTAAGTTTTATTACAACCTCAGGTGATGAAAACTTCTCATCAACTCCAGGGCTTTTATAATAAATTAAACGATAACCTACCCCAGTTCCGATTCCAAACCACCTAATTATTTTATAATCAATTAGCATTGCTGGCTCATAAGATAATACAGTACTTTCTATTAATTTTATTTTTTTACCGTTATTATCTAGGTATTGATAACTTGCTCCTCCAACTCCTAATTGAGTGGACAAACTAAATTCCCATCTTTTTGAATTATAATAAACATATTCAATATAAGGTGAAAAATAAAAATATTCTAAATCCGTTTCAATTAAACTGTCGTTTATTAAAAATTTTCTACCTGATGCAGTTAACATCTGGTTAATTCCCAAACCTACTTTAAACTTTCTATCAAACGTTACCCCCACTTTTACACCAATAGTTCTAACATCATTATCTCTAATAAAAGAAAATCGATTATCAAATTTCACATCTAACTTAGGTTTGGTATGGAAACTTTCTCTAAACTCTTCTTCAAAAGTATCTGGCCTTTTTGTTGTTTTTTGAGCAAAAGTTGAGATAAAGGAGAATAGAATAACCACTAAACAAAGAATATTTTTGTCTAAATACGCAGCTATTTTATTTAGCTCGTTAAACATTAAGCTTTTTCGGCTAATTGATTTTTTTTATAATGACGGTAAATGAAATATCCAACCGTACCCATTAAGATGTATGGAATTGCCATTAAGTAAAGAATGCCTTCATTTATTCCTTTACCTACAGTACCTCCAGCCGCTAAATCTGACTCTACAACAGCTTTACACATAGCGCATTGAGAATAAACAACCACTTTTATTACAAGTAAGAAAATTAAAAGAATTATTTTTTTTAATGAAATCATCATTTCAAAGTTACTAATGATTTACTATACAGCGTAAAATTATTTTCGCTGTTCTATTTTATTGCTTTTATCTCCTTTTTTAGGAACAACTTCTTCTTTATATAGAATATCAATTGCATCAATTAATTCTTCTTTCACTACTTTATGAATTGTTCCATCAAAATAGCCTCTTACATGCCCTTTTTTATCTACTAAAATTAAAAACTGAGAATGTAAAAATCCTCCTGGAGCGACTTCATCCTTATCAGCACTAACAAAAAAACCGTTAAAAGCTAAACTGTAAATAGAATCCTTATCACCAGTTAAAAAGTCCCAATTTTCTGGATTAGCATGTACTCTTTCTTGATGATCTTTTAATACCTGCACTGTATCATGTTCGGGATTTACAGTAATAGATATAAATCTTAAATTTTTAGTATCGTTAAACTTATTTTGAAGGTAGCCCATATTCGTTGTCATTTTAGGGCAAATTGTTGGACAGGTAACAAAGAAAAAATCAGCTACATAAACACTTCCTAATAAATCATCTCTTGTTACTTTTTTACCATCTTGATTAGTCAATTCAAAATATGGAATTTGATGATAAATTGTATCAAAAGTTCCATCAGCATTTTGTACAGCTTCTTTTGGTCCAATAAAAGGAAGCTTTTTATAATTGTGTTCTCCTGAATACAGTGTTAAATAAAATACTGCTGGTAATACTAAGATTGCTAAAAGAAATATTACTTTTTTATATTTTGATGAAGTTGCCATATTTATGCTAAAAAAAAGACCACAATTAATTGTGGCCTTTATATGTGATTCTTTTAAATTTTCATTAAAAAGGATAGTTTTCTAAATACAATGTAAATGTCCCCTCAGTAAATACCATATACATTAAATACAGGGCAAGTAATACATAAGGAATTATTATTGTGTTTTGTAATCCTGTTTTTTCATGTTTTAAGTGCATATAATAAGCTACAATAAAGTACGCTTTAGCTAATGTCATCACTATAAAAGTCATTTTTACACCAAACCATGCAATACCCCATTCTTTCCAAAAAATACCTAATGCAACTTCTATTGTTGTAATGGCTAATAATACCCAAAACATATTCCATATCATTCTACGAGTTTTCTTACCCACTTCTTCTGAATGATGCGCTGCGTATTTATAAGGTTGATCTGAATGTTCCATATTCTTTAATATTTATTAATTAAACTAAGTAGAAGAAGGTAAATACAAATACCCAAACTAAATCTACAAAGTGCCAATATAATCCAACTTTTTCTACCATTTCGTAATGGCCACGTTTTTCATACGTTCCCATAATTACGTTAACAAAAATGATAAAATTAATTACTACACCACTAAATACGTGAGTTCCGTGGAACCCAGTAATAAAGAAGAAAAAATCTCCAAATAAAGGATGCCCATATTCATTGTGAGTCAAATTTGCTCCATGAATTTCATGTCCTGTAGCCAATGCTTGAGTTAATTTCTCCCCAGTTAATTGCACATAAGGTGAAGTCATGTCTCCTGCTACTTCTCTCCAAGGCAACAACAATACTTGTTTAGATTCATCTGCCCATCGCCCAATTATACCTTGGGTTTGTTCGATTGTCCCGTTAATATCAACCACGCCTATACCTAATTCAAAAGCACCTAACTCTGTTCCATGTATAAAGTGATACCATTCCCATGCTTGTGAACCAACGAAAATTAACCCTCCAACAACTGTCCAAAACATCCATTTAATAACACCTTTTTTATCCATACGATGCCCAGCTTCAACAGCTAATACCATGGTAACAGAACTCATAATTAAAATAAAAGTCATTAAAGCAACATATATCAATGGGTGATCTCCATGAACAAAAGGTACGTGTGTAAAAACATTTTCAGCTGACGGCCAAATAGCGGAAAATTCGTGGCGATAAAAACCATACGCTGCTAAAAAGCCAGTAAATGATAAGGCATCTGACATTAAGAAAAACCACATCATTAATTTTCCATAACCTGCACCAAAAGGAGAATTGTTATCCCCTGCCCATGTTGTTTTATTATCAACTACTTCTGTACTAGACATATTTTTTTTTATTAATTATACTAAGCAATTATATATCTTAAAAAAAAGAAAAGATAAACCCATAATCCTCCTAGAAAGTGCCAATAAGTAATACTTACTTGAACGCCTAAGTAATTATTTAAACTATATTTTTCTTTAAATGATTTTACTAATACTACTAATAGGCTTATTAAACCTCCTAATAAATGCGCAATGTGTAAAGCCGTTAACAAGTAAATAAAAGAACTTTCTTGTGTGCTTTGGCTACCTACTGCATAAACACCACTATTATAAAGTGTTTGCCAACCTAAAAATTGAGTAATAACAAATAGTAATCCTAAAAAAAGCGTAACTAAAAAACTTATTTTAGCAGCTGCTAGTTTACTTTTCTTTATTGAAATTAATCCTATTTGAAAAGTTATACTACTTAAAACTATAACAATTGTACTTAAAATAAATGCTGATGGCATTTCTATTTTTACAAAATCTCCTCCCCCAACACTTACAACAACAGCACTTGTCAACCCTCCAAAAAACATTACAATACTAACCATACCAATCCATAGTAAGGGCTTAGAAGTTTTTCTTCTAATCTCATCTCTATAATTAATATTTTCCATTGTTACGCTAGTCATGTTAATTCTTAATCTTAGTGTCCTCCATCTTTTTCATTCTCACCTAATGGTATTGTTTGAGGAATAAAATCTTCTCCACCTATGTAATCTCCATTTTCATCAACTTTACTATAATCATAAGGCCATCTATAAACCGCTGGAATTTCTCCATACCAGTTTCCGTGAAAATGCTCAACAGGAGCTGTCCACTCTAATGTATTTCCTTTCCAAGGATTTTGAGGTGCTCTTGGCCCTCTAAATGCACTGTAAACAAAATTAAAGAAGAAAACCAACTGACCGATAAAAGCCATTATAGCAAAAGTACTAATGAACTCATTAATGTCCACCATGTTATCAAACATTGGGAACTCAGAATTAGTATAATATCTTCTTGGCACGCCAGCCAATCCTAAAAAGTGCATTGGAAAGAAAACTCCATAAGCACAAATTATTGTTATCCAAAAGTGAATATTTCCTAACTTGTTATTCATCATTCGTCCAAACAATTTAGGGAACCAATGATATACACCTGCAAACATTCCAAATATTGCTGATAATCCCATTACAATATGGAAATGCCCAATTACAAAATAAGTATCATGAACAGGAATATCTAAAGCAGAATCTCCTAAAATTAATCCTGTAACACCACCTGAAATAAATGTAGATACCAAGCCTACACTAAACAATGTTGCTGGTGTAAATATGATGTTTCCTTTCCATAAAGTAGTGATGTAGTTGAATACTTTTACTGCTGATGGAATTGCGATTAATAAGGTTGTGAAAGTAAATACTGAGCCTAAGAAAGGATTCATTCCAGTTAAGAACATATGGTGTCCCCATACAATGAAAGAAAGAAATCCAATTGCCATCATAGAACCAATCATCGCTCTATAGCCAAAAATTGGTTTTCTTGACATGGTAGAAATAATTTCTGATGTAATACCTAATGCAGGTAATAGTACAATATATACTTCAGGGTGTCCTAAGAACCAAAATAAGTGTTCAAATAGTATTGGACTACCACCTGAGTGATCCAATACTTGTCCTCCAATATAAATATCTGACAAGTAAAAACTAGTTCCAAAACTTCTATCAAACACTAGTAACAATGCAGCCCCTAAAAGTACAGGAAAAGAAAGTACCCCTAATATTGCTGTGAATAAAAAAGCCCAGATAGTTAAAGGCAATCTTGTCATTGACATTCCTTTTGTACGTAAATTTAAAATTGTAACAATGTAATTTAAACTTCCTAATAAAGAAGAAACAATAAATATAGACATAGAAACCAACCACAATGTCATACCTGCCCCAGAACCCGGAATTGCCTGTGGCAATGCACTTAATGGCGGGTAAATTGTCCATCCTGCAGACGCGGATCCTCCTTCAACAAATAAAGAGCAAAGCATAATTACTGATGACACAAAAAAGAACCAATAAGATAACATGTTCAAGAATCCTGATGCCATATCTCGTGCACCTACTTGCAATGGAATTAATAGATTACTAAAAGTTCCGCTCAATCCAGCAGTTAACAGGAAAAATACCATAATAGTTCCGTGCATTGTTACCAAAGCCAAATACTTATCTGGAGCCATAATCCCTCCTTCTTGCCAACTACCCATTAACAATTCAACCATTTCAAATTTTTCTCCTGGCCATCCAAGTTGTAGTCTAAATAATGTAGACATAACTAACCCTATAAAGCCCATTAAAAAACCTGTAATTAAAAATTGTTTAGAAATCATTTTATGATCAGTACTAAAAATGTACTTAAACAAAAAGTCTTCACTATGATGATGATGTGTACTCATTCTTATATAAATTAAGTAATGTTCTTAAATTTCAAAATTATTATTCAATAAATGTTTTTTGTTCTGCCAACCACTTTTCGTAATCTTCTCTTGATTCAACAATAACATCCATCTGCATGTTATAATGTGCCGCTCCACAAATTTTATTACATAATAGCACGTAATTAAAATTTTCATTATTGGTGATTTTTCTCATTTCTTTAGTTGTAATGGTAGGCACAAAATTAAATTGAGTTGTGATACCAGGTACACAGTTCATTTGTGCTCTAAAATGAGGGAAGAAAGCACTGTGTATAATGTCTAATGAGCGAAATACAAATTGAACAGGAACATCAACAGGTAAATGAAATTCACCTTTTACTAACTTATCATCTTTTGAATTAATATCAGCAGTATCAACTCCAGTACCATTCGTACCTTCTATTAACGTTACATGAGAACGTCCTAATTTCTTGTCATCACCAGCATATCTTGCAGTCCAAGAGAATTGTTGCCCTGTTACTTCAATTAAAATATGATCTGTTTCTTCTGGAACAGGTTTCATAATTGTATTCCAATTATTTAATCCAATTAAAATTAAAACTGTTAATGCAATTGAAGGAACTGTAGTCCAAATTAACTCTAACTTATTACTGTGAGAAAAGAACAATGCTTTTCTTGAAGAGCTATAAGCGTATTTATAACAAAACCAAAATAGTACAATGTGAGTTAAGATAAATACTGGAATAATAATCCAAAAAGTTAAATCCATTAAGAAATCTATCCCAACACCATGTTCTGAAGCAGATATTGGTAAAAGTCTTGATCCCCAAGTACACATTTGCCATGCGAAATAACCCATAAAAACAAATAGAAAAAGTAAAAGCAATTTACCTTGCGTTTTGCCATCTTTCTCGCTTACTTCATAAATAAGTTCGCCTTTGCTTTTAGCTCTTAGCTCTGCTATTTTTAGTAACTGTACTCCTGTTACCACTACTAATAAAACCGCTATTACTACTATTATAGTCATCATAATTAAAAGACTTTCTGTTTATTATTCTTACTTATTAATTAATGGTGTAAATGGATACTTTCATCATACATTGGATGGTTTTTAGTCATCAATGGTGCTTTAGATAAAGCTCTCAATACCATAAATATAAACACTCCTAAAAAGGTTAAAAACATTCCTATTTCAACGGCTCCTAATCCACCTTCTTCGTGCATTGTTCCTGGTAGAACCATAATTAGTACATCAACCCAGTGTCCAATAAATACAATTAATGCGATAGGCACTAAAAATATTCCGTTTCTTTTTGCATCTCTTGACATTAAAACAAAGAATGGTAAGAAAAAGTTAACACAGAATGTACCTAAGTATAAAAATCTATACTCTTGGAACCTTTGCACATAATAAGTAACCTCTTCTGGTATATTAGAATACCATATTAACATAAACTGACTAAACCAGATATATGACCATAAACAGCTAATTGCAAACAACCACTTACCTAAATCATGTACATGGCTAGAGTTTACTTCTTTTAAATATCCGTTTCGTTTTAAATATTGTACTAATACAACAGCAACAATCATCATAGATACCCACATTCCTGAGAAACAATACCAACCGAACATTGTACTAAACCAGTGTACATCAATTGCCATTAACCAATCCCATGCAGATGATGAAGATGTGTAGGCAAAAAATGCGATAAATAATACACCTTTCAAAATTGCTTTACCATAAATAGGAGAAACGCCTCCATTTAATTCTAATTTATCTTCTTTTAATGAATTATTTCTAAACCACCATGCAAAATAACCCCAAACAGCTAGATAAAGTATTGTTCTAGCCCAAAAGAATGGTTGATTTAAATAACCGGATTTACCAGCAATAATTTTATCGTAATGTTCACTTGCAGGATCCATTACACCTTCTCCCATCCAATGATATAAGTGATTCATATGTAAAGAACTTGCTATAAAAACTACTAACAAGATAACTGCTCCAACTGGCATAAATGCCATTATTGCTTGAAACACTCTTTGTGTCGTAACACCCCAAGCCATTTCTGATACATACTGTAATGCTAAAAAGAATAAGGCAGCTAACGAAATAGTAAAAAAGAAATATCCATTAACTAATAAGTTAGCCCAAAGTCTTTGACTACCATGATGTCCATGATCCATAGAAATTCCCACTAATAACGATGCTAATCCAACTACAATTAAGATAATAGTAGTCAGTTTTGCTTTATTTGATATTGTATATTCCATTTTATTAGAATGTTTAATTCTTTAATTAATGTTCTTTTTCAGTATTAACTTTTTCAGTTGGTGCAACTACATCAACTTCTTCCACTATCTCTACAGGAGCAATTATTGAAGTATCCATTACAGGAACTTTCTCCATAAATTTAACTCTTATATAGTGTACTAACTTCCATCTTTCTTCTTTATTTAACTGTGAAGAATGTGATCCCATTAATCCTTTACCATAAGTAATGGTATGAAACATTTTACCTTCAGAAAGTTCTAATGTAGGAGCAAATTTTGTAGGTATTGGAGGAAACTTATCTCTTTGAACTAAAGTTCCATCTCCTTGTCCTGTTTTACCATGACAATGAACACAGAACATTCCAAACAACTCTTCACCTTCTTTAACTACGTTTTCTGAATAAGCAACAGGGTTTTTCAATCCTAATCCAGCTGCTTCATATCCTTCAGGAGTATTTTCATAACCATAAGGTTGAAAACCCCTAGGAATAGTACCTTTTACAGGTTGTCTTGCTGTCATTAAGTTTGTAAGAGAATCATTACTATACTCTCCTCTTAACTCACCATAATCCACATAGGTTTCTATAGATGGAGAACGATACATATCAGGCATGTATTCTGGAGCTAAGCCACCTTCTTCTTTACAAGAAGATATTGAGAATACTGCTATAACTACAGTAAGTTTTGTTAAAATATTTAGATAATTCTTTTTCATAAGATATCAAATTCAAATACTATGAATGTTTTTCATCAATTTCTAAAACACAGGTTTCATTGATAAAAGATTTTATTTCTTCTTCACTTAAATCAGAATCTGAAGCGTGAATTTCCATCACAAATCTATCATCTGTTGTTCTTGGATATGGATTTTTACCTTTAAAACCTGGCAAAGTCCAGTTTCTTAACATAAATGTAATTGCCATACCATGAGCAGCACATAAAACACCAAACTCAAAAGTAATTGGCACAAATGACGGAAGATTAGTCAGTAAAGAAAAATTTGGTTTACCTCCAATGTTTAAAGGCCAATCCTGAATCATAAAAAACCACATCCCTGTCAATGCTAATGATACTCCTATCATACCATAGATAAATGCAGTTATTGCAATTCTTGTTCTTTCTAATCCAATTACTGGATCAATTCCATGTATAGGAAATGGAGAAAATACATCTCTAATGTGTATTCCTTTACTTACTAAATGCTTTGCACTTTCTAAAAGTACATAGTCATCATCGTAAATCGCATATATTGTTTTATCTGACATAATTTATACTATATAAACTAATTACATTTTACTTTTTAACTGGGTGAAGTTTTTTAAATTCTTCATCCGACATATTTTTATATTGCTCTCCTGAAGATTTCAAAATTGACTTAACTTCATTAAATGCAAGCACAGGGAAATATTTTAAGAACAATAAATAGAATACACTAAATATTCCTAATGTTCCCATAAAAACCCCTATATCAACCCATGTTGGATAGAACATTGACCAACTTGATGGCAAATAATCTCTATGAACAGAAGTTACAATAATTACAAACCTCTCGAACCACATTCCTATGTTTACGATAATAGACATCACAAAAGTAAATGCTAAGTTGGTTCTTAATTTTTTAGACCAAAATAAGTGCGGAGAAATCACATTACACGTCATCATTGCCCAATAAGCCCACCAATAAGGACCAGAAAACCTATTAATGAAAGCATAAGACTCGTATTCAACACCTGAATAATAAGAAATAAATAATTCTGTTAAATAAGCTACCCCAACAATAGAACCCGTTACGATAATTACAATATTCATATACTCTATATGTTTAATGGTAACATATTTTTCTAAGCGCATTGCTTTTCTTACAATCAACATCAAGGTTTGTACCATTGCAAATCCTGAGAATACTGCTCCAGCAACGAAATAAGGCGGAAAAATTGTGGTATGCCAACCTGGAACTATCGAAGTAGCAAAATCCATAGATACAATAGAGTGAACTGAGAATACAAGTGGTGTTGCCAAACCTGCTAACACTAAAGAAACCTCTTCAAAACGTTGCCAAGCTTTTGCATTTCCAGACCAACCAAAACTTAATAAGCTATACATTAATTTTTGTACTGGTCTTGAAGCTCTATCTCTAATTGTTGCGAAATCAGGTATTAAACCAATGTACCAAAATACTAATGATACTGATAGATATGTACTAATTGCAAATACATCCCATAATAATGGAGAGTTAAAGTTTACCCATAAAGAACCAAATTGATTTGGCAAGGGTAATACCCAATAAGCCATCCAAATTCTTCCCATATGAATCATAGGAAACATACCAGCCATAAATACTGCAAAGATGGTCATTGCTTCAGCTGGTCTATTAATTGCCATTCTCCATTTTTGACGGAACAATAACAATACTGCTGAAATTAACGTTCCTGCGTGTCCAATTCCAACCCACCAAACAAAGTTGGTAATATCCCATGCCCAACCTACAGTGTTATTTAATCCCCATGTTCCAATTCCAACCCCTAATAAATAAAGGATACAACCAACACCCCAAAGGGCTATGATTGTTGCAATAGTCATTAAAACTTTCCAAAGTTTGGTAGGTTTATTTTCTATTGTATAAAGTACATCTTTAGTAATGTCACTATAGGTAGGACTTCCTAAAATTAATGGTTCTCTTATTGCGGCTTCTTTATGCATTTTATAATTCTTTTATAAAAACTATTAAGCTTCGTTATGTTTTAAATTTCTAACTTTTGTTTGATAATAAACATTCCCTTGCTGACCAACTTCTTCTATCGGTCTATAAGCTCTATCATGATTTTTACCAGCTGCTACTTTACTTTCGTTGTCATTCAAATCACCAAAAGTAATTGCATTAGTAGGACAAGCTGTTGCACAAGCTGTTTGAATGCTTCCGTCAATAACTTTAGTGCCTGCTTTTTTAGCATTTAACTTACCTTCTTGTATTCTTTGTACACAAAGACTACATTTTTCCATTACACCTCTTGTTCTAACCACAACATCTGGATTTAACACCATTCTTCCTAAATCATCTTGAGAAGGGTTAATTTCAGTAAATTTATGATAAGCAGTATAATTAAACCAGTTAAATCTTCTTACTTTATATGCACAGTTGTTAGCACAATATCTTGTTCCAATACAACGGTTATAAGCCATCATATTTAATCCTTCATTACTGTGAGTAGTTGCAGCAACAGGACAAACTGTTTCACAACCAGCATGATTACAATGTTGACACATCATTGGTTGATAAACAACTCGTGGGTTGTCAGCAGCGCTTTCCATCTCAGTATAAGATGCAATCGTTCCTTTTCCTGTAGCTTCTTTAGTTTCATCTAAAGTATCGCCAATAGCGCCTAATGGTTGGTGCTCACTAGAATAATATCTATCGATTCTCATCCAGTGCATTATTCTTCCTCTACGTACTTGATCTTTACCAATTACTGCAATATTATTTTCTGATACACATGAAGTAACACAAGCACTACAACCGATACACGTATTCATATCAATTGACATACCCCATCTGTGGCTAATGCCCTCAACAGGTTGCGCACCCCATAAATCAAACTCTTCTATATTCTTTTTAACATACTCACCATTTTCATGAGCTAATAAAGTATGCTCAGGGTTGTAGTCTTCTTTGTTTCCTTTTTTGTAAACATCAAATGTAGTTTCTCTAATTACAGAGTCTCTACCCATTACTGTTTGCTGTGTTTGAGTACATGCAATACGGTAAGGTTCAGATAATTCAACATCTTTAATTGTTGCAACTGTTTGGTAAGAAAGCCCTTCTTTTGTAGAAGCAACTAATGGATATGCATTAACACCTGTTGGTGTTTCCATATTACCAACATTTTTACCGTATCCTAAAGCAATTCCTATTGTTCCTTTTTTCTGACCAGGCTGACCAACCACAGGTAATTGAATAGTTTTACCATTCGCAGTTACCTCAACAACATTCATTTCCTCTTCTTGCCCAAAATAAACATTATACCCTTTCTCCTTCATTTCTGCAGGGTTCATAGTAGCATAATTGTCCCAAGTAATTTTAGTAATTGGGTCTGGCATTTCTTGTAACCAAGGATTATCAGCACCAGCACCAGCTCCAACAGACATGTTTTGAACTAATTCTAATTCTAATGCTCCACCCTTAATTTTAGCAACTTCAGCAGCAGCAACAATTGTATTCCCTGCAAAAGCCATTGACTCAATACCATCTGTAGTTGGAGCTAAAACAGTGTTAATTTCAACAACTCCATCATGAAGTGCTTTGTTCCAAAAATTTGCAAAAAGTACAGCTCCAGATTGTGGAAAAATATTTGCTTCCCAATATTTTGTAATAAAATCGTAATAAGAATCTTTATTTCCAGACCAAGCTAAGAAACTCTCTTCTGCTTGACGTGTATCAAACAATGGAGAGATTGTTGGTTGACCTAAAGAGTAATGTCCTGCAACTGCATTTGCATCACTCCATGATTCTAAGGCATGATGAGTAGGACAAACATAACCACATAAAGCAGTAGTCTCATCCATTTTAGTTGCAAATGAAACAGTGGTCTTAACTTTTTTAAGTGCTGCTTTAAAAGTATCTCCCATTGTAAAAGCAGGATCAACTCCGTAAATTAATACAGCATCTACATTTCCAGCATTCATATCTGCCACTAAACTCATTACTTCTTTATCAGTACCTTGTTTAGTATTAGAATGATTTTTAATATCTATTGTAGAATCATAGTTTGACAACATATTGTTAATTGCATTAACCAATACTTGTACATTTTTATCGTTTGATCCACAAACAACTATAGATTCTCCTTTATTTGCTTTTAATTCTTTTGCTATTTCTGCAATTTGCTTATCGTAAGCAGTTTTTGCTCCACCATTCCCCCCTAACTGCCCATAAATAGCAGAAATAATTGCTCCATACTCAGATGGCTTTACCGGAATTCTAACATCTGCATTTGAACCAGACAATGACATTGTTGCCTCAAACTGATAATGTTTAGACATCCATTTATTATCTGGCTTACGAGTTTGTGAATAATCATTAACATATTGTAAAGCATCTAACCAGTTACCCATAAAATCAGCACCAACACTAACAATTGTTTTTGCTTTTTCGAAATTATAAGTTGGAACAGCCGCCTTACCAAATGATTCTTTATTTGCCTCTACAATTCCTGAATAAGAAATTGCATCGTAAGTAATGTGATTATTATGTAAAGGTGCAGCAACTTCTCCTTCTGCAACCACTTGAACATTTCCTCCCACAAAAGCATGAATTGCAGCCTTAGCTGATGGACTAATAATAGAAGCCGTTAATACCTTAATATTTTTAGCTCCTTTTAATGCTTCGCCTAATCTATTATCAATAGTTGCCCAAGTAGTAGCTTTACCCGCTATCATTGGAGCTTGTATTCTATTATTATCGTACAAAGAAAGTACAGAAGAATTAACCCTTGCATTAATAGCACCTTTGGTTAATGAAGATTCTGTATTACCACTAATAAAAATTGGTCTTCCTTCTCTTGTTTTTACTAAAATTGGAGCATAATCATGTCCATCATAATATGTTGATGCATAATAATTAGCTACACCAGGAGTAATTTCTTCTGGTTTATTTAAGTAAGGTATAGCTTTAGTAACTGGAGTTTCACAAGCTGCCAAAGATGCAGCAGCAACACCAAAACCTAAATATTTCAAAAAGTCTCTTCTTGATGTTGAACTTTCATCAAGATTTTCTTTATCTCCTAAAAAATCAGTTACTGGTAAATTTTCAGAAAACTCATTATTAGTTGACTTAACGAAGCTAGATTCGTTATCAAGTTGTTCTAAACCTTTCCAGTATTTTTTTGAATTAGCCATATTTTCTTAAAGCTTATTAGTTCTAATATCTATTAATAATGACATTTTGCACATTCCCAACCACCAATTTCATCAACTGTCAATGATCCGTCTTTCATTACTTTTTCCTTAAATTCAGGAGTCATTCTCTTATGCATCTCATCATAATAACCATTACCATCAGTTGCCACTGAAGTGTTTTTATGACATTCAATACACCATTTCATTGTTAGTGGAGCATGTTGCTCTACTACATCCATTTCTTCAACAGGCCCATGACAAGTTTGACATTTTTGTTTGCCTGCCGTTACGTGCTGAGAGTGACTAAAGAATACGTGATCTGGTAAGTTGTGAATTTTCACCCATTTAACAGGTGTAGGATTATCTCCGTAAGTTTTTGTTGCTTTATCGTAATCTAAATAATCATAAATTTTTTGAATTTCATCAGGCATTGAATGCTCTTCACCATTGTACATAAATGTTTTACCACTTGAACCATCAATGTGAGCGTGACAGTTCATACAAACATTTAAAGAAGGTATTCCTGATGTTTTACTATGACGAGCACTAGAGTGACAATAGTTACAATCTATTTGATCATCACCAGCATGTATCTTGTGAGAAAATTTAATTGGTTGTTCTGGTTTGTAACCTTGGTGAACACCTATTTGAAATGCTCCATCCATTAAATCTAATAAACCACCAAAGAAAAGAACAATAACAACAGCCGCTACAATTCCTTTATTATCGCCACATAATTTTTTAAAGTTACCCCACAAGGTTGTAGGTCCATCATATTTTTTTCCTTCTCCATCTGCAATAACTTCTTTAATAAATACACCAGTTTTATTAAGTGTGATAATTAAAATAATTAACAAAATAATTACTGCTCCAAAAATATACATCATTAAAGAATTGTCCTCTTCAACTTCTCCAATAGGAACTGCATCAGCTGAAGGTGAACTAGTTCCCTCTTCAGCTCCAGGATTAGCAACATAAGCTAAAATGGCGTCAATTTCTTCATCACTAACTGGTTGAGCAGGCATCGGAACTTTTTTAAATTCCTCAAATATTGCTTTTGCATCAGCATCTCCAGAAGCAATTAGTGCTCCTGAATTTTTAATCCATTTATGCAACCATTCTTTAGATCTTTTATCATTAACCCCCTGCAAACCTGGACCAACAACTACATTTGCACCAACACTATGACATGCCGCACAATTTGCCTTAAATAATTTTTTTCCATCCAATCCACTTGCTACTTCTGTTTTTTCTGCTACCGCTTCTTCTTGTGAAAATGAATTTAATTGAAAGAACAGAAAAGATAGACAAATTAAAGACGCTTTTAACAGAGTGCTTCCTTTTGTCAGGTTGGTTATCTTGTTCATACTAAATAAGTTACTATTATTTTATGAATTATTTTATAAATGCCTTCGTGCAATTGCAAACAAATGTATAAGAATAGGTCGTTTTTACTAAAAGATTTTAAAAAAAAAGAATGATTTTTTTCTAATTTAGAATAATTCTAAATAAGATTTATGCCATTTTTAAAATTTGGTGCGTTTATTGTTTTTTCATTTTTTTATAAAAATCTTAAAATTTAGCCTACTTTTGATTTAGAATTTTAATTGATAGTTATGTATAAAATAATATTATTGATAAGTTTTAGTTTTTGTCTCAACCTTTTGTTTTCACAAGACAAAATTGAGTCAGATTCTCTTAAAAAAAGCCATACAACTTTAGTTAAAGATAGTAGGATTGATAAATTAAATGAAACCTATACTTCTTCCTACAAACTAATGGGCTACAGAGTTCAAATTTATTCTGGAAACAGTAAACAACCAGCCAGAGAAGCCAGACAAAGATTTAGCCAACTTTATAGACAAACCAAAGCTCATGAATCTTATGAGCAACCATATTTTAAGGTTAAAGTAGGTGATTTTAAAACAAAATTAGACGCATTAAAATTGAAGAACGATTTATCTAAACATTTTCCAAATTGTTTTATTGTAGAAAGTGAAATTGAATTTAAAGAGTAAGATAAAAAATTAACATAAAAAAGCCCGAACAATAATTTGTTCGGGCTTTTTTATTCTATAAATAACTGTTATTATTTCAGTTTTTGTTTTACTTCTACTTCTTCGTAAGCTTCAACAATATCGCCTTCTTTAATATCATTGTATTTAGCAATATTCAATCCACACTCGTATCCTTTTGTTACTTCTTTCACATCATCTTTAAATCGCTTTAAAGAACCCAACTCTCCAGTATAAATTACAATACCATCTCTAATTAATCTTACTTTACTGTTTCTAGATATTTTACCTTCCTGAACCATACATCCTGCAATAGTTCCAACTTTAGTAACTTTAAATATCTCTCTAATCTCAACAGTAGCAACAATCTTCTCTTCAATTTTTGCAGCTAACATTCCTTCCATTGCATCTTTAATTTCCTCAATAGCATCATAAATTATAGAATATAATCTAATATCAATTTGCTCTTGTTCTGCAATTCTTCTTGCACTTACAGATGGTCTTACTTGGAACCCAATAATTATCGCGTCAGAAGCTGCTGCTAACATTACATCAGATTCAGAAATTTGACCTACCGATTTATGGATAATATTTACTTCAATTTGATCGGTTGATAATTTTTGTAACGAATCAGAAAGCGCTTCAATAGAACCATCAACATCACCTTTTATAATAACATTTAATTCTTTAAAGTCTCCAATTGCCAACCTTCTTCCAATCTCATCAAGTGTAATATGTTTTTGTGTTCTAACACCTTGCTCTCTCTGTAATTGCAGTCTTCTTTCTGCAATTGCTCTTGCCTCTCTCTCATCATCCATTATATGGAATTTATCTCCAGCACTTGGCGCTCCATTTAGCCCAAGGATAGATACTGGTGTAGATGGACCTGCTTCAACAACATTTTGACCTCTATCATTAAACATTGCTTTAATTTTACCACTGTAACATCCTGCTAACATGATGTCGCCTATTTTAATTGTTCCACCTTGAACAATAATGGTTGAAACATACCCTCTCCCTTTATCTAATTCCGATTCTACAACTGTACCTAATCCATTTTTATTTGGATTAGCTTTTAGCTCTAGAACCTCAGCCTCCAACAATACTTTTTCTAATAAATCATCAATTCCTTCACCTGTTTTAGCAGAAATATTTTGAGATTGAAATTTACCACCCCAATCTTCTACTAAAATATTCATTGCTGAAAGTTCTTCTTTTAGTTTGTCAGGATTAGCTCCATCTCTATCAATTTTATTGAAAGCAAAAACGATAGGTACTCCTGCCGCTTGAGCATGATTAATCGCTTCTTTTGTTTGAGGCATCACATTATCATCAGCAGCAATTACAATAATTGCAACATCCGTAATTTGAGCCCCTCTAGCACGCATGGCAGTAAACGCTTCGTGACCAGGTGTATCTAAAAATGCAATTCTTCTTTCATCATCAACTTTTACTGAATAAGCCCCAATGTGTTGCGTTATTCCTCCGGCCTCTCCAGAAATTACATTTGCTTTTCTAATATAATCCAACAAAGAAGTTTTACCGTGATCTACGTGACCCATTACCGTAACAATAGGAGCTCTTTCTAATAAATCTTCTTCCTTATCTGGTTGATCAAAATCAATTTCATGGTCTTGCGATGCTGAAATAAATTCAACCATAAAACCATATTCTTCAGCAATAATTGCTAAAGTCTCTGCATTTAATCGCTGATTAATAGAAACAAACATGCCTAAACTCATACAAGCACCAATAATATCGTTAACTCCGATACTCATCATACTCGCTAACTCACTTACTGTAACAAACTCTGTAAGTTTAAGCACTTTCTTTTCTGCTGCTTCTATTTCTAAATCTATCTCCTTTTGCTCGAATGCAGCATTTCTTTTATCCTTTCTATATTTAGATCCTTTACTTTTTCCTCCACCTGTTAATCTCGCTAAAGTCTCTTTAATTTGGTTTTGAACCTCTTGTTCAGTTAACTCTGCTTTTTTCTCAACTCTACCACCATTTCCTTTAGCACCTCCTTTACCTTTAACAAAAGGTTTTTTATCTGAAGTGTTTGATGCAACATCAACCTTTCTAGTAATTCTTTTTCTTTTTCTTTTGTTATCATCATTCGATGAGGAAGATGGTGTAGGTTTTTTTTCTTTAGGTAATTCAATTTTACCTAAAACCTTAGGAGAATCTAATTTTTCATATTTAGTTTTTATCTCTTCAGGAACATGTCTTGCCGGTTCTTTTGGCTCTTCTTTGGCTTTTACTTCTTCCTTTTTCTCAACTTCCTTAGGAGCATCTTCTTTAGCTTTGGCCTCTTCTTTTTTCTCTACATCCTTACGTTTATCTGGTCTAGTTTTTAAATTTAGCTTCCCTAAATCTATCTTCCCAACAACCTTTAAATCATCAGACGGTTTTTTTTGCTCTTCTTTTTTCTCCTCAACAACTTCTTCTTTTTTAGGTTCTTCAACATCTAAAGTAGTTCCTTTAACACTAGCCAAAGTAATTGTTTCTTTTTCGGTACCTATAGAAACTTTTTTAGATTCTTCTTTAGCACTCTTTTCTGATTGAAACTCACGGAGTAATACGTTGTAAGTTTCGCCATCAATTTTAGAATTTGGATTGTTTTCAATCGCAATACTCTTTGATGCCAAAAATTCAACAAGGGTTTGAATTCCAACATTAAATTCCCTAGCTACCTTACTTAATCTTTTTATTGTTGCTCTTTCAGCCATTTGTTATTTACTCTTTTTCAGTCAGTATATTATACTAAAGTATAAATTTTCTTTTAATATGCCCAATTTAGGCGGTATCAATCTTCAAATTCTTGACGAAGAATGTTTCTTACATCTTCAACAGTTTCTATCTCTAAATCTGTTCTTTTCACTAATTCCTCTACAGAAAGTTCTAAAACACTCTTAGCAGAATCGCAACCAACAGACTTTAACTCTGCAATTACCCAAGCTTCTATTTCATCAGTAAATTCATCTAATGCAACATCATCCGCATCATCATCCATGTCTCTATAAACATCAATTTCAAAACCAACTAATCTACCAGCCAATTTAATGTTAAAACCACCTCTACCAATTGCTAAAGACACTTGATCTGGTTTTAAAAATACTTCTGCAGTTTTCTTTTCTCTATCTAATTTAATAGCGGTAATTTTTGCAGGACTTAGAGATCTTTGAATATATAATTCTGTATTGCTAGTGTAATTAATTACATCAATATTTTCGTTTCTTAACTCCCTTACAATACCATGTATTCTTGCACCTTTCATACCAACACAAGCTCCAACAGGATCAATTCTATCATCGTAAGATTCTACAGCTACTTTTGCTCTTTCTCCTGGCTCTCTTACAATATTTTTAATTGTAATTAAACCATCATATATTTCTGGAACTTCTAATTCAAATAATCTTTCCAAGAATAATGGAGATGTTCTTGATAAGATAATTAATGGTTTATTGTTCTTCATTTCAACTTTAACCACAACCGCTCTTACGCTATCACCTTTCTTAAATCTATCGTTAGAAATTTGTTCTGTTTTAGGAAGAATCAATTCATTATCATCATCATCTAAAATCAAGATTTCTCTTTTCCAAACCTGGTAAACTTCACCAGTAATTAAATCACCAACTCTATCTTTATATTGAGAATAAATGTTGTCTTTTTCTAATTCCATTACTTTAGACATTAGATTTTGTCTTAAAGATAAAACTGTTCTTCTTCCAAAATCTTCCATCTTAACTTCTTCCGAAACTTCTTCTCCAATTTCAAAATCTGGCTCAATTTTAATCGCATCAGAATAAGCAATTTCCTTATTCTCATCCTCTACTTCACCATCTGGCACAATCTCTCTGTTTCTCCAGATTTCCAAATCTCCTTTATCTACATTCACGATAAAATCGAAGTTGTCATCATCTCCAAATCTTCTTTTAATTGTGCTTCTAAAAACACTTTCTAGTATGTTCATTAGGGTAGCTCTATCTATGTCTTTGAACTCTTTAAATTCCTGAAATGAATCTATTAAACTTAAACTTTCCATCTTTGGTTTAATTTTATTTAAACGATATTATTATTGTTGTTTCTTTTATAGTATCAAATAGTATTTTTTCTTGTTTTACTATTATCTCTTTCTTTTTTTTACCTGCTACTTTTTCTTTGTAAGTATGCTCTATAAAAATCCCTTGCTCATCAACCTCTTTTAACAAACCTTCAAAAGTTTTATCATTGGTAACCACCTTTAATTCTCTCCCAATATTTTTATAATATTGTTCGATAACTCTAAGCGGCTTGTTTAAACCTGGTGATGACACATGCAATTCAAAATCCTCAACCTCTCTATCCAACTTATTTTCAATTGCTTTATTAAAGTCTACACAATCTTTTATGCTAAACCCTTTTGGACCATCTACTTCTAAGTGAATATTATTCCCCTCTTTAACAACCAACTCCACTACAAAACAATCTTTTTCTTCAAGCTTGTCTTGTATTAAATCTCTTACTTGCTCTACTGTTATCATTCTTTAGCCAAAAAAAGAGGGAACTTTTCGTTCCCTCATTAATCTTTCATATTTACAAGCACAAAGATAAGTAAATTATTCTTTTTTGCAAGTTATAATTACAAAAAAAGCTCAACCATAGTCGAGCTTTTTAAATTTTAATCGATTAAGGCTTATTTATCCTCAACAACTTCAAATTTCACATCAACGCTAACATCTTTGTGTAATCTTAAAGAAGCTTCGTAACCACCTAACATTTTAGGAGCATCACCTTTAATTTTAATGTATTTTCTATCTACAGTATAACCCAATTTTTCAATAGCTTCTGCTAATTGTATCGTGTTAACTGAACCAAAGATTTTGCCTTTTTCACCAGCTTTAGCTCCAACTTTTACCACTAATTCTTTTAGTGCATCAGCTGTTTTTTGAGCCTCATCTTTAACTTTTTTATCTTTAACTGCTCTTTGTTTTAAGTTTTCTTCTAAAACTTTAAGTGCAGATTTAGTAGCTAAATTAGCTACACCTTTAGGGATTAAAAAATTTCTTCCGTAGCCATTTTTCACATCAACTACTTCGTCTTTAAATCCTAGGTTTTCTATGTTTTCTTTTAATATTACTTTCATCTTTTAGCCTCCTAAATTATTTTAACATATCTGCCACATAAGGCATTAAAGCTAAATGTCTTGCTCTTTTTACAGCTTGAGACACTTTTCTTTGGTACTTTAAAGATGTACCTGTAATTCTTCTTGGTAATAATTTACCTTGTTCGTTTACAAATTGTAATAAAAACTTTTCGTCTTTATAATCAATATACTTAATTCTATTTTTTTGAAATCTACAATATTTCTCTCTGTTTAACTCAATGTTAGGGGGAGTAAGGTATCTGATTTCTGACGTATTTTCTGACATAATCTTAATTTTTGAGTGTTTAACTTAATCTTTTTTCTTTCTTGTTTTACGAGACTCTACAAAAGCAATTGCATGCTTATCTAAAGAAACTGTTAAGAAACGCATTACTTTTTCGTCTCTTTTTAAGTTTACTTCCATGTTAGCAATTAATTCACCTTCTGCTTCATATTCAAACAAATGATAAAAACCAGTAGATTTTTTTTGAATTGGGTAAGCCAATTTCTTTAACCCCCAATCTTCTTCGTGCATAAGCTTTGCGCCAGCCTCTTTCAAAGATTCTTTAAATTTTACAACTGTTTCCTTTACCTGATCTGCAGATAAAACGGGAGTTAAGATGAAAACAGTTTCGTAACGTTTTGTCATTTCCAATTTATTTTAATTAAACATTATTCCTTTTTTAAAAGGAGGGCAAAACTAATAAAAACTATGGAATTTACAATACATTATTAGATAAATTATTAAAAAGCAAGAAATTAGCTCTATCAACAATAATATCTAGATTGTTAAAAAATAAAATTACTTAGTTTAACTCACTAAACCTTCATTTAGAACTATATTTGTTTCTTTAATTTAAAGTGGTAATGGAAAACTTTGTAGTTTCAGCAAGAAAATATAGACCAGCAACATTCGATTCTGTTGTTGGACAGCTTTCTATTACCTCCACTTTAAAAAATGCTATAAAAAATAATCACTTAGCTCAAGCTTTTTTATTTTGTGGTCCACGTGGAGTTGGAAAAACTACTTGCGCTAGAATTTTAGCTAAAACAATTAACTGCTTTAGTATTACTGAAAACATTGAAGCGTGTAACGAATGTGATTCATGCAAATCTTTTGATGAAGGACGTTCTTTAAACATTAATGAATTAGATGGTGCGTCTAACAATGGTGTAGATGAAATAAGAAACTTAATTGAACAAGTTCGTTTTTCACCTCAAATAGGGACACACAAAATATATATTATTGATGAGGTTCACATGTTGTCTCAAGCAGCATTCAATGCTTTTTTAAAAACATTAGAAGAACCCCCTAAACATGCTATTTTTATTTTAGCAACTACTGAGAAGCACAAAATTATTCCAACAATACTTTCTAGGTGTCAGATTTTTGATTTTAACAGAATAAAAATTGATGATATTGCGAAACACCTTACTTACATTGCTCAACAAGAAAAAATAACTGCTGAACCTGATGGTTTACACATTATTTCTCAAAAAGCGGATGGAGCATTAAGAGATGCGTTATCTATGTTTGATCAGATTGTTAGTTTTTCTGGAGGAACAATCACTTATCAAGATGTAATTGAAAATTTAAACATTCTTGATTACGATTACTATTTTAAAGTTACCGAAGGAATTGTAAATCGAAACATTTCTGATTGCTTATTACTTTTTAATGAAATTTTAAATAAAGGTTTTGACGGCCATAATTTTATTAATGGTTTATCGGAACACTTTAGAAATCTGTTGGTTTGTTTAGATCCAAAAACTGTTAGCTTATTAGAAGTTGGTGAAACTATTAAAGAAAAGTACGTTACTCAAGCTAAAGCAGCTACCTTAAACGATTTAATAAGTTCTTTAGAAATATGTAGTAAAGCTGATGTTCAATATAAATCGAGCAAAAACCAACGATTGCTCGTAGAGGTAACTCTTATGCAACTTTGTTCTGTTAACCAACAAGAGCAACAAAAAAAAAAGCCCTAATTAATCTTCCTTTTAGGAACTCTAAACAAACTGCTGTAAAAGTTACACCTAAAGAAACACCTAAAACAGTTTACCAAACTTCACCACAAACACAACAAATTTTAGCCGAAGAAAAACCTAACACTCCAATAGTAACAAAACCAGCTGAAGCAAATCCACCAATACAAAAAGCTTCACTTAAAATAGGTAACGGCCTTTCATTTTCTGATTCTATATCTATTAATACCAACAACATTAAAAAAGACGAAAAGAAAGTTGATGTTTCAGAAAACTTAACTAATCGTCCTAAAGAAGTTTATACCAAAGAAAAATTTGCAAACGTTTGGAACGACTTTAAAATTCAACTTCAACAAAAAGGGAAATCTAGCTTAGCGATGGTTTTTGAAGATGTTCCTGAAGTTATTGATGATATCATCAAATTAACTTTTGGAAACAAAGCTTTAGAAGACGAATTTAAAGCGCAACAATCAGATTTTTTAGAATTTGTTAGAACTGAACTTTCTAATTTTAGCATCCAAATTACAACAGACATTAATAAAGAAGTTAGCAATCAAAAAGCATATACTCCAGAAGAAAAATTTGTTAAGATGAGCGAGAAAAATCCAGCACTAAAAAAGTTGGTCGTTAAGCTTGACATGGATGTTGGTTATGCTTAAAGTAGGTACTCATATTTGAGTATTGTTCACAATCATAAAAATCAATACATTTGTTTCTCAACTTAAAAAATCATTCATGAAAAAATTCAATTCAATTTTACTTATAGCTATCACTTTAATAATGATATCGTGTGGCGGTAACGAATCAACCCCAGAAAAAAAATACAAATACGAGTATGAAACCGTAAAAGGTGATGCACTCGATACCTATATCTATACTTTAGAAAATGGATTAAAAATTTACATGTCAGTTAATAGAGATGAGCCTAGAATACAAACCAACATTGCAGTAAACACAGGTAGTAAGCAAGACCCTGCTGATGCTACAGGATTAGCTCACTATTTAGAACACATGTTGTTTAAAGGAACCTCTAAAATTGCTTCGTTAGATTGGGAAAAAGAAAAAGTGTTACTAAAACAAATTTCTGATTTGTATGAAAAAAGAAGAACCGTTACTGATGTAGCAGAAAGAAATGCAATTTACCATCAAATAGATAGTATTTCTGGAGTTGCAGCAAAATACACTGTTGCAAATGAATATGATAAAATGATTAATTCTTTAGGTGCTAAGGGAACAAACGCTTACACTTCTACCGAAAGAACGGTTTACATAAATGACATTCCTTCAAACGAATTTGAAAAATGGTTGAGTATAGAATCTGAAAGATTTAGTGAGTTAGTTTTAAGGTTATTCCATACAGAATTAGAAGCTGTTTACGAAGAATACAATCGTTCGAGAGACAATGATTACAGTTTAGCTTATGAAACAATGTCTCAAAATTTATTTAAAAAACACCCTTATGGTACACAAAGCACGATTGGAACAAGTGAGCATTTAAAAAATCCATCGATGGAAAAAATTCACGAGTATTTTAACGAAAGATATGTACCTAATAATATGGCAATAATTTTAGCTGGTGACATTGATTTAGACAATACTGTTGACTTAATTAAAAAACATTTTGGTAATTACAAGTCTAAAGAAGTACCTGCTTTTAAATTTGAACCTGAAGAAGAAATCACTGAACCAGTAATTGCTAGTATAGAGGGTAGTGATGCTGAATGGGTTGATGTTGCGTTTAGATTACCTGGTGTTAAAGCTGAGGATATTTATATGATAGAGTTAATGGATATGCTTTTAGCAAATGGACAGGCTGGTTTAATTGATTTGAATTTAGTAAAAGCTCAAAAAGTATTAAGCGCTTATTGTTATTACGATATTGAAAACGATTATTCTACTTTTCAGTTACATGCAAACCCAAGAGAAGGACAAACATTAGAAGGTGCAAAAGCACTTTTATTGGGAGAGATAGAAAAAATTAAAAAAGGTGAATTTGAAGATTGGATGTTACCTGCAATTATTAAACAATTTAAGTTGCAAGATTTACAAAGTAATCAATACAACTCATCTCGTGCTTATAAAATGACTAACGCTTTTATTTTAGGAACTAAATGGGAAGATGTAGTTAACAAAAACGATAAACTAAGTAAAGTAACTAAAAAAGACATTGTTGCTTTTGCCAACAAGTACTTTAAAGACAATAATTATGTGGTTGTAAATAAAAAACACGGAAAATCTGAATTCCCTAAAGTAGATAAGCCTGCCATTACACAAGTTCAATTAAACAGAGATACGGCTTCTGCATTTGCAGCTAACATCGAAAAAATGGAATCAAGCAGAATGTCTCCAATATTTAACGATTACAATACAGAAGTAAAAGAGGCTAAATTAAGCGACAACATTCCTTTATACAATGTAAAAAATACGAGCAACGATTTGTTTCAATTGAACTACATTTTAGAAATGGGTTCTTTTAGTGATAAAGAATTAGCTTTAGCTGTTGAGTATTTAGAGTATTTAGGAACTGATAAATATTCTGCTAGTGAACTACAACAAGAACTTTTTAAATTGGGAGTATCCTACAGTGTTTATGCTGCTGAAGAAAGAGTATATGTAAGTTTATCTGGTTTAGAAGAATCGTTAGAAGATGGTGTAAAGTTATTTGAGCATATTTTGTCTAATGCACAACCTAATCAAGAAGCATACAACAATATCGTTCAAGACAAATTAAAACAAAGAGCAGATGCTAAACTATCTAAATATTCAATTTTGTATGGTGGCTTAATGGATTATGGTAAATACGGAAAAGACTCACCAGCAAAAAACATATTAAGTACCGATAAATTAAAAAATATCGACATTAATAACTTGGTGACTAAAATTCATGAGCTAACTTCTTACGAACATTACATTTACTACTTTGGCAAAAAGGATGTTACTGATGTAAAAACAATTTTAGCAAAGCACCACAAAACACCAGCACAATTAAAACCATTAATTGCTGCAAAAAATTTCCCAGAATTAGAAACAACTAAAAACAAGGTTTATTTTGTTAATTATGACATGGTACAATCTGAAGTGATGTTATTTTCTAAAGTTGGACCAGCTAATGAAAATTTAGCCATTACATCAAGTGTATTTAACCAATATTTTGGCGCTGGATTATCTTCTATTATTTTTCAAGAAATTAGAGAATCTAAAGCATTAGCATACTCTGCTTATTGTTATTTTACAACACCTCAAAAGCCAGATGAATCTCATTACATTCAAGCATATTTAGGAACTCAGGTTGATAAATTGGGAGATGCTAAAAAAGCAATTTTAGAATTGATGAACAACATGCCAGAGGTTGAAGATCAATTTCAAGATTCTAAAGTTTCGGCATTAAAGAAAATTGAGACTTCAAGAACAAAACGTCAAAATTTATTTTGGCAATATTTAGCCAACAAGAAAATGGGTAGAGATTATGATTTAAGCGAAAAAATTTATCCTGAAATAGAAAAAATGCAATTGAAAGATTTAAAAACATTTTTCGAGACTAACATTAAAGGAAAACACTACACTTATGTAGTAATTGGTAATAAAAAACTGGTTGACATTAACGTTTTAAAAGAAATGGGCGAATACCAAGAGTTAACCTTAGAAGAGATTTTTGGTTATTAAATCATTGTCAGTTTGAGTGGTTTTATGCAATAAAATTGTATCGAGAACCAATGATTTTGGTAGTAAAAATGTTGTTCTCGATACAAAATTCTTACAGAATTTCACTCGAACTGACATTTTTAATTGCTAAATTCAAAGTAATTAGTACATTTGCAACCTCAAAAAATTATTTAATAATTAAATTTTAAGAAATGCCTACAAAAATTAGATTACAAAGACACGGTAAAAAGAGATATGCTTATTACCATGTAGTTGTAGCGGACGCTCGTGCCCCACGTGATGGGAAGTTTATTGAAAAACTAGGTTCTTACAATCCAAACGACAACCCTGCAACTATTGACATCGACTTTGACAGATGTCTTCATTGGGTAAAAACAGGTGCTCAACCTTCTGACACTTGTAAAGCCTTATTATCTTACAAAGGAGTAATGCACAAAGATCACCTTGATAGAGGTGTATTGAAAGGTGCAATGACTCAAGAACAAGCTGACAAAAAATTTGAAGCTTGGTTGAAAGAGAAAGAAGGAAAAGTAGATAGCAAAAAAGATGGTTTAGCTAAAGCTTCTGCTGATGCTGAAAAAGCTAGAATGGCTGCTGAAACTGCTGCTAATGAGAAAAAAGCTGCTGCTGTATTAGCAAAAACATCTGCACTAGCTGCTGAGGCTGCTGCTGCAGAAGCACCTGCTGCAACTGAAGAAACTGCTGAGGCAGTAACTGAAGAAGCTCCTGCTGCTGAAGTAACAACTGAAGAGGCTGCACCAGCGGTTGAAGAGGCTCCTGTAGCTGAAACTCCAACTGAAGCTGCTCCTACAGAAGAAGCTCCTGCGGCTGAAGAGAACAAAACAGAAGAATAATTCTATATACGATGAACATTGACGAGTGTTATTACTTAGGTTACACTTCTAAAGTTCATGGTAAAGAAGGAGAAATCATCATTAAATTAGATGTAGATTTTCCTGAAGAATACAAAAAACTGGAATCAGTGCTTATCCAACTAAATAAAACGGATAATTCACTGATTCCTTTTTTTATAAGCAATACCCACCTCAACAACAATGATTCTATTCGTGTTAAAATAGATGACATTAATACCGTTGATGAAGCCAAAGCATTAATTGGCAAAGAAATATATTTGCCATTAAGCAGCTTACCAAAATTAACCGGCAACAAATTTTATTACCACGAAGTAATTAATTTTAAAGTAACCGATACCAATTTAGGCGAAATAGGAAGCATTACGAAAATATTAGATTACCCCACCCAAGCAATTTTTGAAATTACGAACCCACAGGGCAACGAAATTTTAGTACCTATTATTGATGAAGTAATAGTAAGTGTTGACAGGGAAAACAAAAACATTACTGTTACTACACCAGAAGGATTGGTTGAGTTATATTTGGAGTAATTCATTATATTTGATATAAAAACAATTACATCCATTAAGTAATTGAGCAATATTTAAGATAACGATGAAATATTTAGGATTACTTATAGCTTTACTCATTCAACTAACTTGTTTAGCACAAGATAAAACTGATTTAATTGGGACATGGCAAATAGAAAAAATAACGAACAACACAAATTCAAGTGTACCAGGTTGTATTGAGGCTGCTGTAAAATATAAACTCACCTTTAATTCTGATAATACTTATTCCTTTGACTCAGGACCTGGATATATAACTTCTGGAAGTTGGAGAATTGAAGGAAATAAAATAAATTTCTATAACAGTAAACTATTAGACCCAAGTCAAGGAAATGTTGCTAACCATGCTTACCCTTTTAAAATCAACAATAATGGTAGATTGATAATTGAAGAATATATATGTAGTGAATCAGGAGGAACAACTTATTATGTAAAAAAATAAGATATTTCTTAATAAAGCCCCGACATATTCTTTTACTTATAATCATATTCTTTATTACTCTATAAAGTGCAACCACCTTTCCAATTCAAACAATTTAGTATTGCCCAACAACATACTGCTATGAAAGTTGGTACCGATGGGGTTTTATTAGGAGCTTGGAGCAAGACATTAGAGAGAAATACTTTAGATATTGGAACAGGAACAGGTTTAATTGCTTTAATGCTCGCACAACGCACTAAAGTTGCTTTGATAGATGCAATAGAACTAGATAAAGTTGCTAGCGAAGAAGCTCACCAAAATTTTAAAAACTCGAAATGGAATAATCGGTTAACAGTTATTTACACTTCCATTCAAAATTATCATCCCACAAAAAAATACGAAGTAATTGTAAGCAATCCTCCTTTCTTTATTAATTCAACCAAAGCACCTAACAATTTACGGAATAACGCAAGGCACACAGACCAATTACCTTTTATTGATTTGATAACTTCCGTTAAACAATTATTAAGTAAGTCGGGTATCTTTTCATTGATTTTACCTTTAGAAGAAGCTAATCAATTTATTTTGTTGGCAAACCAAAACAAATTATTTTTAACCAGAAAGTGTTTGGTAAAACCCAATCCAACAAAAGCCCCTAAAAGAGTGTTAATGGAATTTAGCTTTACTGAAACCAACACCTTAGAAGAAACACTAACAATTGAAACCGAAAATAGACACGAGTACACCAAAGAATACATAACTTTAACCAAAGATTTTTATTTGAAGTTTTAATATTAATGGGCGTCATTCTGAATTCATTTCAGAATCTATGCCGAAAATAATTAGATCCTGAAACAAGTTCAGGATGACATAGAGAAACAATGGCAACAATCACTTATCAAGGAAAAAAGTATAACAACAAAATTACAGCTGTTAATGACGAGTTAACCGTTGAACAAGCATTACAAATTAGCATTAACAACAAACCTTTTACAATTACTATGCGAACTCCTGGCAATGATCAAGAGTTAATTGCAGGGTTACTTTATTCAGAAGATATTTATAGAAACCCTAGTCCATTAGTTATTGATATTAATGAGAATAAAGAAAAAGTAATTACTGAAGCAAACATTAATGTGGATGAAAATTTACTCAGAACAGGTTATTCAAACAGTAGAAGTTTTTTATCTTCTTCCTCTTGTGGTATTTGTGGTAAAACTGAATTAGAAGATATTGATACTTCTTGCAAAATAGATGAAAAAAGTCAGCTTGATGTAACTACTTTATATAAAATGTTTGTTTTAATGAAAAAAGAACAAGCTACTTTTCACCTTTCTGGAGGCTCTCATGCAGCAGCAGCATTCACCTTAACTGACGAATTACTTTGCACCATGGAAGATATTGGAAGGCACAATGCTGTAGATAAAGTAATTGGTTATTTAATTAACAACAACTTACTGAATGAAGCAAAATGCATTACGGTAAGTGGTAGAATATCTTATGAAATTGTATCGAAAGTATTTGCTGCAAAAATTCCAATTTTAGCTGCAGTTTCAGCGCCATCTAGCTTAGCGGTAGATTTTGCAAAAGAATTAGGGTTGACTTTATTAGGTTTTTGTAGAGAGAACAAAGCTACTTGTTATGCTCACCCGCACAGAGTAATTTTTAATGAAGTAAAGTAACTACTCCTCTTTTTTTGTATTCATCGCCATTAGCAGATTGGAACTGTATAGCATACACATAACTATCTAACTGACACATTTCACCAGAGTTTTCAAATTGTCCATTCCAACCCACATTAGGATCATTAGTTTCAAATATTTTTTGTCCCCACTTGTTATAAATCTGTAAAGAATAAGATAACGGATCAGCAAAAGTTAACACAGGTTTAAATGTAGTATTGTAAATCCCTAATGGGTCAAATGCATTCGGCACATATAACAATGGCTCGTGAACTACACAAGTTTCATTAGAAGTACTTGTAGCTTCTGGCAAACCGCCAACATGGGCAAATGGATTTTCAGTCGCTATTACTTTATAACAAAATTCACCGTCTCCTTCATCTACTTGACCTATGTTATCAATAAAAATAGCCGTATCAACAAATGAAGATATAGTTGCGATTGGAGTTGATTCCCAAATACCACCTAAAGCTCTGTAAATATCATATTTTTGAACCCCACCTGCCCAATCTTCATATTGGGTTATTGTTAGCGTATCTGTAGTAGTTGATTTATCTCCCACAACTTTTACCCAAATTGTTCTACCAATGTTTGAAGTAAATTTTAAATCGCCACATTTATTAATAGTTTCAACTTTATAGAAATACGGTCTTTCCGTAGTTTCAACTTCGTAATCAGAATAAGAAATTAATGGGTTCATACCAGCAAAAGCAGGTATTGTAGCAATATCAGTAAAAACACCTGTTGCGCTTGTTGAACGTTTAACAATATAAGATCTAATATCAGCAGCTGTATCAACATAGAATTGAATGTCAATTTGTGCTTCACTAACCACTGTTGCTGTATATAAATAATTAAACGCAGGATCTTTTAAGAACGTCACTGTATTAATATTAATATCGTTAGAAGAAGAACTAAAAGGTCCTGCACCAAAATTTTCTACAGCTCTTACATAAAAATCATAAGTTACTCCATTTACAATTCCTGAATAAGTATAATTGGTTGTTGGAGAAGTTCCTGCTAAAATATAAGCCCCAGCATTTTGACTTACATATATTTGATACAATACATTGATTCCAGAAGTAAAATCATCATAAGCATTCCAGCTTAAACCAATGCTTGCAGCACAAATATCAACTGTATTTTGTAAAAACATTGTGTTGTGGTAGTTGGAGCCAACAGCACTCAAATTATTACAAACATCTACAGCAACAACTCCTAATTGCATCGATTGAATATCAGAAGGGTTCATTCCAGCAGGAAGAGTAAAACAATTAGTGCCTGAGCCAACAATATTGATACTATCGTTTGCATTGGTAAAAGGATTTACCATAAATATTTTATAGGAAACAATGTCTGGGTCTAAAACTGGTTGCCAACAAATAGTAACATTACCTGCTATATCTACCGTAATACTATCGACCACAGGGGTTGGAACCACGCCTGTAGCACAGTTAGCCTGAGCCTTAACAACCCAAGTAAACAATAATATAATTAGTACTAACTTTTTCAAAATCAGTGTATAATAAACAAATATACTACGTATAAGACTATTTTTTATTGTTTTTAGTTGCTTTTTTCTTTTGGAAATTTTAATTCTCCTTTTAACAACTTGTTATAACGGTCAGTTAAAGTGGCTAATAATTTACTAAATGAATTCATTGCTTCTTTAGTTGAATCGTTGATTTCTGCACGTTTTAAACGCAACATTAAAAAGCCATAAAGCCCTGTTAAGCAGGCATGCACCTCATTTCTAGCTTCTCCACCAGATTTAATAATAAAATTATTAATGTTATCTTTTGCCAACATATAAACTTGCTGATATTCTAAGTCTTGTATGGTAGTTAATAATGAATTATGTAAATTATTTAATTCTTCAATATGTTTATTGGTAACTTTAAGATGGCCTTTATCTGAAATCCCTTCTTTCATCATAGATTCAATCAAATTTTGATACCAAAACTTCATCTCATACTTAACTTCACTTGTTGCATCAAATTTATCTATGATAGTTGTAGTAATTTGAGATAAATCGAAATTATTAAATCGAATAATATCCTCTACTTGCCACATATACAGAATATACTCGGCAATATTAGATTTTTCTTTTTCTTTTGCAATTAACATTATTTAGACTTAGTTGCAGGTGCATTTTTATTGTTATACTGGTCATTTAAGCCTTTAATAACAGCATTAGAAATATTAATTCCTTCATTATAATACAACACTACGTTACCGATACTAGATGCACCTATGATAATATTATAATCTTTTTCTTCATTAAATTTTTTGATATAATCTTTTACATCTTTTTGAAATTCATCATTCAATTTTGCTTCTTCGTTTTGGAATTTTACAGCAAAATCATCTCTAAGTTTATATAAACTTTGTTCTTCATCTGCTAATTCTTTTTGTCTTGTTTGCCCCTCAAACTGAGTCATAGTTTGAGCTTTTTTCTGAAATTCCATTACTTTTTTCTCAAAAGCTGCAGATTTTTGAGATAATTCTCTTTCATACTTACTTTCTCTTCCTTTTAATTTATTGATTAAGTCGGCATAAAATTTATAATTTTTTTGAAGAGAATCTACATTTATATAGCCCACTTTAGATTCAATTTCTTCAACTATGGTTTCTTCTGTAACAACTTCTTCAGGAAGAGCATCATCGCCTTTCGCAACTGTATTTTTACCTGAAAAGTGTAAGTAAAAGAGCACTATTACAGCTATAGTTAAAATTACATTTAATATTAAAGATATATTTTTCATGAATAATATTTTAAAAATTATAAATAAAATGCCCTTACAGTAAGGCACTGCAAAAATGAGCAATATAATTTACAAAAAATACTGAGAGTTAAATTAATTAAGCGTAGATGGTGTTGCTAATAAACTCGAAAGGCAGATTTACCATGCAAGCAAAGTCTTCTCCTACTTCCTTCATCTCATCATCTTCCATAGAAAAATGCCAAATAACATTAATATCTGCACCTGCTACCCTAAGGTCTCTAAGCTTATATAATATAAATAAAATTCTTTTAGATGAGAAAATATTAAAATATTCTAAATCAAATACAAAATCAAGTCGTTTATCAATTTTTCCTTCAGCTTGATCTAACCAATTAATTAAAGGAGCATAAAAACTATCTACTTCTGTAACAACCGATCTTCCTCTAATAGAGAAATTATTGTTATCATAATCAAAAATAACTTCTGGTGATACTCCTGTTGATTCTATTCTAATTTTTTCCATTTTTTATTGAATTAGAACATCAATATCAGAATTATATCAACACCTTCATTCTTTTTTTATACGTAGTACATTTATTTAAAGACAAAATGGTGATTACGATAGATGAAAAGATTAAAGACTCTTCATGTCTTTAAGTTTACTAGCTTGTCTTCTTGATATTTCGATTTTTTCACCATTTTTAAGTTTTACCATTAAACCTCCGTTAAACCAACTTTCAATATTTTCCACCCAATTTAAATTAATAATAAACTTACGATTTGCTCTGAAAAACACATTCTCATCTAACTTATTTGCCAAGTTATTGAGTGATTTTAGTATTAATGGTTTATGATTATCAAAATAAACTCTCACATAATTACCTTCTGATTCAAACATAGGAACATTCTCTAGCTTTACAAACCAACATTTTTCACCGTCTTTTACAAAAACAAGGTTATTTAAACCCAACTTATCAGAATCAGAAATTTTATCTAACTCCTGAACAGTAACTTTATTAATTGCTTCTTTTAACCTTTCTGGCTGAATAGGCTTTAAAATATAATCTAATGCATTTACCTCAAAAGCTTTAATGGCATACTCATCGTAAGCAGTAATAAAAATTACATGGGGCATATAATCTAACTCTTCTAACACTCCAAAGCCATCTTTACCCGGCATGTGTATATCTAAAAAAATTACATCTGGCTTTAATTCATCAACTAATGTAATTGCTGTTTCGGCATTATCACATTCCTCAATAATTTCAACTTGAGGAAATTCTCCTAACAAGTTTCTTAATTCTTTTCGGGCTAATCTTTCATCATCAACAATAATTGCTCTCATAAGCTTTCAGTTTTATAGTATCGTTTGCTTTGGTATCGATAACTTAGATTTTACTTTATTATTTTCATTAATAATTTCAAAGCTTGCAGCATTGCCAAACAACAACTCTAGCCTTTGAATAGTATTGACCAACCCAAAACCAGTTTCTGATTTTAATTCTTTATCATAATAACCACTATTGTAAATAAGAATTTCTAATTTATTATTGATTATTGAAGTTGTTATTTCAATAGTTCCCCCTTCTGGCAAACGAGATGTTCCATGTTTTATTCCATTTTCTACAATTGTTTGTACCATTAACGGTGGCACTAAAAAAGTTTCCGTTTCTACTCCTATTTTTCTAATAATGGTTAATCGCTCTTCAAACCTAGTTTTTTCCAATCCTAAATAATCGTTTACTAATTTCATTTCATCACCCAAAGGAATTAATTTTTTAGAGCCCATTAACAATGAGTTTCTCAGCACATTCGATAATTGCGTGATTGCGTTTTTTGCTAAAGCTGGATCTTCATCCACCAATGCTCTAATACTATTCATTGAGTTAAATACAAAATGTGGGTTTAATTGTGATTTCAATTTATTTAACTCAATCTCATTTTTTGCGGCTTGCCACGTTAAGTTTTTAATTTCTTCTTTTTTATAATTATTAAAAAAATGGAATAAAAAATATAGTAAAGACCATATCAAATAAAGTAAAGCCCAACTTATAATTGCTGGAAACGCTTCCGACAAACTAAACTCATATTGGTTTTGAACAATTATAATTTCTACAACGATAGATTTTAAGAAATAAATAATTACACCAATTATAAAAGTTGCGATTAATATTCTTGGAATTAAACGCACAATACTTAAACTAAACCAGTTTAGTTTAACAATTAATGACCGAAATAAATGCGCAATTGAAAGTACAATAATATAAATAGATAATAAACTATAAATCAACTCTCCACTTAATTGATTCCCAGTTAAAACATTAAAAACACCAATGGTTAGAACATATAAGAACCATCCTATAATTTGAGAAATCCAGTATATTGATTTTTTACTCAAAATAAACTTCTATTTATTTGCTCCTAACCAAGCTGCCCTAAGCTTTAGTTGTTTTTCTGTAGCCTCATTATTAAACTCAACTAAAAATTTTTTAGGTGTAGCAACTAATATTGCTTTCGCTTTTAATTTTTGATTTTTGAATGAATCTTTATTTTTTCTTGCTACTAATATTTCAACCTTATCGCCTTCTTTTGTATTCTTTTTAAATTTTTCAATTTGGTCTTGAACATTATCTACATCTAATTCAACACCATTTATTGCAATTAACTCATCATTATTTTGATAACCTAATTCTTTCCCGAACTCATTCATATTGCCAGTTTCTGCAACATATAAACGTTGCGTTTCTGGATTGAAATTAAGTAATATACCTCCTAAATTTATTTCTTTTACCACTACATCTTTTTTAAACACAACACCTACTTTAGCTAATAACTCTTCAAATGGAAGTTCATTTTTTCCTTCAATGTATTTACTAAAAAAAGTTGTTATTTCTGGTGATGAAAGTTCTGAAATTTTACTAAACAACTCTGCATCATTGAATGATTTATCCTTACCATAAGTTTGGGACAATTTATTCATCATATCTTTTAACCCTGTCTCACCATTCGAATAATCTCTCAATAAAATATCTATACACATTCCAATTAATGCTCCTTTTTGGTAAACATTTCCATATTGGCTTTCATGTTCATCCAAACAACCTAAACTCATTTCAGTAAAAGGTAAATTATCTTTATAACCACTTGCTCCTCTCATTTTTTCTTCAATCACTTTGAGATATGCAGCTGCTGTTTGCATTCCACCATAAACCTGAACATGCCCAGCAAAATACTCCGTAACCCCTTCATACATCCACAAATGCTTTGACATCTTTGGATTAATGTAATCAAAATCTCCTATTTCTTGAGAGTGAATATTTAACGGAGTTACTATGTGAAAAAATTCATGTGCTGCTACTCTAACTATAAATTCAGAGAGTTGTTTAGCGGGCATTTCTGGCAAATAATATACTGATGAATAAGAATGCTCTAAAGCTCCACTCCCTCCAGAACCACTAGCACCAGCATACAAATAAATAAGAAAAGCATACTTATCTACGGGTAAAGTTCCACCTAAATAATCCTTTTGTAATTCTAAAATTTCTTTGATGTCCTTCGCTATCTCTTTAGCCGATGCTGTTTTATTTTTAGAATAAACAGAAATTAAAACATCTGTATCACCTACTTTAATTAAAACTGTATCTGGCACATTATACATAATTGGAGAATCAACCAAATCCATATAATTGTCAGTAGTAAATTGATCTGTGTTACCTGTAGTTGTTATTGTCGACAATCCAGTTGCTCCATAAAAATCGGCTGGACGAGTAACGTTTACTTCATATTTAGCAAATTTCATATCATCAAAATAGCCAAAAAATCCATGATTGTTTAATATAAAGTTATTTCCTTTTTCGAAATTAGTTCCTGCCGGTTCAAACACCATCTCTTCCACATTAGAGTCCCAAGTATCCTCTATCCAATAAGTAATTTTGGCTAAAGTTTTTGCATTACTTATTTCCCATCTGTTTTTATCCAAAGTTGTTACACTCAAACTCCTACCATCCTTATCAAACGCTTCAAAATCCATTGCATATTGTCCAAAATCATAAATACGATACGTGCCAGGTATAATTTTAGGCATGTTGTATATAATTTTATCAGATTTTATTTCAGGTGTTTCTAATGTAACTTGTAATAAATCACTACTTACCTTGTTTAAATCAACATAAAATTTATATTTATTGTTTTGATTAAAGCCATTTAAACTGGCTAAAATCAATATCAAAAATCCTATATATTTCATTTATTTAGTTTTTTCATTTAACACAAATATATTTATGTTGATTTAACATTAACTGTTTTATTACATCAATGGCTTATTTAATCCACTAAAGGTAATTCATTCTATAGAGCAAATAAAAAAAGGGAACTATATTAGCCCCCTTTTTATTATAAAACAAACTTTTTACATCAATACATTTGGACATTGTATGTATTCCCATTAATTGTTATTGTTGCATCGTTATCACAGTTTCCTGTTCCAAAATCAACTGTTCTAGTAGCAAATCCATTTGGAACTAAATCTAATGTACCACTTACTAACCATCTACAACATACTTCTTTTCTTAATGGAGACGTTATGGTAACAGTATAACTTAATCCTTTTCTATTTACTCCATTTGCAGAACCTGTAATCATATAAACATCATCACAAATACCAGCTAAACCATGTGTAAACAAAGAAGTAGAATCTCCAGCAATCCATTCATTAATTCTACTTGAAGCCCATGTTATTGTTGAATTGTCGGTATAAGTAATTAAACCATTCACAACATCTACTTTAAACTCTAAATTTCCATTAGCGTTTTGACCTAAATTAGTTAAGGTTTTAGTACCTTCTACTTTATTATCATTTATATAATAATTTTGAGGCTGAACTGTTAAAGTACTTCCTAGGTTTCTATACCTGTCAGTTAAAGTAACAACTAGTTTTCCTCTTCTATTAATACCATAAGTTCCTGTACAATTTGTAGCCCCAAAATCTATTTCCATTGTTTTTGGCCAAGTAGTATCAACCCAAGCTGGATTAATAGTTACTGTTGCACAATTACCAAAGGTATAAGACCCTGATTTTTCACCTCTTGCAGTTTGTCCTTCATCGTTTGCAGCCTCCTCAACCACTCGTTTTATGTCTGCAAATAAATTTTCTGCAGCTCCATTATCTTTAACTGATACTGTAGAATTATCAATAACTGTTTCGTTATCTTTCTTACAACTATTAATAAATAGCAATGATAATAATCCAAGAATTAAAAATAATTTATTGTATTTCATAACTTAAAAATTTAATTTTTATAAAGTTAACTAAAAAAATAATTCTAGTTACACAATTGAAGATTGAAAATTAAGTAACCAAAATTTAATTTTTTACGTATATTTGACAACTGATGTGTAATACAAAAGTTATGAGAAAATCAATTATAATATTAGCCTTATTGTTACCAACGATATTTTCTGCTCAAAGCTCTAGAGATATCAATATTGTTATTCAAAAAACTTTAGATCTTCATGCTTTAAACAAGTACTTTAGTGAAGCAGAAACTTCTGGAGAAACTCCTATTATTATTATTAACGATGATAAAATTCCTGACAATTTAATTGTTTTTAAGTTCAACAAACGAGTTAAAGTAATGACTCCACAAGAAATTGAAACATTTAGAAGTATTTATAAAGGCAGTTTAGATAGTTATTTTGTATTTGAAATTTTAACTTTTAACGGTGATGAAGTTACTATTAAAGCTACCTTTAGAAACACCGATAAAATTGCTATAAATGTTAGCATGAAAAAACAAGATAAAGAGTGGACAGTTACTGAATCTTCTGCTGGATAATCTTTGATCTATGAGCAAACTTAAGCTCGATCTTCACGATATTTACAACAAAACAACTTTAATTGACAAGGCCTTAAATGATATTATTGAGGAAGCTATTTCTTGTAAAATAAAATTGGTTGAGATAATCCCTGGTAAAGGATCCGGACAATTAAAAAAGAAAGTCATTCGCTTTTTACAGCAGCCAAACATCAAAAACAAATATCACCGAATAGATAAAGACAGTAAAAATTTTGGGCGTATTTTTGTCCACTTTAAACACTAATTATGTTTTCTTCAGGACAAAAAATATTTGCTTTAATTTTTATAATTGGGTTTGTAATAATAATTGGCTACCAGTTTTATTTAGATAGAAAAAGAAGTAAAACACTTTTTAAAGGCACTTACATTGTTTTAATTGCAGTAATTGCTTTAATGATTACTTATGTTTTATTATCAAAGCTTAACCACTAATTATTTAGCAGCTTTATAAAGCTTTAAACCTTCATCTAACCAAGCCTTAAAATCATCTTTGTTACCATGGTGCTCATAATCTGCGGAACCATTACTTAAATCTTCTCCATTTGGACCAAGCATACGATAATATGGTTGAGTATTAATTTGGTAATTTTTAGTTTGATAATAACTCCATTTGTTTCCTACAGTTTTAAGCATTCTTGTTTTACCAGGTGCAAACTCTACTTCAATCTGCTCCTCCTTTGGCAATTCAGCTTTCTCATCTACATACAATGAAATAATTACTACTTCATCTCTCATAATTTCTAAAACTCCAGGTTCTCCCCAAACATTCTCTTCCATTTTACGACAATTTACACATGCCCAACCTGTAAAGTCTAAAAATGCTGGTTTTCCTACTTTTTTTGCATAAGCCAAACCTTCCTCTAAATCATGAAATAAATATAAGCTTTGAGCTCCTAAATGCGTTCCTTCTGGTCCATGTGCAGGAACAGAGCTATTACTTCCGTTGCCAGATCCGCCTACTCCATGAGGAGATTCGCTATAAGACATTGGTGGCGGAAAACCACTAATTAACTTTAATGGTGCTCCCCATAAACCAGGTATTATATAAACAACAAATATTACAGTTGTTATACCTAACAAAACTCTACCAACTGATAGATTTCCAGTAGGTCCATCATGAGGTAATCGGATAAACCCAAATAAATACATTGCTAACACTCCAAAAATTCCAATCCATATTGCTAAGAACATTTCACGTTCTAAATAATGACCTTGTACCACTAAGTCTGCGTTTGATAAAAATTTGAATGCTAATGCCAATTCTAAAAACCCTAAAAATACTTTTACAGATGTTAACCAACCACCAGATTTTGGTAACGAGTTTAACCATCCAGGGAAAGCTGCAAACAATGCAAATGGCAATGCCAATGCTAATGAAAATCCTAGCATTCCAATAACAGGTACTATTCCTCCAACTGTTGCTGCTTCAACTAATAAAGTTCCAACAATTGGTCCTGTACAAGAAAATGAAACTAATGCTAATACCAATGCCATAAAAAATATTCCCAAAAAACCACCTTTATCTGCTCCTTTATCTGCTTTATTTACCCATGAACTCGGCAAAGTAATTTCAAAAGCACCCATAAACGAAATCGCAAAGACAACTAATAAAATGAAGAAAAAGATGTTCATTCCAACACCAGTAGATAGTTCATTAATAACATCTGGCGGAACAAAAAGCGTTACTACAGAACCTAAAATAACATAAATCACTATAATTGATGCTCCATAAAAAATTGCATTTCTTATGCCTTGAGACTTTGATTTACTCTGCTTAGTAAAGAAACTAACTGTCATTGGAATCATAGGGAACACACATGGAGTAAGTAATGCAGCCAAACCACTACCAAAAGCTAAAAAGAAAATAGTCCAAATAGACTTATTTTTTGTAGCACTGTCTTCTGTTGTATTTTCTACAACTTCCTCAGCAACTTCTTCATTTACATTATCAGAAGTTTCTTCAATCATCGTATCATTAATTAATTCTTCTGATGCAGAATCTACAACAAACGTTACATTTTCTTCAACTACCTCAACTTTTCCATCTCCACAGCCCTTTACTTGTAATGTAAATTCTGCATCAAAAGGCGGTAAACAATGAGATTCATCACAAGTTTGAAAAGAAAACCTTCCTTTTAACGTAAAATCTTTTTCACTTGTAATTTTAATTTTACGTTTCATCGTAAAGGTTTTGGAATGCTGATAAATGTCTTCATCAGCCGCCTTATCATGATAAAACTCTGGTTTAGGTTCTATAACTTTCCCTATAACTTTATAGTTTGGAGATTTTGCAGGAACTATTTCTGTTGGTAATAAAAAAGACCCTTCTGGTAAATTAGCAGCATAAACATGCCAATGCTCTACACAAGTAATTTTACCTACCACATAGGCATCACAACCGTCTTGTTCAATACTAAACTTCCAACTTACTTTATCTTCTGGAAATTCTAATTGAGCTTTTACACTTGTTGTAATTGCAAGAAACGCAATGATTGACAACAATAAATATTTCTTAAAAAATCTCATTTACGCTAACTTTAATTCTAAATAGGAATCCAAAAATAGGTATTTTAATAATAGTTAAAAGAACATCTTGCAGACATAATTGCATTCTTAAAATAAAAAAACCGAAACATAAACAGTTTCGGTTTCAAACTCTAAAATATTTTTTTCTTAAAATTTTATTTCTCTAATTCGATTAACAGGAACTAACACATCCCGCTTTAGTAAAATATTTTTATCTGTAACTCCCCAAATAGTAGTTTCTACTGCTTTCAACCCTTCAATATCTTCAAACATAATTTTTACTTTCCCATGATAGGCATTGCCTAATTTTAAAGCCCTTTCTAATTTTGCCTGTCGATCTTTTTTCTCTTCGTTAGAAATTAAAATATCTTCTTTAGGGAATTTTAACAGAGAAATTTCCTCCTTTGCAACAAGTGTTGTTGCCTCAACAGTTAAAGTGCTCATAACATAAAAGTTTAGTGTGATAGAGATTTTTACGATTTACCTTCAAGAAGGTTACAAAAGTACTTTAACTTAAAATTTGTAAGCCCTTTCTACTTTAGCTATCCTTACTTGGTAAGCTTTATACCAATCTGATTTACCTTTAGTTTGAGCTTCCAAATGAGAAACATTATGTTTCCATAGCTGTATTGCTTCTAAACTTTCCCAATAAGAAACCGTAATCCCTATTTCTTCTCTTGCACTTTCAACCCCTAAAAACCCTGGTTGTTGTTTTGCCAATTCTTCCATTTTTACTGCCATTTCATTATATGCTATATCGCTATTCTTCTTTATTGAAGAAAAAATAACTGCATAATATGGCGGTTGAGGAGTATTGGATAAACTCATTAAGCAATAGCTTTAATCATATCTTGTTGTGTAATGATGTGGTGTTTATCATTATCATAATTTACAATAACCGCTTTTGCTCCTTCTTGAAATTTCTTTGAAATATTTGCTATTGTTGTTGTTTCAGCAACTATTGGAAATGCCGCTTGCATGATGTTTTTAACCGGTAATTCTTTTAGCTCTGGGTTTTCACAAAGCTTCGCAAACAAATGATTATCGGTTAATGAACCAACAAAACCTTCATCTCCAACAACTGGAATTTGAGAAATACTGTATTGGTTCATTAATAAAATTGCTTGAGAAACAGGATTATCAGGTGATACAGTTACTAAATGTTTACCTGCATGATCTTTAATTAAATCTAAAGCAGTTGCCTTTTCTTCATCTAAAAACCCTCTGTCACGCATCCAATCATCGTTAAACATTTTACCTACATATCTACTTCCATGATCATGAAAAAGTACAACTACCACGTCATCTTCTTTCAACTCATCTTTAAGTTGTAATATCCCTTTAATTGCCGAACCAGCAGAATTCCCTACAAAAATACCTTCTTCTTTTGCTAATTTTCTTTGATAAACAGCAGCATCTTTATCGGTAACTTTTTCAAATTTATCTATGATGCTAAAATCTACATTTTTAGGTAAAATATCTTCTCCAATACCTTCAGTGATGTATGGATAAATTTCATTTTCATCAAAAATGCCTGTTTCGTGGTACTTTTTAAATACCGAACCATAAGTATCTATTCCCCAAATTTTAATATTTGGATTTTGTTCTTTTAAATATTTACCTACACCAGAAACTGTACCCCCCGTACCAACACCAACTACAAAATGAGTGATTTTTCCTTCTGTTTGTTTCCAAATTTCTGGTCCTGTACTTAAATAATGTGCTTTTGCGTTAGATGGATTATCGTATTGGTTAACGTACCACGAATTTGGAATTTCTGTAGCTAATCTTTTAGAAACTGAATAATAAGAACGAGGATCTTCTGGAGATACATTGGTAGGACAAACATGAACATCTGCACCAACAGCTCTTAAAATATCCATTTTTTCTTTACTCTGCTTATCACTTAATACACAAACCAGTTTATACCCTCTAATAATTGCAACTAAAGCTAAACCCATTCCTGTATTACCTGAAGTACCTTCAATAATTGTTCCTCCTGGTTTTAATCTACCATCAGCCTCAGCATCATCAATCATTTGCAAAGCCATTCTATCTTTTACAGAATTACCAGGGTTAGTTGTTTCAACTTTAGCCAACACTAAAGCTTTCACATCTTTACACATTTTATTGATTTTGATAAGAGGTGTATCACCTATCGTTTCTAGAACATTATTATAATACTGCATACTTTAAAATAAAATTTTAGCAAAGGTAATAAATACCAACAAGTTTAATCGAACTGAATTGCCTTTACAGGAGAAATTTTTGTAATTACATAAGAAGGGATGATTAGCATAAGCACACAAACTCCCAAAGTACCTACATTAAGCAGTAATATATTAACAAAATTAAGTTGAATAGGTACTTCAGAAATATAGTAAGATTCTTCAGGTAAAGTTAAAAATCCAAATTGCTGCTGCAATAAACAAATAGCTATTCCAATAACATTTCCCCAAATTAATCCTTTAACGATAAGATAAACTGCATTGTACATAAATATTTTACGGACATTCCAATTGGGCATTCCTAATGCCTTTAAAATTCCAATCATATTTGTTCGCTCTAATATTAAAATTAGTAAAGCAGATATTATATTAATTACTGCCACTAATAACATTAAAATGATAATTACATTCACATTGTAATCTTGTAAACTCAACCAATTAAAAATATCTGGGTTTTGGTCTTTAATAGTAGACGAGTATAATTCAGGTCCAATGTTTTCATAAACATATTTACCCATTCTATCTAAGTCTTCATAATTATCAATCAACACTTCAAAACCACTTACTTGGTTATTACTCCAGCCATTTCTTTTTTGGATATGAGCAATGTCGGCAATTACATAAATGTTATCAAATTGCTCCAATCCGGTTTGATAAATACCTTTTACAATAAAATCTTTCGGTCGTAATTGTCCGTTTTCTTGGATAAAATATAAAAACATTTTATCACCAACTTTAAGCTTCATTTTAGTAGCAATGTGTTGTGATAATAAAATATTGTTTTGTGTTAATGAATCATCCACTAAAAACGATTCCCCTTCTACAATTTTCTCTTTAAAAAAAGTCCAATCGAAATCGCTAGAAATACCTTTAACCACTACACCATAAATTTCTTCTTTGGTTTTTATAATTCCAGCTTTGGTTGCGAAAATTTGAATGTGTTTAATCCCTTCCTTATTTGCTAAAGTGGAATAAAATTCTTGATTTTTATCAATAGGACTCGATTCATAGGTGTTTTGAGAATCGTAACTCGTAACTTGAATATGACTTCCGAAACCAATTACTTTGTTTCTTATTTCTCGCTGAAAACCACCAACAATACTCAACGCAACTATCATAACAATTAACCCTAAAGCAATTGCAATAATTGAAATTCGAATGATTGGCCTTGTAAACTTTTTAGATTGACCGTCTCCTTTAATGATATTTTTTGATATGAAATATTCGAGATTCAATTTTACTAACTTACATTTGGTTGTTGGCTAACAAAAGTAGTAATTTGTATCATATGAAATTTAGCACTCTAATCAATATTACGTTTATCCTTGTGTTTTGCGTTAAATGCACTGCCCAAACTGAAAAACAAGAAACAGCAACTCAAGTTGTTATTACCGAAGCACCAATTCTCCTACCTATTGAAGTTGGTTCTGAAAGCACCGTAATTTACCTACACAAGCTTACTAGCAAAAAGGTTGGGATAATTGCCAATCATACCTCAATGATTAAAAATACTCATTTGGTTGATTCTTTATTGAGTTTAAAAGTAAATGTGGTAAAAGTGTTTAGCCCTGAGCATGGATTTAGAGGAGATGCTGATGCAGGCGAAAAAGTAAACTCTAATCTGGATGAAAAAACTGGAGTACCAATAATTTCACTTTATGGAAAAAACAAAAAACCAACACCCGAACAATTAGCAGATTTAGATGTTTTAATTTTTGACATACAAGATGTTGGTGCACGTTTTTACACTTACATTTCTACCATGAGTTACGTTATGGAAGCTTGCGCAGAAAGCAATAAAGAGTTAATAATTTTAGACCGACCAAACCCTAACGGACACTTTATTGACGGTCCAATTTTAGAAGAAAAATTCAAATCTTTTGTTGGTATGCACCCAGTACCTTTGGTACACGGAATGACCATAGGCGAATACGCTCAAATGGTAAATGGAGAAGGTTGGTTGGCAAACAAAGTAAAATGTAATATCTCTGTAGTTAAAATGAAAAACTATGACCATAATTATTACTACGAGTTGCCCATAAAACCATCGCCAAATTTACCTAACATGTCATCCATTTACCTTTACCCATCACTTTGCTTGTTTGAGGGAACTCCAATTAGTGTTGGTAGAGGAACCGATTTACCTTTTCAAGTTTTGGGACATCCAAAAATTAACTCAGACCGTTATTCATTTACACCAAAAAGCATGGCTGGTGCAAAATCTCCAAAATTAGTTGGAGAACTTTGTCATGGTTATAATTTATCAATATTTGGCGAAGAATACATGAAAGGCAAAAGTGCATTAAACCTATTTTGGTTGATAGATATTTATACGAACTTTCCAACAAAAGAAGGTTTTTTTACCGAGATGTTTAATTTATTAGCTGGCACCGATAAACTGCAACAACAGATTAAAGCTGGAAAAACAGAGGAAGAAATTATTAGTTCTTGGCAACCAGGGTTAACAAAATTTAAAGCAACCCGAAAAAAGTACTTGTTGTATAAAGATTTTGAGTAAAACACAATCATAAGATAATGAAAAAAAAATTCATTCTAATAATTTTAATGATTAGCATTTTTTCTATTTGTAGTTCCCAAAATTGCACTATAATCAAATATAATGGACAAATAATACTGAAAGGGGATACAGTAAGTGGTAAAAAAGAAGGAATATGGATAGAAACAGATTCTTTAGGAGTCATTCAAAACAAAAGCACTTATACAAATGACAAAAAACATGGATTATCTATTTCATACATAAATGGAAAGAAATATTCTAAAACTAACTGGTGTAATAACTGGCCATGTGATAATGATACTCTTTTTACATTTTATCCTGATGGTAGTAGCCTTTTTGTATTATTTAGAGATACTATTCAAGGATCTGGTGGGTTTATGTTAAAGCATTGGAATGAAAAAGGGAAACTGAAGGTAATAGATGGAAATGGTAATTTTAAGGGAATTCCTGTAAATAATAGTTATTGGGAAGGAGAATACATTAACGGAAAACGAGACGGATGTTGGAAATTTTGGAACATTAATCGGCAATTAATATCTATTCACAACTATAGCAATGGTGTTCAACATGGATATTTTTCATGGTTCAAATCAAATTTGGAAAACATTAAAACAACTGGAGCTCTTATTCGAAATGATGGATATTATGAATTTGGAAAACTAATCACCACTCACTTTTATGAATATAATGAGGAAGGTATATTACAAAAAGAATCAATTTATGATGGTGGAGGTAATTTAATAGAAACCAAAACTTATTAAATAATATAGCATTTTTTACTTTTGTTTATAAACCAACTTCAAGTTCTTTAGCGGTAATATCACCTCTTCAATTCCTTTTTATAGTTTAATAGAAATATTTTGTTGCCTATAATCTTTCACCATTTCAGTGGATTGAACGTGATTCCATTCTTTTTCTGTGAAAAAATACGTTAAAACTATCCTCTTTCCCTCAACACCCACCTCAATTCATTGAGCATTAAAGCTGTTGCTCCCCAAACAGTTTTTTTGTTAAACTCAAAAGTGGGTACTTCTAATTTTAACCCATTACTCAGCTTTATTTTATTTATGCTTAATTGTTGAAGATCGGTTAACAGGTTTAATTGTAATTCTATAATTTCTGCTACTTCTTTTACTTCAGCAATAAAATTCGGTTTATAATTAATAAACCCAACAACGGGAGTTACCAAAAAATTACTTACCGGTATATACACATCAGATAATTGTCCAATTACCTCAACATCCTCCATAATAACTCCAACCTCTTCATTTGCTTCTCTTAAAGCAGTATGTATAATATCTCTATCCGTTTCCTCTACTTTCCCTCCAGGAAATGCAATCTGTCCACTATGGGTTCCATCATAAATTGGCCGTTGGATTAAAACGAAGTGTGGAGCGTTATTTTTTGAGTAAAAGAGAATCAAAACACCGCTCTTTTTTACGGTATTATAATCTAAAGTATCGTAAGCTACTTTTCGGTAGGGAGCAGCTTCAAGGTGTGCATTTTTTCCCGGAAGCTCTTCTTTCAGTTTTTGAGTTAAATATGTTTTTAAATCATTCACCAAAAACCGTTTTTACAGGAGTATATTCAAATCCATTTTCGTTGTACAAAACCAACATTTTTTTATCTTCAGAAAACTCAATTTTAGTGTACTTAATTGGTAAGATAATGTTGTTTTTCAAATCAATTAAACCAAACAAATCATCTTGTTTCACTAATAATTTTTGTTGATAAAACCATTCTATCTCATCATATTGAGGTTCTATAATAAACGAGCCTCTTTTATCTATTAATCCAAACTTATCTTCTCGTTTAACGCTACTTAAATCATTAACAAAACCAGAAGCATATTGAAAGTTGTAGGGTATTTTTAGCTTCGTATCGTAATCGCAAAAACCCCACTTTCCATTACGTTTTATCGCAATTAAATTATTACTAATTTCTCCAATATCTTCAAACAAAGCAGGTACAAACTTATTTCCTATAGTATCAATCAATCCAAACTTTCCATCTGTCATAACTCTTGCATAACCTTTTTTATTAAACAAGCCCCAATTAATTGCTCCTTCTTGGTAAATCATGGTCACTTTAATACCAACAACTCCATTTGGATAAACGTAGCCATATACATTATCCTTCACAACCATCGCAAATCCATTTTCAACTTCCGAAATTTGGGTATAAACTGGCTCAACAATATAGTTTCCAGTTGCATCAATTACTCCATACAAACCGTTTACCCTTACCCTTATAAAATCATTCTCCAAGTTATCAATCCATTCGTATTTTGGTTTAATTAAGTAGAACAAGTTAGTATCTATAATACCAAACAGTCCATTTTGCTTTACATAAGCAATTCCATTATTAAAATCTCCAACCGTTTCATATTCTAATCCAACTTTTAAATTCCCTTTCCTATCAATAAAACCATATTTTCCATTAAGTTCTATCGAGATAAATTGATTGTTGACTGCTCCAATTTCATCGTAAATTATTGGAACAATTATTTCTCCAGTTCTATTAATAATTCCATATTTCTCATTTTTCCCAACAATTGCCAATCCACCAACAAACTTTTCAGCTTCATCATACTCAAATGGAATAATGATGTCATTTTTTTTGTTAATGTAACCAACCTTATCATTTAACATCGCAGCAGCAGCTCCTTCAGAATAATCGCTTACCCAATCATATTTTAAAGGAATAACTACTTGCAACTCTTCATTAACAAAACCCCACTTATTATTAGTTTCAATTTTATAATACACAGCATTTGCTAAAATATAATCTTCTTGTAGCTCATCCTTAAAAGGATAATCAGCATAATTTTCTAAAAATGATTGAATATTTTCTGGTGTTCTTACTTGGGTAGATAAATTATAAATATTTCGCCATGCTTTTGGTAAAGCCGGATTATTCGGGTAGTTTTTTATAAAATTATGGTATGACTCAATAGTTTTAGAGGCTGTCGACAATTCATATACGTTTTCTTGTGCTTTTTCTACATAAAAACTAGTTGGCTGTTCTTGTAAAAAACGGACATTACTTTCAACCGTATTGTTGATGGTGTATTCTTTAAACAACTGTTTATCATATCGTGCTTTAGCTTCATTAAGTTGTTCGGAATTTGGATAAGTTTCTAAAAACAATTTGTAAGCAGATGATGTATTTATTGTTTTAGCATTGTTAAACGCAATTGCATCTCTATTTTTTATAGCATCTGCTAATTGAATTGCTCCATCATTATTTTTTATAAAATGATTGTAAGCTATAATTGTATGGATAGTTTTAGCTGATTGAAAACACAATTCATCTACCAACTCCCGTTGATTACAAACTGAAACAGTATCAACTCCTAGCTCTTTTAACTTTAATTTCTTTTTTTCTGAAGTGTTTATCCAATAAGCTTCTGTAGAAATTTTAGCATAAAGCAAAGCAGAATCTAACTGATAAAATGGATTATTATTCCGAGAATAAATTACACTTAAACCATAAGCAGCAGCGCTTGGTTCTTTTTTTAAGGCCTTATAAAATAGCTTTTTCGCTTTAAAATAATTGTGAATTTGTAACGCTTCAAACCCTTTACTTAAAGAACTTGCGGTTAAGTTTAAGCTAACAAAAATTAGCAAAAGTGTTACCACTGATATTTTAAAAATAAATCTCAAACTAAAACTATTTCTTATTTTGCTCGTAAATAATCAAGCGACTAAATTAGTAATACAAAGTTTCTCTCAAAAGAGAATTTACACAATCCTTCAAGGTTTTATATGAATAAGTTTTTTACAACCATATTTAGCTCCTTTTTTATTCTATTTTTTTTAGGATGTGATACTTCTGAAACAAAAGTTAAACCCATTAAAAAAGATTTAAATCTTATAAAAAAAGAAGGTACATTAAAGGCGTTAATCAATTATGGTGCAACCAGTTATTTTATTTATAAAGGTACTCCTATGGGGTTTGAATATGAATTGCTAAAAAAATATACCGAAGAAATTGGAGTAAAATTAGAGGTTATTCCTATTAAAAACATGGACAGTGTATTTATTAATCTCAATACAGGAAAAGGAGATATTGTTGCAGCTAATTTAACAGCCACCAATGAACGACTAAAAGAAATAACATTTACCGAACCTATTATTGTTACTAAGCAAGTTCTTGTTCAACGAAAACCTGATGATTGGAAAAATTTAAGAAAAAAGGAACTTGAAAAAAGCTTGTTACGCTCTCAAATAGATTTAGCAAACAAGACGATTACTGTTCGCGAAGGCTCTTCTTTTCACACTCGTTTAAAAAGTTTAGCGAATGAAATAGGTTCAACTATCACCATTAAAACAGTTAGTGGTGATACTATTATGGAAACATTAATAGAACAAGTAGCTAACAAAGAGATTGATTATACGATTGCAGATAAAAATATTGCTTTAGTGAGCCAGTGGCAATACCCCAACATTGATGTTAATTTACACATTAGTTCAGACCAAAAAATTGCTTGGGCTACAAGAAAAAATGCTGATAGTTTAACTTTATCTATTAACAATTGGTTAGAGGAGTTTAGAAAAACAAAAAAATTTAAAATGCTTTACTCCAAATATTTTAAAAACCAAAGAGGTTATCATAAAAGAGTTAATCACGATTATTATACCTTAACGAGTGGTGTTATTTCTCCTTATGATGAATTAATTAAAAAGCATGCACCAAAAATAAATTGGGACTGGGAATTATTAGCTTCTTTAATTTACCAAGAATCTCATTTTAACAACAATGCAATTGGTTGGGGAGAATCTTTTGGATTAATGCAATTTATGCCTAATACGGGTGCTAAATACGGTGTTGACACCTCTTCATCTGCTGAAGCAAATATAATTGCAGGAACCAAATACATCAAGCGATTAAACAAAATTTGGGAAGAAAGTGTGACTGACACTTTAGAACGAACAAAGTTTATTTTGGCATCTTACAATGTTGGCCCTGGACATGTTATTGATGCTCAAAATTTGGCAAAAAAATACAATAAAAACCCTGCGCTTTGGGAAGATGTTGGTTATTATTTACTACACAAATCAGAATCGAAATACTACAAAGATGATGTAGTAAAACATGGTTATTGCAAAGGCTACATTGTATATGATTATGTAAACGAAATTATTGAACGCTACCAACATTATAAAAATATGATTGCTGAAAGTCAACTTGTTGTCAAATAAATAACCCCCAGTTTTTACTTGAAAAAACGAAACTCCTAAACACCTGATTATCAGTAAAATATTTTCACATTAAAAATTACCTCAAACCAATAACAGTTGTATTTTCGTATATTATTTAGTAATTTGTAAACACACTAAAATATAGAATGAAAAAAACAATCCTCTTAATCTTAGTGTTAGGATTAAGTAATCTAATTAAAGCTCAATTTAACGAGACCATTAGAACAGGAAGACCAGGTCAAGCCATTGGTCCATTTGCTGTTGGAGCAGGTGTATTTCAAACCCAAACTGGGTTTGATTTTGGTGGTAGTTCAAATGACATTAGTAAAACTGGCTCTAGCTACTTTGCTCCTAATACAGTTTTAAGATTAGGCCTTACTGACCGTTTTGAAATAAATACAGGACTAGAATATAGAAACGATAGTTATTCTTTTAATAAAAAAGAACTTACTACTAATGGTCTAAGTCTAACTTCAATTGGTACAAGAATAAATTTGCATCAAAGTGAAAACTTTTTACCAAATTTAGGAGTTCAATTAACTTTTAAGTTACCTTTTTTAGCTAAAGCTTATAATCCAGATTATGTTGCCCCAAAAATAATGTTGATTGCTAGTAAAAACTTAAGCAATAAATTTTCTTTTTTATTAAATACAGGGATAAATTATAATGGAAATGATGCTAAACCTATTGGAGTTTATGTGCTTAATTTAGGTTATTCATTTTCTGATAAATCGGGAACATTTGTCGAAAATTATGGAAGTTTTAATAGCTCAACTTATGAAAACAGATGGGACACTGGATTATATTATTTAGTAAATACTAACCTTCAATTAGATTTATATGGTGGTTTTGGGAAAAACAACAATGTTCTTGACCACTTTGTAAGTTTGGGTTTCTCCTGGAGGGTAGTTACTTCAAAAAATAAAACAACCAACAATTAATTTTGATTAAAAAAATGAAAAAAATAACCTTTTTAGTAGTATTAATTTCTTTGATTTTTACTAGCCCTGTAGCATTTGCACAACAAGATACAGCTACCTCAGAAAAAGACTCTTTAAATACATATATGTTAGAAGAGTACAATAAAAAAATAACTAAAATTGAAAACCAAAGAATTCAGGATTCAATCAAAAAATCGGCTTTAGAAGATGAGATAAACTCTCTAAAAACAACTGACAACCTAAAAAAAGAGGAATTACAAAAGCAATTACAAGCTCTAAATAATAAAGAGACCGAACGTATTGCTAGCAAAAAAGCACAAATTGAAAATATGCGTTTAACCGCTAAAGGCTACCCTGTCTTTGGTTTTTTTAATGATACTCTTTTTGTAATATATAGTAAGTTCGGTAGTTTTTCTCCTAAAGATAGAGCTGAAGCCATAAGTGCTCGAATTAAAAAGCTAAGTAAAAATCATGAATTCACTCCTGAAAAATTATTACTAGATAATGCTGAAAGTACTGTGGATATAATTTTAGGAGAATCTATTATCATGAGTATATCTGAAAACGATGCCTTATGGAATAACACAACCAAAGGAGAATTAGCAAAAAATTATCAAGAAATTATTAGTAATACAGTAACCAAGTATAGGTCTGAGACGAGCTTAGGAACACTACTTAAGGAAATTAGTTTGGCCATTTTGGTCTTAATTATTTTAGTAGGATTAATATTTTACATTATAAAACTATTTAAATGGACTGCTAAAAAAATAGAAGATCAAGAGGACAATAGAATTAAAGGTATTAAAATTAAAAATTACACCCTTTTTGATGCTAAAAGACAAGTCAGTGCACTTTTGTTCTTGAATAGATTAATAAAATGGTTTATTATTTTATTAGTCATCTATATTGCTTTACCTATTCTCTTCGGAATATTCCCTTGGACTCAAAATTTTGCAGAAACTTTATTTGGGTATATTTTAAATCCCGCTAAAAGAATAGGGCTAGGCTTATGGAATTACCTCCCAAACCTTATTACTATATTGGTTATCATATTTGTTTTTAGATATGTTTTTAGAGGTCTTTTATTCTTAAAAAATGAAGTTGAAAAAGGCAACTTACAACTTAATGGTTTTTATCCAGATTGGGCCAATCCAACTTATCAAATTATAAAAGTTATTGTATTCGCTTTTATGGTAATTGTAATATTCCCTTACTTACCAGGAAGTGATTCTCCAATATTTCAAGGAGTATCGGTATTTTTAGGGTTCCTATTCACGTTTGGTTCAGCAGGTTCATTATCTAACGTAATTGCTGGATTAGTATTAACCTATATGCGTTTATTTAAAATAGGCGACAGGGTTAAAATTGGAGATGTAACCGGAGATGTAATAGAAAAATCTTTATTGGTAACTCGTGTAAGAACTATCAAAAATGAAATTATTTCTATACCAAACTCTACCGTAATGAGCAGCCATACTATTAACTATAGTAGTGATGCTCCAGAAAAAGGCTTGATTATACACACAACCGTTACATTAGGCTATGATGTTCCTTGGCGGGATGTAAAAACAACATTAATTGATGCTGCTCTTAAAACAGATTTAGTATTAAAAGACCCAACACCATTTGTGTTACAAACAAGTTTAGATGATTTTTATGTATCTTACCAAATAAACGCTTATGTAAGAGAAGCGAATAAACAAGCCGTTATATACTCTGATTTACATCAAAACATTCAAGACTTGTGTAATGAAAGAGGCATTGAAATTCTTTCTCCTCACTATAGAGCTGCAAGAGATGGAAACATGACAACCATTCCTGCCAATTATTTAGACAAAGACTACAAAGCACCAAGCTTTAATGTGAATGTAAAAAACGAGAAACCAAATGATTGAAAAAATAACCATCTTCTTTAAAGACCCTACCTTTGGAAAATTAGCTGTTTTATTTATCGGGGTTGTTGTTATATGGGTAATTATAAAAATTTTACAACGTAAACTTTTTACAAAAATCCAAGACAATGACCACCGATATAAAGCAAAAAAGCTAAGTAGTTTTATAGGATACTTTTTAACCATTTTATTACTTACAATAATTTATAGTAATAAACTGGGTGGCTTTACAGTTGCTTTAGGAGTTGCTGGAGCTGGAATTGCATTCGCTTTACAAGAGGTAATTACATCTTTTGCAGGTTGGTTAGCAATAATGTTTGGTAATTTTTATAAAACTGGAGATAGAGTTCAATTGGGCGGAATAAAAGGAGATGTAATGGACATTGGTGTTTTGAGAACTACAGTAATGGAAACAGGTCAGTGGGTAGATGGCGATTTATACAACGGAAGAATTGTTTTAGTAGCCAATAGCTTTATTTTTAAAGAACCTGTTTTTAATTATTCTGGAGAGTTTCCTTTTTTGTGGGATGAGATTAAAATACCAATCCAATATGGTAGCGATTACGATAAAACTCAAGAAATTTTAACTAGAGTTGGAAACGAAGTCGCAGGAGATTTAACAAAAAACTCAAAAGCTAGTTGGACTGCTTTGCAGAAAAAATACAAACTCGAAGAAGCCCAAACAGATGCGATGGTATCATTAATTGCCAATGATAATTGGGTTGAATTTACATTAAGGTATGTGGTAGGTTATAAAAAAAGAAGAGCAACAAAAACCCAATTATTCCTAAAGATATTAAAAGAAGTTGAGGCTACTAATGGTAAAATTAAATTTGCTTCAGCAACATTCGAATTAGTTGGAGCACCTGATTTTAAAGTTAATTTGAATAAATAATCATACTAATTAATAATTAATTTTGAAGAATTTCGTATTTTGAAACCATGAATTATTTTGCAAAATTTAATATCAATTCTAATTGGGAAACCATCCTGATCGTACTTACAATTATCTTGTGTGCATACCTATTAACACGACTTGTTAAGTGGCTCATTAACAAGTCGGTAGCTACGGCTTCTGAAAAATTAGATATAGACCCTACTCGATATAAATTTTTTGTACATGCTGCATCTTTTATTATCTGGTTAATTGCTCTAGGAGCAATAATTTCCTTAATGCCTAAACTTAAAACTTTAGCTGTCACTTTATTTGCAGGAGCAGGTATTTTGGTTGCTATTATTGGCTTTGCTGCTCAAGCAGCATTCTCTAATATTGTTAGTGGAATTTTTATTGTCATTTTTAAACCTTTTAGAGTTGGTGATATGATAAAGGTTGGCGCTCTAGATTACGGAATTGTACAAGATATTACGTTACGCCACACGATTATTAACAACTTTGAGAATAAACGAATCATCATTCCTAATTCAGTAATTAGTTCTGATAATATTATTAACGATACAATACATGACAGTAAAATTTGTAGGTTTATAGAAATAGGTATTAGCTATGATTCTGATGTTGACTTAGCCATGAAAATTTTACAAGAAGAAGCTTTAAAACATCCTAGTTGTATAGATGCTAGAACATCCGAAGAATTAGAAAAAGAAGACCCTCAGGTTAGGGTTCGTTTAATAAAATTTGATGATTATAGTGTTAATTTAAGAGCTTATGTTTGGTCAACAGATCCTTTTAATGCTGCACAAATGCACAGTGATATTAATTTAGCTATTAAAAAAAGATTTGAAACAGAAGGAATAGAAATACCTTTTCCATACAGAACTTTAGTGTATAAAAATGATATGCCTTCAAATTCTAAACCATCAAAAAAATGAGTGAAGAAACCAAGCTAATAAAAAATAAAACTGGATTACCTCCAGGAAGTTTAGTTCATGTAGGTAATAGAAAAACTGAAAAAATTATAATTACAGTAATAGATTATGACAATTCAGAGTTTACAGAAACTATCTGTAAAAATATTGAAGACTGTTTTCATTTAAAAGATAAAAAAACAACAACTTGGATTAATATTGATGGATTACAGGATACTAAAATGATTGCTAAATTAGGAGAACATTTTGATTTACACCCTTTATTGTTAGAGGATGTTTTAAATACTCATCACCGACCAAAAGCAGAAGAATTTGATGATTACACCTTTTTAACCTTAAAAATGTTAGGTATTGGAAAAGATAAAAGATCCATTACTTCGGAGCAAATTAGCTTTATTTTAGGTAAAAATTGGTTAATTAGTTTTCAAGAAAGACCTGGCGATGTTTTTGATTCAGTTAGAGATAGGTTACGTACAAGCATGGGTAATTTACGTAAAACTGGAGCAGATTACTTATTGTACAGATTAGTTGACACCATTGTAGATCATTATTTTGTTGTTACAGATCATTTTGATGACATCACAGAAAAATTAGAAGAAGATGCTTTAAAAAATCCTGAAACAGCAACTCTACAAAAAATTCAAAAAAGAAAAAAAGAATTAGTAAATATTAGAAAAGCAATATTTCCAGTAAGAGAGGCTATTTCTATTTTGGAGAAAGATACCAAACTTTTTAAAGTAGGAACGAAACGTTATTTAAGAGATGTTTACGAACATATCATTCAACTTAATGATACCATAGAGACACAACGGGATTTATTAGGCAACATTATGGACTTGTACCTTTCAGGTGTAAGCAATAAAATGAATGAAGTAATGAAAGTACTTACTATTATTGCCACAATATTTATTCCCTTAACCTTTATAGCCGGGGTTTACGGAATGAACTTTGAATTAATGCCAGAACTAAAATGGAAATATGGTTATTTAGGTGTTTGGGCGTTAATGATTGCAATATTTGTTGGTATGATTTTTTACTTTAAAAACAAAAAGTGGCTATAAATTAAATGCCTTAATAAGGCGAACGTTTAATCTCTTCGCTTTTAATTATTGTTTCTCCGTGTTTTTCTGGATCTTTATTAATAATAGGTGGCTCTTCAATCCATACATCACCCATAAGAATAATTTCTTGATCTAAATTCATTAGTAAGTCATTTACTAAAGTCTCTCCTTCTCCTAAAACAACATTTTTTACTTTTGTTTTTGTATATCCAAAATAAGTAAATATAATTTCTACAGTATCATTTGCAGAATGACTATCATAATAAATAGTATAAATCCCATTTTCATCCGTAGTAGCTCCAACCAAATCATTGTTACTCTCAATATGAATATTTACACCTACTAAAGGTTCTCCTGTTTCTGCATCCAGTACTTTCCCTTTTATAGTATTCATCTGAATTATTTCACCTAGCTCAATTATTTCTTCTGTTCTATCAACATTTTGAGCAACTATATCTGATTTAAACAACCATCCTCCAAAAACTAAGTATAAAGCCGCACAAAATTTTGCTAAAATTTGTTTATGCTGAGATACAAAAGGCATAGTTATCTGACTCTGCTTAATTCTACCACACATTTTCCCTTTGTTTTCAGTATAAATCTGTTTTATTTCTGTATCCGATTTATTGGTTAAATCAAATACATTTTTGGTGCACTTATCACAGAATTTACCTTTATCGGTATTGGGCATTTTATCCCAAGATTCGCTGCACTTAAAGTTTAGTTGAATTCCCATAACTATCAAATTTAATTATTTGATAGATGCAACAACATAAAAATTCCATAAAACTTTTAAGTTTAAGATTTTAAACTAGAAAATATTGAACAAATTTTGAAAAAGCGGAATTCTTAATAAATTTTAAATCCTTATTTTAATTATTTTTACTAAAATATAAGGTGAATAAAGTGCACTTTATTCGGTTGTTTGCAAACATTTGACAAATTATGAAACCAGTTTATCTACTGTTTATATTATTACTGACTTTCGGTTTTACTAGCTGTAACAAAATTAATCCTGCCAACTTTTGGGATGACTTTGATTCTGAGAACAAAGTGTATTCTGAAGGAGATTTTCAAGGAAGGTATGGATATAAAATTGTTGACTTTAAAAGAGATAATGGGACATATAAACCTTCTGACATTCTATCCTTTGCAAAAAAAAATGGATGGAATCTTCATAACAGCACAAATTATAAAACTGAAAAATTAGTCTCCTGGAAAGAAAATGGAAAACTTTTGTTCAAACCAAGTATTACAGGATTTGCACCAAATGAAATAGTAGATGAATTTATTAAAATTTTTCCTAGGTATATTGATAACAATTTTACCGTTTATGAATTTGATACTGACGGAATGATTCTCGTGAATTCTGGAACCAATGATGCAACGCAAAGAGTTGGATTTCTATTGTTAAGTGAGGACAAAACTATGATGACGGTTTATCATTTATGGGGAGAAACAGAAAGACATTAAAAATAAAAACGTGCATTAACCAAAAGTTTTAATCGCCAATAAACTTAATCCTATTAAACCAATAATGGCTCCAATAAAAGCTTTGTAAAATGAATAACCGTTGGCTTTTTGGTAGTTACCAATCAAATAAGCAACCAAGATATCTAATAGAAGAATAAATATCAGTGCTGTATAACTCAACTATTTTTTTTAAATAGTTGGAATAGAATTAGCAATACAGAAGTGGTAAAAGTTAAAGTTAAAAGTATCCCTGAAAAGATAATAATATACTTAAACCAAAGTACTCCACTCCACAGCAACCATATACCTCCAAAAGTTAATATAATTGAAATAAAAGGTTCCACTATTAGAAACTTTTTAAGTCTGACAGGAATTGATGTTATCAATAAAATGGATCCTAAAACTAGAAATATAAGCGACATACTTATCACGTGATTATGAATAGTAGTGATTATTTCTTTCTCGTTTTTCTTAAACTTCATTTCTTTTGCATCTTCATCCATCTCATTACCTAAGTAATGTTCTTCAATACCGTTAACCGTAGAGTTTGTGTTTTCATTTACAAAACGTAATCCGGTATAATAACCAAAGCTCAGTGTTAAAAGAAAAAAGCCCACCAAGAGTTTGGCAGGTTTAGGTAATTGGTGTATTTTACCATGTAGCTCCATCTAATTTAGTGATCCTTTACTTTTTAAATCCTTAATTTGCTGAGTAACGTTTTTAACATCTTCGGTTATCGATCTAGCTGAAATTGTTGCTCCAGATATATTTTGAATATCATAACCAAACTTCATTTCTTCAGGCTCAGACTTTCCAATAAATTGTTTAAGCCATCTATTGCTTCCTATTTCGCCACCATATTCTTCTCTATAAACTAAAACCTTAACTTTTAATATCGCTAATTTAGAATCAAAAACTACCATATAATCAAACTCACTTATTTTACTCCGAGCTTTTGATAATATTAAATATGCCGTGGGTTTTGTCTCAACATTAATTTTATAAACATTGCTATCAGACGTATTTAAAAGCGTTTGAGTTATCTTTTTTTCAGGCCATAGTTCGGCTAATACTTTATCTATTTTTTTAACTGATGATTTTGGTAAATCAAAAGAAAAAAATAAACACCCGATTAATATAACTCCTAAAAATTTATTCATTTAAAAATGTAAAATGGTCTGCCAAATAAAATTGGCAGACCGCAAAATTAACTAATTGTAATTTAACTAAAACCAAACCCCTACTCCTAAATTTATCATATTAGAAGGTGTATTATTTTTTGAATTATTATCTAATATTTGATAATCAGCTTTAAATGCTGCTCCATTACTTACCTTATATGTTACACCAAAAGTCATTTCTGTTCGAGCGTAAGAATCATTCTTTTTAGTATCAGTAGGTGTTTTTGAATGGGTATCATAAAACTCATAACGACCAAAAAGAACAACTTTTTCTTTCGCGTCTTTCTTAATAATACTTAACACATCATACCCTAATTCTCCATAATAACCCATCATAGCAGAACCTAAATCTTTTCCAGTAAAAGCATTGTACTCACCAGCATTTGCAATTGAAGCAGTTATCACTTGACCTCTCATTTCAAAAGCCCTGTATTGATACCTTACATCCAAACCAAACATGGTTAAATTAACAACCGATGAATCTGCTCTAGCTAAAGCCCCAGTCGTATCTGCATCCAACAAACCATTAAACATTTTAGATTGAGTATTGCCAAAGTAACCTGCAGCACCTATTTTTAAACCATTAATACCATAATAATCTACTTTTGTAGAGAAATTTGGACTACTAAAAGTAGACTCTGCTCCTTTTTGTCTTCCTTTTCTAAAACCATCGCTCCCTCTTAATAAACCTGCTCCATCATAACTCAAAAATCCATTTACCACGTAAGCTTGATATTTTAAAGCCAACTTATCTATATTACCTGCAAATCCAGCCCCCATTTCTCTCCAAGTTGTGGGTACAATTTGTCCATCAATATTTGGTCTTTCAACCCCATTAAATGTCGTTGGTTCATGATATTCATTAATAATTCCCATTGGAATTAACATTAATCCGGCTCTAAAATTAATTGGATTATTAATTTTATAATTAATAAAAGCCTGCTCAACATAAACCTCCTGTACATGCTCTAGCTCAATTTCAGTTACAAACTGAACCCTATCATTAAACTTATAACCCATAAAAATCACCATTCTATGTACATCCATATTACCATTTGCACTAGCGGTATCATTTAAAGGTTGGTTATAATCAATTTGGCCATACCCTCCAATCGTAATTTGCTTTGCTCCATTACCTGATAATATATTTTGTGCTGAATTTAAAGGTGCATTTGTTGTTGTATCCGTACTAACAACTTGGGCTGATAAAAAACCTCCCATTAAAATCCCTGTAAAACTTAATCCTATTTTCTTCATCTTTCTATTTCTTATTTTTATTTAGACTCATTATAAATAACGAGACAAAAATAGAATCTGAAAGAAAAATTGACAATACCACAAAAAGGGTATTTTACAAAAAAAGAAAAATTAAGTTTTAATGATATTCTCTTTAACTGCGTAAATTACTATGCCAGCAGTATTTTTGATTCCTAACTTTTGCATAATATTTTTACGGTGAGTATTTACAGTATGTGTACTCAAAAAAAGTTGATCTGCAATTTCTTTATTGGTAGAACCATCAGAAATTAATTTAATAATTTCTATTTCTCTTTCAGAAAGAGAAATACCTGAACAACCATTTTCTTCTGATTCATTATGCTCAGACAAAATATCAATTACCACCCCGCAATAAAACTGTTTACCTGCATAAGTATCAGCAATGGCCTCCATAATTTCTGGCTTATCACAATCAGAAAGTAAATAACTATCTACTCCATTTTTTAAAGCCGCATGTACAGTAGATTTTGGTAATGAATCGGTAATTGCTAAAATTTTAGTGTCTTTATATATACGCTTAATTTCTTTTACAGTATCAACACCAAAAGAATCAGCAGCATAATCAATCACAACTATATCAGGAAAATAACGTGACGATTGTTTTTTTAATTCTTCGATAGAATTAACAATACCCAAAACACGGTTACCCATCTTTGACTGGAGGATTGTTTTTATACCCTCTCCAGCAATTTGGTTGTTATTTGCAATTAAAATATCTATCATCTTTTATTTAGATTCATTCTAAATAGATGTCAAATGTAATGACAATAAATAAATCCTACAAGATTTTTTTAATGATTAATAACAATCATTAGTTTTTGTAAAGCAATCTATTATCTGTAAATTTACGTTACTATACAATAAACTAAACATGAAACACTTAACCATTTTACTCCTTTTTGTTTCTACTTTTATTTACGGAAACAATACAGGCATTCGATTTACCGAAAACAAAGGCCAATGGAAAGAGCCTTTCCTATATAAAGCTAACATTGGCAATGGGGCTTTATTTGTAGAAAAGGACGCTTTTACTTATAACTTCTACAATTCAGATCAATATAAATTTCACGACTTTAAAAATGAATATGCGCACGAAAAATTAAAATTTCATGCTTACAGAATTAATTTTGTAAATGCTAACCCAAACAAAACGATCGCAAGTAAAAATGAATTTTCTGAATATTCTAATTATTATTTGGGTAAAAATGCAGATAGCTGGCAAAGTAATGTGAAATCATACCAACTTATTCATTACAATAACCTTTATAACAACATCGATTTAACCATATATTCCTTGGGTGACAAACTAAAATACGATGTAATTGTTAATCCTGGCGGAAAAGTTAAAGATGTTCAATTTCAATACGAAGGAACTGATAAATTATCTATTGATGAAAATGGCAATTTACACATTTTAACTTCTGTCAATGAAATGATTGAACAAAAGCCTTATACCTACCAAATTATTAAAGGGGTAAAAACTGAAGTACCTTCTGAATTTGTTTTAAAAAACAATGTGGTATCATTTAAAATCCTAAAAGGATATAAAAAAGATTATCCTTTAATTATTGACCCAGTTCTAATATTTGCAAGTTACTCAGGTTCATTTTCTGATAATTTTGGTATGACGGCCACCTATGGTTATGATGGGAGTTTATTTGCTGGAGGTACTGCTTTTAATGTTGGGTACCCTACTACATTAGGGGCTTTTGACACAACTTTTAATGGGTCCCCTTCACCAGGAATTACCGATGTTGTAATAACAAGATATGATTCTACTGGAACTAATTTAATTTACTCTACCTACATTGGTGGGTCTGCTGCAGAAACTGTTCATAGTATCATTGCAAACGAAAACAATGAGTTATTTTTGTATGGAGTTACCAGTTCATTAAATTTTCCGGTCACCGTAAATGCCTATGACACCTCATTTAATGGTGGCGTTTATTCTAATTTCCCTAACAACGGTACTACTTTTAATAATGGCACAGACATTTATGTAGCTAAATTTAATGCATCAGGAACAAGCCTTATGGGAAGCACCTACATTGGTGGTTCAGGTAATGATGGTATTAACCATAAAGCAATATTAACAGGTAATGCTGCTCTTGATTACGATTCATTAATGAATAATTATGGAGATCAATACCGTGGTGAAATCACATTAGATTCTGCTGGAAACTGCTACATTGCTTCTTCCACAAAATCCGTAGATTTCCCAATATTAAATGGTTTTGATAATACTTTAGATGGCCACCAAGATGCTGTAGTGTTTAAATTTAACCCTAGTTTAACCGCCTTGCAATGGAGTACTTATTTAGGAGGAACAGATGCCGATGCAGGGTTTTCATTAAAAGTAGATTCCAGTAACAATGTTTTTGTATGTGGAGGCACAACCTCATTAGATTTTCCAGCAACAGTTGGTAGTATCACCCCTACTTTTCAAGGAGGTAAAGCTGATGGTTATATTGTAAAAATTAGCAGTAATGGTTCATCTATACTAGCAGCCACCTACATGGGAACAAATCTTTACGACCAGTGTTATTTTATAGATATTGATAGATTTGGAAGTGTTTATACAATTGGTCAAACTAAGGGTGCTTTCCCTATTATTAATGCTCCTTTTAACAATCCAAATAGTGGGCAATTTGTACAACGTATTGATAACAATTTAACTACCATCGATTACTCCACTGTTTTTGGAAATGGAAACATAAACTCTCAGTTTTCACCATCAGCATTTTTGGTTGACAGGTGTCAAAATGTTTACGTGTCTGGTTGGGGAGGAAACATATTAAATGGTAGCCAATTAACTGGTATGCCCACAACTCCAAATGCACCACAAACTGGATCTGGAGATGGTTTTAACTTTTACTTAATTGTGATTGAAAGAGATGCTCAATCCTTATTGTTTGGGACTTATTTCGGAGGAAACCAAAGTCAAGAACATGTAGATGGTGGTACCAGCCGTTTTGATAAAAATGGTATTGTTTACCAATCTGTTTGTGCAGGTTGTTGGAATAATAATGATTTTCCAACAACAGCTGGAGCTTGGTCGCAAGTAAACAACAGTACTGGTTGTAACAATGGTATTTTTAAATTTGATTTTGAAATAGTTCCTAAAGCAAAATTTAGCGTAGATAACTTTCAAGGTTGCGCTCCTTTAACAGTTACATTCACAAATTCAAGTGGACAAAGTGATACCTATCTTTGGGATTTTGGTGGCGGAGATACCACTTCACAGATTTTAAACCCAATTAAAACCTATACAACACCTGGAACTTATAATGTAAGTTTATTAATTACAGATTCTATTTGTAATACCGTTGATACGGCTTTTCAAACGATAACAGTTGCACCACCAATTACAATTTCTGGAGGAACTACCATTACTACTTGTGATACTGCTACTCTTTTTGTTAACACTACTGGAGGAGCTACCAATATTATTTGGTCTAGTAACAATCAATTTGGAGATACTTTAAATCCAAGTTTAAATGATTCCAGTTTATTTGTTACGGTAAACGATACCACGTGGTATTATGTAATGGCAACCAATGGTCCGTGTACTGCTATTGATAGTTTTTTAGTTAATTATGTTGGATTTAACATTATTGCTCACGACACAGGCACCTGCTTAGGTGACCCTGTTGGGATTAATCTAACCAACCTATCTAACTACCCCTTAACGTATAGCTGGACACCATCATCTCAAATAATTAGTGGTGCAAATACTGCAAACCCAATTGTTAATCCAACTACTACTACAACTTACACTGTAGTTGCTACTAACTCTTTTGGATGTACCGCTACAGATACAGCTCAAGTAGTTCCTTCAGGATTTAACCCAAGTAATATTAATATTTGGGCAGACCCAGATTCTTTATTTGGTGGTGGTGGTTCTCAACTGCATGTTACTCCAAATACTGGATTTACCTATCAATGGATTCCTCCTTTTACCCTTGACAATCCGACTATACCGAATCCTTTTGCTACACCTACTGTACCATCTGTAACAACCTACACTGTTATTTTAACTGAAGATGGAAGTGGGTGTCAATACTCTAAAACAATTACCATTTATGCTTTTGAAGTTAATTGTGGAGAGCCTGATGTTTTTATACCAAATGCTTTTACACCAAATGGTGATAACGAAAATGATGTATTGTTTGTTAGAGGTAGAAATGTAGAAAAAATGGTGCTTAAAATTTATGACCGCTGGGGAGAGTTAGTATTTGAAACAGACAAACAAAGCAAAGGATGGGATGGCTCTTTTAAAGGTGCATTAGTTGACCCAGGAGTATTTGTTTATTATTTAACAATAACCTGCATTGACGGTCAAGAATACTTTAAGAAAGGAAATGTAACAGTAATACGATAGTTAAAAGTTTATAAAGTTGAAAGTCGATATTCATAAATATATTTATAACAAAAATGCTTATAAATTAAGCGTACTTAACTGTTTTCTACTTTTCACTTTCTACTTTTCACTTTCTACTTTCAACTCATTACAAGCTCAAGACATTCACTTTTCTCAATTTTATAATTCCCCTTTAAACTTAAACCCTGGGTTGATTGGAGCATTTAAGGGAGACTTTCGTTTTGTTGCAAATCAGCGAACACAATGGAGTTCAGTAACAACACCCTATTCTACTTTTGGATTAAGTGCAGATGCCAACCGAGTTTTTAATACTCCTATTGGTGTTGGCCTTTCAGTTTATAACGACAAAGCTGGAGATTCGGACTTTAGCACCTTACAAGTTGGTTTAGGAGGAACTTATACGATTCGATTAAGTGATTCTACACAAAGCATAAGTTTTGGAGCTCAACCAACCTTTACCCAGCGAAGTATTAACTACACCAATTTAAAGTTTGACAACCAATACAACGGTAGTTTTTACGATGCTAACATTGGCAATGGCGAAACCTTTGCCAACAATGGAGGCACGTATTTTAATTTACACGGTGGTGTAACTTGGAACTACCAAATTGCACAACGAAAAGAAGTAGGAGCTGGTTTTGCAATGCACAACATTGTTAAGCCACAGCAAACATTTTTTAATGCAGATATCCCATTACACCAACGAATTACTTTACACGCCAATGCTTTGTTTGCTGTAAGCGATAAAGTTGATGTTTTGCCCAATATTCTATTCCAAAAACAACACAATTACAAAGAAATTATTTTTGGTGGACAAGGAAAATACCACCTAAATAATGGCAACTACAAAGCAATTTATGGAGGTATATGGTACAGAAATTCTGATGCTACTTACTTTAATGTTGGTTTAGATTATGCTGATTTCCATTTTGGAATTAGTTATGATTTGAACCTTTCTTCGTTAAGTGTTGCAAGTAATAATAGAGGTGGTTTTGAGTTTTCTGTAATTTATATTATTAGCAGATACAAACCAGAAATTAAAAGATATAAAGCTTGTCCAGATTATATATGAGTTTTAAAGTTACATGCTTAAGATTGAAAGTTATGCTGCCTAATTTAAGGCAGCTTTCTTTACCTACAAAACTTTTTATAGTAGCTACTTTCTTACTTTTAACTTTTAACTTTCAACTACAAGCTCAAACCCAAAAACAACTAGTTAAGGTTGGTGATGAACTGATTGAAAAATATGGAGATTATTATGGTGCTTCTTTGTGGTATGAAAAAGCGTTAGACATTGACTCCACCTATTTAGACATTGCTTTTAAATATGCTGAATCGTTAAGAAAATACAACGATTACGCAAAAGCTGAATCTAAATACTACTATATCTATAAAAAGGATAGAGGTAAAGATTATCCACTAGCTCCATTTTGGTATGCTACCATGCAAAAATACAATGGCAATTATGCTGATGCTAAAAAATCATTTAAAAGCGCTAAACGTTATTTTGCAAGAGATAGAAAGGGTTATCACTACCTTAAAATAATGAATGAGATTAAATCTTGTGAAGAAGCCATTAACATCAGGAGAGATTCTATTCCCTTAGACATTAAAAACATGGGAGAATCGATTAATACTTATAGCAGCGAGTTAGGAGGCACTTTACTAGATGATTCTACCGTTATTTTTTCTTCATTAAGAGATGAAAAAATGGAAGACAATAATGTTGTTGTAGATACTTCTTTATATTTAGTTAGGCTTTTTAAAGGAAGTAAGCACGGTAATGTTTGGCAAAATGATGACAAGCTAGATAAAAAAATAAACGAACCTAATTACCACATTGCCAATGGGTGCTTAAATACCAAAGGTGATATTTTTTATTATACCCGTTGCGATAAAACCTTTAACTGTAAAATTTACGCTATAAAATACAGCGAAGGAAATTGGGAAACACCTTATGAAGTTAAAAATGTAAATGTAGAAGGCTATAACTCTACTCAACCGTCTATTGCAGAAGTTGATGGTCAAGAAATTTTATTTTTTTCTTCTAATCGTGAAGGTGGTAAAGGACAATTAGACATTTGGTATGCTCGAAAAAACAACCAAGGTGATTTTATGGCTCCAGCTAATGCAGGAGAATCCATCAACACTATAGAAGATGAAATTACCCCATTTTACTACCAAAAAGACAGCTCACTTTACTTTAGTTCTAATTGGCATTATGGCTTAGGTGGGTTTGATGTTTTTAAATCTAAAACAGACATGAATACTTTTGGAGAACCAGAAAATGCAGGGTTCCCAATTAATACGAGTACCAATGATTTTTATTACAACATTAGAAATAATACTGCTTTAATTACTTCTAACCGAATTGGCTCACATACCAAAAAAGGAGAAACTTGTTGTAATGATATTTGGGTGTATGAAATACCAGACACAATAAAACCATTATACACGACATTAGAGGAATTAAATCGCTATTTACCAGTAAGGCTTTATTTCCATAACGATCAGCCAAACCCTCGCACAACAGACACCCTAACAAAACTAAGTTATGATGAAACTTACAAAGATTACACAAGGCTTTACAATGAGTACAAAAGAGAATTTTCGCAAGGATTAAAAGGCGATGAAAAAGAAGATGCTCTTTTAGAAATTGAAGATTTGTTTAGCGAACACATTGATAAAGGGGTAAAGGATTTAGAATTGTTTTCTCCATTATTATTAAAAGAATTAGAAGCTGGAAAAACCGTTACGCTAACTGTTAAAGGATTCGCAAGTCCTTTATCTAAATCGGATTACAACGTAAACTTAACCTTGCGTAGAGTATCTAGTTTAATTAATTATTTGGGTAAATATAACAATGGCATATTGCAACCTTACATTAATGGAACTGCCGAAAATGGAGCTAAACTAGAGTTTATTAAAGTACCTTTTGGTGAATACCAATCTATTAAAAACATTAGTGACGATGTAAAAGATAAACGAAACTCGGTTTACAGCCCAGGGGCTGCTTTTGAACGTAAAATAGAAATTATTGCCATACAAGCTGATGATACCAACCAAGTAGCAATGGATGGTAGCGAAATTGAAAAATTACCACTTTTAACATTTAAAGATAGTATCATTAATTTAGCTGCTGGACAAACCGAAATACAATTAAAATTTATTAATAATGGGGATGCTCCTTTAAAAATATTTGCAGTAACTTTTAGTTGTGAAGGTTTTACCCTTGACATACCTGCTTTAGAAATACCCAGAATGGAACCAAGAGAGTTAAAATTAACTTACAACCCTAAAGTTCGTTTACCTAAAAAATGTACGGTTGAATTTTTAACCAACACCATCCCGAATAAAATTGTAAAAGAGATTTGGATAGAATAAATTCTACAAATTACATTATCTTTACTTTATTAAGAATTTAGTTTTCATATTATTATTTATACTCCCACTCATTACTTTTAGTCAAAGCAATGAGTTAAAAGGTAATTCAACACAACAAACTGTTTCAGATTCTTTAGTTGAAGTGCTTAACAAAACCAATTCTAACCGCAAAAAATTTGATATCTATTACTCATTACTAAAACTAAACCATAATGATAGTAGCAAGTATAATAAATGGATTACTGAAGCTTGGAATATCGCTAATGATTTAAAAAATGACACCTTAATATTAACACTCCATTTTTTAGAAAGTAAAATGGCTGGTAATATTGGTGATAAAAGAATTAAACATCTATTAATAGCGATAAAAGTTGCCGAAAAACTTAACGATTCTCTAAATATTGCTAAAGCAAATTTCGGAATGGGGACGTTCTATTTTTGGAATCAAAACATAGATCTTTCTATAAAGTATATTAAGGAGAGTATAAAATATCACCCTGCAACAGCAGACCCATTAGAAAAAGCAACTTATTTAATGTCTTATGGAGTTGTTGTGCAAAATATAAATCTTCAAGAAGCTATAAAATACCATGAAGATGCACTTAAAATAAAACGAAAAGCTGATGCTTGGGAATTAATTCCTATATCTTTAAACAATCTTGCAGAATTAAAATTAGAACTAAATGATACTATTAATGCTCTTGAGTTATTAGATGAAGCTATTTTAATTTCAAAAAAACACAACGTAACAGCCGCTCTTATTTATGCAACATTTATTAAAGGACAAATATTAATCAATCAAAAAAATTATGAAAAAGCAATTCCTCCTATAGAATTTGCTGTTTCATGGTGGGAGGATAACGGTTATCTTAAAGATTTACCGCGAGCTTACGAATATATGGCTGTTGCTTATAAAAACACAGGAAACAATACTTCGGCTATGTTAACTCTTGAAAAATTAATTAATGTAAAAGATTCTATTTTCAAACTTGACCAACAACAATCCATTCAAGAATTAGAAACTAAATATCAAACAGAAAAAAAAGAGTTAGAAATAGAAAAACAAAAACAAGAAGCTATTGTTGCAAAAAAGAGCGAACGTATGCAATTAATAGTATTTAGTGTTATTGCCTTTCTATTAATCATAAATACACTATACTTTTTTAATCGCTACAAAAAACAAAAGCGTGACAAAGAAACTATTGCGGATCAAAAAATATTATTAGAAGTAAAAAATAAAGAAGTAGAGGATTCTATAACCTATGCTAAAAGAATACAAAATGCAATTCTCCCTCCTCAGAAAAAAGTTAAAGAACATTTAGAAGAAAGCTTTATTTTATACAAACCTAAAGATATTGTTGCTGGAGATTTTTATTGGTTAGAAACTATAGATAATATTGAGACAGAACAAAGTGATAAGAACCCAACTCCCAACTCCCAACACCCTTCATTAGTTTTATTCGCTGCAGCCGATTGCACAGGCCATGGGGTACCAGGAGCTATGGTAAGTGTGGTTTGTAACTATGGGTTAAATAGAGCTGTTAGAGAATTTGGATTAACCGATCCAGGGGAAATATTAAATAAAACTCGTGAGATAGTTGTCTCAGAATTTGAAAAAAGTGAAGACAAAGTCAAAGATGGAATGGATATCGCTTTATGTAGTTTATCAGTTAACAGTAATCAGTCCACAGTATTAAAGTACGCTGGTGCACATAACCCGTTATGGATAATTAGCAAAAATCAACTAAGTGAAATAAAAGCCAACAAACAACCTATCGGAAAATTCGATAACCCAGAACCTTACACAACCCATACTCTTGAACTACAAAAAGGTGATACCTTTTATATTTTTAGTGATGGCTATGCTGATCAATTTGGTGGTGAAAAAGGGAAAAAATTTAAAACAAGTAACCTAAAAAGCTTATTGCTATCTATTCAAGATAAAACTATGGAAGAACAAAAACACTTAGTTGACGATGCTTTTGAAAATTGGAAAGATGATCTAGAACAGCTTGATGATGTTTGTATGATAGGTGTTAGAATATAAAAAGCCCTGCTAAGTTAGCAGGGCTTTTTATTATGGTTTAAGTGTTAATCTTATTGTTTAATCACTTTAAATATTTGTTGTTGGTTGTTAGTTTCAACTTTTAAGAAGTAAACTCCTTTTGAGTTGTTACTAATATCAATAGCCGTTTTAGTATCATTTACATTCTTAGCTTTATAAACTACTTTTCCATCAATAGATGTTAACGTGAAATTAACTGCTGTAGTAATAGCTCCTAAATTAACATTAATCACATTGTTAGCTGGATTAGGGAAAACATTAACTCCTGATAAAC